>JAWOLJ010000023.1:0-46005 GCA_033853555.1 Myxococcota bacterium
CCGAGGGGCTCGCGGAAGGGCACGCCGTAGTACTCGGCCCAGGCCGCGGCGTCGGCCTGGCGGTAGCTCCACTCGTACTGGCCGGAGACGGCGGGTCCCTCGAAGGGATTCTTCCCGCGGAGCTTCAGCAGATCGACGCTGTAGAGCGGGCGCCAGCGCACGCTGCAGCCGGTCTCCCGCTCCAGGGAGTCGATCTGCGTCGAGGCGAGGTACGAGTAGCGGCTGCCGATCCCGAAGAAGAACTCGACCGGCTCCGAGCCCTTCTCGGCGGTGTACTCGCTCCAGTGGTCGCCCTGGCGATCCGTGCTCCGGGTGAGCGGAGCCATCGAGGCGTCCTCCCTTCGGCGCTCCGAGCCGCGTCCCGGCTCGGCCGCGAGCCCCTGCTAGAGTAACGGCTCCATCGGCGCACGACCGCGCGAGCGGCTGCGAGGAGGGGTCCCGATGAAGCTCGAAGGGGGATGCTATTGCCGCGCGGTGCGCTACCAGGCGACCGGCGATCCGCTGTTCCGCGGGCAGTGCCACTGCCGCGAGTGCCAGTACATCTCGGGCGGTCATCCAAACGTCCTCATCGGCATGCCCGAGGCCGGCTTCAGCTACACCAAGGGCTCGCCCAGGGCGTTCCGCCGCAAGGATCTCCCGAATCCCGTGACGCGCGAGTTCTGTCCGGAGTGCGGCACGCACCTCGTGAGCCGGGCGCCCGGCGTTCCCGGCGGCGTGCTGGTCAAGGTCGGCACGCTGGACGATCCGAGCGTCTTCGGCCGGCCCGACATGGTGATCTTCACCATCGACAAGCAGGCCTTCCACCACCTTCCGAGCGGCGTACCGAGCTTCGAGCGCGTGCCGGGCTGACGGCGGCCGGCCCGGACCGACAGCGCGGCTCGACCTCGCCGCCGATCAGGGGGCCCCATGCCCACCGCCCCGCACGTCGAGCGTCACTTCTCCGGCGGTCAGATCGTCCGAGACGTGGTGATCGGGATGTCCGACGGACTCACCGTCCCCTTCGCCCTGGCGGCCGGGCTCTCGGGCGCCGTCGCCGCCTCGCGCATCGTGGTGACGGCCGGCCTGGCCGAGGTGGCCGCGGGTTCGATCGCGATGGGCCTGGGCGGCTTCCTGGCCGCGCGCAGCGATGCGGAGCACTATGCGGCGGAGCTCTCCCGCGAGCGGCGCGAGGTGGCCGAGTCGCCCGAGCTCGAGGTGGCGGAGGTCGAGCACTTCTTCGCGCGCTACGGGCTCGCGTCGAGCCAGGTCGCGGCCGTGATCGACGCCTTCCGGCGTGCGCCGTCCGCCTGGGTGGAGTTCATGATGCGCTTCGAGCTCGGTCTCGAGCGTCCGGATCCCGCGCAGGCCCTGCGCACGGCCGCGACCATCGGGCTGGCCTACGTCGCGGGCGGGCTGGTTCCCCTGGTCCCGTACTTCTTTCTCTCGAGCACCGCGAGCGCGCTCCTGCCCTCGGTGGCGCTCACCGCCGTCGCGCTCCTGGTCTTTGGCGCGGTGAAGGGGCGCTACACGACGGGGCGTATGATGCGGAGCGCGCTGCAGACGCTGGTCGTGGGCGGCCTCGCGGCCGCCGCCGCGTTCGGGCTGGCGCGGCTCTTCGCCTAGCGCGGCGCGCTCGAGTGGAGCCGCCGCGCGGCGCGATCGGTGCGGGCATCGAGCGCTCCCAGGAAGGCGATCAGGCCCCGCGCCACCAGCCAGCGGAAGGGCTCCGGGGGGAGCGGTGGATGGAAGCCCTCGAGGAGCGCTCGTCCCGGCCCCTCGCGTCCCTGCATCAGGTCCGCCAGCAGGCGACCCGCCAGGCTCGCCAGCGCCACGCCGTGCCCGGCGTAGCCTGCCGCGTGATACACGTTCTGATGTCGGCCGCTGCGTCCCAGTGCGGGCAGGAAGTCCAGGGCGAAGGCGATGGGACCGCTCCACCAGCGCGCGACGGCGAGCCCCCGGAGCTCGGGGAAGCGCTCGCGGAAGCCGCGCTCCACGAAAGCGAAGGTGGCGGCGTCCTCCTCGCGCAGCGCGCGTCCGCCGAAGCCGTAGCGCACGGTCTTCGCGCCGCCGACGATGCGCCCGTCGGCGGTACAGCGGTAGCTCTCCAGCATCTCGTGCGCGGTGTAGATCCCCTCACCGCCCGGCCACGCCAGGCGGGCGCGCTGCTCGGCCGAGAGGGGCTCGCTCGCGAAGAGGGAGACGTACACCCGCACGATGCGCCGGCGGAGCCAGCCGAGCTCCGGTGTCCAGGCGTTGGTCGCGAGCACCGCCCGATCGGCGCGCACCCGGCCCGCGGGTGTCACCAGCGTGAGGCGCGGGCCCTCCTCCAGCCGCACCAGCGGCGTGCCCTCGAAGAGCTGCACGCCGGCCTCCAGGGCCGCGCGGCGCAGACCGAGCACGTAGCGCGCGGGATCGAGCACTCCCCCGCAACGCTCGTGGATCCCGCAGCTCACGAAGGCCGGCAGCCCCCGCGCGCGCACCGCCTCGGCCGGCATGAACTCCACCCGGGCGCCGAGGCGGGTGGCGGTCTCCGCCGCCCGCTCGAGCCGGCGAGCGTGCTCGGGAAGCACGCCGGCGATCACGTTCCCGGCCGGAACGTAGGCGCAATCGATCCCGTGCTTCTGGATCAGGCCCTCGACGCAGGCCACGCCCTCTTCGGCCAGCGCGACCAGCGCCCGGGCGCGCTCCAGGCCGAAGAGACGCAGGAGCGTCGGCAGGTCCTTCCCGATGGTCGGTGTCAGATGTCCGGCGTTGCGCCCGCTCGCGCCGAAGCCCGCGAACTCCCGCTCGAGCACCGCCACGCGAAGGCCTTCGGCCCGCAGCGCCAGCGCCGTCGAGAGACCGGTGTAGCCCGCTCCCACCACCGCCACGTCGGCGTCCAGATCGCCGGCGAGCGCCGGTCCGGGCGGCGGCGGCGAGGACATCCAGAAGCTCACGGTCTCGGTGGGAAGAGGGGACACGGGCATGGGAGGGCACTCGAGGGGCAGGGTCGTCCGCGCCAGTCTACCCATCCGGCGGCGTCGGGACCAGGCAGGGTCGCGTGTTCGAGGAGGCCTGGGTCCCGCTGCGCCGGCGGCTATAGTCGCCCGCGCACCTCGAAGGGGACGCCGACACTGGGCGGAGAGATGGCACGCGACGCCGCCGTCGGGGCGGGCCGGCACGCTCGTGCCCGCAGCGCCGCATTGGCCGCCGTCCTGCTCGTGACCCTCGTTCAGTCCTCCTGGAACGCGCTCCAGGTGCCCCCGCTCAAGGGCTACGACGAGCCCGGCCACGTGGGCTATATGCTGACCATCGTGCGCGAGGGTCGGCTGCCGCTGCCTCTCGAGGGCTGGTCGACGTTTCACCCGCCGCTCTACTACCTGGCGGCGAGCGGGATCTGGCGGCTCGCCGAGCCGTGGGGGCCCCACGCCCTGCTCGTGGCGCTGCGCTCCCTCGGGATCGCGGCCGCGCTCGTGGTCGGAGCGGTCGCGTTCCGGCTGCTCGAGGATCTCGGAGTCGGACTTCCCGCCACGGTCGTTGCCTCCCTGCTCACGATCTTCGTGCCCGTCCACCAGCTTGCGACCGCGATGCTCGGGAACGAGTCCATCGTCACGGCGCTCGTCGCGCTCGCGCTCTTCTCCCTCGTGCGGCTCCAGCGCGAGCCAGGCCATCTCGGGAACGCGCTCGCGGCCGGGGTAGCGACGGGGCTCGCCCTCGCGACGAAGTACACCGCGATCGCTCTCTTGCCCGCCTGTGCGGCTCCCTACCTGCGAGCACGTCTCGGTCCCGCCGATCGCCGTGGGGCCGCGGCGCTCGTGCTCGCGACGCTCGTCATCGCGGGACCCGTGTACGTGCGGAACTGGAGCCTCACGGGCACGCCCCTGCCGATGACGCGCACCCTCGAGCCCATGCGCTCTGCCGAGAACGGCTTCGTGCTGCGTCCTCGCCGCCCGAGCGACTACTGGCGGATTCCCTGGAGCGTCTTCCGCAACCCGACGATCTACAGCCCGCGGCCCGACGCTCCCGGCGGCACGCTCAACCGCGACATGCTGAGCGTTCCCGGCCTGGTGTTCGCGGGCATCTGGTACGATCCGTATGAGACGCGCGTCCCCCATGCGCTGCGCCTGCAGGGCTCGTGGCTCGGGGCGGGGCTCCTCGCCTCGGGCGTGATCCCCACGCTCCTCTGCCTGGCCGGCTTCGTGGCTGCGACGAGCCGCATGCTGGAGACGAGATTTCGCACGCCCGACGCGCCCCTCACGCTCTTCGCGTGGTGCTCGCTGGTGCTCTTCGTCGTCTTCACCTGGCGCGCACCGGCCCTGGTGGCCGCCAAGGCGTCCTATCTCCTGCCGGTCGTGACGCCCGCGGCGTGGTTCTTCTGCCGAGGCGTTGCGCTCGTGGGGCCACGCTGGTCCGCGAGATCCCTTGCAGTCTCGTGCGTCGCGACGCTCGCGAGCCTGGCGGTCTTCACCGAGCGGGTGGCGTTCGAGCCCGCTGGAGTCGACTCGGGGGTCATCGCGGTTTCGACGGTCCTCGACCGCGCCCTGCCCGGAACGCACCTCCTGGAGGCCTACCGGGCGCTCGGGGTGACGGTGGCGCCCGCTGCGGCTCCACCGGCCGGCGGGACGGCGCGAAGCGCCGCTCCCGAAAGCGGCGCCAGCGACTAGAATCGAGCCCATGAGGACCGTCGTGCTCTCCGTGCTGCTGCTCGCGGCGGCGGCACTCTCCGAGTCGACCACGGCCTCGGGATTGCGCGAGGCCCTCGCGCTCGCGACCGAGCGCGCGGTGGCCAGCACCTCGAGGCCCGGCGGCTTCCTCGACGACCCCCGCATTCGCATCCGTCTCCCGGGCCAGCTCGACACGATGGCCGGGGCGCTGCGGGCGATCGGCTTCGCCAGCCAGGTGGACGAGCTCGAGGTCGGGATGAACCGCGCGGCCGAGCGCGCCGCGGGCGCGGCCACGCCGATCTTCGTGGACGCCATCCAGCAGATGAGCTTCCAGGACGCGGCCGGGATCCTGCGCGGAGGCAACACGGCGGCCACGGACTACTTCGAGCGCAAGACGACGGCGCCGCTGCGCGAACGCTTCCGGCCGATCGTGGACGACGCGATGGCAAAGGTCGGCGTCGCGAAGCAGTACCAGACGCTGCTCGGGCAGTACGCCGCGCTGCCGTTCGCCTCGTCGCCGAAGCTCGACCTGAATGCCTACGTGACCGAGCAGGCGCTGGCCGGCCTCTTCGAGATCGTCGGCCAGGAGGAGAAGCGGATCCGCAAGGATCCGGCCGCCCGGGCCAGCGATCTCCTGCGGCAGGTCTTCGGCAAGTAGGGTCCCCTTTGCGCAGCGGCGCGGCTCTTCGCCGGGCTGTGAGCCGCGTCACCCGTCGACCCCATGCCCCCACCGATGCGACCGGGGAGCACGGCGTTCGCCTCGGCGGGCGAAGGCCGAGGAGGCCTTGCCATGCAGGACGGGCGAACGCGGCGGGTACCCCAGGCCCCGAAGCAGCCGCGCGATTCGTTTCTCGATCGGCACGTCGTCTCGATCGTGTACGCCACGGGCCCGCTCGCGGGGTCGGAGGTCTTCCTCGAGCGCGAGCGCCTGACTCTCGGCCGCGACGCGAAGGTCGATCTCGTCCTCGACGACGCATCGGTCTCGCACCAGCACGCCGCGCTCGAGCTCGGCCCGCGCGGCTTCCGGATCCGCGACCTCGGGAGCACCAACGGGATCCGGCTGAACGGCGCCCGCGTCAGCTCGGCGGATCTGAAGCACGGCGACCGGTTCGCGCTCGGCTCCGTCGAGTTCTGCTACGTGGTCGAGCCGCGCAAGCCCGAGCCTCCCACGCACTCCGTTCGCGGAGCCTGACGCCGCGCGCGGCCCGCGGCCCTGGCGCGTCCCATGTCGGGCGGAGGTCCTCGCAGCATCGGAAGCTTCGCCGTCGAGCGCGAGCTCGGCTCGGGCGGGATGGGCCTCGTCCTGCTCGGCCGTCACGTTCCGCTCGACCGCCTGGCGGTGCTGAAGCGCCTGCGTCCCGAGCTCGCATCGAACCCGGAGCTGGTGGAGCGCTTCGCGCGCGAGGCGCGTGCCGCCGCGGCCGTGCACCACCAGAACGTGGTGGCGGTCTACGACTGGATCAGCTGGCGCGGCGAGCACTACATCGCGCAGGAGTTCGTGGACGGTGCCGACCTGCGCACGGTGCTGGCGCAGGTGGGGCGCCTTCCCTGGCGGATCGCGGCGCTGGTGGCCCTGGAGCTCGCTCGCGGACTCGAGGCCATCCACGCCCGGGGCACCGTGCATCGCGACCTGAAGCCCGCGAACGTGCTCCTCGGTCGTGCCGGCGAGGTGAAGATCGCGGACTTCGGGATCGCCCTCGACGCCACGAGCGACGGGCTCACGCGACCCGGAATCACCATCGGCACGCCGCCCTACACCGCACCGGAGCAGCTCGTGGGGGAGCGGGCCGACGCCCGGAGCGATCTCTTCGCGCTGGGTGTCGTCCTCTACGAGATGCTGGCCGGCGCTCCGCCCCATCGCGAGACGGCCTCCGGCGAGGCCCAGGCCCTGATCACCCGCATGCAGAAGGAGCGCTACACGCCGCTGCGCAAGGTGGCAGCAGAGGCGCCGCGGTGGCTCGTCCGTCTCGCCCGGTCGCTGCTGCGGGGCAAGCCCCGTGCCCGTCCCGCCTCGGCGCAGCGCGTGCGCCGGACGCTGGAGCGAAGTCTCGGCGCGTTTCCGGCCGAGGCTCGCGTCGACCTCGCGAGCTGGCTCTGGGATCAGAGCGTCTTCCAGCCACGCGAGGGTGACACGGTGGTGCTACCCGCCGGGCGTTCCGACGCCGGCTCCGCCCGTCGCTGGCGTCGGCTCGCGCTGGCCGCGAGCCTCGCCGCTGCGCTGGCCGCCGCAGCGGGCGTCTACGGCGACGGCGCGAGCCGCGTGCTGGCCGAGAGCGCCCGCGCCGTGCTGGCGGCCCGTGCGTCCGTGCTGCGCCCGTAGCTAGCGCGTGCGCCGGCCGAGCCAGCCGATGCCCGCCACTCCGAGCGCGAGCAGCAGGGCCGTCGCGGGCTCCGGTACGACGGCGTTGAAGCTCGCGGAGTAGGCGGCCGCGACGCTGCCGCCACTCGCGAGTGTCGCGAGGACTTGCTGATACGGCATCCCTGCGAACTGCGCCGTGAAGATCCCCGTCACCAGCGAGGTGCTCGAGTCGCTCAGGTTCGTGACGGTGCCGCTCACCGCGAAGGAGAGCGTGCTGCCGAGCCCCGTGTTGACGAGGTCGAACGCCGGGAAGTAGCTGGCTTGAGTACTCCCGGGGATCCACGGTGGCGGCAGGGGGCCGTAGAAGATTATGTAGTCCAGCAAGTTGGAGACGGAGGGCGCGAGAGGAGTGCAGGTCTGGCCCGGCGCCGGAGCCGCGGTGCAGGCGCTCGAGGAGAAGATGCCGGGTGCGATCGACGTGAGCGTCAGCGTGAAGCCGGGCGCCGCGCCGAGTGTCAGGAAGGAAGGCTTCGAGATCGGAGACCCGACCGGAGCGGTGCTCGCGTCGAGGTCCAGGATGGTTCCGCTGGTTCCGACGAGCGGTGCGAAGAAGTCCGTCCCGGGTGCCAGCACCTGGACCGCCCCGCTCCCGCCCCCGTTCGGCTGGAAGTCGATCGTGCTCGGGCCGAGGGTGAGGGATCCCGCGATCGACAGGTCGCCGACGATCGGCACGGCGCGCGACGGCGTCGCCCACAACCCCAGCGTCGTGGCCAGCGCGAGCGCGAAGAGGGTTCGAGTCCAGAGCGCGCGCAGCGGAGCAGCAGACGAAAAGACCCGGGCGGGTGCGTGCATGGGAGCTCCCAGCGATCACACCTTCCCAGGTCGCCCCTACACTACGGCAAGACGGGCGCAGACTCCAGGCAAAAGAGCGGGGACTCCGGACCGGCCGCCACCCTCCCGCGCGGCCCCCGCCGACCCCGCCCGACGCCGCCTTCCCGGGGGCGTCCTAGGCCGGCGGCAACGCCTGGAGCCGCGTGCGCTGCACCAGCGCCCCGCCGCCCCACACCGAGAGGGCGGTGCGCACCGCCTCCCGCCGGGAGAGGCCCGCCTGCTCCGCAAAGCGCGGATCCGCCGCGTGGGTCACCAGGTGGTCGAGCATCAGCAGCGCGGCCCCGGGGTCGAGGTCCTCCCGCAGGAAGGGCCGGAGGAGCGGCGCGGCCTGCTGCTTGCGCTCCGAGATCACGGCGTTGAAGCGCTCCCAGGCCTTGGGATGGTCCCGGCGCAGGTCCCGGAAGAAGGCCGGCGCGACCTGGCTCAGGCTCGCCGTCCAGGCGTCCGCCCAGGCGAGCAGCATCTCGAGCGCCGAGCGGCAGCTATCCGCCTTCGCCCAGTCGAGCGCATCGATCGCGGCCAGCTCGAGCGCCCAGGCATCCACCATGGCGGACACCAGCTCGTCCTTGGCCGGGAAGTGCTTGTAGAGCGTCATCGCACTCATGCGGAGCTCGGAGGCCAGCTCCCCCATCACCACCGCGCGGATTCCCGAGCGCTTCGCCCGGGCCGAGAAGGCCGCCAGGATGCGTTCCCGGACCAGGGCCGGCTCCTGGGGGGTGCTCCGCGTTGCCCGCGGGGAGGCAGTGGGACGTCGCCGGGCCATGGGGGCTCCTCGTGCTCCGGTGAGTAACAAAAATACTCTTGAATTACTACCGATACTATCGACACAATGGCTCCGGCCGCGCGGAACGGCGCGGTCAGGAGGTTCCCGCCATGTCGCATCGCTCGCTTCGCATCGTCCTCTCGACGGCGATCACGCTGCTGCTGTCGACGTCGGCGAACGCCGCCAGCGACCTCATCTACACCAGCCACGGCGGCTCGGCCCTCTGGAGCTTCTGCTGGGGCCAGCCGGATTCTACGCCGCTGCCCCCGGATCCGCGCTCGCTGGTGCAGCCCGGCATCGGCGACGGACGTGCGGTCAGCTTCAACGCCTTCTGGAAGGACTGCCACACCGACCCGATCGCGGTCCAGGAGGAGGGGCACGCCACCACCTGCGGCGAGCTGCGCGCGCGGTTCTGGCGCGGCAGCGCCCTGCTCGACACCGGGGCGGTGGGCGCCGGAGCGCTCTTCACGGGCAACGATCCCACCACGGTCGAGTCGCTGTTCGGCACCTCGACCCTCACCGCGGCCCAGTACAACTCGCTCTGGATGACCTGGGGCGGCTTCCTCTTCCGGCCCGACAACTTCGACGACCTCGTGGCCGAGCGCTACGGCTCGGTCTTCGGTGGAGGACCGAATCCGTACCCGAAGCCGGGCGAGGATCCGAACAAGACCAGCGGCGGCAGCGGCCGCCTGCCGGAGATGTTCACGCAGCTCCACAACCCCGACGGGAGCTGGAGCGGCCGGATCGGCATCACCTGCCACGGGTGCCACAGCGGCGCCGCCAACGGCAGCGTCACCTACGGCGGCGGCAACCCGCTCCAGGACCTGCACCTGCTGCTGCGCGACGCGGCTCCGCTCGGATATCTGCCCGGGCTCGCCGCCCTCGCCAACCTGACCCGCACGCGGGGCACCAACAACGCGAGCGACATCAACCTCGCCTTCCTCTTCCCGGAGCAGGGCACGCTCTCGCTCGACACCCTCTTCGGCCTGCTCTCCTCGGGCTCCACGGCGTCGATGGACACGCCGGCCTGGTGGAACATGGGACACCGTCCGGTGAAGTTCGTGGATGGCGTCTTCCCGATGGATGCCCCGCGCGTGGACATGGTGTTCTACACGCCGTTCTTCGGGCTCTTCGGGAATCTCGGGGGCCCGCTCTCCGAGGCCGGCCAGGACTGGATGCGCGCCCACGGTCCGGATCTGAACGCGTGGATCGAGACGCTGAAGGCTCCGGCCTATCCGGGCACGGTCAACACCGCGCTTGCCGAGCAGGGGGCCGTGCTGTTCCACACCCTCGACCTGTGGGCCGCCACCCGGAACAACCCCGTTCCGCGGCCCGCGACCGGTAACGGTTCCTGTGCGAGCTGCCACGGTGCCTACGCGCCGCGCTACGTCAACGACCCGAGCTTCCTCGCGACGCCCGCGCTCGAGGGCATGGCCTCCTACATCACACCCGAGCGCATCATCAACACGGACCCGGTGCGGGTCGACACCAACGACCAGGCGGTGCAGGTCGCGGGGGCCACCAACTTCTTCGGGTATCCGCAGACCGCGGGGACGCCGAACGATTGCGGTCCGCAGAACCGTGCGGACCTGCGCGGCGATCGCGAGCTCGGCTACCTCGCACCGCCGCTCTACGGCGTCTGGGCCTCGGCGCCCTACTTCCACAATGGCTCGGTGCCCAACGTCTGGGAGGTGCTGAAGCCCTCGGATCGCAAGCCCCTGTGGCGCCGCAAGTCGAAGGCCGCGCGCTGGGATCAGGTGGGGCGCGTGATCATGGGCTACGACACCAGCCTTTCCGCCTACGACACCACGAAGCTCGGCTGGAAGTACGACACGATCGCGTGCCAGAACCCGACGCTGCTGAACCCCTTCCCCTCGATGTACCTGCAGTGCGATCCCAACGACAGCGCGATCACCGCCTGGTACAACCAGGTCCTGACCGGGCTCTACAGCAACGTGATCCTGGCCTGGAACGTGCTCTTCCCGCCGACCATCACCAACACGGACATCGAGAACCGCAAGATCTACAACACCTACATGTACGGACAGGGCAACCAGGGACACGAGTTCACCTCGGTCCTGACCGATCAGGAGCGCCTCGCGATCATCGAGTACCTGAAGACGCTCTGAGGCGGGCGCTCGCGGCGACGCGAGCGCGCCCGGCGCTCAACGCGAGCCCGCGGTCGAGAGCGAGGCGATGCGCTCGGCGAGCTGCCGCGTCACGCTGCCGAGGGCCGAGCTCTCGGCGGCGACGAAGGCCTCGTAGGACGCGGACGCGGTCGGCTGCTCGACGCTCGATTCCTCCACCGCGACGGCGCGTCCGTCCGGTGCGGCGAGGATCGTCCAGCGCAGGCGCAGCGTCACCGGCTGGCCGAGCACGCCGCCGAGCTCGCGCAGGTCGAGCAGGACCCGATAGTCCGCCGGGAAGCGCGGCTGGGTCGGGTAGACGGCGACGCGGTCCGTGCCGAGGAGGCGCCCGAGATCGTCCCCGACCACGCGGAGGATGTCCGTCTCGAGCGAGCCGCCCCAGCGGTGCGCGTTCGCCACCCGGAGCTCGGTCGAGCTTCCCGCGTCTCGCGTCACGATCTCCGGCCGATCGAGGTACCGCGGGATCTCGAGCGGGCCGATGGCCAGGCCGACGCCGGGCAGCGATGCGACGGGCGGTCCCGCCGCGGGCCCGGAGGCCGCCGCCAGGGCGAAGAACTGGGGCCGGGGCGCGCCGAGGCAGCCCCCGAGCAGGACGGCGGCGAGCGCGGCCGCGCCGGCAAGACGGTGCACACGTGTCCGGGCCCTCACTGGCTTCCCTTCTTGCCGAAGAGGAGCGACTGGGGCTGGGTCTGGATCTGCTCGGCCGCCAGGCCGAGCGAGCGCGCCGCCTCCGAGAGCTCGAAGAGCGTGCGTCGGAGCTCGGTGTCCATCCCCGAATCCGGACCGATCAACGCGTTGGCCGAGCCGAGGGTCTGGTTCGCCTCCGCCAGCGTCGTCTTGAGCGCCGGGCCCACGTCGTGCGTGCCCTCCAGCGTCATCCGGAGGGCTGCGAGCGAGTCGCGCAGCTCGGCCCCGATCTGCTCCACGGGAAGCTTGCCGAGCCGCTGCACGAGCTGCGTCAGGTTCGCGGTGATCTCCTGCAACGGCGCCGGGACCGTGGGGAACTCGGGAACGGGAGCGTTCCAGACCACCTGCGCGGGCCGTGCGCTCGGGAACATGTCGAGGGCGACGATGAGCTGGCCCGTGACCAGATTGCCCGTCTTGAGCTGTGCCCGGAGCCCCGCCGCCACCAGACGGTCGATCGTGGCGCGGCGCTCGGCATCGCTCGCGTTCGGATCGGTGAACCGCTCGGGCTCGATCTCCACCAGCACGGGGATGCGGAAGCGGGCCGCCTTCCGATCGAACTCGAGCCGAACGTCCGCCACCTCGCCCACCTTGATGCCGCGGAACTCCACCGGCGCTCCAATCGCGAGACCCCGCACCGACTCGTCGAAGTACAGCAGGTAGGGGACCGTGTGCGTGAAGTGTCGCTCCTCCGCGTCGGACTGGCTCGCGTACAGCGGAAAGACCGCGTCCGCCCCCACTGCCTCCTCCGGGGCCCCGGCCGGCGTCTCGAACGCGACGCCGCCGATCAGGATCGAGACCAGAGACTGCGTCGCCAGCCGGACGCCGTTGGCCCCCATGCTGACGTCGATCCCGCTCGCGTTCCAGAAGCGCGTCGCCGCGTGGACACGGAGATCGTACGGCGCGCGCACGAAGATGCGGGTGGTCACGAAGTCGTCGGTCGCGTCGAGCTCGGAGGAGACGACGCGGCCCACGGTGATGCCGCGGAACAGCACCGGCGCCCCCATCTCCACGGCGCCGCCCCGCTCGGAGCGCAGGACGAACTCGCGGCCCGGTTCTCGCATCGTCACCACGGGCGGCGTCTCCACACCGCGGAACGAGCGCACCGGCCTGCCCTCGCGCACCGGATCCACGCCGATGTAGGAGCCGGAGAACAGGGTGCCGAGCCCGCTCACCTGGCCGCCGGCGATCCGCGGCTTCACGACCCAGAAGCGCGTCCCCTCCGTCAGCCAGGGCTCGGCGTCCTTGACCATGCTCGCGTGGCAGATCACGCCGGAGAGATCGGGTGCGAGCGCGACGTCCTCCACCACACCGACCTCGACGTCCTTGTACTTGATCTGGGTCTTGCCCGCCTCGAGGCCCTCGGCCGTCTCGAAGCGGATCACGATCGATGGGCCCCGGGCCGAGAGCGCCCGATAGGCCACGAAGGCGCCGACCAGGGCCGCCACGACGGGGATCAGCCAGACGATCGACGGACGGCGCCGCGTCTCGACCTCGGCCTCGGGCACCGCCTCGGCCTCGTCGCGCTCGGACGACGGATCGCTCATGTTGCAGTCCTCCCCTCGCTCCGATCCCAGATCAGGCGGGGATCGAAGGTTTCGGCGGCCAGCATCGTGAGGACGACCACGGCCCCGAAGAAGACCGCGCCCGTGCCTGCCTCGATCGTGGCGAGATTGCCGAGCCGCACCAGCGCCACGAGGATCGTCACGACGTAGATGTCCACCATCGACCAGCGGCCGATCAGCTCGGTCACGCGGTAGAGCCGCGTACGGTCGGCCGGGCGCCAGCTCGAGCCGCGGTGGACCGAGATCAGGAGCCCCGTCAACGTCACGAGCTTCGCCAGGGGCACCACGATGCTCGCCGTGAAGATTACGAGGGCGAGCGGCCAGTCTCCGTGCACGAGGAAGTAGAGCACGCCGCTCAGGATCGTGTCGGACTCCTGCTTGCCGAGGGACGTCACCGTCATGACGGGAAGCACGTTGGCCGGCACGTAGCAGGTCACCGCGGCGATCACGAGCGCCCAGGTGCGCTCGAGGCTCCGCACCTTCCGGAGGTGGAGCGAGGCGCCGCAGCGCGGACAGCGCGCGCGCGCGTGAACGACTCCGGACAGACGCGCGATCAGGCCGCAGTCGTGGCAGCGCGCGCAGCCGCAGGCGATCGCCGTGCGGGCCCGGACGGTCACCGCGACGCCCCCGCGCGCTCCCACACGGCCTCCGGATCGAAGGAGGAGACGGCCGCGGCGAGCACCACGATCAGCAACGCAAAGGACCAGAGGGCGAGGCCGGGAACGATGCTCGCCATGCCCATCAGCTTGGTGACGGCGACGAGGATCCCGATCAGGAACACCTCCATCATGCTCCACGTCTGCACGTGTCTCAGCAGCCGGAACGCGGGCGCGAGCTGCCAGGGAACGCGCCCGAAGCGCAACGGCAGCAGCAGGTGGAGCAGCAGCGCGATCTGGCCGAGGGGCGCCAACACGATGGTGAGGAGCACGAGCGCCGCGATCTCGGGCTTCCCGCCTCGATACAGGTCCACGATTCCCGTCATCACCGTCGTCCGGGTGATGCTGCCCTTCATCTCGAAGGCGAGGAACGGGAAGCTCTGAGCGACGGCGAAGAGCACCGCCGCCGCCGAGGCGAGCGCGAGCGTGCGCTCGGCGCCGTTGCGTGGGCGGCTGCGCAGGATCGCCCCGCAGCGCGGGCAGCGCGCCTGTGCGCCCTCGGGGACCGCCCCGACGCTCTGGAGCAGATCGCAGTCGCCGCACGCGGTGAGGGGCATCGTGGCTCCGGGCGGGGAGGCGGCCCGCGAACGAGTCGACTTCTAGCCCTTGGCACGGAGTTCGCAACACTCGTCCGCGCGAGGCGCTCCTCTCCGAGGCGAGTGGATCCTCAGGGCGGATTGTCACATCCGTGTGGAATGCTGCCCCAGCCAGGGCGGGATCCATCGGAGGGCTGCCAGCACGACCCGAAAGGAGCGCGAAACGAGCCGTTGCTGGCAGCGACCCGGCACTTCGATCTCGGCACGAGCTCCGCGAGCAGCGGAGTGACGATTCGGTGTCGCGCTCCGCGACGCCACGGAGGAGGCATCGATGAGTAGCGCGGTCCGAAGAGCAGCAGTCGTGGCGATCACGATCCTGGGCCTGGTGACGGCCTCCGCCGTCGCCAATCCGGCGGAGCCGCCGGAGGGAAAGCCCGATGCGACCGTGAAGCTCACGGGCGGCACGGCGGCCATCGGGATCGGCTACACCTGGGGCAGCGGTGTCCTGACCTACCAGGGCAAGCAGTACAAGTTCAAGATCAACGGGCTCTCGACCACGGCCGTCGGCGCCAGCAGCATCGACGCCGTTGGCGACGTGTACCATCTCGCGAAGCTCGAGGACTTCAACGGCCACTACGCCGGCGTCACCACGGCGGCCGCCGTGGGAGGCGGCGTCAGCTTCACCGCGATCAAGAACGGGAGCGGGGTCTACATCCAGCTCCACGGGACGAGCGTCGGGCTCCTGTTCAAGGCGGGGCCCTCGGGCATCAACGTCGAGCTCGAGAAGTAGCGACGGCCCGGCGCCACGGCGTCAGCCTCCCGAGCGCTTCTCCGTGCGGTAGTCGCCGAAGGGCGCGTCGCGCTCCTGGAGCGCTCCGGTGAGGCCCTGCTTCTGCACGCGCTCCATGAACTCGTGCAGGCTCTTCTGGTGGGTCCCGAGGGCGCAGAGCTCGGAGCCGAGGCGGATCCCGGTGTGGAGGCCCATGATCTCCATCTGGCGGTGGACCACCCGCTTGTTGAGCTGCACCAGGTCCGGCGGGATCGCGACGATCCGTTTCGCCACGTCGAGCACCTTCGCCTCGAGCTGGTCCGCCGGCACCGAGGCGTTGGCCCAGCCGAGGCGAGCGCACTCGACGCCCGAGAGGGAGTCGCCGGTCACCATCATCTCCATCGCCTTGCGCATGCCCACGAACCAGGCGTGGAAGTGGTTGTCGGGGACGCCGAAGCGCACGGCCGGATACCCCATCTGGGCGTCGTCGGCGACGTAGACGAGATCGCAGCAGGTGGCGAGCTCGCTCCCTCCCGCCAGGCAGTAGCCGTGGACCTGGGCGATCACGGGCTTGGCGAGCTCCCAGATGCTCATCCAGCCCGCCGTGACGTGGCGGGGCCAGTGCCCGTCACCGCCGGCGGTGTACCACGGGAACTCCTGGCCCTCGTTGCCGCCGCCCAGGTCGTAGCCCGCGGAGAAGCACTTGCCCGCGCCCCGCACGATCATCACGCGCACGTTCGGGTCCTGGTCCGCCGCACGCAGCGCCTCGATCACGCCTCCGCGCAGGGCATGGTTGAGCGCGTTGCGCTTCTCCGGGCGGTTCAGGGTGATGCGCCGCACCATGGGCGCCGGATCGTCGATCAGGACCACGTCGGACATCGTTCTCCCTCGGCCGATCAGGCGCCACCCGCGCGCACGAGAGCCCTGGCGTTCTCGCGCATCACCAGGCGCAGCTCCTGCGCGTCGTAGCCCTTGCAGTCGTGGACGAAGCTCGCCGGCACGGCGAGCCCTTCGGCGTGGGGGAAGTCGGAGCCGAAGAGCACGTGGTCGGCGCCGAGCGCGTGCTTGAGCCCGTCGAGATCGTCCTCGTAGTACGGCGACACCCAGAGGCTGCGCCGGAGCTGCTCCACCGGGTCGTGTCGGAAGGCCATGGGCATCTGGCCGTAGGCCTTCTTGAGCCGACGGAGCAGGGGCTGCAGCCAGTCGCTGCCGCACTCGATGGTGGCGACGCGGAGCTTCGGATGCCGGGAGAAGACGCCGTGGCAGGCCATCGCGGCGAGCTTGTCCGCCACCGGCGCGGCGGAGAGGGCGATGCGCAGCGGCTCGAAGGCGAAGGCGCGGAAGATGCCGCCCGAGCCGTAGAGATCACCGAAGGCGTTGTAGCCCGCGTCGCCGGAGTGGATCCCGAGCGGGACGTCGGCCTCGGCGAGGCGCGCCCAGAAGGGATCGTAGTACGGGTCGCCGGGAGAGCCGTGCCGCGCGCCGCGCACCGGGCCCGGCGTCATGCAGACCATGCGAGCGCCCTGCCCGAGCGCCCACTCGAGCTCCGCGATCGCCCAGTCGCGATCGGCCAGGGGGATGTAGGGCGCGGCGAAGAGGCGCTCCCGGTAGGCGAAGCCCCAGTCCTCGGCGAGCCAGCGGTTGAAGCCGCGGAAGGCCGCGCAGAGCGCCTCCACGTCGTGCTTGAGCGACTCCTCCATGCCGACGCCGAGCGTGGGGAAGAGGAAGCAGCCCTCCAGTCCCTGCTCGTCCAGCAGCGCCAGGCGCGCGTCGCGGTCGCGATAGGCGGGTCGGATCGGCTCGAGCTCACCGAAGAGCTCCGCAATGCCCTTGCCGCCCGGATTGCGGCCGCGGAAGAACTCGTCCAGCACTCCGGGCTTCGACACCGGGTCGAAGGTCGGGTTCGGGATGAAGCGGTTCACGGCGCCGCCGACGAGCAGCCGCTTGCGTCCGTCCACCACCGCCCACTGCATGCAGCGGCGCTGCATGCGGGGGTGGACGTGACGGAGGAAGGCATCCTCGGCCTCGTAGTAGTGCTGGTCGGCGTCGAAAGCGCGGAACGGGATCTCGGCCATGGGCGTCCTCGCGGCGGGGCCCGTCCCCGCCGGAGCAGGCGGCGACGGGGCCGACTGCACTATGGACGGATCGCGAGGGATCTTCAATGAATTTCTGATAGGATATTTTCAGAAAGGAGCGGGCGAGGTGCCGGCGGTCGCAAAGCAGCGCCAGCAACTCCGCAGGCAGCGCTCCGCCAGCCCGCGGCGCGCGGCCAGCGCGGAGCGCCGGCAGCGCATCCTGGAGGCGGCGCGACGCTGCTTCGGCGAGGGCGGCTTCGCGGGCGCCACCGTAAGCGAGATCGCGCGCCGCGCCGGCGTCTCGAACGGCCTGCTCTACACCTTTTTCCGTAACAAGGAGCATCTCCTCGCGGTGGTGCTCCAGGAGATCCTGCGCGACTGGGTGCGGGCCATGGTCCCGCGGGACGCGAGCGAGTCCGCCGGCGCCGCGCTGGAGGGCATGCTGCGGCGCTCAGTGGAGTTCTGCCGCACGCACCCGCTGCTCCCCGCGCTCCTGCGCGGCGAGCGCGAGCTTCAGCTCCAGCGCATCCGGGGCGCGAGTCGCCATCGCGTACAGGCTCATCGCGACCTGGTGGCGGGAATCCTGCGCCGCGGGATCGCGGCCGGCGAGCTGCGCCGTGACCTCGACGTGCCGGCGGTCGCCGACGTGATCTGCCAGCTCCAGGCCGAGTACTCGAGCCGCGCCTACCGCCAGGACCCCGACTTCCCCGACGATCCCGCGATCGTCGAGGCCGCGGTCCGCTTCATCCGCGACGCGGTGCGCGCCTAGCGTGAGACCGGCCGGAGGGCATCGCGTCCGATCGGAGTGTCGGCCCGGGTGTATACTGCGTCCCGAGAGGAGCCGTCATGCCCGGCCCGCGCGTGTACCGGGGTGCGACGCTGCGGTGCAGCCTCGGGACCGCATCCGCCTTGCTGAACGTGGTCCCGGTGAACCGCTCCCCGGGTGACATGTCCGCAGCCAACGTCGGGGATACCACCCCGATGGCGAACATCATGCCCTTCGGCGTCTGCATGAGCATGGCCAATCCGGCGGTCTCCGCGGCCGCCGCTGCGGCCCAGGGCGCGCTGACTCCCATGCCCTGCGTGCCCGTGTGCATGGGTCGCTGGGAGCGCGGAGATCCCGCCGTGCTGGTCGGAGGCCAGCCGGCCCTGACCATGGACAGCCGCCTCCACTGCGCGTACGGCGGAGTGATCAGCGTGCTGTCGCCCGGCTCATCACGCGGCTGAAGCCCCACTGCAGCGGCGCGTGCACCGCCCGCGGCAGCAGGCGCTTCAGCCAGTCGGCGAGATAGGAGTCGAAGCCGATCCGCACGCGCGCGCGGTTGGCCTTGACCGCCCGCACCACCTTGCGAGCGAGCTTCTCCGGCGGCATGCCGAAGCGCTCCATCAGGCGCGCCAGGCGCTCGGTCTGGTCGCGGTGGGCGCCCGAATGCGCGGCCGCACGGCGCAGGAGGCGGGTGCGGATGGTTCCCGGATGGATGCTGGTGACGCCGATCCCGTGGCAGGCGAGTTCCGCTCGCAGCGACTCGCTCAGCGACTTGACCGCCGCCTTGGTCAGGCAGTAGCTCGCCTGCCGCGGCAGACCCAGGAAGCCCGCCAGGCTCGAGGTGTTCACGATGTGGGCGACGGCCTGCCTCTTCAGGTGGGGCAGGAAGTAGTGGCAGCCGTGGACCACACCCCAGAGGTTTACGCCCACTACGAAGTCGAGCTCCTCGAGCGGGCTCTCCTCGAAGCTCTTGTCGATGGTGACGCCGGCATTGTTGAACAGGAGATGGATGGCTCCGTGCTCGGCCTCGATCTCGGCGGGGAGGGCCTTCATGCGCTCCCGATCGGCCACGTCGGCCACGTGGGTGGTGACCCGCACTCCGCGGCCCTGCAGCGCCGCCGCCGTCTCCTGCAGGCCGGCGGCGTCGACGTCCACCAATGCCAGGTGACAGCCCTCGCCCGCCAGCGCGCCCGCGAGCGCGCGGCCGATGCCGCTGCCCGCACCCGTGATCACGGCGACCTTGCCGCGTAGCTCCTTCATGGGCGTCATCTTCCTCGACACCACCGCGGCTCCGCCAGTCCGGAGTTCGCCCGATCCCGAGCGGGGTTGAGGCTCGGCCTGCCGGTCTCCTCCGAGCGCGCTCCGTCACTCGTCGTGCCCCGCGGGCCACTTCTGCGCAGCGGACTCCCGCCCCCGCGGATCCGGCTCGTCGGAGGTGGCCAAGCGTGTCTTCCTGGTCCCCGATCTCCCGATGGCTCGCCGCTGGCGCCGTCGTCGGCGGGCTCCTCCTCGGCGCTCCGGCCGGCGCCCTCCAGCTCGCGTTCGACCTTCCGGCCACCGCCATCGCGTCGCAGAGCCCTCCCTACTCGAACGTGGCGACCTTGACGCTCACCCAGACGGCCGATGGCGTGCAGTTCGTGCTCGATCCGAACCAGGCGAGCCCGGGCTTCTCGCGCTGCTCCGTCATCCAGCGGCTCGACTTCGTGTACGCGGGCCCCGCGCTCGACGCGAGCGACTTCCGGAACGACGCCGGCGTGGCCGGGATCTTCCAGTTCGAGAGCAACCCGCACGACATGGATGCGGGCTACACCGCGGACGTCTTCCACATCGTGGTCGACTTCCCCTCGAAGCACGGCCACCGCTTCGACCCTGCCGACACCAGCACGTGGACGATCCTCGGCGCGACCCTCGCGGACTTCTCGAGCTTCGCCACGGCCAGCGCCAAGCCGAGCCCGGTCTTCGGCGTGATCTCGGTCTCCGGCTACTCGCTTCCCGGCCAGCATCCGACGCCGTCGAGCTGGGTGGCGGTGGTGCCCGAGCCCGGCACGGCGTGGCTCCTGGCGGCGGGCCTCGGCGGCCTCGCCCTCGGCCGCAGCGTCCGCGGGCTCGCGGGCGGGAGGACTTCCAGGCCGATACGCTCCGCCGCGTGAAGCGACGCCCTCTCGGCTCCGCGCGCGCGCTCGCCGTCCGGATCCTCGCGTGCGTCGCCCTCGCCTGCGCCGCCGGGCCGGAGGCGCGGGCCGGCACGGCGAGCGGCGAGGGCGCCGGGCTCCCGCCGGTGGCGGATCGCATCGCCCCGGCACCCCCCGGCACCAGCCTGCGTCGCATCCAGGACGAGGGGGTGCTGCGCTGGGGCGTCGATCCGGCCGGCGGAGCGCCCTTTGCGATGCCCGATCCCGCCGATCCCCGCCGGCTGGTCGGCTTCGAGATCGAGCTCGTGGCGCGCCTCTGCGAGCACCTCGGCGTGCGGAGCGAGCCCGTGCCCGCCGACTGGCTCGCGCTGATCGACAACCTGAAGGCGGGCCGCACCGACCTCGCGCTGAACGGGATCGAGGCCAGCCCCGAGCGCGCCCGGGTCGTCGACTTCACGATTCCTTACTACCGCTACGGCGAGCAGCTCACCGTGCGGGCCGCCGACCGGGAGCGCTATCGGAGCCTCGGCGATCTGCGCGGCCGGCGCATCTCGGTGCTGAACGGCTCCGCGGCGGTGGAGGTCCTGCAGCGCGCGGGCTTCGGCGCGTCCGAGATCGTCCAGTACGACGACTCCCTCGCGCCCTACGTCGAGCTCGCCAACGGCCGCGTGGACGGCTCGGTCGCGGAGTCGATCATCGCCGGCTACTACGCCGCCAGCATGCCCCAGCTCTACACCGTTCCCGGTACGTTCGCGCCCGGCGAGTACGCCGGCGCCGTGCGCAAGAGCGAGCCCCAGCTCCTGGCCGCCCTCGACGCGGCGCTCGAGCGCATGAAGGCCGACGGCGAGCTCGGGCGGATCTACCAGCGCTGGGGCGTCTGGTCCGCCGAGCAGGAGCAGCTCGGCATCGCACGCGGCCCCGCGGTGGAGGAGCTGGCGCTCGCATCGCCCTCGTCCGCGAGCGGGCTCGCCTGGGGACCCGTGATGCGCGAGCTCGCAGTGGCCACCGGCGCGACGGTGCTGCTCACCGCGATCGCCATGCCGCTCGCCGTCGTGGCCGGCCTCGGCCTCGCGTTGATGGACCGCTCGGCGCGTGGGGCGCTCTCGTGGCCCGCCCGGCTCTACATCCAGGGGGTGCGCGGGACGCCGCTCCTGGTGCAGATCTTCCTGATCTACTACACGCTGCCGGTGCTCGGGAAGGCGATGGGCCTCGGCGAGGCGTTGGCGTGGCCGGCCTTCGTCGTCGGGATCCTGTGTCTGGCCGGGAACTACGCGGCCTACGAGGCCGAGATCCACCGGGCCGGCCTGGACGCGGTGCCGAAGGGGCAGCGCGAGGCCGCCCTGGCGCTCGGCATGACGCCGCGCCAGTCGCTCCGCCTGGTGGAGCTGCCCCAGAGCTTCCGCATCATCCTGCCGCCGATCCTGAACGACCTCGTCGCGATGATCAAGGACACCTCGCTGGTGTACGTGATCGGCGTCCGGGAGCTCACGGCGGTGGCGCTCGGCCTCGGGAAGGCGCGGCTCATCGTGCCGCAGATGCTGGTGGTCGCCGCCCTGTTCTATCTCGCGGTCTCGGTCGTCGCCGATTCGCTCGGGCATCGCCTGGAGGCGCGCCTGCGACGCCGCGGCACGCCGCGCACCTCGCTCGGGCCGAGCCATCACCACGGCGGAGCGCTCGCCGCGCCATGAGCCAGCCGACGCGAGCCGGTGTCGAGGCGCGGAGCGAGCCGCTCCTCCAGGTCGAAGGCCTGCGCAAACGCTGGCCGGACGGCCGGCTCGTCCTCGACGGGATCGACCTGACCGTGGAACGGGGCGACGTGGTGGTGATCCTCGGGCCGAACGGCTCCGGCAAGTCGACCCTGCTGCGCTGCCTGAACGGGCTCGAGGACTACCAGGAGGGGTGCGTGCGGCTGCATGGCGTCGAGGTGGGCCGCGGGCGCCCCGCGCGCCACGTGCCGAGCCGGGGCGAGCAGGCCGCACTCGTCGCGCTGCGCCAGCGGGTCGGCATGGTGTTCCAGCAGCTCCATCTCTTCCCGCACGTGGACGCCCTGCACAACGTGATGCTGGGGCCGCTGCACGTGCTGCGGAAGCCGCGGGTCGAAGCCCGCGAGACCGCCCTCGCCGCGCTCCGCCGGGTGGGCCTCGAGGAGCAGGCCGGGCGCCTCCCGGGCGAGCTCTCGGGCGGGCAGCAGCAGCGCGTCGCGATCGCGCGCGCACTCGCGATGTCCCCCGAGGTGCTGCTCTTCGACGAGCCCACCTCGGCGCTCGATCCGCTGCTGGTGCGCGAGGTCTTCAAGGTGATCCGGGCCCTGGTCTACGAGGACGCGATCACGATGCTCCTCGTCACCCATGATCTCGACTTCGCCCGCGACGTCGCCGACCGGGTCCTGGTGATGGAAGGGGGCCGCGTCGTCGTAGCGGGCACCGTGGACCAGGTCTTCCAGAGCTCGCACCCGCTGGTGCAACGCTTCCTCGAGCGCTGAGCCGGCGGGTGATAGAATCGCCGCATGGAGCTCCGCGTGAATGGAGCGTTGCGGAGCGTCGAGGTCGATCCGTCGACGCCGCTGCTCTGGGTCCTGCGCGACGAGCTCGGGCTGACCGGTGCGAAGTACGGCTGCGGGCTGGAGCAGTGCGGGGCGTGCGCCGTGCTCTGCGACGGCCGGAAGGTCCTGTCCTGCGTGGCGCCCGTCGGCGAGTTCGCAGGGCGCGCGATCACCACGATCGAGGGCCTCGCGCAGGACGGCGAGCTCGATGCGCTCCAGCGCGCCTTCGTGATCGAGCAGGCCGCGCAGTGCGGCTACTGCGTGCCGGGGATCCTGATCGCCGCGAAGGCGCTCCTCGACGAGAAGCCGCTGCCCGACGAAGCCGAGATCCGCGCCGCGCTCGCGCCGCATCTGTGCCGCTGCGGAACCCACCCGCGGATGCTACGAGCGCTGCGGCGCGTGCTCGCGGAGCGGGCCCGCCGGTGATCCCGCCGAGCCTCCAGCGCAATCCGGAGCTCGACACCTGGCTGCGGATCGAGGCCGACGGGAGCGTGACCGTCTACACCGGCAAGGTCGAGCTCGGACAGGGCCTCAAGACCGCGCTGGCGCGCATCGCGGCCGAGGAGCTCGACGTGTCGCTCGCACGCGTGCGGGTGAGAACGGCCGACACCGCGGCGGGTCCGGACGAGCTCTACACCGTCGGCAGCAACTCGCTGGAGGAGAGCGGGACCGCGCTGCGCCTCGCGGCCGCCGAGGCGCGGGAGCGCCTGCTCGAGCTCGCCGCCGCGGAGCTCGGCGCGCCGGCGAGCGCGCTCCGGGTCGAGGACGGCACGGTGCGGGCCCCGGGAACCGATCGCGTGACGAGCTGGTTCGCGCTCTTCGGCGGCCGGCGCTTCGAAGGCAAGGTCGGTGGCCGGGCCCGGCCCAAGGAGCCGCGTGCGCATCGGGTGCTCGGCCGCCCCGGCCCTCGCCTCGGGATGGAGCCGCTGGTCACCGGGAGGGCCGTCTTCGTGCAGGACCTGCGCCTGCCGGGGATGGTGCACGCGCGGGTGGTGCGTCCACCGGCCCGGGGCGCACGGCTCGACTCGCTCGACGACGCGCCGGTGCGCCGCATGCCGGGGGTGATCGCGGTGCTGCGCGACGGGAGCTTCGTGGCGGTGGCGGCGGAGCGCTCGGCGCAGGCGATGGCGGCGGCCGAGCGCCTGCGGAGATCGACGCGCTGGACGGGCGCCCCAGAGCTGCCGCCCCGGGCGGAGCTCTACACTCGGATGCGTTCGGCGCGCACGCAGAGCTTTCCCGTGGTGGACGGCGCGGCGCTCGACGCGCCGGTCCCGGCCCGCGAGCCCGTGGCGGGCGCGGCCCGGACCCTGCGTGCGAGCTACACCCGGCCGTTCCAGATGCACGCCTCGCTCGGGCCGTCCGCAGCCGTGGCCTGGGAGCAGGAAGGGGCGCTCACGGTGTGGAGCCACAGCCAAGGCGTGTCGGTGCTGCGTCAGGCGCTGGCCCAGGCCCTGCGCCTGCCCGCCGAGCGGCTGCGCGTGGTGCATCTCGAGGGGCCCGGCTGCTACGGGCACAACGGCGCCGACGACGTCGCGCTCGACGCCGCGTTGGTGGCCCGTGCGCTCCCCGGGCGTCCGGTGCACCTGCAATGGAGCCGCCAGGAGGAGCACGCCTGGGAGCCCTACGGTCCGGCGATGATCATGGACCTGGAGGCGAGCCTCGACGCGAGCGGGAGCGTCGTCGACTGGAGTCACGAGACGCGAAGCTTCACGCACCTCGGACGCGCGCTCCCGCTCGGCGAGCGGGTGTCGGGCCTGGTGGCGGCGTGGCATCGCGATCCGCCCATGGCCCCTCCGACCCCGCGGCCCGTCCTCGCCCCCCACATGGGCATCCACCGCAACGCCGATCCTCTGTATGCGTTCCCGCGCCGGCGCGTCGTCAAGCACTTCCTCGACTCCTCTCCCTTCCGCACCTCGTCCCTGCGCTCGCTCGGCGCCTACGCCAATGTTTTCGCGCTGGAGTCGTTCATGGACGAGCTGGCGCACGCGGCGGCGGCGGATCCCGTGGAGTTCCGGCTGCGCCATCTCGAGGATCCGCGCGCGCGGGAGGTGATTCGCGCCGCGGCCGAGCGCCTGGGCTGGCGGGCCGAGCCACGGCCTCGGGGCTCGGGCCGCGGCCAGGGGCTCGCCTTCGCGCGCTACAAGAACCAGAAGGCCTGGTGCGCCGTCGCGCTCGAGCTCCGCGTGGACGATGCGAGCGCGGCGATCCGGCTCGAGCGCGCCGTGGTCGCGGCGGACGCCGGCCAGATCGTAGATCCCGACGGTCTCGCGAACCAGCTCGAGGGCGGGCTGGTGCAGGCGGCGAGCTGGACGCTCAAGGAGGAGGTGCGCTTCGAGCGCGACGGGCTCCGGAGCGTCGATTGGGACACGTACCCGATCCTGCGCTTCGACGAGGTGCCGGAGGTGGAGACCGTGCTCCTCGAGCGACCCGGCGAGCCGTGGCTCGGCGCGGGCGAGGCCTCGCAGGGCCCGACCGCCGCGGCCATCGCGAACGCGGTCTTCGACGCCACCGGTCTGCGGCTGCGGGATCTTCCCTTCACGCCCGAGCGGATGCGCGCTGCCGCGCTGGACACGTCGCCCGCCTGAGGTTCCGCCATTGGCGTCCGAAAGCGGCGCGAGCCGCCGGCCCTTCGGCTCTACCCTTCGAGCTCGTCGCGCCGGCCCACGCGAAGAGGAGATCGACATGGCTCCGACCCCGAGCGACCTGGCCCGGACCTTCCACGAGCTGCATCACCGCGATCGGATCCTCGTGCTCCCGAACGCATGGGACGCAGGGAGCGCGCGTCTCATCGAGAGCTGCGGCGCCGAGGCGATCGCCACCACCAGCGCCGGGGTGGCCTGGGCGAACGGCCATCCGGACGGGCAAGCGATCGCCTTCCAGCGCGTCGTCGAAGGGGTGGCCGCCATCGCGCGCGTGGTGCGGATTCCGGTCACGGCGGACATCGAGGCGGGATCCTCGAGCGATCCTGCGACGGTGGGCGAGCACCTGGCGGCGGTGATCGACGCCGGGGCCGTCGGCATCAACCTCGAGGACGGACACGAGCCGCCCGACCTGACGGTGCGCAAGATCGAGGCCGCGCGCGCGGCGGCGGAGCGCAGAGGCGTGTCGATCTACATCAACGCGCGTACGGACGTCTACCTGAAGAAGCTGGTGCCGCCGCAGCAGGCCGTTTCGGAGACGCTGGCCCGCGCCAAACTCTATCGCGAGGCCGGCGCCTCCGGGATCTTCGTGCCTCGCCTCGCGGTCCGCGACGAGATCCGCGAGATCGCGGCTGCGGTGGGGTTGCCGCTGAACGTCCTCACGGTGCCGGGGCTCCCGCCGGTGGAGGAGCTGGCGACCCTCGGTGTGCGGCGCGTGAGCGCCGGCGGCGGCATCGCGCGCGCGGCGCTCGTCGCAGCCCGCGAGGCCGCCACGAGCCTGCTCCAGACCGGGCGCTACGAGGCGCTCTTCTCGGGCACTCTGGACATGAACGCTCTGCTCGCGGAGCGCTGATGCCGGCGCGGGGGCGCCGGGCGAGCCGCTGCGTCGAGCCTCTCGCGGAGCGCTCGACCGATGCGCCTCTCGAGCCTCTTCCAACGCGCGGAGGCCGCTGGTAGGCTCGCGAGCCATGCACCGCCTCGGAGCGCTGCCTCGCTTCGCGGCCGCCTGCGTCGCCGTCGTCGTGGGGGCCGGGCTCGCCGGCCCGGCGCCGGCGGCGGAGCCGCTCGGCAAGGTCGAGACCCTGCCCGCGCCGCCGGGCCGGCACTGGGTGTGGGTGAGCGACGTCCTGCTACGCCGCGCGGCGCTGGTGGACGCCGACACCGGCCGCTTCCTGGGCATGCTGCCCGGCGGCCCCGGCATCCTGGCGCCGCTTCGCTCGCTCGACGGCCGCGAGATCTACCAGGCGGAGACCTACTACGCCCGCGGCACGCGCGGCGCGCGCACCGATCTCGTCTCGATCACCGACGCCCGGTCCCTCCAGCCGCAGGGCGAGGTCGTGATCCCACCCAGGCGCTCGGAGCACACGTCGTGGGTGGCGGGCTCGGCGCTCTCCGACGACGGCCATTTCCTCGCGGTCTTCAACTTGAACCCCGCCACCTCCCTCAGCATCGTGGACGTGGCACGCCGTCGCTTCGTGGGCGAGGTCGAGACGCCCGGCTGCAGCCTGGTGTATGCCGCCGGCCCGCGTCGCTTCTTCTCGCTCTGCGCCGACGGCAGCGCCCTCGTGGTGACGCTCGACGAGGACGGAAGCCCGGTCTCGAAGCTGCACACCCCGCGGTGGTTCGACCCCCGGGCGGATCCCGTGACCGAGAAGGCGGTCCGCCGCGGCGACCGCTGGTTCTTCGTCTCCTTCGAGGGCGTGGTGCACCCGGTGGACGTGTCGGGCGCCGAGGTTCACTTCGCCGAGCCGTGGCCTCTGCTCTCCGACGCCGAACGCAAGGAGTCGTGGCGGATCGGCGGGATGCAGCCCTTCGCGCTGCACGCGCCGAGCGGCCGGCTCTACGCCCTGATGCACCGGGGCGGGCCCGACACCCACAAGGCTCCCGGCACCGAGGTCTTCGTCTACGACGTGGACCGCCGCGAGCGCGTGCAGCGCTTCGCGCTCCGCAACTCGCTGGCGAGCTTCGTGCTGGAGCAGCTCCGGATGCCGACCGGCGGCGCCGTCGACTGGCTGCTCCAGCACCTGCTGCCCGCCCACGGCGTGGAGCGCATCGCCGTGACCCAGGACGACGCGCCGGTGCTGCTCGCCGCGACGGCCTTCCCCGCCACCCTCGCGGTGTACGACGCGCGGAGCGGAGGCCACCTGCGCGACGTCCGCGAGGTCGGGGTCGCCGTGAACTACGTGGCGGCGCCATGAGCGCGCGCGGCGGCCCGCCAGCGTGTTGGACCCGGCCCTCGAGCTCGTGCTGCGTGGCGCGCTCGCGCTCCTCTTCGGGTCGAGCGCGCTCCACAAAGCGCGCGACCCGGCGGCCTTCCGCGCGGCGCTGGAGGGCTACGCGTTGCTGCCCGCGCGCCTGGGCGGCGTCGCCGTCCTGGCGCTGACCAGCGCCGAGGCGCTCCTCGCCGCCACGCTGCTGGCGCCCGCGTCGCTCGGTGCGCGCGCGCCGGCGCTCCTGGCGGCGGTGGCGCTGCTCGGCCTGTACGCAGCCGCGATCGCCGTGAACCTCGCCCGCGGCCGCCGCGACATCGATTGCGGCTGCGCGGGACCGCGCTCGCGCCAGCCGCTCTCCGGCTGGCTCGTGGCGCGGAACGCGCTCCTCGCCGCGCTGGCGCTGGCCTGCGCCCGCGGGGTCGCGCCGAGGCCGCTGGTCTGGATCGACGCCGTCACGGTGGCGGGCGGCATCGTGCTGCTGGCGGCGGCGTGGAGCGCGGCGCACGGGCTCCTGGCCCACGCGGCCGCGCTCGCGCGGCTGCCGGAGGGAACGTGAGCGACGCGCTCCTCGTCTCGAACCTGGCGCTGTGGATCGCGGTGCTGGTGCTCGCGGCGGTGGTGGTCGCCCTGGTGCGACAGATCGGGGTGCTGCACGAGCGGCTGCAGCCGGTCGGTGCGCTCGCGCTGGCCTCGGCGGCGCAGGCGGGCTCCGCCGCGCCCGTCGTGGCCGCCACGGATCTCGACGGGCGGCCGCACACGGTCGGCGGCCCCGCCGCCGATGGCCGCGACACGCTGCTCTTCTTCCTCTCGCCGAGCTGCCCCGTCTGCAAGGCGCTGCTGCCGGTGCTGAAGACGCTGGGCGAGGCGGAGTCGCGGCGGCTGCGCGTCCTCCTGGCGAGCGACGGGCCGCGAGGCGAGCACCAGGCATTCGCCAGCCGCGCGGGGCTCTCTCTTCCGTATCTCCTCTCCACACAGCTCGGAGTCGCCTACGGGGTGGGGAAGCTTCCGTGGGCGGTGCTGATCGACGCCGCCGGCGTGGTACGCGCCCACGGCCTCGTGAACACGCGCGAGCACCTCGAGAGCCTCTTCGAGGCCCAGTCGCTCGGGGTCGCGTCGATCCAGGAATGGGTCCAGCGCACGCGCAGGGGGGCGGCGTAGCCATGACGAATCCCGAGCTCGATCGGCTCGTCGAGGCCGTCGCGCGACGGCTGGCGCGGATCACCTCGCGGAGGGGCTTTCTGGCCCGGATCGGCGTCGCCCTGGTCGGTGCGGCGGCCTTCCCGCTGCTGCCGGTCTCGCGGGCGTCGGCACAGGGGGCGGACGCGCCCGACGACTCGGGACTGCAAGGCACCGCGGGCGATCCCGCGAGCTGCGACTACTGGCGCTACTGCTCGATCGACGGCTTCCTCTCGGCGTGCTGCGGCGGCACGCACCGGAGCTGCCCGCCGGGCACCGAGATGTCGCGCGTCACCTGGATCGGTACCTGCCGGCACCCGCTCGACGGCAAGGACTACATCATCTCCTACAACGACTGCTGCGGAAACAGCTTCTGTGGCCGCTGCCTCTGCAATCGCAACGAGGGGGACCGACCGGTCTACCTCACCGGCAAGTCGAACGACATCAACTGGTGCATGGGCACTCCGACGGCCGCCTACAACAGCACCGTCGCGATCGTGCTCGGCGTCGCGACCGGATCGTCGTGATCGCGCGCGGGATCGCGGTCGCGCTGGCTTGCGCGCTCGCGCCGCCGGCGCTGGCGTGGTCGCCCGCGACCAACTACCGGCTGCACTGCGAGGGCTGCCATCTCGCCGACGGGAGCGCGACGCCGGGCAAGGTGCCCGCGCTCGCCGGATCGGTGGCGCGCTTCTCGCACAGCGCCGAGGGGAGGGAGTACCTCGTGCGCGTTCCGGGGGTCGCGAACGCGACGCTGGACGACGCCGATCTCGCCGCGCTCCTCGACTGGACGCTCCGCCGCTTCGACCTGGCGCATCTGGCGCCGGGCTTCGCGCCCTACACCGCCGAAGAGGTCGCTCGATGGCGGCGCCAGCCGCTGGTCGACGTGACCGCCGCCCGCCGGCGCCTGCTCGATCGGGAGTGAGGACGGGGGGCTTCGCGTCGGGCCGCGGCGGCTCCCGCCGGGACGCCGCCTACGCCGTCGCCTTCCTCGGCGTGCGCTGCGCGGGATCGTAGAAGAAGGTCTCCTCCGCAATGCGCTCGCCCTCCCAGCGCTGGTAGGCGAGCTCCTCCATCTCCGTCACGGTTCCGTTCGGCCACTCGAAGCGAAAGCTCCAGCGCACGACCACGCGGTCGCCGTTCACCAGCACCGGGCGGACGCAGCGAGAGGTCACGGATCGCGCGGCGGCGAGGATCCTCCGCTCGTTCTCCACCAGGGCGTCGCGACCCACACGCGGCGGCGCCTGATTCTCCTGCATCGAGGCGTCGGCGGTGTAGAACTCCTGGATGGCCTCGGCATGGGCGTTCTGCTCCACCCGCTCGATGAATCGCTCGAGAGTGTCGGCGCTCGGCATCGGCCCCTCCGTGTCCGGAGATCGCCCCTCGACTGTAGTGGAGGGCTCGAAGAGCGGGCCACGGGCGAGCGGTGCCATCCGCAGCCTGATTCGTCGGGCCATCCGGCGCCGCGCGGTCGCGGCCCGCGCCGCGCGCCCCGGAGGCCGCTGCGGTAGCGTAGGCCGCGGTGGGCGAGTCGCAGGGAGGGCTCATGCGGGAGTTCGGTGGCAAGATCGCGGTGATCACGGGCGGCGGCACGGGCATGGGCCGCGAGCTGGCGAAGCAGCTCGCCAGCGAAGGCTGCCACGTCGCGATGTGCGACGTCTCCGCCGAGCACATGGAGGCGACCCGGGCGGCCTGCCTCGAGCGCGCGCCCACCGGGACACGCGTCTCCACCCACCTCTGCGACGTCTCGGAGGAGGCCCAGGTCCTGGGCTTCCGCGACGCGGTGCAGCGGAGCCATGCCACCCGCTCCATCCATCTGCTCTTCAACAACGCCGGGATCGGCGCCGGCGGGAGCCTCTTCACCGACGATCGGGCGGAGTGGGACAAGACCTTCGCCGTCTGCTGGGGCGGCGTCTACTACTGCACCCGCGCCTTCCTGCCGCTCCTGGTCGCGAGCTCCGCGGCCCACATCGTCAACACCAGCAGCGTGAACGGCTTCTGGGCGAGCCTCGGGCCCAACATCCCCCATACCGCCTACAGCGCGGCCAAGTTCGCGGTGAAGGGGTTCAGCGAGGCGCTGATCACGGACCTGCGGGTGAACGCTCCCCACGTGAAGGTCTCGGTGGTGATGCCGGGCCACGTCGGCACCTCGATCGTGACCAACACCGGTGTGGTGCTCGGGCGGCCGAGCCCGAAGGAGATGACCCACGAGGACCTCCAGCGCGTGCGCCAGCAATTCGCCCGGCAGGGCATTCCGGTCGACGGGGCGAGCGACGACCAGCTCCGGCAGGGGATGGAGATGATGGCCGTGGCCTTCGAGAAGATGGCGCCGCTCACCGCGGCCGGCGCAGCGACACAGATCCTCGACGGCGTGCGCGCCGACCGCTGGCGGATCCTGGTGGGCAACGACGCCGTCGTGATCGACCGCCTGGTGCGCGAGGCGCCGGAGGAGGTCTACGAGCCCGGCTTCGCCGCGAAGCTCCGCCAGCATGGCCTGTTCGGGGGGCTCTTCGGCGCGCTGGCTCCGGGCGCCGAGGAGAGCTGACTGCAAGCGAAGCGCGCAGCGAGCCGAAGGCGAGCGAAGGGCGCAGCCCGGCGGCGAAGCCGCCGGTGCGCCTCGGGCCGGAAGCGCGCAGCGAGCCGAAGGCGCGCGAAGGGCGCAGCCCGCCGCGTAGCCGGCGGTGCGCCTCGGGCCGGAAGGGCGCAGCCCGGCGGCGCCGCCGCCGGTGCGCCTGAGGCGCGCATGCGCGATCCCGGGCACGACGGCCGGGTGCGGCTCGCCGCGATCGACGAGGCCGTCGCCTGCTGCAAGCGCTGCCCCCGGCTCGTCCGCTGGCGCGCGGCGGTGGCGATCGAGCCGCCGCGGCGCTTCGCCGGCGAGAGCTACTGGGCGCGCGGCGTCCCCGGGCTCGGCCCCGCCGACGCGCGCATCGTGATCGTGGGCCTCGCGCCGGCGGCGCACGGCGGAAATCGCACCGGCCGCATCTTCACCGGTGATCGCTCGGGCGACTGGCTCTTCCGCGCGCTCCACCGCGCGGGCCTCGCCAATCAGCCCGTCTCGACACACCGTGGAGACGGCCTCGAGCTGATCGGGACCCGCATCACCGCCGTCGTGCACTGCGCCCCGCCGGACAACCGGCCGACGCCTGCCGAGCGGGACCGCTGCCTCGCGCACCTGGTGGCGGAGCTCGCGGTGCTCGAGCGCGCGCGCGCCTTCGTCGCGCTGGGTGCCTTCGCCTGGGACGGGCTGCTGCGCGCGTGGCGTTCGGCGGGCGAGGACGTGCCGCGCCCGGCGCCGCGCTTCGCCCACGGCGCGGAGATCGTCGTCGGGGGAAGGACGCTGATCGGGAGCTACCACCCGAGCCAGCAGAACACCTTCACGGGTCGCCTCACCGAAGCCATGCTCGATTCGGTGTTCGCGCGGGCGGTCCAGGCGGCCGGCGCCGGGCGCCGTGGCGGAAGGGGACACGCACGGGCCGCTCCGGCGAGGCCGTAGCCGAAGGGCAAGGGCCGTTGCCTCCATGGATCCTCAAGGCGAGCCCCGAATAACACGCGATGCGCGCGCGTCGACGAGAGCGGATGGCACGGCGTCCGCCGGTCTTCCGCCCGGCGTGATTCCCGGCCGCTGAGAACCCCTGCCGAACTCCGTGCCGCCCTCGGGCGAGACGGCGCTTCCGAGCCGTCTCGCTGCCTCTCGACATGGAGGGTACGCCATGAGAAGTCCCGTCGTGCTGGCGGCCGCATTCGCGGTCGCGCTCGTCGCGAGCCCGCGCGCCGGCGGCGCCGACGTCGTCCCCGGCGACGTGATCACGGCGGTCAACAAGGACAAGGTGAAGGGCTTGATCCCGGACGAGCTCTACCCGTTCGTGATCCAGAACTTCCCCGGCCTCGAGATGACCATCGTGCAGACCGCGGACTACACTCCGCAACAGAAGTACATCGAAGCGACCGTCAAGTACGCCTGTCAGGCCACGATCGGACCCAGGGGCGAGATCGAGAACTACACCGCCGGGCAGCCTTTCCCGTACTCGGACTGGGCGACCAAGGCCACCAACCACGCCTGCGATCTCAAGCCGAGCGATCCGCAGTTCGCGCTGAAGCTCGCCTGGGACGTCAACTACCGCTGGCAGGGTCCCGGGCTGAACCTCCCGCACTGGGGCTTCAGCAGCATGCGCAACTACGGGAAGGAGCGCTGGCGGCTCTCCCAGGGCGAGTATCGCCGCACCTACTTCAGCCACCGCGCGGATCTCCTGCCCGAGACCACCGAGCTCGAGAAGAACACGGACGTCGAGTGGGCGGAGTTCTTCGACGTGAAGACCCCGTTCGACCTGCGCGGCACCATGTTCCTGCTCTACCGCTACCTGTCGCCGAACAAGGAGGACGACACCTGGGCCTACGTTCCGGCGCTGCGCCGGGTGCGCCGCATCGCGGCCACCGAGAAGTCGGATTCGCTGCTCGGCACGGAGTTCACGCTGGAGGACTTCTACACCTTCTCCGGCTACGTGTGGGACCAGCAATGGGAGTTCAAGGGCGAGAGCACCAGGCTCGGAGCGATGGACTCCAAGCGGAAGTGCTTCCCGAGTGACTTCGAGACCACGGGGGCGACGGCGTTCACCCGCCTCGGCACCGACGCCGAGTTCGACGCCTGCAAGTTCGGGCCGTACGGCGCGCTCGACTTCGTGGGCGAGCAGTGGCAGAAGCGAGACGCCTTCGAGCTCGACGACATTCCGATGCAGAAGGGCCACCCCTACAGCCGCAAGAAGATCTGGTACGACAAGCAGACCATGATGCCGCTCTACGCGATCATGTACGACCGCGCGGGCCAGCCCTACAAGACCATCGACGTGGTCGGGAAGTGGTCCGAGGACAGCGACATCCAGGGAAACCAGGGCAAGCGGGTGGTGAACGGGGCCGCGATCATGATCGCGAACCTCCAGAACAACAACTCGAACAACGGTCAGTTCGACACCGGAAACGCCGCCTCGTTCTCGCTGGCCGAGAGCCGTAGGTACTACGACACCACGCGACTCAAGACCGAGGGCCACTAGGCGGAGCCGGCCGCGGCCTCAGCGCGAGCCCGACTGGAGCAGGCGGCGCGCGTGGAGCAGAGACGGCACGTTCGCGTGCCACTCCGGCAGGATCGTCGTGATCGCGATCTCCTCGAGCTCCGCCAGGACGAGCACCCAGGTGGCGACGCGGAAGGGCAGGGCCGGCCCGCCGGCGAAGAGCAGGAGCGCGCTCGCGCCCATCACCACCGCCGAGAGCTTCGCGCCCCAGGTGTGATACGCGGTGAGACGCCCGTACTTCAGGTAGCCGAGGCCGATCGGGAACACGTAGGCCGCGACGATCGCCGCCGCGTACCAGCCCTCCTGCCGGATCAGCTCCGGCCAGAGCCACCAGGCGCAGACCGGGACCGTCATGTAGGTGGCGAGGTCGCCGTAGCTGTCGAGGAGCGTGCCGAGCTGCGTCGCCTGATCGAAGCGCCGCGCGAACCAGCCGTCGCTCAGGTCCGAGAGCAGCGAGATCGAGAGCGCCACCAGGAATCCCGTCGGCCGGTCGGTCCAGGCCAGCCCGACCAGCACCGGAGCGAGGACCAGCCGGAGCGCGGAGAGCGCGTTCGGGATGGTCGCGAGGGGCTCCGTCCGGTGCTCGCTCACGGCGCTGGCAGGCTCCTCGCTGGCCGCGGGAGCGTGACGCAGGCCGGGGGGCGCGCAAGCCCGGCGTGCGGGAGCGGCGCTTGGCGCCCCTGCCTCCGGCGAATATCCTGCGCACGCGATGGCCCGCACCGCCCGGAAGACCGCCGTCGGCGAAGCGACGCCCGCGCGCCGGACGCGCGGCGGGCCCGAGCGCATCCTCGCCGCCGCGTTCACCTGCTTCAGCCGCTACGGCTACAAGCGCGTCTCGCTGGAGCAGATCGCCCAGGAGACCGGGATCTCTCGGGCCGCCCTCTACCTGCACTTCCGCAACAAGGAGGACCTCTTCCGTGCGCTGGCGCGCCAGCTCCTCGAGGAGGCCCACGCCGCCGCGGAGGCCACCGCTGCTTCGCCGGCTCCGATCGCGCAGCGGCTGCAGGCGATCGTCGATGCGAAGTTCGGGCGCATCTTCGAGCGCGTCTGGGGCTCGCCCCATGCCGCGGAGATCCTGGACGAGAACGGGAAGCAGTGCGGAGACGTGCTCCTCGAGTTCCGCAGACGCTTCCTGCGCGTGCTTCGCGGCGTCCTGGCCGAGGCCGAGGCATCGGGAGAGATCGAGCTGGCCGGCGCAGGGCTCGACGCCGGCGAGGCTGCCGAGCTCCTCGTCGATTGCGTGAAGGGTCTCGAGGCCGGGGGCGGAAGCCCGGTGGGGTTCCGGCGCCGGCTCGCCCGGCTGGTGCGCGTCTTCGTCGCGGGTCTGGGCGCGCGACCCGCGGGGGCGGCAAGGCCCGCGGCCCGTGCCCGACGCCGAGTGACCTGTTGACATCTTCTGCCTAGAACGTCAGCTTCGCCGAGCGCCCGGAATCCCACATGGAAGGAGCCCGCCCCATGAGCCAGCAGTCCCTCTCCGGCAAGACCGCGATCGTGACCGGTGCCTCGAGCGGCATCGGCCGCGCCATCGCCGAATCCCTCGGCGGCGCGGGAGCCCACGTCTTCCTCTCCGGTCGCACCGCCGCGCCGATGGAGGATTCGAAGAAGAGGATCGAGCAGCGCGGCGGCCGGGCCAGCGTCGCGGTCGGCGACGTCCGCGACGTCGCGCAGATGCGGGGTCTGGTCGAGCGCGCTGCGCGCGAGACCGGCCGCCTCGACATCATGGTGAACAACGCCGGCCTCTCGTACCCCGCCCCGATCGTGGACGGCGACCCCGAGGAGTGGCGGGAGATGCTCGAGACCAACGTGCTCGCGCTCCTCGTCGGATGCCAGGCCGCCGTGCGCGCGATGCGCGCCTGCAAGGCCGAGGGCCACATCGTGAACATCTCCTCGATCGCGGCGCAGCGCGCGGACTCGGGCGTCTACGGCGCGACCAAGCACGCCGTGAACTGCGTCTCCGCGACGCTGCGTCACGAGCTCGAGGAGGACTCGATCCGCGTGGTGAACGTCATGCCCGGCGCGATCGCCACCAACTTCGCGCGGAACTTCGATCCCAAGATCCTCGCCGGCATCGTGGGCGCCTCGGGCATCCCGGTCGAGGTGAAGCGCGGCGAGCGCCTCCCGGACGAGGTGCTGGAGAAGGTGCAGCCGGCGCTGCGCAAGATCCTGAGCAGCCCGGAGGACGTGGCCGCGGCGGTGCTGTTCGCGGTGACCCAGCCCATCCAGGTGAACGTGGCGGAGATCGTGGTCCGGCCGCAGAAGCAGCTCGCGCTCTGAGCCCGGCTCAGCCTCCGGCGAGCGGTCCGAGGAGGTAGACCTCGTCGCCGTCCTTCACGGAGCGGGCGAGGTTCTCCTCCACGGGCGCGCGCTGCCCGTTCCAGATCAGGGTGTGGCGCAGGTGCGGGCTGTGCTCGATCGCCTGGCTGAGCCGCAGGCCACGGCGGTCCGCCTCCTCGATCAGCGTGGCCAGGGTCGCGCTAGCCGGGAGCGGCAGCCACTGGTCGACGTCGTACCAGCCGTCGCCCATGCGGCCCTTCAGCATGACGTGCACGCGCAGCGTGCCGGCCGGCCTGCGGCGCAGCCAGTCGGGCAGGCGGGCCAGCCAGCTCATGCGTCGAGATAGCCCGCCAGCAGGCCGTCGATCCCGAGCTCCCGCGCCCGCTTCGCCTGGAGGTGGCCGGTCTCCGGGTTCCACCGCATCGCGGTGTAGTAGTCGTGCTTGAGCTGATCGAGCGGCACCGTGACCCCACGCAGCGGCCCGTCGGCGAGGAGGCCGTCGCCCTGGCCCAGCATTCGCGGGTGCGGCGCGAAGTCGCGCGGCCGGATGCCCTCGCGCAGATTGAACGCCGCGCGCAGGTTCTGGATGCGCTCGCCGCAGCGCAGCAGCTCGGCGGCGTCGAGGCTCCAGCCCGTGAGCGCGTTGGTCAGGTCGAGCCACGGCAGCCCGCCCATGATGTTCGTGAAGAGACACAGGCCGAGACCGTTCATCACCTGGTGGGCGTTGCTGTAGTGCGCCTGGGCGACGCCCTTGCCGTCGGTCTTCTTCCAGGAGATCTGGGTCTCCTTGTCGTCGATCGCTCCCGGGATCGGGAAGGGGACGTTGAAGGTCTCGCGCCAGGATCCCGTGCCGGTGGTGTGGCGGCCGGGCGTCGGGTCGGCGATGTAGCTCACGCCCATCAGCGAGGTGAAGCGGGAGTCGTGATACGCCGGCTCCTGGCCGTGGATGTGCACGGCGAAGCTCTCGCTCCCGCGCCCGACGTGGCGGGAGGCATGCGCGAGGCCGTGGCGCAGCCACGAGCCGCAGCCCTCGCCCGTCCCCATCTTGATGGTGAGCGCGAGCGCGCCCTCGCCGTTGCCCCAGCGCATGTCGACGCCGTCGAGGTCCTTCGCGCTCAGGATCCCCTGCTCGACCGCCTCGCACACCCAGGCGATGGTGGCGCTCGAGCTGACCGCGTCGATGCCGTAGCGGTTGCAGGCGTCGTGGCAGGCGGTGACGATCTCGAGGTCGTCGTTCAGGATCGCGGCGCCGAAGCCCGCGATGGTCTCGTAGTCGGGACGCCGCACGTCCGAGAGCCCGCGGCTCTTCACCGCGACGATCCCCTTGCACGGCGCCGGGCAGTCGCCGCACGAGAGCTTCTTCGTGATGTACTTTGCCACCTGGTCGCCGTCGAGCTTGATGCCCTTGGCGGCCAGCGGGAAGTCGCGCGAGCCGACGCCCTTCCAGTTCTTCACCGGGGCGTCGCCGTTCTCGATGCTGAGCGCCACCGCCCCCGTGGTTCCGCGATCCGACCAGAGCTGGCGCATCGCCTGCGCCGGCGCCTCGATCTTGATGCCGAAGCGCGACATCAGCCGGTAGAGGAAGCCGAGCATGGGCTTCGGCTTGGCCATCCAGACCATGAAGCGCATGCGCCACGACAGATCGGACTTGTACTGCTGGGTGACGGCCTGGCAGAGCTCCCGGAAGCGCGTCGGATTGGCGATCGGCACCTCGCCGGATCCGTGCACCACGATCGCCTTCAGGTTCTTCGCGCCGTAGATCGCGCCGAAGCCCTGGCGCCCGAAGGCGTGGTAGCGGTCGTTCATCACGCTGGCGATGCGCGACTGCTGCTCGCCCGCCGGCCCGATCGCGCTCACTCCCACCTCGGACTGGCTGCCGTAGCGCGCGCGCAGCGCGTCGAAGACGGGCGGGATCTCCTGGCCCCAGAACTCGCGGGCGGGCTCGAAGCGCACCTCCGAGTTGCGGATCACGAGCACGGTGGGCTCGCTCGCGCGGCCCGTCACCAAGAGGCCGTCGTAGCCCGCGCGGCGGAGCTGGCTCGCGACGCTGCCGCCGGAGTTCGAGTCGGCCCAGGTGCCGGTGAGCGGCGACTTGGCGACGATCTGGATGCGTCCGGAGAACGGCGTGCGGGCGCCCGTCAGCAGACCCGACACGATCGCGAAGCAGGCCTCGGGCGAGAGCGGGTCCCCGCCCGCCGGATAGTGCTTCCACATGAGATACGCGCCGAGCCCGTAGCCGCCCAGGAACTGGCGGTACACCGACTCGTCGATCTCCTCGATCCGGGTGGTCCGCGTGGTGAGATCCGCGATCAGGACGCGGCCATGGGTTCCGAAGCGGGGCATGGGGCCTCCTCGAGTGGGGCCAGTATACCCCCGGGACCCTCGACCGGTATCGTACGCGGCATGGCCCGCGTCACGAACCGGGTCGACTGGTCGACGCTCCGCGATCTCGTCGTGGCGCCGCCCCGCGCGACGCTCGCCTGGGAGCGCGAGGACGGCCTCGGCCTGGCGCCCGTGCGGTACCGGTGCGCCGGTGGCCGCCACCGGGTCGCGCTCGAGGCAGGAGCCGTGCCGCGCGAAGGGGCGCGTGCCAGCCTGGTCCTGGACGACGGCTGGCCCTGGTTCGCCCTGCGCGCCGTCACGATCCGGGGAACCCTCTCCCCCTGCCCGCCTCCTCCCGGGGCCGGCGGCAGCGGGGTCCGCTGGCTCGAGCTGCGGCCGGAGCGGATCACCGCCTGGGACTACGGCCGGCTCCACGAGGAGGCGGCGCCGTGACGCTCGGGCCGCAGCAGCGCGCCTTCCTGCGCGACTCGCGGATCGTCCATTTCGCCACCGTCTCTCCACGCGGCGCTCCGTTCGTGACACCGCTCTGGTTCGTCGAGCGCTCGGGGCGACTCCGCTGCGCGACGTCCGCGGCATCGATCACCGTGCGCAACGTCGAAGCCGGCGGCCGGGCGACGCTCCTGGTCTACCCGGCCCGCGCAGGCACCCCGGACCGGGTCCTGCGCCTCGAGGGCGGCGCCTGCGTGGAGCGCGGGGCGATCCCGCTCGGCGTCGTGCTCGCGATGGCGCGCAAGTACTACGTCGCGCCGTCCGGGCTCGCCGTCGAGCTCGCCCACGTCGCCCGCTGGGGACTCCGGCTCCGCTACTACGCGCAGTCCTCGCCTGCGCTGCTCGAGTTCACGCCCGAGGCGGCCGACTGGCTGGCCGTCCCCGCGGCGTGATCGACGCCTCCGGCCCTCGCGGCCAGAGGGAGCCAGGGCCCATGAGGCTGGCCGTCCGCATCGCCCTGCTGGCTGGCCTCGCTGTCGTCATCGCTCTGATCGCGCGCGAAGGCGCAGCCTCGGTGCTGGCGCCGATCTCGCGTGCGGGCTGGATCCTGCTGCTGCTGGTACCGCTGCACCTGCTGCCGCTGGCTCTGGACGTGCTGGGATGGAGCACGCTCCTGATGCGTCGCGCACGGCTCCGCACCTTGATGTGGATCGCGGCGATCCGCGAGGCGGTGGACCGCTTGCTTCCCGTCGCGAACATCGGAGGAGAGCTCGTCGGGATTCGACTCGCGGCGGCGCATGGCGTGGATGGCACGGTGGCGGCCGCGAGCGTGATCGTGGAGGTGCTGCTCACCCTCATCGCACAGTATGTCTTCGCTGCGCTCGGCGTCGTGTGTCTGCTGAAGCTGAGCGGCGCAGTGGCGCGCACCGGTGACGTTCTCGTCGGGCTCGGGGTGAGCTTGCCGGTGATCGCCCTGCTGGGCGCGCTGCTGCGCTACGGCTCGGTGTTTCAGCGGCTCGGGCGCATGGCCGAGTGGATGCTCGGCGCCAACCACCAGGCGCTGAGCTTCCTCGGAAGCTCCGCGAATCTCGACGCCGCGATCCGCGAGCTCTACGGCCACCGTCTGCGCCTGGTCGCCGCGATGGCGTGGGAGCTCCTCGGGATGATCGTGGGCTCGGCCGAGACGTGGCTGGCGCTGCGCTGGCTCGGTCATCCCATCGGCATCGCCGGAGCCGTGGTCCTCGAGAGCCTCACGCTGGCGGCGCGGAGCTTCGGCTTCCTGGTGCCGGCGGGACTGGGCGTCCAGGAGGCGGGGCTGGTGGGGTTCGGATACCTGCTGGGAGTCGGTGGCGACCTCGCGATCGCGCTCTCGCTGGCGAAGCGAATGCGCGAGATCGTGTTCGGGGTGCCGGCCCTCCTGTTCTGGTACTGGACCGAAGGACGGAGAGAAATGGCGCGCGTGCGCGATCTCGAGAGATCCTGAGATCGGCTCGAGATGTGCCGTCCTGCCCCGTTCCCGACGGAAAGGCGGACTCGCCGTCACAGGCCGGTCCGCGTGGGCGCCTGGGATTCGCCGCGTCGTCATTGACGCGATCCGCGCGCGTCGCGCAAGCTCTGCACTCGCTCTGCTGCTGCAGTCGAGACGCTGCGAGGAGACCGAGATGAGAGGCCCGAGACTGACTGGCTTCGCCGCGACCTGGATCGCGTTTCAGCTCTGCGCTGGCGCCGGCCATGCGACCACGATCCAGACGGAAGGCGCCGGGTCGGCCGTGACCTCGATCGACCGCTCCGCGAGCTTCGATTCCCTGACCTCCAGCAACGCCGTGAACCTCGACACCTACCAGGAAGGTGGGCTCAGCATCACGACGGCCAGCACGAGCTGGGGAGAGGATCCAACGCTCGCGACGCTGGACCCCTTTCACGGCGCGAATGGCAGCGATCGAGCGTTCTACGCCATGGCCAACGGAAGCGACACCTGGGTGACGATCGCGACCACGGACGCGCAGAAGATCTTCGGCGTCGAGTTCATGTACGGCAACACCTGGACGACCGGCGACATCTACGGTCCCTATCCCTGGGGCAATCACGACGCCATCCTCGAGTGGCAGACGCTCGATCAGAACGGCAACGTGATCTCGTCGGGCACCGTCGGCGGCGGGCCGCTGCTCGAGATGGGCACGATCGTCGGATTCTACGATCCCAGCGGCTTCACCAGCCTGCAGGTGCAGGCGACGCTGCCCAACCAGACCGTCCAGGCGCTGGCGCTCGACAATCTGAAGGTGCAGCTCCAGCCCGTGCCGGAGCCTTCGACCCTCTTGCTGCTCGGCCTGAGCGCCGGATTCCTGGGCATCGGTCGAGGATCGAGACGCCGCTGACGCACGACGGCCCTGGCGCGGGGAGCAGCGGAATGGGGGGCTGGCAGGGGCGCGTCGTGCGTCTCGGATCCGGGGTTGCGCTCGCGCTCGTTGCGGCGAGCCCTGCGCCGGCTCAGACCTGCACGCCCTTCGGTGATCCGCCGGCGCAGCTCATCGAGAGCAAGGCGCCCACCTGCACCGGCGGCACGCTCCTCGGCCCCTGGCCGGATCCCGACGGGACCCCGCGCTGGGCGTGCCTCTGGCAGCCCCGGGCGTCGGCGAGCCGGCCGCGGCCCCTGATCGTCTACCTCCACCCGTCTCTCTCCGGCGCGAAGAGCGCCGCGGCGCCGCGCGGCGCCAACCTGGTCTCCCTCGTCGACACCGCGGAGCTGTCGAGCGATCCGGGCGTCCGCGGCTTCATCCTGCTCGCGCCGGAGGGAAGGGACACCACCCACCACTATCCCCGGCCCGACGAGAAGGGCACGGGCTGGGACCAGTGGTACCGGCAGTTCGATCCGGCGGGCGACGTCACCGTGGGCGCCGTGCGCTACCCGGAGAACGTGGACGCGGCCACGATCGATCACTTCATCGCGGCGGAGGTCGCCACCGGAGAGGTCGATACCCGTCGCATCTTCCTGATGGGCTGGTCCAACGGCGCCTCGATGGCCTACGAGTACGCGCTCAACCGGCCGGCGATCGCCGCCATCGCCGTCTACTCCGGCGGGGACCCGTATCAGAGCGCCAGCGATCCCTGCAGCCAGGTCCCGGTGACCGGAGCGCCGCAGAGCGACGAGCAGGTGCGCGTACGCCACCCCGGCGTCCCCACCTACCAGGTCCACAACAACTGCGAGATCGGTGGCATGTGCCCCAACGTCCTACGGCTCGAGAGCCAGCTCCGAAGCTTCGGGGCCATTGCCGACGATACGATCCTGAACGCGGCGCAGGGGCAAGTCGGCCAGTGCCGGCCCGCCTGCGGCACCGACCCCGACGGCGGGACGAAGAGCCTCCTGGCCGCCACCCTCGGCACGAGGAACCACATCCGCTGGCCCGGCGACTGGACCGCAGCAATGCTGCGCTTCCTGGCGGAGCATCCCCAGAGCACGGCCCCGGGGACGGCCAGGCTTCCCTAGCGAGCCGGCCGCCTCGCCGGCGGGGCTCGCGAGAGCAGGTATCATCGGCGCCCCGGAAACCCCGCTGCTCGCTCGACCCGCTACGACCCGCGTGGCACCCCGGGGCCGGCCCGACGAGGAGGGCTTGCGCGCGCCATGGATCACGCCCCCGTCCCGAGCCATTCCCATCGGCATCCGCCGCACCGGCCGCGCAAGCAGGAGCAGGAGCCGGCGCAGCGGGAGATCAGCGAGCTCGCGCCGAACGTCCTGCGCATGCAGCTCCCGATCTCGATGCCCGGCCTCGGTCACGTGAACATGTACGCGCTGGTCGACGAGCGGGGGGTCGCCGTCGTCGATCCGGGGCTGCCGACGCCGGGGTCGTGGAAGGCGCTCCAGGATCGCCTGCGCCAGGCCGGCCTCCGCCCGAAGCACGTCCACACCGTGGTCGTCACGCACTCCCATCCCGACCACTTCGGCGGTGCGGCGCGGCTCGCGCGCGAATCGGGCGCCGCGGTGGTGGCGCACCGCTCGTTCCGCTTCGGCGTGATCGAGGCGACACAGGATCCGGAGGTCTGCGTCGAGGACCTCGCCGCGTCGGGCGAGAACGACGAGGCGCACCGCCGAGTGCTCTCGGGCTGGAACCACCGCACGCCGTGGGGTGGACAGCATCCGCGCCCGCCGTTCAAGATGCGGCTGCGCTGGCGCCTCGCGCGCTGGCTCGGGCGCGCCTTCGTCCCTGCCATCACGAAGCCGGTGCGCGCCGGCGACGTGCTGCGCCTGGGCGGCCGCGAGTGGGTGGTCCGGCACACCCCCGGCCACACCGAGGACCACATCTGCCTGCACGACCCGGCCGACGGGTTGTTCCTCTCGGGCGACCACGTGCTGCCCACGATCACGCCGCACATCTCGGGGCTCGCGCTCTCGAGCGATCCGCTGGATACCTTCTTCGCCTCGCTCGACCAGGCCGCCGCGACACCGGAGGTGAAGCGGGTGCTGCCGGCGCACGGTCATCCCTTCACGGACCTCGCTGCACGCTGCCAGGCGATCAAGCAGCACCACTACGACCGTCTCGATACGCTGAAGCGGATCGGCCGCGAGCTCGGGCCCGCCACCGTTCAGGCCTTCTCGCAGCGGCTCTTCCAGCCGCGCAGCTGGGGCGAGATGGCCGAGAGCGAGACCTACGCCCACCTCGAGCACCTGCGGCTCGCCGGCGCCGCCGAGTGCCAGCGTGACGGACGGGGCTACCTGATCTACCAGACGGGCTAGCGCCGCGGGGCGGCGAGGCGGTCGGCCAGCTCCGGCAGGTCGCGCGCCCGCTCGCAGTCGATCCCGTCCCAGTCGCCGAAGGGGTCGAGCAGCAGCGCATGGATCCCGGCGGCGCGCGCCCCGGTGACGTCGGCGTGGAAGAGGTCTCCGGCGTGGAGCGTGCGCTCGGGCGCGGCGCTCGCGCGCCCGAGCGCGTGCTCGAAGATGCGCGGATCCGGCTTCTCGTAGCCGACGACGGACGAGTCGACGACGGCGTCGAAGAAGCCGCGGAGCCCGACCTCCTCGAGGCCGCGCTCGGCGCTCCCGTCGGAGTTGCTGACCACGACGAGCCGGAGGCCGAGCGCGCGGAGCGCCCGGAGCCCCTCCGGCACTCCGGGGAGCACGTGGCGCCAGAGGCGGTGCGCCTGCCCCCGCCGGTGGAGCAACGGGACCAGCTCGTCCGCGAGCGCCGCCACCTCGCCGGCGCTCCGCTCCGCGAGGTCGGGGAGGCGTCCGAGGACGTTCCGCACGTAGAAGCGGAAGGTCTCCTCGCCCTCGGTGGAGCGCTGGCTGCCCAGCCATTCCGAGAGCCGCGGGCGCGCGGCCGCCTCCGCCCGCGCGAGGATCTCCGGCTCGACCTCGATGCCGCGCTCGAAGAGCACCGAAGCCACCCACGGGAAGTCGATCGAGACGAGGGTGTTTCCCGCGTCGAGGAACAGGGTCTCGATCTCGCCCCAGGGAATCGTCACGCCCTCAGCTCCGCATCCAGTGGTGTCGGCTCGCGCCGGGCCCCCGGCGAAGACGCCGATCGCAGCCCGTCGCTGCAGACGTTAAGGGGAAGAACGCTCCGAGACGCGCCTCGCGAAGGCCACGAGCTCGCGATGGAAGAGCTCGGGCTGGTCCAGGTACGCGGGGTGCCTCGCCCCGGGCAGCACGAGCACGTGGGCGTCGGTGAACGCATCCGCCAGGGGCTGGGCCAGCGAGATCGGGAAGACGGTATCGCGCTCGCCCCACACGACGAGTGTCGGCACCGCGCTCCCCTGCAGACCCTTTGCGTACTCTGCGGCGCCGACTGGCGCCACGGGCACGAAGCCCGCGACGCCCTCGGGATGTGCCAGCACATAAGGGAAGCTGAAGCGCCCGCTCATCGACGGCGAGACGATCACGGGCCGGTGGAGGCCCAGCGCGGGCAGCAGCGACGCGAGGAAGCGGTCGGGGTCGACCCGCGCCCCCTTCGACTGGCCGAAGCCAGGGAGGTCCACGGCCACGGCGCGGAACCCCGCTCGCGCCAGGACGCCGAGGGTACCGAGCTTCTCCCACGTGCCGGAGTCGAAGGCCGCGCCGTGGAGCAGCAGCACCGGCGCGCCGGCCTCGGGGCCGGCCGCCCGGCCATGGATCGTCTGGTCCGCGACCTGCACGTCGAACGGTGTCACGGTCACGCCCTGCGCGCCGGCGGCCGCCGCGAGCGTCACCGAGACCAGCACCAGACACCCGGCCGCCACCGTCGCCGCCCGCGCGCTCCTGCACACGCGCAGGAGAATAGCCCCCGGAAGGCCACCCCGTTCGGACCGAGCGCTCCTCTCGCAGGCCTGCGTCCAGCCTCGAAGGCATTGCGGGTATACTTCCGGGCGTGGATCGGGCGTCGAGCCTCCATGGAATCCCGGCGCGCGCGTAGCGAGCACGACGGAGAAGACGGCGTGAGCATGGCCGCGCACGCTCCGCGATCGCACCGGCAGACCGCGCCGCCCTTCACGCTGGTCCGCGAAGCGATCGGAGGGCCGCGCGAGATCGCCGGGAAGCTGCGACGTCTCGGCAGCACCCTTCGCCTCTGGCTCGACCGGGTGGAGATCGAGCGCCGGCTGCGCACGCTCCAGGCGAAGGGCTTCATCCGCGAGCGCCCGAGCCGTCTCCAGCTCCTCTTCGGCGGCCTCGACATGCTGCGCTTCGTGATCGAGCCGGCGTCGCGCGACTACTACCGCCAGCGCGGCATCGGCTTCCGCTTCCACCAGGTCCTGCGCGTGCTCGACGATCCAGTCTCGATGATCGATCCGACCGGCTTCCTGTCCACTCGCGACACGATCGTGGGACACGTGATGCAGGTGGTTCACCTGAACCCGGTGTACGACCTCCAGCTGATCCAGATGTTCGACGACGGGCTCGAGGACTTCGAACGGCAGGTCGAGGCGATGGTGGCGGGCACCCATCCGCGCGCCCGCACGATCGGCGCGATCGTGGAGGATCCCGGCTACCACGTGCGCCTGCTCGACTACGTCCGGCGCTTCCGACGAGACCCCGCCACCCCACCGCTGCTCCGGGCCGAGCAGACGCTCCGCTCCGACCCCTGCTTCGCTGCCGCCGAGCGGACGTTCGCCACGCTCCCCGGGTTCATCGGCTACTGCAACCGACTCCCCCGGGACCTGCGCTCCCTCGCTCGCCGCCTGCGGGCGACGACGCGGTTCCCGATGGAGCTCGCCGCCGCCGAATGACGGCGGGGCACTGCGGTCCTCGGCGAGGAGCGCGCGGTTGTGATGGCCAGCTCCGACCCGAAGCCGTCCGAGAAGTCACGACCCGGCTCGAGTCCCCGACCGGCAGCAGCAGACCGAGCACACGACCTTCTTGTTCACGACCGATGCGGTCTGCGTGAATCAATCCCAGAAAAAACTGGCGCGCCGGGAGGGACTCGAACCCCCGACCCCCAGGTTCGAAGTTCCAA
>JAWOLJ010000024.1:0-2742 GCA_033853555.1 Myxococcota bacterium
GAGCTCGGTGGCGCTCTTCCACCTGGGCGAGACGCTGTACAACCGCGGGCTCAACGACCAGGCCTTGCTCTCGCTCCGGGCCGCGGTCGAGCGCAATCCCGATAACGCCGAGGCCCACTACCTCCTCGCCTTTCTCTACGGCGACATGGGCCGCCAGGACGAGGCCCGCGCGGCGACCAAGCGGGCCATCGCCCTGAATCCGGCGCTCGCACGGGCGCAGGCGAATCTGGCCCTGGAGCGGGTGACCGCGCGGGACGAGCAGGAGCGGGCAGCCGCGCGGGACGCGATGCGGCCGCGCGTGGTGGAGGGGGGCGCGCTCGCCCACTTCAACCTGGGGCTGGCGTTCCGACAGCGCGGCTACTTCGCGGAGGCGCTGCGCGAGTACCGCATGGGCCTCGACTCGGGAGAGGACCGGCGGCTCAATCTCCAGGCGATGGCGGAGGTGCACCTCCTCCGCCGGGACCTGCCCGCGGCCCTCGAGCTGTACGACTCGCTGGTGCGGGAGTACGCCGACTCGCCCAAGCTCTGGAACGAGCGCGGCGTGACCCTGCACCAGTCGGGCTGGCGCGACGCGGCCGCGGAGTCGTACGAACGGGCCGCGACGCTCGACCCGGGCTACGGCCTGGCATGGAACAACCTCGGCGTGCTCCGCGCGCACCAGGGCGATCCGGACCGCGCCGCCGAGGCGTTCCAGCGCGCCATGGCCTCGCCGGGGGCGCCGCCCGCGGCGCGGCTCAACCTCGGGCTGCTCCACCTCCAGCGGCGCCGGCTCGAGCCCGCGCTCGCGGCCTATCGCGAGGCGCTTGCCCTGGCGCCCGGGAGCGCGCCCGCGTGGAACGGCGTCGGCCTGGTGCTGATGGAGCTCAAGCGCTGGGGCGAAGCCCGCACCGCGCTGAGCCGCGCGGTGGAGGCCGACCCGGGCTTCGCCGCTGCCCACTACAACTTGAGCTTCTCGCTCAGCCAGCTCGGGGATTTCGACGGCGCGCTGCGCGCGACCAAGCGCGCCCTCGAGCTCGACCCGTTCTATGTGCCCCAGAAGTACGCGCTCACGATCGACCTCCAGTTCGAGGACCCGACGATCGCGGTCCCGCCCGAGCTGGCCGCCGACGTGGCCGGCGGCGATCTCGGCGCCGAGTTCGCGTTCGATCCGTCCACGCTGGACAGCCTGTTCCGGGAGCTGGCGGCCGCCCCGGAGGCGCTGGCGCCCGTGCAGGCGGCTGATCCGCTGGCGCTGGCCCGCGACTACATCGGGAAAGGCATGCTGGAGCGGGCTGCCGCCGAGCTGAGCCGGGCCCGGGCCCGCGGCGCCGCACCGGCGGCCGCGACGGCGCTGCTGGGCGATCTCTTCGCGCGCCGCGGGCTCCATGGCGAGGCGCTGGAGCGCTATCGCGAAGCGCGCGCGCTCGATTCCGAAAGCGGCGAGGCCGCGGCCGGCGAGATCCGGGCGCTGCTCGCCCTCGGGCGCACCGCGGAGGCAGCGCCGCTCGCCGAGGCGCTCGCCCGGCGCGCCTCGGGCATGGTGGAGGCGCACGTGCTCCGCGCCCGGGTCCGGCTGGAGCTGGCCGACGCCGTCGGGGCGCTGGACTCCGCCCGCGCGGCCCAGGCGCTCGCACCTGGCCGCGCCGACCTGTTCCACCTCCAGGCCCGCATCGCCCTGCGGCTCGGGGACCGGAACGCCGCGCACGAGGGATATCACGAGGCCCTCCGGCTGGACGGGTCCATGGCCCAGGTCTGGTACGAGCTGGGCCAGCTCGAGGAGGAGCGGGGCCGGCTCGAGGCCGCCCGCGCCGCTTACGAGCGGGCGCTCGAGGTGCTGCCCACCTTTACGACGGCCGCGCTCGCGCTGGCCGGGCTCGTGCAGAAGACCGAATCGGCGGGCGCGGCGGTGAACCTGCTGGTGCAGGTGCTGGAGACCGATCCCTACGAGCTGGAGGCGCTGGCTACGCTCGGGCGGGTGCTCCTGGACGACGGCCGCACGCCCGAGGCGCTCGAGGCGCTCGAGCGGGTGCTGCGGTTCGATCCCGACCATCGTCCCGCGCTGTTCTACCGCGGCGTGGCCCGGGCGCGGCAGCGGCGCTTCGGCGACGCGGTGGCCGACTGGGAGCGCGTCATCCAGCTCGATCCCGCGAGCCCGCTCGCCACCGAGGCCCGGAACCGGGCGCGCTCGGCGCGGGACCTCCAGCACATCTTCTCGACCGCGGTGGGCTAGGCGCATGGCGATCGAGGGCCCGCTCAAGGAGCTCAACATCCACGACGTCTTCCAGCTGCTGGACCTGGGCCGGAAGACGGGGGTGCTGCGGATCTCGTCGGAGCTGCGCCAGAACGCCGGCGTCGTCCACTTCGACCGCGGGGCGGTGATCGCCGCGCAGATCACCAGCAACCCGCACGTGCTGGGCGAGCTGCTGCTCCGCTCCGGCAAGCTCCGGGAAGAGGATTTGGCGCGGGCCCGCGCGCTCCAGGCCGCGGGCGACCGGCGGCGGCTGGGGGAGATCCTCGTCGCCATCGACGCGGTGGGGCGGCGCGAGCTGGACGCCTGCGTCCGGGCGCAGGTCGAGGAAGTGGTCTTCGAGCTGATGAGCTGGTCGGAGGGCTATTTTTCGTTCGTCGAGGGCGCAATCGACCGCTCGGGCCTCGAGGCGCCGGTCAGCATCCCCACCGAGGCGTTGCTCATGGAGGCGGCGCGGCGGATCGACGAGTGGGCCCGGATCGAGACCAAGGTGCCGCACCTCGGCATGGTGCCGC
>JAWOLJ010000025.1:0-39111 GCA_033853555.1 Myxococcota bacterium
GACGGAGGTCGAGAAGGTGCCGCCCGCCAGGGTGAGCGCCGTGATGTTGCCGCCGGAGATCGTCACGTCGGCCGAGCCGCTCGCAACGGTCGAGATCGGCGGCAGCGTGGCGAGCGCCACCGACAGCGTGCCGCTGAAGGGCATCGTCGTCGCGTGGGCGGGGACGGAGAGCCCGAAGGCCAACACCGCCGCCGCGCAGGAAATGAACAACTTGCGCATTCGAGAGTTCCTCCTCGGCCCGATCCTCGCGATCCGGCCCCGGGCCATGGCCGTCCGTGGATTGAGTGGCGATCCGAGGGCAGATGTGTCAGCCGGGGTACTCGGGAGCCCCTCGGGGCGGCAGGGATCGATGGCCGCGACCGTCCGTGCGGGTCGGACCTCCCGCCCGAGGCTCTCGGGCAAGCTCTCGGAGTGCGTCACCGGGCGATCAGTGAGGCTGGAGGACGTAGCCCAGGGCCCGGAGCTGCTCGAGGCGCGCGGGATCCACCTCCACGTGCTCGGGCTGGACCGACGCCTGCCGCGCCGCCGCCACGTGCTGCTGCGCGAGCGGGCGCAGCCGTCCCAGGGCCTCGGGGTGGCTGGCCACCACGTTTTGCGCCTCGCCGGGATCGGTCTGGTGATCGAAGAGCGCCACTTCCGCCGGGTCGAGAGCGGACTGGATCAGCTTCCAGCGTCCGAGCTCGACCGAGACGATCGGGCTCGGGTCCTTCTTTGGCTGGCCCCAGGTGCGATCGAGCTCGGCGAAGCTGGGCCGCTCGGCGAGCTCCGCCGGGGGAGGCCCTCCGCGCGCCGCCGCCACCATCAGCGGCACCAGCGAGCGGCCCTGGGCGTTCGGGAGCGGTGGGAGCCCGATCAGATCGAGCACCGTCGGAAAGATGTCCAGGTTCTCGACCGGGGTCTCGACCACGAGCCCGCCCTTCCAGCGGAAGGGCAGCACGAGGATCAGCGGTACGTCCAGCACCTCGCGGAAGAGCGTGGTCCCGTGGCCCTCCACGCCGTGCTCGCGGAACGACTCGCCATGGTCTGCGGAGATCACGATGACGGTGCGCGAGAGGATCCCGCTCTTGTCCAGCGCCTGCACCAGGCCGCCGATGTTGCGATCGACCCAGTTGATGGCGCTGTCGTAGAGATCCGAGTTCGAGGTTCCGAAGACCGGCGCGGCGGCGTCGTAGGCGTACTGGTGGACGTCCATGTAGTGGAGGTAGAGGAAGAAGCGCTCGTCGCGGAAGCTCTGCACGAACTCGACCGCCGAGCGGGTCAGGTCGGCGTCCGAGCCGGCGAGCTTCTGAGGCTCCGGCGTGTTCTGGCGGAAGCTCTCGGGCGGCGTGCTGTAGTACGGGACGTGATAGGCCTCGAAGCCCTGGGCGAAGCCGAACGCGCGATCCACCCACTCGTTGCGATAGAGGCCGGCGGTGCGGAATCCCGCTTGCCGGAAGATCTCGGCGGGCAGGGTGGCCGCCTCGGGGAGGGCCTGGTTCCAGCGCTCGACGCCGTTCGTCGCGGGATAGGCGGCGGTCAGGATCGAGGCCATCGAGGCCTTGGTCCAGCTCGACTGCGCGGTCACGTGTGCGAAGCGCACACCTTCCCGGGCCAGCGCGTCGAGCGTGGGGGACGTGGGGCGGGAGTAGCCGTAGGCGCTCAGGCGATCGGCCCGCAGCGTGTCCACCAGGATGAAGACGACGTTCAGGTCCTTGCGACCGCGAAGGGCCTCGAGCTCGGCCACTCCGCCGGACGGCCGCGACGGCCAGTGGATGCGGACCTGCGAGGCCACGCCGACGACCAGGAGGAGCGCCGCCCCGCCGAAGTAGAGCCAGGGCGAATGGAGGACACGTCTCGACACCCGGGATTCCGCCTCTCCCCCCGAGTCGATCCCGGGCGGGCTGGGCAGTATGCGTCAGCCCTCCCCCTGGCGTCGAGCCATGCCCGGCCCGCGGCGCAAGCGACAGCAACGTGTGTCGGAAGAGCCGGCTCGGTTGGAGGTCCTTCGTGCGAGAAGGGTCCCAGCGGAGCCCGGAAACGAGAGCGGCCACCCCGCGAGGGGTGGCCGCTCCAAGATCACGGCTGAGCCGTTCGGGCTACTTGCTCATCCGCTTGCGGCCGAGCACCGCCAGGCCCGCGACGCCCGACGCCAGCAGCAGCAGCGTGCCCGGCTCGGGCACGAACTGCAGGGTCAGGACCGCGAAGGCCGGCAGCACCGCCGACGCGCCGATCGTGGTCGAGATGAAGGTCGGCGACACGAGGGTCACCGTGTTGCCCGACACGAAGCCCATCGCCGTCGCCGTGCCGATCGACGCCGTGCCCGTGGTCCAGGGAGCGCCGCGCACCGACACGCCGATGCCGAACCCGGAGGCCGTCACCAGGTTGCCACCCAGGCCGGTTCCGTTCACGCCACCCGAGGTGAAGGGCACCGACAGGTTGGCGAGCGGGCCCGGGAAGAGCCCGACCTTCGCCACGCCGCCGACCCCCATCGGGCCGTCGCCTACGCCGGTCAGGTTGGTGACGAAGTTGTTGTTGATGTTCGCGCCGGTGATGGCGAAGTTCCCGGCGCCGTTCTTCACGGTGGCCGCGATCTGGGTGATCGGCGCCGCCGCCGGATCGGTGATCGGAATCACGACGGAGGTCGAGAAGGTGCCGCCCGCCAGGGTGATCGCCGTGATGTTGCCGCCGGAGATCGTCACGTTGCCCGAGCCGCTCGCAACGGTCGCGATCGGCGGCAGCGTGGCGAGGATCACCGACAGCGTGCCGCTGAAGGGCAGCGTCGTCGCGTGGGCGGGGACGGAGAGCCCGAAGGCCAACACCGCCGCCGCGCAGGAAATGAACAACTTGCGCATGAACCGTTCTCCCTTTTGCCTCGACTCCGCTCGACTGCGCCCGGCGGCACCCTGCCGAGACCACGGCCCGATCGGGCGGGGCGAGGCAGCCGGCACTGGTGCAACGCGCGTGCCATGCACGGACCACTCTTCGCAAACGCCTAAGTCGTTGATTTCGATGCCCGTTTTCTTTTGACGAGGGCGGGCTCCGGGGTCTGGACCCCGCCCGGCGGAAAACCTTTTCCCCGGGCGAAGGCAAAAGCCTTCCGCGCTGCAGGCCCCTTCGCGGGGAAGCCCCACACGGGCGAGGCCTCGAGGGCGCTCCCGCGCAGGCCAGGACGAGTCACCGGCCTCGGAGCGCGGTCCACTCATCTGCCATGCCGCCGGCGCGGCATTGCGCTGGTCCGGGATCGGGCCGCGCGTATAATGCCCGGTTCCTCATTCGAGAGGTCTCCGACGGATGCGCGCTCTCCCGCCTGCGGCCCTCCGGCTCCGCTTCCTCCTCGTCCCGCTGCTGCTCGGCTGCGTCCTGGCCTGCGGGGGGAGCGTCGAGCAGCGCCTGGACGAGGCCCGTGCCCTGCAGGATGCCGGTCAGTTCCGCGATTCCGTGGAGCCGCTGCGCGCCATCCTGCGCGACGCCCCGGACAACCTCGACGCCAACTACCTGCTGGGTCTCGCGCTCCTCCAGTCCGGCGATCCGAGCCCGGCCGTATGGCCCCTCGAGCGGGCGACCGAGAAGGAGCTCGAGAAGGGCGAGCTGCGCGCCGGCCTCCTGCTGGTGGCCGCCTATCTCCAGGCCCAGAGCTACGACGATGCCGTCCGCGCGGCCGACCGCGTGCTCAAGGTGGATCCCAAGCGAACGTCCGTGCTGCGAATGCGGGCCGAGGCGAACCTCGATCGCAACCAGCTCGAGGAGGCGCTCGGCGACACCGATCGCCTGCTCGAGATCCAGCCCGACGACTTCCAGGGCGCGATGGTGCGCGGCACCACCTTGATGCGGCTCGGGCGCCGCGACGACGCCCGGAAGGCCTTCGAACGAGTGAAGGAGCTCGGCGCCAAGAGTGGCGATCCCACCCTGGCCGCCCGCGGCTGGCTTGCGCTGGCCTACTTCTACCAGGACGGCGATCCCAAGCGGGCGGAGAGCGAGTACCACGCCTGCCTCGAGGCCTACCCCACCGATCCCGTGGCGCTCCAGCTCGCCTCCGACTTCTTCGATTCCCACGGTCGCAACGACGAAGGCAACCGACTGTATCGCCATGCGATCGAGCAAGCGCCGGAGAACCTCGGCTTCCGGGTGGCGCTCGCCAATCGTCTCGCGGCCGCCAACGACCGCGAGGGCGGAGAGAAGGTACTGAGGGAGGCCGCGGAGTCCTTCGGCTCGCCGGTGGCCTGGCAAACGCTGGCCGACTTCCAGCGCCGCAACGGAAAGCTGGATGATGCCCAGAAATCGCTCGACAAGGTGGTGGAGCTGAGCGGCGGCAAGCCCTCGGATTCCGTCCTCTTCACCCAGGCCGATCTCCTGGTCGACCTGAAGCAGCTCGACAAGGCGGAGGAGCTCTCGTCGAAGATCGGCGAGCAGACCTACCGCGACCTGATCCACGGGCGCGTGCTGCTGGAGCGGGGCGACGCCAAGGGGGCCCTCGAGGCGTTCGACTCGGGGATCCGCCGCTGGCCCAACAACCCCGGGGCCCGCTACCTGGCCGGCATCTCGGCCGAGCGTGTCGGTGACTTCGATCGGGCGGTGACGGAGCTGCGCGAGGCCGTACGCGCCGACGCCAAGGCCACGGACGCCTCGCTCGAGCTGGGGCGCCTGTATCTGCTGCGCGGACAGCCGATGGACGCGATCCAGTTCCTGATCGGTCACCTGAGCAACCGCCCCACGCGCCATCCGGATACGTTGGTCCTGCTGGCGCGCGCGCAGGAGGCCGCCGGACACCCCGAGGTGGCACGCGACACGCTGACCCAGCTTGCGAAGCTCACGCGGAACGCGTCGAGCGCGATCGTCGAGCGGGCGCAGTTCGAAGCGAGGAACGCGGGGCCAGCGGCCGCGCTGGCGGTGCTCGAGAAGGGCCGCTTCGATCTCACCGATCCCGCCAACGAGCCGGTCCTCCGGGCGGAGGCGGAGCAGTTGCTGGCTCTCGGCAAGGGCGATCGCGCGCTCGCCCTGGTGGAGGCCGCGCGCGCGAAGCATCCCGGGCAGGCGTCGTTCGTCGAGCTGCGCGGGCGCGTGCTCGCGCGGAGTCATCGGGAGGCGGAGGCACGCCAGGCCTTCCAGAAGGCGATCGAGCTCGATCCCAAGTCGGCCGGGGCATTGAGTGGCCTGGCCTCGCTGGATGCGCAGGCCGGTGACGTCGAAAAGGCGATCGAGCTCTACGACCAGGCAGCGGCGAACGCGCCGGACGACGTGACACCGGCCTATGCCGCCGCGCAGCTCGTGCTCTCCCAGGGAAAGCAGGACGAAGCGATGAAGCGCCTGGAGGACGTGATCCGGCGCGATCCCGGGCACGCCGGCTCGCGCAACGATCTGGCCTGGCTGCTCGCGCAGCGAGGCCAGGACATGGATCGCGCGCTCGCGCTGGCGGAGCAGGCGCAGCGGCTCCAGCCGGTGGCCGCGATCGACGACACCGTTGGCTGGGTCCATCTCAAGCGCGGAGAGGCCGCGGATGCGGAGCAGGCGTTCCAGAAAGCGGTCGCTGCGAGCCCTGGCACGCCGACCTACCGCTACCACCTCGGCCTCGCGCTGATCCAGAAGGGGGACAAGGAGCGCGCGCAGGCGGTCCTGCGAGACGCCCTCGGCGCCGGCTCCTTCCCCGAGGCCGCCGCCGCGCGAGAAGAGCTCGCGCGGCTCGAGCAGCACTAGGGAGATCGTCGCATGCACGGACGTCGAAGCTGGAACGTCGCCGCCGCGGCGCTGCTCGGGCTTTGCCTCGCGCTCCCTGGCTGCCGCTCGAAGGACGCGAAGTGGCAATACCACCTCGGGAGGGGCCGGGAGTACGAGCAGGCCGGCAAGATGGAGGAGGCGCTGATCGAGTACCGCAACGCCCTGCAGGCGAAGCCCACCGACGCCGAGGTGAATCAGCGCATCGCCGATCTGCTGGTGAAGAAGGGGCAACCGGGCGACGCGATCTTCTTCTACAACGAGACCCTGCGCCTCGATCCGAAGCGCGACGCCGCAGCCCTGGCCGAGGCCAGGCTGCTGCTCTTCGATGATCCCAACCGCGCCGGACAGCTCATCGACGGCGTGATCGAGCACGACCCGAGCAACTGGCGCGCCTACCATCGCCGCTCGGAGCTATTCCTCGCCAAGGGCGACGCCGATGGGGCGCTCACCGCGGCCCTGACGGCGATCCAGCTCGCCCCCAAGGAAGGGCTCGCCTACTACCAGCTCGGCGTCGTGCACCAGGCGCGCATGCGCGCACTTCGTGCCACCGGCAAGCCGGTGCCCGATGCGATCTACCAGGCGGCGCTCGACGCCTTCGAGAAGGCAGACCAGACGTACGGCGGCAACGTGATGGCCCGCCTCCAACGCGTAAAGGTGTATGCGAGCTGGGAGGGGCACGCGAAGGAGGCGTCGGACGAGGCGCGAAGCGCGATGGACCTGGCGAAGCAGCACGGCGTCGCCGCGGAGCGCGCCGGGGCGGCGCGGACCGCCCTCGAGTTCTCGGGGCCGCTCCAGGACGACGGCTTGCGCGCCGTGGCGCTCGACGAGCTGGTGGCGGCGGATCCGGGTGCCCTCGACGCCTGGGAGGAGCTGGCGCGGCGCGCCGACGCCAGGGACGGGAGCGGCGAGCAGGTCTACCGGCGCATGCTCGAGGCGCGACCGAAGGACGTGCGCGCGCACATCCGGTACGCCTCCTACGCGATCGGGCACGGGCACGTGGACGAAGGTCTCGACCACTTGAAGCAGGTGGCCGACCAGGGCATCGACCCCGCGGTGGCCCTCGACGCGCTGGTCCGGCTCGACCTGAACCTCGGAAGGACCGACCCGGCGCGCGAGGCGGTGGCGCGGCTCGAGCACGAGCACCCGGGCGCGGCCGAGACCGTGCTGGCGCGGAGCCGCCTGGCGCTCTTCGAACGTCGGCCCGACGCGGCGGCCGAGGATCTGCGCAAGCTGGTGGGACAGACCGAGAGCGCGGAGGCGCAGCGCCTGCTGGCCGCCTCCGAGTTCCAGCTCGGGCACCTCCCCGCGGCGACGGCGGCGGTGGATCGCGCGCTCGCGCTCGGCACGGACGTTCCGGGCGAGACGCTGCGGCTCAAGGCCCTGATCCAGGCGGCGGCCCACGACTGGACGGCGACCCTGCAGACGCTGACGCAGCTCGGCCAGTACGGTCCGCTAGCGCCGGACATGAGCCTGCTCCTGGCCCAGACGCTCTACGAGGTGAAGCGCCCGGAGGACGGGCGGCGCGTGCTGGAAGGCCTGCAGAGCGCCCCGGGCGCGGGGCCGGCCGCAGCGGTCGAGTTCGCCCGGCGCGAGGGCGCGAGGGACCCCGACACCGCGCGGCGTTACCTCGAAGCGGCCCTCGCCCAGGCCCCGAACGCGCCCGCCCTGGTTGCCGAGCTGGCGCGGCTCGACCTGCGCCGCGGGGATACCGCCCGCGCGCTGCAGCGTCTGGACACCGCGGTCGCGGGCTCGCAGCCCGAGCCCTCCCTGCTCCTGATGCGGGCCGAGATCCGCCTGGCGCTGCACCAGTTCGATGCAGCGCGCGACGACGCACAGCGCGCGCTGGACCGGGATCCGACCACTCCCGGAGCCTTCGGACTGCTGATCGCGATCTACACCTCCCAGGGCAAGCTCGACGATGCCGTGAAGTCGCTCCAGGCCGCGGACAAGGCGGGCACGCTGCAGTCGGGCGCGCGGGCGCTGCTCGGCCGGCTCCTCCTCTCGCGCGGAGATGCCGAGGCCGCACGACCCTACCTGGAGCAGGCGCTGGCCGAGCGGCCAGATCTCGCGGAGGCCAAGAACGATCTCGCCTACCTGCTGGCGCGCGACGGAAAGGAGCTCGATCGCGCGCTGCAGCTGGCGCAGGAGGCGCAGCAAGCCCTCCCGACCTCGCCCGATGTGGCCGACACGCTCGGCTACGTCTACCTCCGCAAGGGGTTGAACGACCCGGCGATCGAGCAGTTCCGCTACGCCATCGATCTCGCTGAGCAGGCCAAGCATCCCGACGCCGCGCTCGAGCACCACCTCGGGCTGGCGCTGCGTGCGGCCGGTCGCAACGACGAGGCCGCCGCCGCCTTCGAGAAGGCGCTCGCGATCGACGCCCACTTCCCCGACGCGGATGCGGCGCGCAAGGAGCTGGAGGCGGTGCGGGCGGGCGCCCACTCGGCGCCCTCGAACGCCTCCTAGCCCGGAGTGCGGCGCAGCCGAACCGTCGGCGGGCTGGCGGCCGTGGCGCTGCTGGCCCTGGCCGTTCGCGCTCTGGCCTGGGAGTCCGTGCTCCTTCCCGACGGCCGCGTCCTCTTCGATCTCGGAGACGCGTGGTACCACGCGCGTCGCGCCTTCTTCACCTTCGTCCATTTCCCGTTCGTCCTGCTATGGGACCCGCTGTTGAACCATCCCCAGGGCGCGGCCGTTCCCTGGCCTCCGCTCTACGACTTCGCGCTGGCGGCGGTGGCGCGCTTCTTCGGTGAGACGCAGCCGAGCTTCGAGCGCGCGGTTGCGTGGGTGCCACCCGCCTGTGGCGTGCTGAGCGCGCTGGCGACGTTCGCGGCGGCGCGAGCGTTGGCCGGGTCCACGCTCGCGCTCGGTGCCGCGACGCTGCTCGCGTTGATCCCGGTCCACGTCGAGTACTCCCACGTCGGCAACATCGACCACCACGCGGCCGCGTCGTTCCTGGGCGCCACGCTCCTGGCCCTCGTGCTCCACGTCTCGCGGCGCGACGCGCGGGGCCTGCGACTCGCGAGCCTGTCGCTCGGCCTCGCCCTGGTGCGCGCCGTGCTGATCCTCACCTGGACCGGCGGGGTCATCTACGTGGGGCTCGGCGACGCGAGCCTCGCACTGGTGGCTCTCCTGGAGGGCCGTAGCGACCTGCTGGCCGCCCAGGGCCTCTCGGCGGCCGCGAGCGCGCTCCTCCTGGCGCCCGAGGCCGTGGTCTCCGGGACGAGCTTCGGCGGCGCGTACTCGGCGGTCGAGCTCTCGCGCTTGCAGCCGCTCGCGCTCCTCGCCCTCGCATTGGTCACGCTCGCGGTGGCCGGCGCGGAGAGGCTGCGCCCGGCGGCCTCCGCCCTGGGCCGAGTGCTGCGGGCCGCGGCGCTGGCGGCGGTTGTCCTCGCCCTCGCCGCCCGCCCGATCGGGCTCGGGCAGGAGCTCTCGGGCGCCGGCGAGTTCCTGGCCAAGCAGGACGACTGGGGCGGCCGCAACGTCGAGCAGTTCCCGATCTTCACCGGTCGCCTCGGCGTCCATGCGATCGCACGCTACGGATTCCTGGCCTACGCGATCCCGCTCGCGCCGCTCGCGGCCCTGGCCGCTGCCCGCGAGCGCCGGCGACGCGAGCCGGCGCTGATCCTCGCCGGATTCAGCGCAGTGCTGGGCGCGCTCGCGATCTTCCAGATGCGCTACGGGAACGAGTTCGCGCCGGGTGGTGCCGTGGCCTTCGCCCTCGGCCTCTCCTTCCTGGGACGGCTCGCCGCCCGACACCTTCGCCTGTCGGATCGGTGGGGAGCCGCACTGGCTGCCGCCTTGGCTGCGCTCCTGATCGCGCCGCCCGTGCTGGGCCGGGACCTGCCCGAGGCGGTGGCCTCGCTGCGCGCCCTCGGCGCCAGATCCGCCCGCGGCGAGGACGCGGCCCTGGATTCTCCAGTGGGCTCGCTCTACCGCTTCGCCGAGGAGATCCGCCGCGTCACACCCGACACCACCGGCTTCCTGCAGGTGGGCCAGCCGGTGGAGTACGGCATCCTGGTGCATCCCAACGTCGGCCACCTGATCCACTACGTCGCGCGCCGTGCCACGCCGGCCGACAACTTCGGGCCGTATGCGGGGAAGGCCAACTTCGAGGCCGTGCGTCGCTTCTTCCGCCTCGGCCTCGAGGACGACGCCGTGGCCGAAGCCCGGCGGCTGCGCGTGCGCTACGTGCTCACGATGGACTACGACGTCCCGATCCCGAACTCGCTCCTCGAGCGGCTCCAGCGCGAGGACGGTCTGAAGCGCGATCAGCTGCCGCGCTGGAGCCACTTCCGTCTGGTGACCGAGGGGCCGCGCGGCGGGCGTTCGCTCCGCGAGGGCTTCGGGCTGCCGCTGGATCCGCACGCGGTGCCCTACAAGCTCTTCGAGGTGGTGGAGGGAGCCGTGCTGGAGGCGCACGCGGCGCCGGGAACGCCGGTGGCGGCCAGCGCGACGATCCGCACGCCGATCGGTCGCACGTTCGTGTACGAGGCCGAGGGCTCCGCCGGCCCGGACGGCGTGGCGCGACTGCGGGTCCCCTACCCCACCACCACCGATGCGCCGGCGCGGCCGGTCGCGCCCTGGCGGGTGCGCGTGGGCGACAGCGCCGTCGCGGTGGCGGTCCCCGAGCAGGCGGTGGAGAACGGCGAGGTGGTGGTGGTGCCCCGGTCCGGCCCTGCGGCCCTCGCCGGCGGATGAGGAGCCGACGCCTTGGAGATGCGGCTGCTCGGCGTCCTCCTCTGCTTCCTGCTCTCGGGCTTCGCGGCCCTGCTCTACCAGACCGTCTGGATGCGGGAGTTCGCCTTCGTCTTCGGCACCGCCGAGCTGGCGGTCGCCACCGTGCTCGCCGGCTACATGGCCGGGCTCGCGGCGGGCTCTGCCCTGGCGGGGCGCTGGATCCACCGGGTCAGGCGTCCCATTTTGGTGTATGGCTGCCTGGAGGGCGGGATCGCGCTGTGTGCGCTCGCCGTGCCCGCCGCGTTGCACGCTGCGACGGCGCTGAACGTGCTCCTCTTCGGGGGGCACGCCGCGCCGCCCGCCTCGGGCGGTCTGCTGCGCGCCCTGTTCTATCTCCTGGCCTCGGGATTGATCCTCTGCCTTCCCACCGCGCTCATGGGGGCCACGCTGCCCCTGCTCGCGCGGCACGCGGTTCGCAGCGAGAGCGAGATCGGCGGACGCATCGGCCTGCTCTACGCCGTCAACACGGCGGGGGCGGTGGCCGGCGCGGTCTGCGCGGCCTTCGCCCTGCTCCCGGCTTTCGGGCTGCGGGGCAGCGTCTTCGTGGGCGTGGCCGTGAACGCGGGGATCTTCTTGCTGGCCGCAGCGCTCCAACGCGGGGCGACACCGCTTCGCGTCGTCGCGCCCGCCGCGGCCGGCGCGGAGGCCGGCCGGCTCGGCGCCTGGTGGATCCTCGCCGCGATCGCCGTCTCGGGATTCGTCTCCTTCGCCGACGAGGTGCTCTGGACGCGGCTCCTCGGGCATCTCCTCGGCGGCAGCGTGTACGCCTTCGCCACGATGCTCGCGAGCTTCCTGGCCGGGATCGCCCTCGGCAGCGCCGTCGCTGCGCGGCTCGCCACCGGGCCGTCTCGCGCCGCGCGCGGCTTCGCCGCGGCCGAGCTCGGGATCGCGCTCTTCTCGCTGGTCGGCTTCGCGGCGCTCGACGCCCTGCCGGTGGTGGCCCGAGCGCTCGGGGCGGGCTGGCAGGGCGGCCTGCTGGCGAACGCCGGGCTCGCGGCGGTCGTGCTCCTGCCCTCGACCCTCTGCATCGGTGCCACGTTCCCGTTCGCGGTGCGGGTGGCTGCGCGCGGGCGGGACGATGCGGCGCCGGCCAGCGCGCGCGTCTACGCCTGGAACACCCTCGGCGCCATCGCGGGCGCCGTGCTGGCGGGCTTCTTCGTGGTGCCCGCGCTCGGCTTCGCGGGGACCCTGCGCCTCGGCGTGGCGCTGAACCTCGCGCTGGCGCTGCTCGCGGGCGCGTCGGCGCAGCCGCGCTCCCGGCCGCTGGTGGCGGCGCCGGCGCTCGGGCTCCTGCTCCTGGCGATCTTCCACGTCGCCGAGCCCTGGGCGCTGCTGCGCTCGTCGCCCGTGGACCCGACGCCCGCCCCCGGCCGCGTCGCGTTCTTCGGGGTGGGGCGCTCCGCCAGCGTGATGCTCCTCGACCCGCCGGCGGACCCGGGCGAGCTCCTGCTGCGCAGCAACGGGCTCCCCGAGGCCACGATCCAGCGCCGGGGCGGCCGGCCGGGACGCTACGCCGTCACCGACTGGCTGGGGGCGCTCCCCAGCCTGGCGCGCCCCGACGCCCGGCGGCTCCTGGTGATCGGGCTCGGCGGCGGGCTCGTGCTGGAGAGCGTCCCGCCGCCCGTCCAGCGCGTGGACGTGATCGAGCTCGAGCCGGAGGTGATCGCCGGCAACCGCTCCATCGCCGGCGAGCGGCGGCTCGATCCGCTGCGGGATCCGAGGGTCCATCTCTACCAGAACGACGCGCGCGGCGCCCTCGAGCTGACCAACGCGCGCTACGACGCCATCGTCTCGCAGCCCTCCCATCCCTGGACGGCGGGCGCCTCGCCTCTCTACACCCGCGAGTTCTTCTCGCTGGTCCACCGCCGGCTGACACCGGGCGGCGTCTTCGTGCAGTGGATCGGGCTCGTCTTCGTGGACGAGCCCCTGCTGCGCTCCCTGGTGGCGACGCTCCGCGAGGTCTTCCCCCACGTGCGGGTGTATCGCCCGCAGGCCGAGGCGGTGCTCTTCCTGGCGTCGGACGAGCCCCTTCGGGTGGAGGAGACGGCGGGCCGCGCCCTCGCCGCGGCACCGGCGGCCTACGGCGCGCTCGGCCTCCACGCGCCGGAGGACGTGGCGGCGGCCCTGGCCCTGGACGAGGACGGGGCGCGGCGCTTCTCCGCCGGCGCGCCTCCGAGCACCGACGACCGCAACCTGCTCGAGATGCGCTCGGCGCGCCTCGCGCCGGGAGGGGCGCTCGGGCGGGCGGGCTGCGATCGCGCGCTGGCGCCCTTCGCCCCTCCTCCTCCCTCGGCGGGGCTCGATCCGCTGCTGGTCCTGCGCCGCCTCCTCGATCGCGGCAATCTCGGACGGGCGGCGCAGCTCGCCGAGGCGCTGCCGGAGGGTGCGGTCCGGCAGACCGCACGCGGCCTCGTCGCGCTGGCGGGGGGCGAGACGGGCGGCGCCTCGCTCCTCGACGACGCGCTCCGACGCGATCCCGGCCAGCGGGAGGCCCGCCTCGCACTGCTGCGGCTGCGGCGGCCGGCGCTCCTCCAGGGCAATCCCGCCGCGGCGGCGCTGGCGGCGGCGGTGACCGGGCCCGAGCGGGCGGTGGTCGACGCCTGGCGACTCGAGGCGGAGGGCCGGGCGGCGCAGCTCGCCGCCCTCGATCCACGGCTGGCGGCGATCCCGGTGGAGAGCCCCTACTTCGGTGAATCGACACGAATCCGTGTCGAATGGCGGCTCGCCTCGGGCGATGCCGCGCGCGGGCGCGAGGCCATTGCGCTGCTGGATCGTCTGATCCCGGTATCCGGGAGCCCCGCCGACCTGGTCCAGCGAGCGCGCGCCGCGGCGCTCGCCGGCGAGCCCGCCATCGCCTTGAGCTCGCTCGCCGAGGTGAGCGGCGCGCTCGGCGGGGGTCTCGCGCCCGGCGCGACGGTCCGGGAGGCGATGGCGCTCCTGGACTCGCTCCCGGTGGACGGCGCCCTCGCGACCGGGCGCGACGCCCTGCGGCAGCAGATCGCGCAGGGCGTGCGCTAGCAGCGAGGGGAGGACCGGACGGATGGAGCGCCGCCGCCTCGCCATCGCCCTCGGGCTGGTCGGCCTCACCGCGGCGGTCTACGCCCCGGTGGCGGGGCATCCCTTCGTGGGCTTCGACGACGACTTCGTGATCGTCGGGAACCCGGGCCTGCGGCTCGGCTTCGGCGGCGCCGGCCTGCGCTGGGCCCTCACCACGGGCTACGCCGGGAACTGGACGCCCGTCACCTGGCTCTCGCTGATGCTCGACCAGCGTCTGCATGGCCTCTCGCCCGCGGGCTGCCACGTGCTGAACGTGGCGCTGCACGCCGCGAGCACGCTCCTGCTCTTCGCGTTCCTCGTGCGCACCACGGGCGCCCTCTGGCGCAGCGCGGCAGCGGCCGCCGTGTTCGCGGTGCATCCGTTGCACGTGGAGGCCGTTGCGTGGGCCTCCTCGCGCAAGGACGTGCTCTCGGGCGTGTGCTTCTTCCTGGCCCTCCTGGCCCACGCGCGTTATGCGACGCGACCGGGCGTGGGACGGCTGGCCGCGCTCGTGGCGGTCTGCGCGCTCGGCCTGGCCGCGAAGTCGATGCTGGTGACGCTTCCCTGTGTCTTGCTGCTGGTGGACGTGTGGCCGCTCGGCCGGCTGCGCCTCCCGGGAGCGGGAAGCACGCGATCGGAGCCCGGGCGCTTCGGCACGCTGGGCTGGCGCCCGGCGCTGCTGGAGAAGGTCCCGATCTTCGCCCTGGCCGCCGCCACCGCGCTGGCCACGGTCCTCGCCCAGTCGGACGCCTCGGCCACGGTGCCGCTCGATCGATTGCCCCTCGGGCCGCGCCTGGCGAACGCCCTGGTGTCGCTGCTGCTCTACGTGCGAAACGCCGTCTGGCCGACCGATCTCGCCGTCTTCTATCCCCATCCCGAAGCGGGGATCCCGCTCGCGCGCGCCGCGGCGGCTGGGCTCGCGCTCGCCGCCGTCACGTTCGCCGCGCTGGCAGCCGCGAGACGGCGGCCCTGGCTCGCCGTCGGCTGGCTCTGGTTCGTCGGCATGCTGGTGCCGGTGCTGGGTCTCGTGCAGGTGGGCTCCCAGGCGATGGCGGATCGCTACGCCTACCTCCCGCTGGTCGGCCTCTCCTTCCTTCCGATCTGGGGGCTGCCGGAGCTGTGGGCGCGGCTGCGGCTCCCGCCCCGGCTGCTTCCGGCCCTCGCCGGCGCCTGGATCGCGCTGCTCGCGCTCGGCGCGGCGGCGCAGGTCGGGGTCTGGCGTGACAGCGAGAGCCTCTTCGAGCACGCGCTGCGCGTCACCGGGCCGAATCCCGTGGTGGAGGCGCATCTCGGCGCGGCGCTGGTCGGCGAGGGACGCGTGGAGGAAGGCGTTCGGCACCTGCGCGAAGCGGCGCGCATGCGACCCGACTGGACCGAGGCGCTGAACGACCTGGCGTGGGCCCTGGCCACCCACCCGGAGCTCACGCGGGAGGATCCGGGCGAGGCGGTCCGCCTGGCGGCCCACGCGGCACAGCTCACCGGATGGCGGGATCCCCGAGTCCTCGACACGCTGGCGGAGGCGCAGCGGGCGGCGGGGCGCCTCGACGACGCCGAGGCCACGACCCGCCGCGCGCTCCCGCTGGCCCGGGCGCAGGGACGGAGCGATCTCGCGACCAACCTCGAGCGGCGTCTGAGCGAGCTGCGGGCGCAGCAGAGCGCACGGGCGACCGCTCGCCCCTGAGTCTCACCACGGCTCGGGATCCGGCGGATCCGGCCATCGCGGCCCGCACCGCGACTCCCGTCGGGAGGAGCGCGGCACTTCCGCCGGGCGGCCCGGCGTCCTCGATCTCCGAGCGCTCATCCCGTCCGCGCCCACACGTAACGCGACGTGCCGCCCGGGAGCACCGCCACCTCGCCGGTGGACGAGAAGCCCGTGTCGCGCAGCTCGTCGCTCAAGCGCGCGAGATCGGGGAGACCGTAGAGATTGCGATGGCAGCGCAGGTAGAGATCGAAGCTCGCCGCCAGCGAGCTCCCGCCGAGGATCCGCCCCAGGGTGTCGCCGCTCACCACGACGGTCTGGAGTGCCAGCACGCCGCCGGGCGAGAGGTGAGCGAGGACCCGGCGGAAGAGCGCGGCGTGCTGCGCCGGCGCGAAATAGTGCAGGCTGTTGTCGACCAGGATCAGATCGAAGCTCCCGCGATGGAGGTCGGTGGTCATGAAGTCGCCGGCCACGATCTCGCCCCGCCGCTCCACGCCCGCCTCCCGGAGCTGCCGTCGGGCCGCCTCGGCCACGAAGAGATCGCGCTCGACGCCCACCCCCTGCGCGTCCCGATAGCGGCTCAGGAAGGCCGCCAGCATCGTCCCGTAGCCGCAGCCCACGTCGAGGACGCGCCGTGCGTTGCGCACGCCGGGGATGCGGCCGAGGGCCCGCACGGCGCGCTCCTCCAGGAAGCGCCAGGCGGTGGCCATGCGCGGCCCCTCCTCGGCCGCGGCGCCGTAGAGCGGGCGCTCCGCGCCCTTCAGGAGGTGCGGCAGATCCTCGAAGCGAGGGCTCCAGCCGAGCGCGGCCTGATCCAGGAGCGCGTGCAGGGCCGCCGCCTCCGGCGTGTCCAGCAGCCAGCGGCTGAACGGCGCGAGCTCGACCGTCGCGTCGTGGCGCCGCACGAAGCCCTGGGCCTCGGCCGCGCGCAGCCAGGCCGAGAGCAGATCGGGTGCGACGCCGAGCCGTGTCGCCACCTCCCCCTCGGTCACGGGCTCCCGCAGCGCCTCGAAGAGGCCCGCGCGCAGCCCCGCGCGCAAGAGCCCGAGCCCCGCAGACGCCTCGAGTAGGCCGGCCAGGCGCCGCGCGTGAAGGAGCTGCTCCAGGCGCGAGGACATCCGGCTCCTATGCGGGCTCGAGGTTCGCGAAGCGCAGCAGCACGGTCTTCACGCCCACGCGATCGAAGCGGATCTCGAGCTTGCGTCCGTCGCCGAGGCCCCGGGCCTCGAGCACGGTGCCTTCGCCGAAGATCGGATGCCGCACGCGCAGGCCCGGCCGCAGCGTCGACGACTCCGCGGCCTCCTCCTGCGAGAAGCCGTAGTCGAGCGAGCGGCTCTCGCGGCTCCGCGCCACCGGCCGGCCGTCCTCGTCGCCCGGCACGAAGCCCACCACGACCTCCGGCGGGATCTCGCGCAGGAAGCGCGAGGGGACGCCGTAGCTGCGCGAGCCGTAGCGCCGCCGCTCGGCGGCGCAGGTCAGCACCAGGCGTTCCATGGCGCGCGTCATCCCCACGTAGCAGAGGCGCCGCTCCTCCTCGATGCCCGCCGCGTCGTGGGACGCCGCCGCGTGGGGGAAGACGCCCTCCTCGAGCCCGACCACGAAGACCAGCGGGAACTCGAGACCCTTGGCCGAGTGGACGGTCATGAGCGAGACCCGCTCGGCCCGTCGCTCCCAGGCGTCGAGATCCGAGACCAGCGCCACCTGATCCAGGAAGAGCTCGAGCGCGGAGCGATCGTCGCCGACGACGCCGGCGTTGCTGCTGCCGAAGTCCTCGGCGCCCGCCAGGAGCTCGCGCAGGTTCTCGAGGCGCGCCTCCGCCTCGGGCGTGGCCTCGCGCTCCAGGTGGGCGAGGAGCCCGCTCCGATCGAGGATGCGCGCCAGCGCATCCGCCGGGAGGAGGCCACGCACCTCCGCGGCGAGCTCGTCCACGAGCCCGAGGAAGGCTCCGAGCTTCGCCGCCCCGCGCCCGCCCTCCCCGGCCAGCCCGCGCAGCGCGTCGAGCAGCGTCGTGCCGCGGGCTCCGGCGAGCTGCTCGGCGCGCTCGAGCGTCGCCTTGCCGATGCCCCGGGGCGGGCTCGCGAGCGCACGGCGCAGCGCCATCCCGTCGGCCGGGTTCACGACGAGCCGCAGCCACGCGAGCGCGTCCTTCACCTCGGCGCGCTCGTAGAAGCGAACGCCGCCGATCACGACGTACGGCACGTCGTACTTGAGGAGCTCCTCTTCCAGGGGCCGCGACTGGGCGTTGGTGCGGTAGAAGACCGCGCACTCGCCGTAGCTCCGGCCCTCGCCGCGCACCGCCTGCAGAATGGATCGCACCACGAACTGCGCTTCGTCGCGCTCGTCCAGCGCCTCGTAGAGGCGGATCGCCTCTCCCTCCGCCCGGTCGGTGAACATCCGCTTCTCCTTGCGGGCGCGGTTGTTCGACACGACGGCGCTGGCGCCGTCCAGGATGGGCTGGGTGGAGCGGTAGTTGCGCTCGAGCTTCACCACCTTCGCATCGGGGTAGTCGCGCTCGAAGTCGAGGATGTTGCGCAGGTCCGCCCCGCGCCAGGCGTAGATCGACTGGTCGGGATCGCCGACCACGCACAGGTTGCGATGCTCGCCGGCGAGCTGGCTCACCAGCCGGTACTGCACGCGGTTCGTGTCCTGGTATTCGTCCACCAGCAGGTACTGCCAGCGCCGCCGGTAATGGGCGAGGACCTCCGGGAAGCGCTCGAAGAGCTCCACGGTCTGGAGGATCAGGTCGCCGAAGTCGAGCGCGTTGGACTCGGCGAGCAGCCGCTGGTAGGCGCCGTAGACGCCGGCCGCGAGCTCGCCCTCGCGATCGCGCGCGTCCGCGGCGGCCCCGGCCGGAAGGCAACCGGCGTTCTTCCACTGGTCGATCCGCCAGCGCAGGCGTCGTGGCTCGTGGATCCGGGGGTCGAGATCGAGCCGGCGCAGCGCCTCCTTCACGCTGGCGAGGGAGTCGGCCTCGTCGTAGATCGCGAATCCGCGCGACCAGCCGAGATGCCCGATCTCGCGCCGCAGGATCCGCACGCACGCCGAGTGGAAGGTGGTGACCCAGAGCCCCTCCGCCGAGGGACCGAGCAGCTTCTCCACCCGCTCGCGCATCTCGCCCGCGGCCTTGTTGGTGAAGGTGACCGCCAGCAATCCCTCCGGCGGGATGCCGCAGGCGCCCACCAGGTACGCCAGCCGGTGCACCAGCACGCGGGTCTTCCCGCTGCCGGCTCCCGCCAGCACGAGGACGGGCCCCTCGGTGGTCTCGACGGCGCGGCGCTGCTCGGGGTCCAGCCCGGCGAGGAGATCCTCGAAGCGAGCATCGGCGGCCACGCGGGGCTTCTCCTGCGGAGGTGGATCGGAACCCGTTTCGGGGAGGTGGCGGGAGGCTACGCGACCCCGGCCGCCGCCTCAACCGTCGCTGGCGCGCGCGGCGCTCAGGGACCCCCGGCCTCCCCGCTCTCGCCACGACGCAGCCGCGCGAGCTCCGCTTGCGCGGGACCGTCGTCGGGCCGACGGGCGAGGCCCTGCTCCAGCAGCTCGATCGCGCGTTCGCGCTCGCCCGCTGCGGCATAGATCCGGCCGGCCAGGAGCAGCGCGCTCCCGCGCAGGTCCACGTTGCCGTAGACCGGGGACACCGGCGGCGTGCCGCTGTTCAGCACGACGTCGACCTCGCGCCGGGCGTCCGCGACACGTCCGAGAGTCAGATAGTCGGAGGCCAGGTTCTGGCGACACACCAGGCAGCTGGGATTCTCGTGCAGGAACTCCTCCATCTGAGCCACCGCACCGCGCAGGTCCCCGGAGTCGCGCAGCGTCCCGTTCAGGCCGATGGCCGCGTCCTCGGCGTGGGAATCGGCGGCGAGCGCGCGCTCGAAGGCCTGCCGGGCTCCGACCAGGTTTCCCGCCCGCCGCTGCGCGAGCGCGAGGCGGACCTGCACCGGCGCGAAGCCCGGGTGCCGCGCCGCCTCCACGGCCCAGAAGGCCACGTTCTCCCGCGGAGCGCGGCTCGCCACCCGCGGCACCAGCAGCCGCTGCTCCAGCAGGAAGCCGAGCAGCAGCACGCCGGGGAAGCCGAGCACCGGGAGCAGGCGGTCGCGCCACCAACGGCGCGTGCTCATCCCAGGTTCTTCCGGAAGTCGGCGCTCCGCACCTGCCAGATGAAGGAATCGTAGTAGTAGTGGAGGACGCCGGTGGTCCGGTTGATCACGAAGACCACCGCCGGCGCGACGGCGCCGAAGACCGAGGAGAAGAGACCGTAGGCGAAGATCGCCAGCACGTAGGCCCAGACGTGCCGGGCGGCGTGCACGAAGCGGAACACGCCCGCACCCGGCTGCTCCTGCAGCGACGCCGCCTTGCGGCGGTTGTAGTGCCAGGCCAGCGCGTCGTACTGGAAGCAGTGGAAGAAGCTCGAGATCGCGTAGCTCAGGAACGGATTGCTGTAGACGACGTAGGCATAGTACCAGACGCCGTAGGTGGTGAGCGTGATCGCGATCTTGAGCGGGGAGATCGGCTGGCCCTCGCGTGCTCGTCGCACCAGGTCCAGCACGAAGAGCACCACCACCGCCACCGCCACCACGGCGGCCACCTGGTACAGCAGCGTCCCCAGCCAGGCCGGCGGCACGAGGCCGGCATCGAACAGGCTGTAGGCGTAGATGTAGTTGTAGAGATCGCCCTTGGCGATGATGTAGACGAAGAGCGAGAAGCAGAGCCAGAGGTCGAGATTCGGCCCGCTGCGCGCGACCACGCCGTTCTTGGCGTCGTAGATGCGCATGAAGCCGTAGTGCTGGCGTACGAAATGATACTGGTCCCAGACGAAGATGAGCTGCAGCAGCTGGGAGCTGCGCGCGGCGAGGAGCGCCATCACCCCCACCACCAGGATCGGAACCACCACCAGCCGGTAGCGGTTGCGCGCGAACTCGTCGGGATCTGCGTAGGCCCGCAAGAAGGTCGGCACGTGATGGCCGATCGCCATGAAGGTGAGGACGACACCCGAGATCGCCGCCTCGGTGAACCAGAACTTCGCGACGTGGATCAGCGCGACCGCGAGCAGGGGGCTTCCGATGAAGAAGACCCAGTCGAAGAGCGGGGACACGATGTAGCGCTGGCGCGACCACGCCTGCCACGCGGCGGGTCGAACGGCACCGGCAACGATCTCCCCTGTGGCCACGGCACACCCGACTCCGGAAGGGCCCGGCGATTATAGCCCGGCGGAGCGGCCTGGCGGGGCCCGGAGCGCACCCCGACCGCGGCCGCGGCGCCCCCGGCCCGGCTACTCCACCGTCACGCTCTTGGCCAGGTTCCGCGGCTGGTCCACGTCCGTGCCCTTCAGCACCGCCACGTGGTAGGCCAGGAGCTGGAGGGGAACCGTGGCGAGCACCGCCGTCAGGTACGGGCCCAGGTCCGGCACGTAGATCACCTCGTCGCACTTCTCCGCGATCTCGCGGTCGCCCTCGGTCGCGACCGCGATCACCTTGCCGTCGCGCGCGCGCACCTGCTCCAGGTTCGAGACGATCTTGTCGTAGACCGGGCTCCGCGTCGCGATCACCACCACGGGCATGTTCTCGTCGATCAGTGCGATCGGCCCGTGCTTCATCTCGCCGGCTGCGTAGCCCTCGGCGTGGATGTAGGAGATCTCCTTCAGCTTGAGTGCGCCTTCCAGCGCGATCGGCACCATGATCCCGCGGCCCAGGTACAGGAAGTCGCGGGCGTGGAGGTAGCGCTGGGCGATCTCGCGCACGTGCGCGTCGAGCTGGAGCGTGCGCTCCACCAGGCGCGGCAGCCGCATCAGCTCGGCCAGGCGTTCCCGCGCCTCCTCGCGCGAGACGCGCCCGCGCACCAGGCCGAGCTTGAGCGCCAGCATGTAGAAGGCGACGAGCTGTGTCGTGAAGGCCTTGGTGGAGGCCACGCCGATCTCGGGCCCCGCGTGGGTGTAGAGCACGTCGTGGCTCTCGCGCGCGATCGTCGCGTCGCGCACGTTGCAGATCGCGATCACGCGGGCGCCCTTGCGCTTGCCCTCGCGCAGCGCCGCCAGGGTGTCGGCGGTCTCCCCCGACTGAGAGACCGGCACCACCAGGCAGCGCTCGTCGAGGATCGGGCCCCGGTAGCGGAACTCGCTCGCCAGGTCCACGTCGACCGGGATGCCCGCGATCTGCTCGAGCAGGTACTTGCCGACGCAGCAGGCGTGCCAGGCGGTGCCACAGGCCACGAGGTACGCGCGCTGGATGCGGGACACGCGTTCGGGCGAGAGGTCGACGCCGTTCAGGTCGAGGTCGCTGGCCTCCTCCAGCACGCGGGTGCCGATCGTGTCGGTGATGGCGCGCGGCTGCTCGAAGATCTCCTTCTGCATGAAGCGGTCGTAGCCGCCCTTCTCCGCCGAGACCGGATCCCACTGGATGGCCCGCGGCGCGCGCTCCAGGGTCCGGCCCGCGGCGTCCAGGATCCGTGCGCCGTCCTCGGTCAGCACGGCGAACTCGCCGTCCTCCAGGAACAGCATCTGGCGCGTGTAGGGGAGGATGGCCGGGATGTCGCTGGCGAGGAAGGTCTGCTTCTCGCCGAGGCCGATCACGATCGGGCTGCCGCCCTGCTTGGCCGCCACGATGCAGCTCGGATCCTGCTCCGAGAGCACGCCGAAGGCGTACGAGCCGACCACCCGCGAGCAGGCCTCGCGCACCGCCGTCGGCAGGTCGCGACCGGCTCGCAGCAGGTCGTCCACCAGGTGCGCGATCAGCTCGGTGTCGGTGTCGGAGGCGATCACGTGTCCGCTGGCCTCGAGCTCGGCCCGCAGCTCGCGGTAGTTCTCCATGATCCCGTTGTGCACCACCACCACCGAGCCGGCCTTGTGGGGATGCGCGTTGCGCTCGGAGGGCTTGCCGTGGGTGGCCCAGCGCGTGTGTCCGACGCCCACCCGCCCCGGGAGCGGACGGTCGCGCAGCAGGCCCTCCAGGTTCGCGAGCTTGCCCACGGCGCGGCGGATCTGGATCCGGCCCTGGTCGAACACGGCGACGCCCGCCGAGTCGTAGCCCCGGTATTCGAGCCGGCGCAGCCCATCCAGGATCACGTCGATCGCGCGATGCTCGCGCCCGATGTAGCCGACGATTCCGCACATGGGGCCACTCCTCCGACGATCTAGCTGTGCTTGCCCTTCCGCGGGCGGCGGCGGCGCCAGCCCTCGACGTTGCGCTGCGAGGTACGCGCCACGCCGAGCGCCTCGTCGGGAACGTCGTGGGTCAGCGTGGAGCCGGCGGCCACCGCGGCGTCGCGACCGATCGCGATCGGGGCCACCAGGTTGGCGTTGCAGCCGATGGTCGCGCCGGGGCCGACCGTGGTGCGGTGCTTCGCGTCCCAGTCGTAGTTCACCGTGATGGAGCCGCAGCCGAAGCTCGCCTTCTCGCCCACGTCGGCGTCACCGATGTAGGACAGGTGGTCGGCCTTCACGCCGGCGCCCAGCACGCTGTTCTTCACCTCGACGAAGTTGCCGATCCGCACGCCGGGACCGATGCGGCAGCCCGGGCGCAGGTGCGCCAGGGGGCCGATCACGACATCGTCCGCGACCTCGCTCGACTCGATCACGGTGTGCGCCTTGAGCTGGACGCGGGCGCCGATCCGGCTGGGGCCGGTCACCACGCAGCCCGGCTCGATCACCGTGTCCGGGCCCACCTCGACGTCCACGTCGAGGTAGGTGGCCGAGGGGTCGACCAGCGTGACGCCCGCGTCCATCAAGGCCTCGTTCTTGCGCCGCCGGATCACGGCGGCCGCCCGGGCCAGCTCGGCGCGGGTGTTCACCCCCAGGGACTCCTCGGGATCGTCGAGGCGCAGAGCCTCCACCCGCCGCCCTTCGGCGGTCGTCCGGGCCACGATGTCCGTCAGGTAGATCTCGCCCTGGCGGTTGCGGTCGTCGACCTGGGCCAGGGCCTTCCAGAGGAGCTCCGAGTCCACGAGATAGGTTCCGGTGTTTCCCTCGGGGATCTCCCGCTCGGCGGGCGTGGCGTCGCTGACCTCGACGACCCGCTCGACCCGGCCGTCCGGCCCCCGCACCACCCGGCCGGGTAGCGGCAGCAGCGCCGAGAGGAGGACCAGGTCCGCCCCGGTCGCAGGTCGTGCCTCCTGGAGCCTGCGCAAAGTCTCCGCGCGCAGGAGGGGCGTATCGCCATAGAGGATCAGGACGTCGCCCCGGAAGCCTTCGAGCGCGTCGCGGGCCTGGAGCACGGCGTGGCCGGTGCCCCGAAGCTCGCTCTGGAGCACGAAACGGGCTCTTCCCCGGAAGCGCTCCTCCACCTGCTCCGCGTCGCGCCCGATCACCACCACCAGGCGGGCCGGCGCCAGCGCCTCGGCTGCGGCCAGCGGGAAGTGCAGCATCGGCCGGCCCGCCAGCTCGTGCAGCACCTTCACCCGCGCCGACTTCATCCGGGTACCCTTCCCGGCGGCGAGGATCAGGACGGCGAGCTCGCGAGCGCTGGCGGCCATGATCGGATGGACCTCCCCGAGAATCCTGATCGGCGCCCGGGGGGCGCCGTGAGAGCACTGGAGGGTACCTCCCCGGCCTGCTCCTGCGAAGCTCCGGCGGGGATCCCGGGGGGCACTCCCCTCGGTCGCTTGCCCGGCCCCCCCGCCCCCCTTAGCATCCGGCCGGAGCCGGATCTCACCGAAGGAGTGCCACGATCCAAGTCTTTGGGAACACCCAGGGCCTCCGAGCCAGCCAGGTCCGATCACTCGAGCGTCTGTTCCGGCGCCACCTCCCGCCCGATCGCCTCCTCACCCAGGAGCTCGCCCGCGAGCTGACCGGGCTCACCCACGAGACCGGCCGGCAGGTGGGCGTGCTGGTGGACCGGCGCGGCGCGGTGACGCACGTGATGGTGGGCGACGCCCGCACCATCGAGCTCCCGGACTGGGGCCGCGTGCGCGCCGGGCCGGGCCGGCTGCGCGGCTTGCGCTGCATCCACACGCACCTCGGTGACGAGCCCCTCTCGCGGGACGACGTGACCGACCTGGCGCTGCTGCGCCTCGACGCGATGGTGGCCGTCTCCACCCGGCCCGACGGCCTCCCCGGCCTGGTCTACGTGGCCGCGCTGCGGCCGGCGAACGACGCCGGCGCGACCGTGGAGCACCTGGAGCCGGTGGTGCCCTCGCGCGTCGAGCTCGACTTCCAGGCCTGGATCCGTTCGCGCGAGGACGAGCTCGCCCGCACGTCGCGCACCCGCGCGGTGGGCGCCGGCGAGCGCGGGATCCTGGTCTCCGTCACCGGCGGGCGTCGGCCCGAGGACGCCGAGGCGTCGCTGGCCGAGCTGCGCGAGCTCGCGCGCGCGGCCGGCGTCGAGGTGGTGGATGTGGTGTCGCAGCACCGCCCCCAGGTGGATCCGCGTTACGCGATCGGCGAGGGCAAGCTCCAGGACCTGGTGATCCGCGCCTTCCAGCAGGACGTGGATCTCGTGATCTTCGACCAGAACCTGACGCCCACCCAGGCGCGCAACCTGGGCGAGCGGATGGACCTGCGCGTGATCGACCGCACGCAGCTCATCCTCGACATCTTCGCCCAGCGCGCGACCTCGCGGGACGGCAAGCTGCAGGTGGAGCTCGCGCAGCTGCGCTACCGCCTGCCGCGCCTCGCGCAGCAGGATGCGGGGCTCTCGCGCCTCGGCGCCGGGATCGGCGGGCGCGGTCCGGGCGAGCAGAAGCTCGAGGTGGATCGCCGGCGCGTGCGCGATCGCATCGCGCGGCTGGAGCGGGAGCTCGAGGGCCTGCGCCGTGAGCGCGAGGGCCGGCGCCGGCGGCGCTCGCGGCTCGGGCTTCCGGTGCTCTCGATCGTCGGGTACACCAACGCCGGCAAGAGCACGCTGCTGCGCGCCCTCACCCGCAGCGAGGTGCTGGTCGAGGACAAGATGTTCGCGACCCTCGATCCGACCTCGCGGCGGCTGCGCTTCCCGCGCGAGCGCGAGGTCGTCGTCACCGACACCGTGGGCTTCATCCGCGACCTCCCGCCGGAGCTGGTGGCCGCGTTCCGCGCCACGCTGGAGGAGCTGGCGGAGGCCGACCTCTTCCTCCACGTGGTGGACGCGTCGGCGCCGGACCTGGAGCGACGGCTCGCCGCCGTGCGGCGCGTGCTGGACGAGATCGGGCTCGGGGAGACGCCGGAGCTCCTGGTCTTCAACCAGATCGACCGGCTCGCTTCCGGCGCCGGCGAGGCCCTCGCCCGGCGACACGGTGCAGTGGCGGTCTCCGCAATCCACGGCGCGGGGCTCCACGAGCTGATCGAACGGGCCGCGCGGCTGCTCTGGGAGGCGGACGGCGCTGCGCCGGCGCGCTTCGGTCTGGTGGCGTTGGCGGCGGAGGGGGGACGGGCATGAGGCAGCGCGCGAAGATCGTCGGGGTCGGGATGCACGTTCCCGAGCAGGTGGTCACCAACCACGATCTGGCGAAGCGGATGGACACGAGCGACGAGTGGATCCGCCAGCGCAGCGGAATCGTGGAGCGCCGCTACGTCTCGGACGGCGAGACGCCGGCCGACCTGGCGCAGAAGGCGGCCGAGCTCGCCCTCGGCGCGGCGGGGCTCGAGCCGCGCGACGTGGACTGCATCCTGCTGGCGACGCTCTCGCCGCAGCACGACTTCCCCGGCACCGCATTCTTCCTGCACGAACGCCTCCCGTTCGGCGAGATCCCGTGCATGGACCTGCGCGCGCAGTGCAGCGGGTTCCTCTACGCCCTCGGCATGGCCGACGCGCTGGTGCGCGCCGAGCGCTTCGACCGCGTGCTGGTGGTGGGGGCAGAGGTGCACTCCACCGGGATCGAGCTCGCCACCCGCGGGCGCGACGTGGCGGTGCTCTTCGGCGACGGCGCGGGCGCGGTGGTGCTGGAGGCGGGCCGCGACGACGACCCCGCCGGGATCCTCGAGGTGCGCATGCACGCCGAGGGCCGCTACGCGCGAAAGCTCTGGATCGAGGCGCCGTCCTCGGCGCACCGACCCGCCCGCATCACCCACGAGATGATCGACGACGGCCGCGTCTTCCCCAGGATGGAGGGGAAGTTTGTGTTCAAGCACGCCGTGACGCGGATGCCCGAGGTGCTGCAGGAGGCGCTCTCGGCGGCGAGCCTGAAGCTCGAGGACGTGGATCTCTTCCTGTTCCACCAGGCGAACCTGCGCATCAACGAGTTCGTGGCCCAGGGCCTGGGGATTCCGGCGGAGAAGTGCCTGAACAACATCCAGCGCTACGGCAACTGCTCGGCGGCGTCGATCCCGATGCTGCTCGCCGAGGCGCGGCAGGAAGGCCGGCTCACGCCGGGTACGCTGGTGGCGATGACCGCGTTCGGCTCGGGCTTCACCTGGGCGAGCGCGCTCGTCCGCTTCTAGCGCAAGCGAGGCGCACGGCGAGGCGAAGCCGAGCGGCGGGCGCGGCCCGGCGGCGCAGCCCCCGGCGCGGCTAGAATCCCGCCGCTTCCCGGCACCGGAGGCTCCCGATGGCCGACTTCCACGCTCCCGACTTCCTGCACCTCGACGACCTGCTGGCCGAGGAGGAGAAGCTCGCGCGCGACACCGTGCGCGACTTCGTGGGCAAGGCGTTCCTGCCGCTGATCCAGCAGCACGTGCGACAGGATGGCTCGTTCCCGATGCAGCTCGTGCCGCGCATGGCGGAGCTCGGTCTCTTCGGCGCGAACCTCCACGGCTACGGCTGCGCAGGCATGAGCAACGTGGCCTACGGCCTGGTGATGCAGGAGCTCGAGCGCGGGGACTCCGGCCTGCGCTCCTTCGCCTCGGTGCAGGGCGGGCTCGTGATGTATCCGATCTACAGCTTCGGCTCGCCGGCCCAGAAGGAGCGCTGGCTGCCGGCGCTGGCGGCGGGCCGCGCCATCGGCTGCTTCGGGCTGACGGAGCCGGACTTCGGGAGTCACGCCAGCGGGATGCGCACCAAGGCGGAGCGGCGCGGCTCGCGCTGGCTGCTGAACGGAACCAAGCGCTGGATCACGAACGGCACCCTCGCCGACGTCGCCGTGGTGTGGGCGCGCACCGAGGAGGGGATCCGCGGCTTCCTGGTGGAGAAGGGAACTCCGGGCTTCGAGGCCCGCGACATCAAGGGCAAGTTCTCGCTGCGGGCCTCGGTGACCTCCGAGCTCTTCCTGCACGACGTGGAGCTGCCGGAGGAGAGCCGGCTCGCCGGCGCCGAGGGGCTGAAGGCGCCGCTCGCGTGCCTGACGCAGGCGCGCTACGGGATCGCCTGGGGCGCCATCGGCGCCGCCATGGCGTGCTACGACGAGGCGCTGCGCTACGCCGGAGAGCGCGTGGTGGCCGGAGGGCCCCTCGCTTCCAAGCAGATCGCGCAGCAGCGCCTGGTCTTCATGCTGACCGAGATCACCAAGGCGCAGCTCCTGGCGCTCCGGGTGGGGCGCCTGAAGGACGAGGGGCGTCTCCATCACGCCATGGTGTCGATGGCAAAGATGAACAACGTGGATGTGGCGCTCCGCATCGCGCGCGAGGCGCGCGATCTCCTGGGCGCCAACGGGATCGTCGACGACTACGCGTCGATGCGACACATGGTGAACCTGGAGACCGTGCGCACCTACGAGGGAACCCACGACATCCATACGCTGATCCTGGGCGAGCACATCACCGGCCTGCGCGCGCTCTGACGCCCGGCAGGTGGCCGGGCGGGGCGAGTGGATCTCAACGCGGCGGCGAATCGCCCCGGGCGCGAGACACCGCATCCTGGATGCTGCCGCGGGCCTCGCGCAGGAGTTCCCGCGCGCGCGCCTCGTCGACGCCCGCGAGGGACATCACGATGCGCAGCGCGCGTCGCTCGAGCTTGCGCGACGACGGCAGGAGGTTCGTCATCAGGTTCCCCTCCACCCGCCCGAGCCGCACCATCACGGCGGTCGACAGCATGTGGAGCACCACTTTCTGGGCCATCCCGCCCTTCATGCGGGTGGAGCCGGCGATCACCTCGGGACCGACCAGCGGCACGATCGCGATCTCGGCCGCGCGCGCCAGCGGCGAGCGGGGGTCGCAGCAGATCGCGATCCGACGCGCTCCGGTGTCGGATGCCTCCTCGAGCGCCGCCAGGGCGAAGGGGGTGCGTCCGCTGGCCGAGAGGGCCACCACCGCGTCGCCGGGCGCGAGCCCGCGGCGGCGCAGCTCCGCGCGCGCGGCGGCTGCGTCGTCCTCCGCCCCCTCCACCGCGCGCCAGAGCGCAGCGGGACCACCCGCCATCACCGCCTGCACGCGCTCGGGCGGCATGCCGAAGGTCGGCGGGATCTCGGCCGCGTCGAGGGCCCCCATGCGCCCGCTCGTGCCGGCCCCCACGTTGAACCAGCGCCCGCCCCCCTGGAGCGCGAGCACCAGCGCGTCGACAGCCAGCGCCACCTCGGGCAGGACCTTCCCCACCGCCTCCAGCGCGCGACGATCCTCGGCGTGGATCGCCTCCAGGAGCTCGTCGAGACTGAAGCGGTCGAGCTCCCGGGTGGAGTCGAGGATGCGCTCGGTGAGGACCTCGTCCTCGGACATCGGGACCTCCGTCGTCTCCGTTTCGGCCGGCCGCGACGCGGCCTGAACCGACCCGCGCGCGGCTACACTCCGCCCATGTCCTTCCGCGTGAGCGCAAAGGCTCTGCAGCGGCTCGAGTGGCCGCAGCTCGTGGAGCGGCTGCGCGACCACGCCGCGACGCCGCGTGGTCGCGCGCGCTGCGCACCACCGGGAGACGACGACGCGAGCGTCGATCCGGGCGGCCTGTTCCAGGCCGATCTCGAGTCGGCGCGCGCGCGGCTGGCGGAGACGAGCGAGGCGCGCGCGCTCCTCGAGGCGGGGGAGGTGCCGCCGCTCGGCGGCGCGAGCGATCTCGAGCCCGCGCTGCGCCGGCTCGCCCGGGGTGGGGCGCTCGGCGCGACCGAGCTCCTGGACCTGGCGGCGACGCTCGGCGTGGTGCACGCGACCGGGCGCCATCTCACGCGGCGCGCGGAGGCGTGCCCGCGCCTCGCGGCGCTGGCCGCGCGCCTCGGCGATCACCGCGAGCTCGAGGACGACGTGTGCGCGGCGCTCGACGCCGAAGGCGCGGTGCGGGACGGCGCCTCTCCGGTACTCGCTGCGGCACGGGCGGATTCGCGCCGCCTCGCCGGCGAGCTGCAGCGCCGGCTCTCGGAGCTCCTGCACGAGCCGGCGATCGCGGACTGTCTCTCGGACCGCTTCGTCACGATGCGCAACGACCGCTACGTGCTCCCGGTGCGCGCGGATGCGCGCGGACGCGTTCACGGCATCGTGCACGACGCCTCGGCCTCGGGCACCACGCTCTTCGTCGAGCCCGATGCCGTGGTGGATCTCAACAACCGCATGAAGCAGGCGGAGCTCGAGGTCGAGCGCGAGACCGCACGCGTGCTGCGCGAGCTCTCGACCCGCGCCGCCAGCGCGCTGCCACGGATCGAGGCCAGCCTCGATGCGCTGGCCGAGATCGACCTCGCCTGCGCTCGCGGGCACCTCTCGCACGAGACGGCCGGCGTGGAGCCGCGGGTCGAGCTCGACGGCGTGTGGTGGCTGCCCCAGCTTCGCCATCCCCTGCTCCCGCCCGAGAGCGTGGTCCCGAACGATCTGCGCCTCGGCGAGAGCTTCCGGGCGCTCGTGCTCTCGGGCCCGAATGCCGGCGGGAAGACCGTGGCGATGAAGGCCCTCGCGCTGGCGGCGCTCTCGGTGCGCGCCGGCCTCCACGTCTGCGCGTCGCCCGGCGCTCGGGTCGATCTCGTGGAGGCGCTGCTGGTTGACATCGGCGACGAGCAGGACCTGCGGGAGAGCCTCTCCACCTTCTCCGCCCACATGGCGAACCTCGCGCGCATCGTGGAGTGCGCGACCGACCGCACGCTGGTCGTGGTGGACGAGATCGGCGCGGGCACCGATCCCGGCGAGGGCGCCGCGCTGGGGCAGGCGGTGCTGGAGACGCTGGCCGAGGCGGGGGCCCGCGTGGTGGCGACGACCCACTTCAACCTCTTGAAGGAGATGGCGGCGGTCGATCCGCGCTTCGCCAACGCCTGCGTCGAGTTCGATCCCGAGACCCTGGCACCCACCTACCGCCTGCGACTCGGCGTGGCCGGGGGCTCCTCGGCGGCGGCGGTGGCGGCGCGGATGGGCCTGCGGAGCGACGTGCTCGCCCGGGCCAACGCCCTGCTCGAACGCGAGGACCGCCGCCTGGACCGGCTGCTCGCCGAGCTCTCGTCGAGCCGCGCAGCCCTGGACACCGAGCGGCGCGAGGCCGAGCGGCTGCGCGCGGAATCGGAGTCCGCGCGCGAGGAGTACCGGGCGAAGCTCCTGGAGCTCCAGGCCCGCCGCGACAAGCTCTTCCGCACGATGCGGGACGATCTCGAGCGCTCCTTCCGCGATGCACACGAAGAGGTGTCGGGCGTGATCCGCGAGCTCCAGCGACGCGGCACGGCACGCGACGCCGCCCAGGCGAGGATGCGGCTGGAGGCGCTGGAGCAGGAGGCGAAGACAGCGGTGGCCGCGCTGGTTCCCGCCGTGCCCGAGGAGCCGCTCCCGCCGGTGGACTGGAGGCACGTGCGACCCGGCGATCCCGTCCGGGTGCGTGGCGGCTCCACCGGGCTCGTGCTCTCGCTCCCGGACCGCCGCGGACGGGTCGAGCTCCAGGTGGGAGGGGCCCGGCTGGTGCTGCCCGCCGAGCGTCTGGCGGCCGCCGAGCCGCGGCCGTCCGCGCCGCGGCCCGCCGCGAGGATCTCGCTCGAGCCGGCGGCAGCACCGGCGGCGGAGCTCGAACGCTGCGATCTGCGCGGCCTGCGGGTGGAGGAGGCGCTGCGGCGTGTGGACGAGCTACTGGATCGCGCCCTCGGCGCCGGCCGCACGCAGGTGACCTTCGTGCACGGTCTCGGAAGCGGCGCGCTGCGCGACGCGATACGGCGTCACCTTCGCGAGTGTTCCTTCGTGAGCGGGTTCGAGCCCGGCCCGGCCGAGGCCGGTGGCGACGGGCTCACCGTCGCGCGGCTCGCGTAGCCGCGGCCCGTGGCGCGGCGCGTTCAGCGCGCCGCCGCGAGGTCCTCGAGCACCGCCGCCGCGGCGCGCTCGCCCGCGCGGAGCGCTCCCTCGATCGAGGGATCCACCAGCCAGTCCCCTGCGAAGTAGAGCCGGCGGCCCGCCGCCCGTCGATCGCGCTGCACGCGCTGGAAGCGCTCCAGCGCGCGGTAGCGGCCGACGTCGAAGCGGGGCAGCGCCGCCTCCCAGCGGAAGACGCGGGTGGCGCCGGGGAGCGCGTCCGGCTGGAGGCGGGAGAGACCGCGCAGGAGCTCCTTGGCCACGGCCTCGTCGGGCGCACCGGCGTGGGAGCGCGCGAAGCCGTCCCCGGCCCGCAGCACCGCCAGCGCCGGCCCCGCGGCCGGGCCCCCGGCGGACTCCGGCACCTCGAGCGCCAGCGAGACCAGAGGCAGTCCCTCTCCGCTCGACACCACCACATGTCGGCTGCGCGAAAGGCGCGCTCCCTCGAGCCGCGCCACCAGCGTGAGCGCCGCAGCCTCGCGCGCGCCGGCGAAGAAGTCCCGCTCCGCGCCGACCAGCAGCGACGTGGCGAGACGCGCAGCGTCCCGGGCCGGGAGCGCCAGCACGAGCGCGTGCGCCTCGTGTGGCTCGCCGCCCCCGCGCAGCCGCACCCGGAGGCGCCCCTCGCTCGCGGCCTCCACGGCCAGCGCCTCGGCGCGCGGACGCAGGCCGAGCCGCTCGCCGAGGGCGCGCACCAACGCTCCCGGCCCGCCCGCGAGGCGCGCCGGCGAGGCGTCCGCCCGAGCGGCGTGTCGCAGCAGGAAGAGCAGCCGGCTCGTCTCCTCGGGCTCGACCAGCGCCTCCGCGGCCAGGGCCGGCGCGATCCAGCCGTCGAGCACGCTCTCCCCGAAGTAGAGCCGCGCGAAGTCGCCGACGGACCGGTCGTCGAGCCGCACGCCCCTCTCCGGCACGCCCGGGTCGAGCCGCGAGGCGTGCTGTCGCAGCAGCCGCGCGAGACGGAAGAGCCGGAGCGCGTGGAGCCGGCGCACGCCGGGAAGCCGCGCCACCTGGAGAGGATCCGCCGGCGGCGCCGGCACCAGACGCCCACGCTGGAGCTGGAGGCACTCCTCGCCCGAGAGCGCGACCAGCTCGCGCTCGCGACCGAGCTCGGCGAGGAGGCGGCGCAGCGTGCGGTCGCCCGTGGAGACGCGGTGGGCGGCCGGATCGACCTCGACACCGTCGAGCGTCGCGGGCGCGGCGCGCCCGCCCACGGCGGCCTCGCGCTCCAGGACCTCCACCGCGAGCCCCGCCCGGGCGAGCCGCCAGGCGGCCGCGAGCCCCGCCAGGCCGCCGCCCAGCACCAGCACGCGGCGAGGGCCCGGGGCGCTCATCGCGTGCGGTCGGTGCCGGTCGTCGCGCCCGCGGCTGCCCGCGCGCCCCTCATCTCGCCGGCTCGCCGCCGGGCATCAGGGCTTCCAGGTGGGTCACCACGTCGTTCAGCGTCTCGAAGCGCTCGTAGGGACGGCCCCGCTCGGCGAGCGCCTGGGCCAGCGAGCCCTTGGCGAAGGCCAGGTCGGCCGCCTCGGCGCCACAGAGGTCCGAGACCCGGCCGTTCCCGATGTGCACCACACGCACGCCTGGGTGCTGCTCACGATACACTCGAATGCGTCGGGCCTTGCAATTTCCCGTACCGCAGTGGCAGCTCGGATCGGGCTGCACCGCCTCGATGCGCCAGCGCCCGGCCTCGTAGCGCAGGCGGTTCGCGTCGTAGGCGAAGTGCACGCCGTGGATCTCCTGCAGGCGCTCCAGGTTCCGGTCGAAGCCGTCCGAGAGGATGCGGAACGGGATGCCGCGCTCCTCGCAGAAGGCGACCAGACGGCGCGCACCGGGGTCGAGCTCCACGGTGAGGAGGAACGCCTCGAGCTCGTGCTCGGGGACCGGCAGCCGGTCGAGGAGCTCCAGGTTGTACTCCCAGGCGGTGAGCTCGCCGCGCTGAAGGCGGGCCCAGAGCGCCGGCCGTCGATCGGCGGCGTAGCGACGCGCCAGGGTGGAGCCCACGTCCTGCACCGCGAACGTGCCGTCGAAGTCGCAGAACACCGCGAGGGGCGGCCTGCGCCGCAGCCGGAAGAGCGAGCTCGCGTGCGGTGCCAGCGCCACCGCGAGCGAGGCGTCGCCCGAAGCCCGCGGGCCGGCGGTGCCGAGCTCGACCTCGAGCGCGAGCGGCGCGTCGCTGGGAAGGAGGCCGCCGACGCCGAGGGCGATCTCGCGGGGCGCGTCGCCGGCGTTCAGCAGCGCGACCAGCGCGCCGTCCGGGCTCCGCGCGACGGCACCCGCCGCGATCCCCTCCTGCAGCAGCCCGAGGGTCCGCGCGCCTCCGGGACCGCGTCGGGCGCTGCCCTCGCCCGAGGCCACCGATCGCCCGGCGGCGTCGACCTCGCGGGAGAGCGCGATCGTGCGGGCCACCAGCTCCAGGCTCTCGGGCACGAGCTTCGGCACGTCGTCGGAGAAGAGCACCATGCCTCCGGTCACCGCCGTCACGGCCGCCAGGCTCCGGGCCTCGTCGAGACTGAGCCGGGTCTGGTCCCGGCGCGACATCAGGCAGTCCGGATCGTTGAGCCAGAGTCGGCGGTGCAGGAAGCAGCGTGCGAGGACGTTCCGGATCCCGTTGCGCGTGGAGGGCTGCGTCTCGGCCAGGCCCGGAATCTCCACCGACGGATCCACTGCCCACCAGGGCGCGACGTCGGGACCGATGCGCATTCCGTCGACCACGCCCACCGCCGGGCCGAGAGGGCAGCCGCAGCCGAGCAGGAAGGTGTCTTCTCCGCAGCCCTCCCGCACCGCCTCGAGCCCGCGGCGCAGGCGCCGGGCTCGCGTGAGCCGCGCGTCGAAGGCGTCGGCCTGCATCGCCACGGTGTAGAGGAAGTCGAGCTTCTGGTAGCCGAAGCCGAGGGCCACCAGGGCCGAGAAGGTCTGGCGCAGGTGGGCCTGCACCTCGGGCCGGCTGGTGTCGAGGACGAAGATCCAGCCCTCCCGGCTCCAGGTCGCGTGATGCAGGCCGCGGAAGAGCTCGTCCCCGCGGCGCAGCAGCCAATCGCGGTGCGCCGCGAAGAGCCGGCTCTCGGGCGCCACGCAGAAGGGCGCGGTCCAGAGGCCCGCCCGGAAGCCGGCGGCGCGGATCTCCGCGGCGAGGGGCGCGAGGCCGCGGGGAAACTTCGGGTTGGTCTCCAGCCAGTCGCCGATCGCGCGCTGGTAGCCATCGTCGAGCTGGACCAGCGCGATCGGGAGCTCGTCGCGCCGCGCGGCCAGGGCTTCGAGATTGCGCAGCACGTCGGCTTCGGAGACTTCGTGGAAGAAGTGGTACCAGCTGCACCAGCCGGCCTGGAAGGGAGCGGCGGTGCGCGCTCCGGCGGCGCGGCCGTGGGCCTCGGCCTGCTGCTCCAGGAGCTCCGCCGCGTCGTCGCCGAGGGCCGCGCGCACGGTCTCGGAGGCCAGGGCCTCGCCCGGCGCGAGGGGCTGCTCGAGCCAGGTCTCCGCCTCGATGCGCAGGTCCTCGCCCTCGCGACACAGATAGAGGACGCCGAAGCCGAGGCCGCGCTCCAGCACGCCCACCACGCAGCTCGGCCCGGCGGGCGAGGCGCCCACCGCCGTCAAGAGATGCGACTCATGCCAGCCCGCCCGGTCCGCCGGGGGCTCGCCCAGCGCATGGAACATTCCGCGCAGCCACGGACCCGACGGAAAGGATGGCGTTCCGGCCGCGTCCAGCACGGCGCCGTGGCTCGCGGACCAGCTCTGCCAGCCGTGGCGCAGCCAGCGCAGCGATTCGGCGCCGTGACCGGTCCAGCGAAACCCCACGACGACGGCGTCGAGGCGCAGCGGCTCGCGCGAGGCGTTGCGCGCCCGCAGCCGCACGCTCGCGACCGCGTCGGCGGCGTCGAGCCCGACCTCGAGCTCGAAGGGCCCGACGCGCATCGCGCCGGGGGCGAGCGCGGACTCCGAGAGCCGCGCCGCGCCGCTCTCCGGCTCCGTCCAGCGCACGGCCACGCGCGCAGCCTCGAGGCGGCCGGCCAGCGGGTGCCGGACCAGGGAGGGAGGGCCCATCATGGGCGGCGGAGTATACCCTCCGCATGGCCGGCCAACGAAAGGCGACGGCTCCGGGCGCGACGCGCGGCGTGGAGGCCGAGCTGCGGGAGCGACTGGCGCAGGGGCCGCCCCTGCTGCTGGACGGGGCCACCGGCACGGAGCTCGAGCGCCGCGGCGTTCCGAGCCAGCTCCCGCTCTGGTCGTCGCGTGCGCTCCTGGACGCTCCCGAGGTGGTGGCTGGCATCCACGCCGAGTACGTGGCGGCGGGAGCCGAGATCCTGACCGCCAACACCTTCCGCACGCAGCGCCGGACCCTCGCGCGCGCCGGGCTCGGCGAGCGAGCCGCCGAGCTCACGCAGCGCGCGGTGGAGCTCGCGCGACGGAGCGCGGCGGGGGCGCCGCGCCGGATCTGGATCGCGGGCTCGATGGCGCCGCTCGAGGATTGCTGGCACCCGGAGCGGGTGCCCGCGGACGACGCCCTCGCAGCGGAGCACGCCGAGCACGCGGAGAGTCTCCGCGCGGCGGGCGCGGACCTGCTCCTGCTCGAGACCTTCGGCACGCGCCGCGAGGCGCTGGCGGCGCTACGCGCGGCGCGCGCCAGCGGACTCCCCGTCTGGGCGAGCTTTGCCTGCGACGCCCGGGGCCGGCTCCTCTCGGCAGAGCCCCTCGCCGAGGCGCTCGCCGCCGCGCGGGCTCTCGGCCCGCTGGCCGTGCTCGTGAACTGCCTCCCACCGAGCCACGTGGACGCCGCGCTTCCGGCGCTTCGCGCCTGTGGGCTCCCGTTCGGCGTGTTTCCCAATCTGGGAGCACCGCTCCCCGGCGGCGAGGGGCGTGCGGAGGAGCTCGATCCCGCGGCGTTCGCGGCCCGGGGGCGGCGGTGGGTCGCCGCCGGAGCACTCATCGTGGGCGGCTGCTGCGGCACCACTCCTGCGCATCTGCGAGCCCTGGCGGGGGCGCTGCGAGGCTGAGCGGGACGCAATTTGCGTCACCTCGCTCGAGCTTGCGTAGCTGGGGAGCGCGCGGAGCGCGTCTGCGAGGCACGGGAGGGCCTGGACGCGCTCCGGCGGCTGGCGGGACGCACCGCGGCGCGTGGCACGCGGCTTGCTCTCCTTCCCGGGCAGAGAGGGTCACGATCCCACGCGCCCGGGCCGGGTACCCCTCCCCTCGCAGGAGACTGCGAGGACTCGGCCCGGGCGTTCCTCTCCCTCCGGCGGATCGTCCGGCCGAGCCGTCTCCAACGCTTTTCGGTGTCACACGAGCGAATGGCGGGAGAGCGCGGATCCGGGCGTCGCGGGAGCGCCGCAGGCGGCGCCGGCCGGATCCCTCGCGCTCAGCACGCGGCGGGCGATCCCGGCCAGATAGACCGATCCCGTGACGCAGAGGAGATCGTCCGGCGCGAGGCCCTCGCGCGCGGCCCGGACCGCCAGGAAGGGGTTCGGCACGGCCGCGAGCGCAAGCTCCGGAGCGGCGGCGCGCACCGCAGCAGCGACCTCGGCGGGAGCGAGCGACCGCGTGGGGTCGGCACGGGTCACCGTGACCTGGTGGGCCAGCGGGAGAAGAGCCCTCAGGATCGAGCCCAGGTTCTTGTCTGCGGAGACCGAGAGCACGAGGTGGGTGCGCCGACGCGGGAGGAGCGCCAGAGCCTGCGCCAGCGCCCCGGCCGAGTCCTCAGTATGCGCGGCGTCGACCACCACGGCCGGGCGCGTCGAGAGGAGCTCGACCCTGCCCGGCAGCTTCACCGCGGCGAATCCGTCGCGGGCGGCGACCACGAGGGCGGGATCCGGGATTCGACCGAGCCGACGCACGGCCGCCAGCGCGAGCGCGGCATTCGCGGCCTGGTGGGCACCGAGCACCGGGAGGCGGAGCTCGAGCTCCAGGGAGCCGTCGCGCAGCCGGAGCTCGAGGCCCCGAGCGTCGGCGCGGAGCGGCGTCGCGTCGAAGTCGACACCGAGGCGTGACACGGGCGCGCCGAGCTCGGCGGCGCGGGCGAGGGCCACCTCCAGGGCGTCGGCTGGGAGAGCGCCGAGCACGGCGGGACGCCCGGGCTTCAGGATCCCGGCCTTCTCCCGGGCGATCGCGGCCCGGGTGGGCCCGAGGACCCGGGTGTGCTCGAGCTCGATGGTGGTGATGCAGGCGACCGCCGCGTCGACCACGTTCGTGGAATCCAGCCGACCGCCGAGCCCGACCTCGAGCACCGCGTGCTCCACGCCCTCCTCGCGGAAGAGAAGGAGGGCCGCCGCCGTCGCCACGTCGAAGAAGCTCGGCGGGTCGCCCGGCTGCTCGGCGCGCGCGGCCTCCACCTCGGGACGGAGCCGCTCCAGCACCGCGCCGAGCCGCTTCGGCGCCACCTCGGCGCCGTCCAGGCGGAAGCGTTCGGTCCAGCGCTCGAGGTGCGGCGAAGTGAAGGTACCCACTCGCATCCCGGCGGCGCGGAGCACGGCCTCCGCGAGGAGCGCGGTCGAGCCCTTGCCCTTCGAGCCCGCGACGTGGAGCACCGAGAGCCCGTGCTGGGGATCGCCGACGCGTGCGAGCAATCGCCGCACGGGGTCGAGGCCGAGCCGGGCCGCCGGGTGGTCCGGTCGCTTCTCGAGATCGATCAGGGAATCGAGCCAGGCCGTGGCCTGCTCGAGCCCGGTCCGCGTGGGGGGAAGCGCGCTCCCGGTGCTCACTGCACCATGTAGCGCTTCCACTGGCGGTACTCCTTCACCGCCTCGCTCGTCGACTCGATCGAGGGGAAGAAGAACTTCACCGCGTGTCCGCACACGCCGCAGACCTTGTAACAGAACTTGAAGCCGTCCACCTCCTGGACCTTGCCCACCATCACCCGGTTCTCCTCGCTGCAGCAGCGCCCGGGGCTCGGCGGCGAGACGATGCGCTTCGGGTACTCGTTGCGCGGGGCTTCCTTCTCGGTGTAGCGGATGATGTTCCGCGTGGGACGGCTGGTCTTGGGATCCGCGTGCTGCTTCCGGATGTTGCTTCCGATTCGCCTCAACTCGCTTTCCTCTCGCCTCGTTCCCCCATTTTCGGCGACACCGACCGATGCAGCGCGGCCAGGAGGGGGGTGAAATCGCGGTAGCGGGTGGTGCACGGCGGGCCGTCGGCGAAGTGCCAGGCGTCGGCCCGCGCGTCCTCCCCGAGACGCAGCAGGGTCGAGCTGCGCGTCCCATACGTGGGTGTGTGTACGCACGGCGGCCCGAGCGGGCCTTCGCCGCCGTCGTGGCGGCGACACAGGCGCCCGAGGGCGGGCAGGAGCTGCGGCGGCGGGCTGCCCGCCGCCGCCTCGGCGCGCTGCATCAGGTCCGCGAGCTTGGGCACGCTGCGGTCGTCGGGATCCGCGTTGCCGATCACGTGGGCGCCGGGCGCCAGCTCGAGGAGGCGCGGCTCCTCCTGGTAGACCAGCGCGAACGCGTCGCGCCCGTCGGCGAGGAACAGGTTGAAGGGGTTGTAGGCGCCGGCCGGCAGGCGCCGCAGCCGGTCGGCAGCCTCGGCGGCGTTGCGGGAGCCGAGGGCGTCCAGCACGAGCAGACCCCGGGAGCGCCGGGACGCGTCGGGCGCAGGACACGGGCGATTGGTGAGGCCCGCAAAGAGGCCTTCCGGGTTGAGCCCGAGCCAGGTGCCCCCCGCCCGCTCGTCGAGGGGAGCCACCACCGGGCCGTGCGGGCCCTGCCGCAGCGCAGGCGGCCGGGCCGGGCGGTCGAGGTACTCGTCACGATTGGCGGCCACCACCAGCGGCAGACCCGGGACGCAGCGATGCAGGGCGATCAGCGTGCACATGCGAGGCGCCCGTGGTCCCGGCGGCCGAGGCCGCACGCGCGATCCGGGCGCGAAAGGGCGCTGCGGGAACGCGTCATGGGGAGAGCCCATTTCTAGCGCGAAACACCCGGGAAAGCAACCGCGGCGGCGCTAGGCCCCCTCGGCGCCCACC
>JAWOLJ010000026.1:0-2977 GCA_033853555.1 Myxococcota bacterium
TCAGCCTACGGCCGCTCGCTGGCCTCGAGGCGGGTCGGCGCCGCCCAGTCGGCGGATAGCGTCCGCCTCGCCGCCCTCGCCCGCAACCCGTTCGAGGCCCCGGTCCGGCGGCGCGGCCGCCGACCCGGCGCTCCGCGAAGCTCGGCGTCGGAGTCGGGGCCTGCTCCTCCGCTGCGCCGACTCGGTGGAACTGGTGACACGGGTGGGCGACGCGTGATCCCGTCTTTCCGAATGCCCGGATCGTTGATGGCACTGGCGGGGCGGACGGGACTCGAACCCGCAACTTCCGGCGTGACAGGCCGGTGCTCTAACCAGTTGAACTACCGCCCCGAAGGCCCGTGGCGGTCGGTATTTAGCCGACCGGGTCGCGGCGTGCAAAAGCGGCCGCCCCGCCCGATCCGCTCGCTTCGCCGACGAAGCGGGCGGGCCGGACGAGGCGACGGCGCCGGCTCTCAGGCCATCGTCATCATCTGCATCTGCATGAGGAGGCCCATGTCGCCGGCGACCATGATGCGGCCGGACATGAAGGCCTGCATCGGATCGAGCTCGCCGCGCTCCATGGCCGCCGCGTCCTCGGCGGTCACCGTGACGGTCGTGCTCGGGTCCGCCGGGATCGGCCCCGGGCCGAGCTTGAAGTCCACCTTCCAGTCGCCGGCGCTCCCGCCGCTCACGACCATGCGGATCACTCCCTTCAGCGCGGCGAGCTTGCCGAGGGTCGACGGATCGAGTGGCCGGCCACCCGGCCCCGCAGCCGGCTGGCTCGCCTGGGATCCCGGCTTGAAGAGCGCCGAGGCCTGCTTGCCGAAGGCGCCGCCCCGTCCCTCCCAGAGTGCACCGCGCCAGTCCGCAACGCTCTGGATCAGCGTGAAGGCGGCTTCTTCGGTCGGACCCGGGTTGATCGAGAGCTGGCCCTCGCGCAGGTGGAAGATCCAGTCCCCTCCCCCGTCGCCCTCGAGACGCACGCCGAGCTTCACGTCGGCGCTCTTGGCGGCATCGGGAAGCGGCTGCTCCGCCGCTGCCTTGGGCAGCCATTGCTCGAGGAATTCCTTGGGTGAGGTACTCGGCGGGGGGAAGCTGACCATCGTGGAGTCTCCTCTCCGGCGCGAAGCGCCGAACCGACCCGGCCGGCGGAGTCTACCCCATGTGGCGGCGCTCCCCTCCCCCTGCGGCGGCCCGACCCGCGGTCGGGGCCCGGCGGCGGGTCGCGCGGCGCGGGCGGCAGCGGGGACGCGCCGCGCGGCCGGCACGCGAAATGCTCGCTTCCGGGGCGAGATCCGGGGGCAGCCGGCCGGGCGATCCCCGGCCAACGCCCCCGCGCCCGCGAGATCCGGGGAGGAGAGCGTCCATGGCCGCAGCGCCCGTCACGCTCGCGCTCTGCGGCGACGTGATGACCGGCCGCGGGATCGATCAGGTGCTGCCGCAGCCCTGCGACCCGGTGCTCTACGAGCCCTCGGTGGAGAGTGCGGAGGAGTACGTGGCCCTGGCGGAGCGCGTCGGCGGAGCGATCCCGCGCCCGATGCCGCTGGCCGGACCCTGGGGCGACGCGCTCGATGAGCTCGAGCGCGCGGCTCCCGACGCCCGCATCGTGAACCTCGAGACCGCGCTCACGCGCAGCCCGTCCGCCTGGCCGGGCAAGCTCGTGCACTACCGGACGAGCCCGGAGAACGCGGCCCTGCTCTCCGCCGCACGCATCGACGTCTGCGCGCTCGCCAACAACCACGTTCTCGACTGGGGCGTGCGCGGCCTCGAGGAGACGCTCGCGCGCCTGGACGCGCTCGGCATCCGGCACGCGGGCGCGGGCGCCGACCGGCGCGACGCGGAGGCGCCGGCGGAGGTCCCCCTCGGCGCACGGGGTCGCCTGCTCGTCTTCTCCTTCGCGAGCCCCTCGAGCGGCGTGCCCGCGGAGTGGGCCGCCGGCCCGACACGCCCGGGCGTCGCACTGCTCCCCGATCTCTCGCCCTCCAGCGTGCGGCACGTCGCCGCGCGGGTGGCGGCGGAGCGGCGGCCCGCCGACCGGGTGATGGTCTCCCTTCATTGGGGCGGCAACTGGGGCTTCGCGGTCTCGCCCGAGGAGCGCGCCTTCGCCCACGGGCTGATCGATCACGCCCGCGTCGATCTCCTGCATGGCCACTCGTCCCACCACGTGAGGCCCTTGGAGGTGTACCGGGGACGCCTGATCCTCTACGGCTGCGGCGACTTCCTGAACGACTACGAAGGCATCTCGGGCTGCGAGGAGTTTCGCGGCGACCTCGGGCTCCTCTACCTGCCGAGCCTCGACCCGGCGAGCGGCGCGCTGCTGCGTCTCCTCATGACACCGACACGGATCAGCGGCTTCCGCGTGCGGAGGGCCGCGGGGGACGACGTCGATTGGCTGATCGAGACGCTCCGCCGCGAGGGCCGGCCCTTCGGCACGTCGGCGCGGCGCACCGAGGACGGGCGGCTCGAGCTGCAATGGCCGCGGGAACGGGCGTCCGGCGCCGGCTGAGCCGCGGGGCGAGCGGCCCGCAGCGGGGCCGGCAAGGAGGAGCGAATGGAGCGCGCGGTGCACGAGACGACGCGGGAGGAGCGGGTCAACCTGCCGCCCTTCGAGCTCGAGGGCATCCTGGCGCTGCCGCAGGACGCGGGGGCGGTCGTCGCCTTCGCCCACGGCAGCGGGAGCAGCCGGCTCTCCCCGCGCAATGCCCGTGTCGCGGCGGCGCTGCGCGAGCGAGGGCTCGGCACGCTGCTCTTCGATCTCCTGAGCGAGGAGGAGGCGGTGGACCGGAGCAACGTCTTCGACATCCCGCTCCTGGCGGAGCGGCTCCTCCTCGCCACGCGCTGGCTCGGCGAGCAAGCCCCGACGCAGGGTCTACCGGTGGGCTACTTCGGCGCGAGCACCGGCGCGGCGGCGGCGCTGATGGCGGCGGCGGCGAGCGAGCGGGAGATCGGCGCCGTGGTGTCGCGGGGCGGAAGGCCCGATCTCGCCGGGGCCTCGCTG
>JAWOLJ010000027.1:0-4443 GCA_033853555.1 Myxococcota bacterium
CGTCGTGTCCGAGCAGCTCGCGCGAGGCGAACACCGGCGCCAGCTCCGCCGCCACCGCGGAGCGGTCGAGCACCGCCTCCAGCCCCTTGTGGCCGATCGCCACGTACCAGGGCGGCCCCTCACCCGCGGCGACGCCGAGGCCCGCGAGCTCCGGCGTGCGCGCCGGCCCGTCCCAGAGCCCGAACACCGCCACGTCGCCCGCGTCGCGGAGCTCCGCCCCGAGCGACGCCAGCCCCTCCGGCGAGTCCACGACGCGCGCCGAGCCGGCCCGCGCCACAGGCTCGAATGCCAGCAGCGGCTGCACCGGCACCGCGTCCGGAGGCGGGAACCGGCTCAGCAGCTGCCGGAACTCCAGCTCGTCGAAGAGCACGCGCAGGCGGTCGGCGTCGTAGCGCGTCCAGCGGCACTTCTCGACGTCGAGCTCGACCGCGACGTCGCGCGCGATGGTCACGATCCGCTTGCCGAGACGCACCTGTTCCGCGCGCTCGCGCAGCGCGGTCTTGACGCGTCCGTCGGGGAGCTCGTCCAGCCGGTCGAGTAGCGCCTCCACGGAACCGAAGTCCTGGATCAGCTTGGAGGCGGTCTTCTCGCCCACCCCGGGCACGCCGGGCACGTTGTCGGAGGTGTCGCCGCGAAGCGCCTTGTAGTCGATCAGCTGGATCGGCTCGAGGCCGTAGCGCTGCCGGACCTGGTCGGGCCCGTAGACCACGGTGTCGGTGATGCCGCGGCGAGGCACCAAGGCGTCGACGCTGTCCGAGACCAGCTGCAGGCAGTCGAGGTCCCCGGAGACGATCGTCGTGTGCAGGCCCTGCTTCTCCGCCTGCAGCGAGAGCGCGCCGATCACGTCGTCGGCCTCGTAGCCGGGCACCTCGTACGTCGGGATTCGCAGCGCCCCCAGCACGTCGCGGACGCGCTGGATCTGGGGCCGGAGGTCGTCCGGCATGGGCCGCCTGCCCTGCTTGTACTCGGCGTACTCCTCGCTGCGGAAGGTCGGGCCGCCGACGTCGAAGCAGGCGGCGGCGAACTCCGGCCGGCCGGCCAGGACGATCGCCAGCATCGAGGTGAAGCCGTAGACGGCGTTCGTGACCTCGCCCGCGCTGGTGCTCATCGGCGGCAGGGCGAAGAACGCCCGGTAGATGAGGCTGTGCGCGTCGATCAGGATCAGCTTTCCCCGGCGCCTGGCAGCCATTGGACCGCCCGATTTTACGTTCGCCGGACGGCCATTCCGAGTTCGGGGGACCCTCTCAACGCCGGGTTAGAATGCGGTCGAGGCCAGGAATTTGATCGAGGTCGCCGTAGACAGCATCCGCGTCCACATGCCGACCGGCCAGCACGTCGTGATCCTCAAGGAGAAGGGCGCCGACCGCTACCTGCCCATCTGGATCGGACCTTTCGAGGCAAACGCGATCGCTCTCAAGATCACCGGCGTCAAGCCCGACCGGCCGATCACCCACGACCTGATGGCGAGCACCATGGCGGAGCTCGGCATCGGCCTCGCCCGGATCGAGGTGAGCAGCCTGGCGGACGAGGTCTTCTACGCGCGCATGCACCTGCGCCAGGACGGCCGCGAGATCGACGTGGACGCCCGTCCGAGCGACGCCATCGCGCTCGCCGTGCGCCTCGAGTGCCCGATCTTCGTCGCCGACGAGGTCTTCGAGAAGGCCGGCGTCATCCCCGAGAAGGACGAGGAGGAGGCGGGCGCGGGGAGCGGGACGGAACTGGACGAGGAGAGGCTCGCGATCTTCCGGCACCTCGTCAACACCGAGCTCGACCTGCCCGACCTGCCCGACGAGCCCGGCCCGGGCAAGCGCAACCCGTCCTCCAGCTGAGCGAGTTCGAGCTCGCGCTGCGAGCTCTCGTCGGCCTCCTTCTCGGCGCCGCCATCGGGGTCGAGCGCGAGTACCACGGCCATCCCGCCGGCGTCCGGACGCTGGCCATGGTGGCCGCCGGCTCGGCCGTCTTCAGTGAGATCGGGGTCGCCCTGGCGGGGCCCCACGTCGACGAGACGCGCATCGCCGCCCAGGTGGTCACCGGCATCGGCTTCCTGGGCGCGGGCGCGATCCTGCGCGAGCAGGGCGACATCAAGGGGCTGACCACCGCGTCAAGCGTCTGGGTGGCGGCCGCGATCGGGATGGCGGCCGGCTTCCGCCTCTTCATCCTGGCCTCCCTGGCCACCGCCTTGGTGCTGCTGGCGCTGACCGGGCTCCGCCCGTTGGTGAGGCGTCTCACCCCGCACGAGGACTAGGATTTTTAGGTTCTTGTGCTCCAGGCCCTGAGCCCACGCCGCCGCGAGACCCTGGAAGTCCTCCGCCGCCTCTCGGAGCAGGCCGGCGGGGCCGTGCACTACACGCTGGTCGGAGCCCGGATGAGGATCAGCGCCTGGACGGCCTACGGGCTGCTGCGCGAGCTGGAGAGGGCGGGCCTGGTCCTGCGCAGCTACGCGCGCGAGCCGAGGCCCGCGGGGGGCCGCTCCCGCATCCTCTTCCTCCCCGCCGCCGGCACCGCCGACCCGCTGCGAGAGGCGGTCGACCGGCTGCGCTCGGTGGCCGAGGAGAGCGCGGCGGCGCTCGCCAGCCTGGGCGACCGGCAGCTCGCCAGCCAGCTCACCGCCGCATCAGTCCAGGTCTCGGAGCTGCTCCAGGGATGACGCGGGTCGCCCTCGTCACCGACTCGACCTGCGACCTGCCGCCGGACCTGGTCGCAGAGCGGTCGATCGACGTCGTGCCGCTCACGGTCAGCCTGGACGGCCACGACTACCGCGACGGCGTCGACATCACGGCCGGCGAGTTCTACGCCCGGCTCACCGGGAGCAGCACCACGTCGACCTCGCAGCCGACGCCGGCGCTCTTCGCGGAGACCTACCGCCGGCTGCTGCGGGACCACGACGCGATCGTCTCGCTCCACATCTCCGAGCGCCTCAGCGGCACTCTCGCGTCGGCGCAGCAGGCGGCGGCGGAGGTCGGCCCGGACCGCGTCCACGTCGTCGACAGCAACGTCGTCTCGATGGCGCTCGGGCTCCTCTGCCTCGTCGCGGCCGACGTCGTGGCCGGCGGCGGCGACGCGAAGTCGGCGATCGCCGAGGTCGAGCGCGTGCGCGAGGCCCTCCGCGCCTACTTCACGGTCGGCACCCTGGAGCACCTGCGCCGAGGTGGCCGCATCGGCCGCGCCAGCGAGATGCTCGGCTCGGTGCTCCAGATCAAGCCGGTGCTGATGCTCGCCGGCGGCGAGGTCGCGGCGCTCGAGCGGGTTCGCACGCGCGAGCGGGCGCTTGGGCGCGTCCTCGAGCTCGCGCGCAGCGTCGACCAGGGGCAGGGGCTCTGCGCGATCGTGGCCCACGCCGCGGCCGAGGAGACGGCCGAGCGGTTCGCGCAGGAGCTGGACGGCATCACCGACACGCTGATGGTGCAGCCGCTAGGGCCCGTCGTGGGCGCGCACGCCGGGCCTGGCACGGTCGGTGTCGCCTGCTACCCGGCGGAGCTCTTCCGGCTGGGGCTCAAGCCCGCCGCCAGCGCGCTCCTTCGGCGCTGATCGCCCCGCCCCGCAGGCCGCGCCTACGCCCGCCGCCAGCGCACTCCTTCGGCGCTGACGAGCTTCAGCAGCTGGTCCTGCTCGGCCATCGTCTGGAGGTGCGCCAGCGCCTCCTGCAGCGCGAGCCGCTGCTCCCAGTGGTGCTCGCGGTGGCCCCAGAGCCCGAGCGCCACCTCCCAGGCGGTCACGGTGCGCCCGTCCAGGATCTCGAGGATCTTGCGCTTGCGCCGCTCGTGGAACTCGAGCAGCTCCTCGACGCGCTCCGCGGCGTGCGAGAACGGCCGGCCGTGGGAGGGGAGCACGAGCGCGGGCGCCAGCTGCGCGAGCCGCCGCAGCGAGTCGAGGAAGTCGGCAAGCGGGTTGGGCGTGCTCTGGGGGTGGAGGCCGATGTTCGGCGTGTCCTCCGGCAGCAGCTCGTCGCCCGCGAAGAGCAGGCGGTCCTGCGTGTCGAACAGGCAGACGTGGCCCGGGGAATGTCCTGGTGTCCACTCCACGCGCAGCCGTCTCGCTCCCAGCTCGAGCGTCTCCGCGCCGTCCAGCGGGATCGCGACGGGTGCGGCGGTCACGCTCTTGGCAAACGAGCGCGAGGCGTTCTGCATCACCTCGGCGTCGCTCTCCGGGACGCCGTTGGCGAGCAGGTAGCGGTGCACCTCGGCGACCAGCGCGTCGAGCTCCAGGTAGCGCGGGTGGACGAGCGGGATCTCCAGCCGGTGCAGGTAGAGCTGGGCGCCCCAGTCGTGGGTGAGCACCCCGGCGGCGCCGTAGTGGTCGGGGTGGATGTGCGTGACGAGGAGCCTCCGGATCGTGGCCCGCTCGCCGGCCACCCTGCGCATCGCCGTTCGGAGCAGGTCGAGCGACTCGGGCGCGTTCATCCCGCAGTCGATGAGATCGACGTCCGCACCGTCCGGCAGGAGG
>JAWOLJ010000028.1:0-18801 GCA_033853555.1 Myxococcota bacterium
CCCCCCCCCCCCCCCCGCCCCTCACCTCCCCCCGCGATGACGGACCCGAGGACGACGACGATGATGGAAAGCAAGACCCGCCGCGACGGCTTCACCCTGATCGAGCTGATGATCGTGGTGGCCATCATCGGCATCATCACGACCATCGCCATCCCCTCCTTCATGCAGTTCCAGCTTCGCGCCAAGCGCGCCGAGGCCAACGTGAACCTGGAGGCGATCGCGAAGGGCGAGAAGTCCTACGCCTCCGAGTACAACGTCTACGCGTCGACCCTGGGCACCTGGCCGGGCCCGGCGCCCGGCGTCAGCAAGCGTACCTGGGACGCCCCCTCCAAGGCGGCCTTCGCGCTGCTGAGCTGGGTTCCCGAGGGCGCCGTCTACTTCGACTACGGTGTGCAGGTCGACAACTGCCCGGCCCTGGACTGCTTCACGGCGGAGGCCTACGGCGACCTGGACGGCGACGGGCTCCTCTCGGTGCTGAGCTACGTGCAGCCGTCGCGCGCCCTGGTCTGGGCCAGCGAGCCGCTGCCCGGCTTCGCACCGCTCTTCCCGCCGATCGACTCGAGCGGGAACAACATCTTCAGCCAGGTCGCGCTCTCGACACCCAACAACGTCTACTAGTCCGCGCGACGCGGAGAACGACGCGGGCGGCGCCGCCGCACCGGGCAGGGGGGCCTGGTTCGTCAGCATGCGACTCCTGGGACAGGTTGCCGGCGCAGCGCTCCTCGGTTGCGTGATCTTCCAGGCTCACGCCCGCATGCCCGCAGCGCCGCGCGTGAAGCAGGGCGAGAGCTTCCTCCCGACGCCGCAGGCCGCGCGCGTCGCCTCGCTCGGCTTCCGAGCGGTGGTGGCCGACTTCTACTGGCTCGAGGCGGTGCAGATCGTCGGAGCGGCCGAGCGCGACCCCTCGCGCCAGGCAGCCAGCCTCGGCCGGCTGATCGACGTGGTGACCACGCTCGACCCCTGGGTGGACCATCCCTACCGCTTTGCGGCGATCTGGATGACCGACAGCGAGAAGAGCGTGCGCGAGGCGAATCGCCTGCTCGAGCGCGGGATCTCCTACCACCCGGATGAGTGGCGCGACCGCTTCTACCTCGGCTTCAACCTGCTCTACTACCTCGGCGACGACCAGCGGGCCGCCGACGCGTTCGCGGGCGCGATCCGGCTGCCGGGCGCACCGATCTACCTGAAGCGCCTGGTGGCGCGCCTGCGCGCCCAGGGCGGCGACCTCGAGGTGGCCAGGACGCTCCTGCAGGAGCTCTGGCGCAGCACCGACGACCCCTACGCCAAGGCGGAGTACGAGAAGGCGCTGGACGAGGTGGAGACCGAGCGGCGCGCGCGCGTGCTCGACGCCGCGCGTGAGGAGTACCGGCGCCGCCACGGCGAGGACATCGCCGCGGTGGCGGACCTGCTCCAGGGGCCGGATCCCGTGCTGCGGGAGCTCCCGCCGGAGCTCCACGGCTGGGAGTGGATCCTGGATCCGCACAGCGGCGAGATCGAGTCCAGCTACTACCAGCGGCGCTATCGGGTCGGCACCTGGGCGACGGACCTCGATCGCGCGCACTGGCGCAAACGACAGCAGCAGGCGGGCCAGGCGTCGAAGGAGGGAAGCTCGTGAGCCACGACGCGCAGGAGGTGGTGCGGATCGAGGGTCTGGTGAAGGACTTCCGCCCGGGCTTCGGCCTGCGACCCCGGCGCGTGCTGCACGGCATCGGCTTCGGGGTGCGGCAGGGCGAGATCTTCGGCTTCGTGGGGCCGAACGGCGCCGGCAAGACCACCACGCTCAAGATCCTGATGGGCCTGATCCATCCCACGGCGGGCGTCGCTCGCATCCTCGGCCACGACGTGCGCGAGAGCGAGTTCCGCCGCCACGTGGGGTTCCTGCCCGAGAACCCCTGGTTCTACGACTTCCTGACCGGCCGCGAGTTCCTGCGCTTCTATGCCCGGCTCTGCGACGTCTCGAGCGACGCGCGCGAGGCCCGCATCGACGCCCTGCTCGCCCAGGTGGGGCTCTCGGCCGCCGGCGAGGCGCGGCTCCGCACCTACTCCAAGGGGATGCTGCAGCGGATCGGGATCGCGCAGGCCCTGGTGCACGATCCGTCGGTGGTGTTCCTGGACGAGCCCATGAGCGGCCTCGACCCGATCGGGCGCAAGGAGATCCGCGACCTGATCTTGCGGCTGCGCCAGGAGGGGAAGACCGTCTTCATGAACACCCACATCCTGTCGGACGTGGAGCTGCTGTGCGACCGCGTGGCCATCATCGTGAAGGGCGAGATCCGCTACGAGGGCTCGACCGACGATTTCCTGGCCGGCGGCGAGCGCGAGACCGAGCTGGTGCTGGCGCAGGTCCCGCCCGCGCTGGCGACGCTCCTGGAGCAGCGCCTCGGCGCGCGCCTGCGCGGCCTCGGCGATCGGATCGAGGCGCGGGTGGCGGAGAAGCACGTGAGCGAGGCGCTGCGCGAGGCGCTGGCGGCGGGGGCCGAGGTGGTCTCCGTGGTGCCGCATCGCGTCTCGCTCGAGTCGATCTTCCTCTCGGCCGTGGAGGCGGGCAACCGATGAACCGGCTCTCGCGCGTGCTGACGCTCGCGGGGAACACCGTCCGCGAGGCGGTCCGCAACAAGGTGCTCTACACCCTGGTGTTCTTCGCGGTGGCGCTGATCGGCACCGGCGTCCTGCTCTCGACCCTCTCCTACGTCGAGGAGGAGCGGATCCTGCAGGACGTGGGGCTGGCGGCGATCCGTCTCTTCGGGGTGGCGATCGCGATCTTCGTCGGTGTGGGGCTGATCCATCGCGAGGTGGATCGGCGCACCATCTACACCATCCTCTCGAAGCCGGTCTCGCGGGCGGAGTTCCTGCTCGGCAAGTACCTGGGGCTGGTCGCGACCCTGTGGCTGCAGCTCGCGATCATGGCGCTCGCGTTCGTCGCGGTCTCGCTGCTGGCGGGCGCTCCCCTCGGCGCGGGGCATGCCGCCGCGATCGGTCTGATCGCCGTCGAGCTCGCCCTGATGGTGGCGATCGCTACGCTCTTCTCCGCCTTCACCACGCCCATGCTGGCCTCGCTCTTCACCACGGGCATCTTCCTGGTGGGTGCCCTCTCGCGCGACCTGCGGGACCTCGGATTGCACTCGAGCTCGCACGGCGTGCGCCAGGTGCTGATGGCGCTCTACCACGTGCTGCCCGACCTCGAGAGCTTCAACCTCACGATCCAGGCGGTGCACGGCCTGCCCATCCAGCCCTACGAGGTCTGGCTGCCCGCGCTCTACGCGGCCGCCTACGCGGGTGTGGTGCTCTTGCTCGCGGTGGTGATCTTCGAGCGTCGCGACTTCCGGTGAGCCGGGCGCGCGGCTTGGCTAGCCTGCCGCCATGGGCGCGGAAGCGACACTGGCGCGTGCGCTGCCGGGGGGCGCCGCCGCCCCGCTCGCGGTGGCCGGCGTCCTCGGCCTGGTCGTGGGCTCGTTCCTGAACGTGGTGATCCACCGGCTGCCGCGCGGCGAGTCGGTGGTGACGCCGGGCTCCCATTGCCCAGGCTGCGGACGCGGCATCCGCTGGTACGAGAACGTGCCGCTCCTCTCCTGGATCCTGCTGGGCGGGCGCTGCCGCGGCTGCCGCGCCCGGATCTCGCTGCGCTACCCCGCGGTGGAGGCCCTGACCGGTGCGCTCTTCGCGGCCGTGGTGGCGCGACACGGGCTCGACGCCCTGACGCCGGCCTGGTGGACCTTCGTCGCCCTGCTGGTGGCCGCGGCGGCCATCGATCTCGACCACCAGATCATTCCCGACGAGCTCTCGCTCGGTGGCCTCGCGGCGGGTCTGGTGGCGCTGCCGGCGCTTCGCGCCGCGAGCGGCCAGGCCTACACCGATGCGTTGCTGCACGCGATCGTCGGCGCCGTGGTGGGCGGCGGGCTGCTCTGGCTGGTAGGGTTCCTGCACGCGCGGATGGCGGCGGCTCGGGGCCGGCGCTTCGCGCACTGGCCCGGCGAGGACGCCGAGTATCCGCGACCGTCGAGCTCCGACTACTGGACCTGGTTTCCCGGCCTCGGCTTCGGCGACGTGAAGCTCCTGGCGATGATCGGCGCGTTCCTCGGACCGGCGCCCGTGATCGAGGTGATCCTCGCCGCATCGCTGGTCGGCCTGGCGTTCGGTCTGGTCTGGGCGGCGGCCACGCGCTCCTGGTCGGCGCCCTTCGGCTTCGGTCCCGCGATCGCTGCGGGCGCCCTGCTGGTGCTCCTGCTCCCGCCCTCGCTCCATGTCATCGCGCCCTGAGGCGCGCGCCGGTCCCGCGCTGCGGCGTGCTAGCGTTGCCGGCCAGCGAGGAGGCCCATGGCAGCGTCGCCGCCCGGACCGAACGCCGAGCAGATCCGCTACTGGAACGAGCTCGCCGCGCCGAGCTGGATCGCGCAGCAGGAGCGGCTCGACCGGCTGCTGCAGCCGGTCGGGGAGCGGGCGCTCGCGCGCGCCGCGGCGGCGGCGGGTGAGGCGGTGCTCGACGTCGGCTGCGGCTGCGGCACCAGCACGCTCGCGCTGGCCGCCGCCGTCGGGACGGGCGGCCGGGTGCTCGGCGTCGACGTGTCGCGGCCGATGCTGGAGCAGGCGCGGGCGCGGGCCGCGCAGCGGGGTCTCTCCCAGGTCCGCTTCCTGGAGGCGGACGCCCAGACCGCCGAGCTCGAGCCCGCGGTCTTCGATCTCCTGTTCTCGCGCTTCGGCGTGATGTTCTTCGCCGATCCAAGGGCGGCCTTCGCGAACCTGCGCAGCGCGCTCCGGCCCGGCGCCCGCGTCACCTTCGCGTGTTGGCAGGCGCTGGCGCGGAATCCCTGGATGACGGTCCCGCTCTCCGCGGTCGCCAAGCACCTGACGCTCCCCGCGCCGCCCCCGCCCGGAGCGCCCGGTCCCTTCGCCTTCGCCGACCCCGATCGCGTGCGAGGCTTCCTCGAGCAGGCGGGCCTCGCCGAAGTGGCCTTCGAGGACCTCCAGCTCCCGCTCGCGGTGGGCGGCGGCGAGACCGAGAGCGCCGTCGAGCTCCTGCTCCAGGTGGGGCCGGTGGGAGCCCTGCTGCGCGACGCGGGGGCCGGCCCCGAGCTGCGGGAGCGCGTGGCCGCCTCGCTTCGCGAGGCCCTGGTGCCCTTCGCGAGCCCGAGCGGGCCGCGCCTTCCCTCCGCGGCCTGGCTCGTCAGCGCGCGCAATCCCGGGAGGTGACCCAGCGATGGACGCCGAGCGGATCGTGCGGGACTTCTGTGCGGCCTTCGCCGGGCGCGATCCGCAGCGGCTCCTGGGCTTCCTGGCGCCGGACGCGCTCTACCACAACCTCCCGCTCGCTCCCGTCAAGGGCCACGCGGCCATCGAGGCCGTGCTGCGGGGCTTCCTCGGCGCGTGCACGGCCTGCGAGTTCGAGCTGCGAGCCATCGCGCACAGCGGCTCCACCGTGCTGACCGAGCGCATCGACCGCTTCACGCGCCCCGACGGACGGCGCATCGAGCTCCCGGTGATGGGAGCCTTCGAGGTGGGCCCCGACGGCAAGATCCACGCCTGGCGCGACTACTTCGATCTCGCCACCTGGACGCGGCAGACGGGCTAGCGGGTCGGGGCGGCGCGGGGAGCCGGGGCTGGTTCCCCGGGATGGATTCGAACCACCATTCGCAGGTTCAGAGCCTGCTGTCCTGCCGTTAGACGACCGGGGAGCCGTCGGCGCCGGCCCTTTCTAGCCGACGGCGCCACGATCCTCAACCGCGCGCCCCTGCGCGTCGCCGAGACGGCTCCGGGGCTCAGTCCCGCTCGTGCCGCAGGTAGTGCAGGGCCTCCGCGATGCGCGCGAGCGCGCGATGCTGGCCCAGGACCGCCAGCGTCTCGAAGATGGGCGGCGAGACCTCGCCGCCGGTGAGCGCCACCCGCACGGGCTGCGCGAGCTTGCCCATCGGGAGGTCGCCGTGGCGCGCGCGCACCTCCTGGAACGCGGCCTCGATCGGGCCCTCCGCGAAGTCCTCGAGCGCCGCCAGGCGCGCGTGGAGGTCGGCCAGGGCCGGGACGATCTCCCGCCGCAGATGCTTCGCCGCCGCCTTGGCGTCGTAGGCCACCTCCTCCACCACCAGGAAGCGCGCCAGCTCGGCCATCTCCTGCAGCGTGCGACTGCGCTCGCGCAGCAGCTCCACCAGGCGCGCGAGCTCGGGGGTCGGCTGCACCCGCCGGCCGCTCACGCGCTCCAGGAAGGGCAGCAGCCGATCCAGCAGCAGCGTGCGATCGAGGGTCTTCAGGTAGTGCTGGTTCAGCCAGAGGAGCTTGGCCGGATCGGCCTGCGCGCTCGCGCGGTGCACGTTCGCGAGCTCGAAGAGCTCGGCGATCTCGGCCTTCGAGAAGAGCTCCTGGTCGCCGTGCGACCAGCCGATCCGCGCCAGCCAGTTGCGCATGGCCTCCGGCAGGTAGCCCTCCTCGCGGAACTGCTGAACCGACACGGGATCGCGTCGCTTGCTGAGCTTCTTACCGTCGCGTCCCACGATCAGCGGGACGTGGGCGAAGAGCGGCGGCGTGCGATCCAGCGCGGCGTAGAGCGCGAGCTGGAACGGGGTGTTGCTGTGGTGGTCGGCGCCCCGGATCACGTGGCTGATCCGCATCTCGACGTCGTCCACCACCACTGCGAGGTGGTAGAGGGGCGCGCCGTCGCTCCGCCGCACGATCATGTCGCCGATCTCGCGCGCGTCCTGGCCGCTCGGCCCGAAGACGAGGTCGTCCCAGGCCAGGCGGCCCTCGGCGGGCAGGCGCAGCCGCACGGTGTGCGGGCCGCACCCCGGGCCGAGGGCGAGGTCGCGGCAACGCCCGTCGTAGGTCCACTTGCGGCCGGCCGCGATCGTGGCCTGCTTGCGCTCCTCCAGCTCCTCCCGGGTGCAGACGCAGCGGTAGGCGCGGTCCTTGCGCAGGAGCTCCTCCACCACCTCGCGGTAGCGGTCCATGCGCTCGCTCTGGCGGACCGGTCCCTCGTCCCACTCGATGCCGAGCCACTCGAGCCCGTCCAGCACCGCCTGCTCCGACTCCAGCGTCGAGCGCTCCCGGTCGGTGTCCTCGATCCGCAGCACGAAGCGACCGCCGTGATGGCGAGCGAAGGCCCAGTTGTAGAGCGCCGTGCGGGCGCCCCCGATGTGCAGGAAGCCCGTCGGGCTCGGCGCGAAGCGGGTGCGGGGCGCGCTCATGCGCGCGCAGTCTAGGCAAGCCGCGGGACGCCGCAGGCGTCCCGCGGCGCGCCGGGGACGGCCGGCGCCTGCCGGGCCGCGGGGCGGGGAGCGGCCGGTTTGCAGGCGCTGCGGCGCTCTGCTACCCCGGCGAGGCAAATGGGCGTTGGTCCAGCCGTTTCTTCCCCCGCACGGCGCCGCGCCCGACCATCCCATGAAGAGCCCCAAGTCCCACGGCCCCCTCACGATCTGGGTCGACCGCCTGACGGCCGATCCGCGGGAGGAGACGCTCGACCCCGATGCCGCCTGGTGGGCGGCCGCCGTCGCCGCGGTCTCCGAGCTCGCGGGTGCCGACCGCTCGAGCTTCCAGTTCGAGACCCGAGCCCATCGCATGGGTGCGGACGTCTATCTCGAGGGCACCGTCCGTGGCGAGATCGAGTTCGGATGCAGCCGCTGCCTCGCGCGCTATCGTCAGCGCCTCCGCGAGCCCTTCCGTCTCGTCCTCGAGCCGGTGGGGGATCGCGTGCCCGCCGATCCCGAGGCGGCGGCGGCGCTCGCGCGCGATGGTCTGTGCCTCGCCGACGAGCTCGAGTCGGGCTGGTTTCGCGGGCGGGAGTTCGATCTCGGGGCATTCTTCCTGGAGGTGGTGACGCTGGCGCTCCCGGTGCAGCCGCTGTGCCGGGAGGGATGCGCCGGCCTCTGCCCTCGCTGCGGGGCGGACCGGAATCGGGAGAGCTGTCGCTGCCACGAGGAGCCCGTGTCCCGGCCCTTCGCCGCGCTGGCGCGTCTGCGCGAGGGAAAGACGGAAGGAGAGCACTGATGGCCGTTCCGAAGGGAAAGACCTCTCGCGCGAAGCGAGACAAGCGCCGCAGCCACGACGCCCTCGCCGCACCGGCGCGATCGCGCTGCCCGCGTTGCGGCGCCACCAAGGCGCCGCACCGGGTCTGCCCGGGCTGCGGCACCTACAAGGGCCGCGAGGTGATCGAGACCGAGGAGGCGTGATGCTCGCGCTCCTCTTCCCGGGCCAGGGCTCCCAGGAGGTCGGCATGGGCCGCGACGTCGCAGAGGCGTCGCGGGAGGCCCGCGAGGTCTTCGAGGCCGCCGACGCCGCGCTGGGCTTCCCGCTCTCGCGGCTGTGCTTCGAGGGACCGGAGGAGGAGCTGCGCCGCACCGAGATGCAGCAGCCGGCGATCCTCACGACCAGCATCGCGCTGCTGCGCGCCCTGGAAGCCGGGACGCGGGTGCAGCCCGCGTGGCTGGCGGGACACAGCCTCGGCGAGTACTCGGCCCTGGTGGCCGCGCGTTCCCTCGGCTTCGAGGACGCCGTGCGCCTGGTGCACGCGCGCGGTCGTTACATGCAGGAGGCGGTGCCCGAGGGGAAGGGCGCCATGGCCGCCGTCCTCGGCGCCGCGCCCGACCTGGTGGAGCGGGTCTGCGCGCAGGCGCGCGAGGCGACCGGCCGCGTGGTGTCACCCGCCAACTACAACTCGCCCCAGCAGACGGTGATCGCGGGCGACGCGGTGGCCGTGGAGTGGGCGTGCACGCGGCTGCGCGAGGCCGGGGCGCGGCGGACCGTGCCGCTTCCGGTCTCGGCTCCCTTCCACTGCGCGCTGATGGCCCACGCCGCGGAGAAGCTCGCGCCGGAGCTCGGCAGTGTCCCCTTCGCGGATCCCCGTCCTCCGGTGGTGACCAACGTGGAGGCCCGTCCGAACCAACGGGGCGACCGCGTGCCGGAGCTCCTGCGCGCGCAGATCACGGCCCCGGTGCGCTTCACCGACATGATCGAGACGCTCGTCGGCCTGGGCGTGACCCACGTGCTCGAGGTGGGACCGGGCCGCGTGCTCTGCGGGCTGGTGGCGCGGATCACACCCGGGCTCGAGCGCGCCGGCCTGGGCGGCCTCGCGGAGCTGCCGGCCGCCCGGGAGTTCGTCGGCCGCGGCTCGGTCCGGGTTGCACTCGACGGCTGACCGCGGCGCCACGCGAGGGTAGGATCCGGTTACGATGGAGGGAGGGGCGCCGAGGTCGCCCCGGCGGAGGTTTCCAGCCGATGAATCTCGAAGATCGCGTGACCGACATCATCGTGGAGCACTTGAACTGCTCGCGGGACGAGGTGGTTCCCGAGGCCTCGTTCGTCGACGACCTCGGCGCCGACTCGCTCGACATCGTCGAGCTGGTGATGGCGATGGAGGAGGAGTTCGACGTCGAGATCCCCGACGAGGACGCCGAGAAGATCCAGACCATAGGTGACGCGATCGCGTACCTGAAGGAAAAGCTCGAGGCCTGATCCAGTGCAGTCGCGGCTCTCGGAACGGCAGCGCGTGGTGGTGACCGGCATGGGCTGTGTCACGCCGCTCGGTGTCGGCCAGGAGGCGACGTGGCGCGCGGCGCTGGATGGCGCGAGCGGGATCGGACCGATCACGCTCTTCGACGCCGGCGCGCACGCGTGCCGGATCGCCGGCGAGGTGCGAGGCGAGGTGGACGTGGGCGACCTGCCGCCGAAGGAGGCGCGCCGGCTCGATCGCTTCACCCTGTTCGCCCTGGCCGCGGCGCGCGAAGCCCTGCACGACGCAGCGCTGGATCCGGCGGCCGCGGACCGCGACCGCATCGGGGTGGCCATCGGCTCGGGCATCGGGGGCCTGCGATCGATCGAAGAGAACCACCTGGCGCTGCAGCGCAACGGGCCGCGCCGGGTCTCGCCGTTCATGATCCCGATGGTGATCTGCAACATCGCGAGCGGCTACGTGTCGATCCGCCACGGCCTGCGCGGGCCGAACCTCTGCCACGTGAGCGCCTGCGCCACCGGGGCCCACGCCCTGGGCGAGTCGCTGCGCGTGCTCCAGCGCGGAGAGGCCGACGTGATGCTGGCCGGGGGCAGCGAGGCGGCCATCACGCCGCTCGGGATCGCCGGCTTCGCGGCGATGCGCGCCCTCTCCACGCGCAACGAGGAGCCGGAGCGCGCCAGCCGGCCCTTCGACGCCGAGCGCGACGGCTTCGTGATGGGCGAGGGCGGCGGCGTGCTGGTGCTGGAGACGCTGGAGCACGCGCGCGCCCGCGGCGCCCGGATCCGCTGCGAGCTCCTGGGCTACGGGGCCACCGCCGACGCCGTCCATCTCGCGGCGCCGGCCGAGGACGGCGAGGGCGCCCGGCGCTGCATCCATCTGGCGCTGACCGATGCGGGCGTCCGCCCGGAGGAGGTGGGCCACCTGAACGCCCACGCCACCAGCACGCCCGCGGGCGACCCGGTGGAGGCGCGTGCGATCCGCGCGGTCTTCGGCGCCCATGCCGATCGCGTGGCGGTGTCGGCCACCAAGTCGATGACGGGCCATCTGCTCGGAGCCGCCGGCGCCGTCGAGGCGATCCTCTGCGTGCGCGCGCTCGAGACCGGCTGGCTGCCGCCCACGATCAACCTCGAGAAGCCGGATCCCGCCTGCGAGCTCGATCACGTGGCGAACAAGCCGCGGCGTGCCGAGCCGCGGATCGCGGTCTCGAGCTCCTTCGGCTTCGGCGGCACCAACGCGGCGCTGGTGCTCGGACGCTGGGAGGCATGATGCACGAGCGGATCGTGATGGCGGCCGATCACCGGGGCTTCGAGCTCAAGCGCGCGCTGCGCGAGCGCCTGGAGGCCGCGGGGCACGCGGTGCTCGACCTCGGGACCGAGGGCCCGGAGAGCGTGGACTACCCGGACTTCGCGGCGCCGGCCGCGCGCACGGTGGCGGAAGGCCGGGCCGAGCGGGGCATCGCGATCTGCGGCAGCGGGCTCGGCGTGTCGTACGTCGCCAACCGCTTCGCCGGGGTGCGCGCGGCCTGGGTGCAGGACGTGGCGGCCGCCGAGGCCTCGCGGCACCACAACGACGCCAACATGCTCGCGCTTCCCGCCGATCGCCTCGACGTGGAGCGGGCGTGGGCGATCGTGGAGCGCTGGCTGAAGACGCCGTTCGACGGTGGGCGCCACGCACGTCGCGTTGCGAAGATCGACACGCTGACGGGCGCCACCGGCGCCCTGGCGGCGCAGGATCCCGACATCGCGCACCTGATCCGTCAGGAGGCGCGACGCCAGGCGCTCGGCCTCGAGCTGATCGCCAGCGAGAACTTCGTCTCCGACGCCGTGCTCGAGGCGGTGGGGTCGGTGCTCACCAACAAGTACGCCGAGGGCTATCCGGGGCGCCGCTACTACGGCGGCTGCGAGGTGGTGGACGAGATCGAGTCGCTGGCGATCGAACGGGCCAAGGCGCTGTTCGCAGCGGAGCACGCCAACGTCCAGCCCCACTCCGGCTCCCAGGCCAACGAGGCGATCTATCGCGCGGTGCTGGAGCCGGGGGACACCATCCTGTCGATGAATCTCGACCAGGGCGGCCACCTGACCCACGGCAGCCCGGTCAACTTCTCCGGCAAGCTCTACCGCATCGTCCCCTACGGCGTGCACCGCGAGGACGAGACGATCGACTACGACGAGGTGCGCCGGCTCGCCAAGGAGCACCGGCCGAAGCTGATCCAGTGCGGGGCGACCGTGTACTCGCGGATCATCGACTTCGCCGTCTTCCGTTCCATCGCGGACGAGGTGGGTGCGCTCCTGTTCGCCGACATCGCCCACATCGCCGGCCTGGTGGCGACGGGCCACCATCCGAGTCCGATCGGGCAGGCGCAGCTCGTCACCACCACCACCCACAAGACGCTGCGTGGCCCGCGCGGCGGGCTGATCCTGTGCGACGAGAGCCTGGCCCGGAAGGTGGACGCGGCGGTGTTCCCGGGCGGGCAGGGCGGGCCGCTGGTGCACGTGATCGCGGGCAAGGCGGTGGCGTTCCTGGAGGCGGCGCAGCCCGCCTTCCGCGAGTATTGCGGCCAGATCGTGCGCAATGCGCGGGCCCTGTCGCAGGCCGTGGCCGCGCAGGGCTTCAAGATCGTGTCCGGCGGCACGGACAACCACCTCTTCCTGCTCTCGTTGGTGGGTCGCGATCTCACCGGGAAGTCGGCCCAGCTCGCGCTCGAGCGCGCCGGCATCACCACCAACAAGAACATGGTGCCCTTCGATCCGCTGAAGCCCGCCGTCACCTCGGGCGTGCGGATCGGGACGCCCGCGGTCACCACCCGTGGCATGCGCGAGCCCGAGATGGGCGAGATCGCGCGCCTGCTGACCCGTGTGCTCGAGCGGCCCGCCGACGTCGAGGGCCTCGACGCCATCCGCGCCGAGGTCGAGACGCTCTGCCGCCGCTTCCCCCTCTACACGGGACGGTGGAGCGACCGGGACTGAGCGGGTGCGCTGTCCCTACTGCGCGGACGAGGCGAACCGGGTGATCGACTCCCGTCTCGGCCGGGACGGGACCGAGATCCGCCGCCGTCGCGAGTGCCTGGAATGCGGGCGCCGCTTCACCACGCGCGAACGCGTGGAGGAGGTGATGCCCACCGTGATCAAGCGCGACGAGCGCCGCGAGGAGTACGATCGCCAGAAGCTCCTGGCCGGAATCCAGCGCGCCTGCGCCAAGCGGCCCGTGAGCATGCTCGCGATCGACCGCCTGATCGATCGCATCGAGAAGCGGCTTCAGGAATCGGCGGAGAAGGAGGTTCCGAGCCGCCTGCTCGGCGAGCGCGTGCTCGAGGAGCTCTGCGCCGTGGATCCGGTCGCCGCGGCGCGCTTCGCCTCCGTGTTCCTGGGCTTCCAGGGCCCCGAGGACTACGTTCGCTTCTTCGCGTCGCTCCAGCCCGGCGCGAAGCCCGCCGGCGGTGCGTAGCGCGTGGCCGTCTCGCCGGAGCAGGCGATGCGGCTCGCGCTGGCCCAGGCCCGTCGCGCCTCGGGACGCACGCATCCGAACCCGCCCGTGGGCGCCGTGGTGTTCCGCGGCGACCGCGTGCTGGCCGCCGGCCGCACCCAGCCGCCCGGCGGCCCGCACGCCGAGGTGGTGGCCCTGCGCCGGGCCCTCCGACGCTACGGAGCGTCGGTCGTGCGGGGCGCGAGCCTGGCCGTGACGCTCGAGCCCTGCTGCCACCTCGGCCGCACCGGCCCATGCACCGAGGCGATCCTCGAGGCCGGCGTGGCGCGCGTGCTGGTGGGCCACGCCGACCCGAACCCGCGCGTGGCGGGAAACGGGCTGCGACGGCTGCGGCGGGCCGGCGTCCGGGTGGATCTCGGCGTGCTGGAGGACGCGTGTCGCGCGCAGCACCGGGGCTTCGTCTCGGTGCATCGCCGCGGACGGCCCTTCGTCGCGTTGAAGCTCGCCGCCACCCTGGACGGCCGCATCGCCACGGCGAACGGCGAGTCGCGCTGGATCACCGGGCGGCCGGCGCGGGCCTTCGTGCATCGCCTGCGAGCGCGAACCGACGCGATCTGGGTCGGGGCGGAGACCGCCCTGGCCGACGATCCCGAGCTCACCGCCCGCCGCGACGGGCGCGTCGTCCACCGGCCCGTGCGGGTGCTGGCCGACTCGCGGCTGCGGGTGCCGCCCGGAGCCCGCCTCTACCGCGATGCCGCCGGCGGTCGCACGCTGGTGCTCTGCGCCGAGGACGCGTCCACGGCCCGTCGGCGAGCCGTCGAACGCACCGGCGCGCGGCTGATCACACTGCCGCGGGATCGCGAGGGTCTGGACCTCGCGGCGGCCCTCGCCGCCCTCGCGGCCCACGGCCTGACCGAGGTCCTGGTGGAGGGCGGAGGGCGGCTCGCGGCCTCGCTCCTGCGCCACGGCCTCGTCGACGAGCTACACTGGTTCGTGGCGCCGACGCTGCTCGGCGCGGATGCGCGCCCCGCCCTCGGGGCGCTCGGCGTGCGGCGTCTGGTGCAGGCGCCGGAGCTCGAATCGCCGCGGCTGCGTCGGATCGGGCGCGACTGGCTGCTCCAGGGGCGCGTGCGGCGCGCGCGGGAGGCGCGGTGAGGACCTATCCGGCCGGACGCGACGCGCGGGGCCTGCGCTTCGGCGTGGTGGTGTCTCGCTTCAACCACCTGATCTGCGTGCGCCTGCTGGAGGGAGCGGCGCGGGAGCTCGAACGCCGCGGCGCGGCTCCCGACGACGTGCACGTGGCCTGGGTGCCCGGCGCCTTCGAGATTCCGCAGGCCGCCCGCGCGCTGGCCGCGAGCGGGCGCTACGATGCGATCGTGGCCCTCGGCGTCGTGATTCGGGGCGGCACGCCGCACTTCGAATACGTCTGCCGGGCGGTCACCGACGGAGTGCGCGAGGTCGCGCGCGATACCGGCGTGCCGGTGGCGTTCGGCGTCCTCACCACCGACGATGCGGAGCATGCCCTCGCGCGCGCCGGAGGCAGCGAGGGGAACAAGGGCGAGGAGGCGGCGTTGGCCGCGATCGAGATGGCGAACCTGCTGGCGGCGGCCCGCAAGGCGCCGGGGAGACCGGCATGAGCGCGCGGCCGGCGTCGCGACACCGCTCGCGGGAGGCCGCGTTGCAGGTGCTCTACGCGATCGACCTCGCGCGCCCGGGCCCCGACCTGCGGGCCGCCGCCCAGGACGCCTTCGACCGCGCCGCCGAGAGCTTCGAGCTGCCCGAGGGCGCGCGCGCCTTCGCCAAGGAGCTGGTGGCGGGGGTGACCGAGTGCCAGGGCGAGCTGGACGCGCTCCTGGCGAGCCACACGCGCAACTGGCGCGTGGAGCGAATGGCGGCGGTGGATCGCAACGTGCTGCGGCTGGCGGCCTACGAGCTGACGCGGACCGAGACGCCGACGGCCGTGGTGATCGACGAGGCGGTGGAGCTCGCCCGTCGCTTCGGGGGCGAGCGCTCGCCGGGCTTCGTGAACGGCGTGCTGGACGCCCTCTCCCGCGCCGTGCGGGGAGACGCCGAGTGACGCCGCTCCTGACCATCGGCGTCGAGAGCGGGAGCGTCGAACGCGTGGCCGCGGAAGTGGCGGTGGTGACGGTATTCGAGACCGAGCGGCCGCTGCGAGGGGAGTCCGGCCGCGCGGACTGGCGCCTCTGCGGCCTCCTCTCCGACCTGGTCCGTGCCGGCCACTTCGCCGGCCGACCCGGCGAGGCGGCGCTGGTGCCGACGTTCGGGCGCCTGCGGGCAGCCCGGCTGCTGCTGCTCGGCCTCGGGCCTCAGCCAGGCTTCGGGGCGCTCGAGGTGAAGGCGGCGGCCCGGGAGGCGGTCGCGCGGCTGCTGCAGCTCCGGGCAGGCAGCGCCGCCCTGGCCCTTCCGGGTCAGTGGACCGGGCTCCTGCCTCCGGGTCCCTCGGCGGGCGCGGTCCTCCGGGGCGCCGCGGCCGCGCTGACGCCCGCCGCAGCCGCCCTGCGCCTCGACCTGGTCGTCGCCGAGGGGGCGACCGCCAAGGCGCTGGCGGGCCTGGAGACCGCCTGGCGGGCGCTCCCCGAGGGGGGCTCCCTGGTCCGGGTCCGCGGACCCCTTGCAGGTGGCGGGGGGACGCCCCGGGGCACGGGGCTTCCCGGGACCGCTGCCGAAGAGCCGATCTCCTCGCTCTCGCAGCGGGTTTAAGTCACGGCCCAAGCGGCCGATCCTCTCCCACGGAATCGCTGGCTCGCCCGGGGCGTTCGGGCCCGGTGGGCGCCCCTGCGCCGGAGGAGGGATGAGCCTGGTCGGCAGCCTCGAGGACCTCGGCCTCGGGGACATCCTTCAGATCATCAGCCTGTCGCGGAAGTCGGGCGTCCTGTTCCTGCGCTCGGAGCACGGCGAGGGCCGGATCGTGTTCCGGGACGGCCAGGTGCAAGGCGCCTACGTGAAGGGCGGCCCCGCGGATCTGCGCGGCCTCCTGGTGGGCGCCGGGCTCCTGGACGAGGCGGCCTACGAGAAGGCGAATGCGGCGGCGCGGTCGGCGGGGGATGCGCTCGAGACGCGCCTGCTCCAGGCCGCGGGTGTACCCGCAGAGCGGCTCGAGGAGCTCCGGCGGGAGGCCACGGAGCGCGCCGTCCTCTCGATGTTCCTGTGGCCAACGGGCGAGTTCAACTTCGAGATCCGTGACGGCGGCGAGACCGATCGCGACGCCGGGATCCTGCTGCGGAGCGGCCTGCCCGCGCAGTTCCTGGCGATGGAGGGCACGCGCCTGCGCGACGAAGCCGGCCGCGGGGGCGCGAGCGCGCCGCCGGGCGGCGGGGTCGCGTCGGCCGCCCTGCCCGAGAGCGAGGACGAGGAGGAGGATGCCGCCGGGGCGTTCACCCTCTCGGGCGAGAACGCCGCCGAGGAGGCCGCGGCCGCTGCGCCGGCCAGCGCCGCCGACGCGCTCGTCGACGCCACCCTCGAGGAGGTGGATGCAGAGGAGGATGCGCTCGACGCCGATCTCCTGGCGGAGCCCGTCGCCTCCGGGCCGTCCGCCGCTCCGCGGAGCCCGTCGGCCGCGCCGCCGGCCACCGCCGTCGCCGCTCCCGCGCCCGCGCCCGCGACACCGACGGCAGGAGCCGCGCCGACGCGTCCGCCGGTGGTGATCGTCGAGGGCGACCTGCAGTCGCTCGAGTGGGCGAAGGAGGCGCTGCGCGGCGTCTTCCCGCGCGTGCACGCCTTCCAGCGCCCCGAGCTCGGCGTCGGTCGCGTGCGCCAGTACCTCGCTCGTGTCGAGCTGCCCCTGGTGCTGCTCTCCCAGGACACGCCCGCCGATCCCTTGACCGGCGCCCGGAACCTGGCCGAGCTGGTGGAGCGGCTGAAGGCGCAGTCGCCGCGCATGTCGATCGTGGTGCTCTCCACACCGGATGGCGTCGGATCGAAGGCCCTCACCGGCGTCGACGCGACGGTGCCGCGTCCGTCGGCGAGCGCACTGGCGGATCCGCGCGCCGCGCCGGAGCGCGAGCGGCAGGCCGCCGCGCTGCGCGAGGCCTTGCTCGCCGCGGCCGGCAGCTGCGCGTCCGATCGCAACGGCCGGCGCTCCGAGGCCGAGCCCGCGGCGCTGCGCCGGCTGCACGAGACCAGCGCCCGGCTGCGCGAGGCCGCGACGCGCGGCGAGGTCCTCCCGCTGGTGCTTCGCTTCGCCGCCGAGCACTTCGCGCGGGTCGCCATGTTCATGGTGCGGGACGAGGAGGCCATCGGGATGGCCCAGCTCGGCCTCGCCCGGGCCGGCGGGCCCGACGATGCCGGGCTGCGGTCCCTCCACCTCCCGGCCCGGGGCCCGGCCTGGTTCCGGGCCGTCCTCGACCGGCGCGGCGCGGTGCGGGCCGCGCCCTCCGACGCGGGCGATCGCCAGCTCGCCCAGCGGCTCGGCCGCAAGGTCCCGTCCCAGGCCTACGTCGCCCCGATCGAGAGCGGCGACCGTGTGGTGGCGCTGCTCTACGCCGACAACCTGCCGGCCGATACGCCGCTCGGCGACACCAGCGCGCTCGAGGTGGTGATCCACGAGGCCGGCCTGGCGCTCGATCGCGCCGTGCTGGAGCGCACGCTGGCGCGCGCCGAGCAGGAGGCCGGCCGGCGCTAGTGCGAGCGAAGCGCGCAGCGAGCCGCAGGCGAGCGGAGGGCGCAGCCCGGCGGCGTTGGCCGCCGATGCGCCAAGACCGCCCCCCGGCTCCGTCCGGGGCGTGCGCGCGGGCCCTGGAACGCGCCGCGGCGCCTCAAGAATCCCTGTTCGCGACCGATCAGTAGTGCGGGCCCTTCCGGGCGTTTCTGCGCAGGAGGTTCCGTGCAACGCATCCTCATCGTCGAGGACTCGGCCACGATGCGGTCGCTCCTCGTGTCGACCCTGGAGAGCCTCGACCTGCCGCTCCGGATCACCCAGGCCGCGAGCGGCTTCGAGGCGCTGCGCAGCCTGCCGCGCGACGAGTTCGATCTCATCGTGACGGACATCAACATGCCCGACATCAACGGCCTCGAGCTCGTCTCCTTCGTGAAGCGAAACGCCGCCTTTCGCTCGATCCCCCTGGTGATCGTCTCCACCGAGGGCTCGGAGCGCGATCGCGAGAAGGGGCTCGAGCTCGGCGCGGACGCGTACCTGGTGAAGCCCTTCGATCCCGAGGCCCTGCGCCGCGTGGCGCGGGAGCTCCTCGGCAAGCGGCGGGAGGGCTAGGTGGCCGTCCGCCGCAGCAAGTCGCGCGCCCGAAGCAAGGCGTACCGGGAGTTCGTGTCCGAGGCCGAGGAGATCCTCGAGCGGATGCGCGCCGACCTGGTCGACCTGGGTGACCAGCGTCAGACGGGCACCGAGCCCGATCCCGACCTGGTGAACCGCCTGTTCCGTTCCGCCCACACGCTGAAGGGGCTGGCCGGGATGTTCGGGCTCGACGCGCTCTCCGAGCTCGCGCACCACCTGGAGGACGTCCTCGACGGTCTGCGCCTCGGTCGCATCGATGTTCGCTCGCCCGCCGTGACGCTGCTCGACGAGTGCGTGGCGCTCTTCGCCGCGCAGACGCAGGCGCTGCCCGAGTCCGCCCAGCGCGCCGGGGACGTCGAGGCGATCCGCTCGCTCCTCGACCGCATCGAGTCGGCGACGCGCTCGACGGCGTCGGCGCCTGGCGACGATCTGCTGGCAGGCCTCGATCTCGATCCGGCGCTGCTGCGTGCGCTCACGGAGTACGAGGAGCATCGCCTGCGCGAGAACGTGAAGCGCGGGCGGCGCATCCTGCTGGTGGAGGCGACCTTCGAGATCCTCTCCTTCGAGGAGGGACTGGCCGAGCTCACCAAGGCGGTGAAGGAGGTGGGCGAGGTCCTCTCGACGCTGCCCGCGCCCGGGGACGCGCCCGAATCGCAGATCCGCTTCTCCCTGCTCGCCGCGAGCGACGTCGACGCGTCGA
>JAWOLJ010000029.1:0-3853 GCA_033853555.1 Myxococcota bacterium
CGCGGCGGCGGCGCCGGCGGCGGGGGGCGCGGCGCTCGCGTGGTCCACCTCCTCGCGCAGCTCGGCGAGGCCCACCGTCCGCGGCGTCCCGTCCTCGGCGCGGAGCGTCACCGTCTCGCGGAAGATGTCGATGCTGACGACCTTCTCGGCGCCGCGCGAGGCGTGGACGAGCTTCCCCTCCTTCGGGAAGCGCTTGCGCGACTGCACGTAGAACTCGTGCTCGAAGCGGAGGCAGCAGAGCAGCCGCCCGCACGCGCCGGAGATCTGCGCGGGGTTGAGCGAGAGGTGCTGGTCCTTGGCGATCTGGAGGCCGATGGGCCGGATCTCGGTGAGGAAGCTCGCCGAGCACAGCCGCCGCCCGCAGCGGCCGATGCCGTCGAGGCGCACCGCCTCGTCGCGCACGCCGATCTGCCGCAGCTCGATGCGGGTGCGGAACAGCGACGCGAGGTCGCGCACGAGGGTCCGGAAGTCGACCCGCTTCTCGGCGGTGAAGTAGACGGTGAGCTTCTTCCGGTCCCACTGCCACTCGGCGTCCGAGACCTTCATCACCAGCTTGTGCGCCGCGACCCGCTCGCGCACGCGCCGCCGCACGTCGTCCTCGCCGCGGCGCAGCTCGTCGCCCAGGCGCACGTCGGCGGGGGAGGCGCGCCGCACCACCCGGCGCCGCGGGCCCCCGGGGCGCCGCGGGGCGGCCGCCTCGGCGACCGGCTCGCCGTCGCCGTCCACGGCGGCGACCAGCGGCGCGCCGCTCTCGGCGTCCTCGGCCGGCGGCGGCGCCGCGGGGGCGCCCCCCGCGACGGCGCAGCCGCCGCACCGCTCGCACTTCAGGGCCGCCACGCTCCCGGTGGCGCCGACGGTGCCGAGGTCCAGCCCGCGCTCCGTCTCCACGAGGACGGGCTCGCGCTCGCGGAGCGGCTCGCTCTCGTGCCACTCGAAGAAGTCCCGGCGGTTCCCCTTGAACCGCACCTCGACGAACTGCGGCACCCTACGCTTCCTCGAACTTCCCCATCCGCAGGTACTTCTCCGCGCGGCGGCGCAGCAGCTTCTCGACGCGCACGCGGGCGAGTTCGGCGAGGTGGCGCTTGAGGACCGGGACGAGCGCGGCGGTCGCCGCGTCGGGGTCGGCGTGGGCGCCGCCCGGGGGCTCCGGCACGACCTCGTCGATCACGCCGAGGCCGATGAGGTCGGGAGCGGTGAGGCGCAGCGACTCCGCGGCGCGCTCCCGCAGCGACGAGTCGCGCCACAGGATCGCGGCGCACCCCTCGGGGGAGATCACCGAGTAGATGGCGTTCTCGAGCATCAGCACGCGGTCGCCCACGGCGATGGCCAGCGCGCCCCCCGAGCCGCCCTCGCCGATGATCACCGCGACGATCGGCGTCCGCAGGACCGCCATCTCCTCGATGTTCCGGGCGATCGCCTCCGCCTGGCCGCGCTCCTCGGCGCCGAGGCCGGGGAAGGCGCCCGGCGTGTCGATGAGCGTCACGACCGGCAGGCCGAAGCGCTCGGCGAGCTTCATCAGGCGCAGCGCCTTGCGGTACCCCTCGGGGTGCGGCATCCCGAAGTTGCGGCGCAGGTTGTCCTTGGTGTCGCGCCCCTTCTGCTGGCCGATCACGACCACGCTCTGGCCGTCGAGCCGCGCCAGCCCCCCGACGATGGCGGGGTCGTCGCGGAACAGCCGGTCGCCGTGGAGCTCGACGAAGTCGGAGAAGACGCTGTGGAGGTAGTCGAGGGTGTAGGGGCGGCGCGGGTGGCGCGCCACCTGCACGCGCTGGTACGGCGTGAGGCCGCGGTAGATCTCGGCGCGCAGCTGGGCGAGCTTCTCCTCGAGGGGCGCGATCTCCCGCTTCACGTCCAGCTCGCGCTCGGAGGCGAGCCGCTTCAGCTCGTCGATCTGCCGCTCGAGCTCGGCGATCGGCTTCTCGAAGTCCAGGGCGTAGGACGCCACGCTACCTCGCTTTCACCAGGCTCACGGCGTCGGCGCCGAGCAGCCCGCGCAGCGCCGCGAGCAGGTCCTCGTCGAGGGCGACCTGCAGGCTGCGCGAGCGGAACCGCGCCGGCCCGCCGTTCCCTTCGGCCGACCACTCCACGAACAGCGGCGCCGGCCCGGGGTGGGCCCGGCACAGCGCGGCCACCGCGCGCGCGGCGTCCGCCGGCGCGCCGGGGCCCCCCGTCCAGCGCAGCGCGACGCCCAGCCTCCCGCTCGCCGCGATCTCCGCGAGCGGCTGGGCGTCCTCCACGACCAGCCGGGCCTCCTCCTCGTCGCGGTCGCGCGGGGAGTAGCCCCCCAGCAGGAGGAAGGCGCCGTCCGGCACGATCACCTTCGAGAGCTTCGCCCACGCCTCGGGGAAGACGATCACCTCGGCCGAGCCGTGGAAGTCCTCCACCACCAGCCGGGCCCACTCCGCCCCCGAGCGCCGCGCGATCTGCCGCTTCACCGCCGTCACCACCGCGGCCACGGCGAGTTGCCCCTCCGTCCAGCGGCCGAGGTCGGCCGTGGTGTGGGTGCCGAGCGCCTGGGCCTCCGCGGCGAACCGGTGGAGGGGGTGCCCGGAGACGAAGAATCCCACCAGTTCCTTCTCGCGCGCAAGCCGCTCGGCCTCGCTCCACTCCGGCACCGGGGGCAGGGGCGCCGGCGGGTGGGCCGCCGCGGCCTCGCCGCCGAACAGGGTCGCCTGTCCGGCGGCGTGCTCCGCCTGGGCGAGCCCCGCCTCGGCGAGCACGGCGTCGACGGCCGCGAACAGCTGCGCGCGGTGCCCGCCGAGCCCGTCGCAGGCGCCCGAGGCCACCAGCGCCTCCAGCACCCGCTTGTTGCAGTGGCGGTGGTCCACCCGGGCGGCGAGCTCGCGCAGCGAGGCGAAGGGGCCGTCGGCGCGGGCGGCGATGACGGCCTCCACCGCCCCGCGCCCCAGGTTCTTCACGGCGCCGAGGCCGAAGCGCAGCTCCTGCTCGTCCACCACCGTGAAGTGCCAGCCCGAGGTGTTCACGTCCGGCGGGAGGACGCGGATCCCCAGCTCCCGGCACTCGGCGATGTACGTCACCACCTTCTTCGTGTCGCCGATCTCGGAGGAGAGGAGCGCCGCCATGAACTCCGCGGGGTGGTGCGCCTTCAGCCACGCCGTCTGGTACGAGAGGACCGAGTACGCCACCGCGTGCGACTTGTTGAAGCCGTAGCGGCCGAAGGTCTCGATCTGCCGGGCCAGCTCCTCGATCACCTTCCGCTTGTGGCCGCGCTCCACGCACCGCCCGACGAACCGCTCCAGCTCGGCCTTGATGAGCTCGGCGATCTTCTTCCCCACCGCCTTGCGCAGCACGTCGGCCTCGGCGAGCGAGTAGCCCGCCAGGACGCTCGCGATGCGCATCACCTGCTCCTGGTAGACGATGACGCCGTAGGTGGGCTCGAGGATCTCGCGCAGCTCCGGCAGCGCGTAGCGGACCGGCTCCTCGCCCCGCTTGCGGCGGATGTAGACGAGGTGCATCCCGCTGTCGAGCGGGCCCGGCCGCACCAGCGCGTTGGTCGCCACCAGGTCGTCGAACCGGTCGCAGTGCATCTGGCGCAGCGCGTCGGTCGCCAGGTTCGACTCGAACTGGAACACCCCGGCGGTGCGGCCCGCGCGGAGCAGCGCGTAGACGGCGGGGTCCTCGAGGTCGAGGGCGTCGAGGTCCACCGCCACGCCGTGCCGCTCCCGGATCATCGCCACCGCCCGCTGCAGCACCGTCAGGGTCGTCAGGCCGAGGAAGTCCATCTTCAGCATCCCGACCTTCTCGAGCCCGACCATGTCGTACTGCGTGACGATGACGTCCTCGCCGCCGGCCGAGGCCCCGGCGCCCCTGGTGGCGAGCGTGCACACCGGCA
>JAWOLJ010000030.1:0-93833 GCA_033853555.1 Myxococcota bacterium
GGCTCCGACGACGTCGCGCCGCCGCCGCTCGGCAGCCCGGGCGGCGAGCGCGCGCCCACCACCGCGCGCGCGACGCCGCCCGGACCCGCGGCCGTCTCCTCGCCCCCGCCGCCCGGCGCCGCGTCGCGGATCTCGATCCAGGTCGGGGCCTTCGCCGAGAGCGCGCCGGCGGAGAAGCTGGCGGAGCGCCTGCGCCGCAAGGGCCTGCCGGTCTTCGTCACACCGGGCGCCGGGGCCCGCGACTCGCGCTGGCGCGTGCGGGTGGGGCCGCTCGCGAGCCGCGCCGAAGCGGAGCGCCTGGCCTCGCGTCTCAAGACCGAAGACCGTCTGCCCACCTGGGTGATCGAAGAGGGGCGCTGAGCGGCGCCGCTCCACGGAGAGCCTGCATGACCTCGTCCCGCCGCCTGCGCCGCGTCCTCGTCACGGGAGGAGCCGGATTCATCGGCTCGCACCTCTGCCGGCGTCTGCTCGACGAGGGCTGCGAGGTGCTGGTCTTCGACAACCTGCTCACCGGCCGCATGGACAACATCGAGCCGCTGCTCGGCCATCCCTCCTTCAGCTTCGAGCACTACGACGTCACGCACTACCTCTACGTCTCGGGCGAGCTCGACGCGATCCTCCACTTCGCCTCGCCGGCCAGCCCGAAGGACTTCGAGCGGCTCCCGATCCAGATCCTGAAGGTGGGCTCCCTCGGTACCCACAAGGCCCTCGGCCTGGCCAAGGCCAAGCGCGCGCGCTTCTTGCTGGCGAGCACCTCCGAGTGCTACGGCGATCCGGAGGTGAATCCGCAGCCCGAGACCTACTGGGGCCGCGTGAACCCGATCGGGATCCGCGGCGTGTACGACGAGGCCAAGCGCTTCGCCGAGGCCATGACCATGGCGTATCACCGTCACCACGGGGTGGACGTCCGGATCGTGCGGATCTTCAACACCTTCGGGCCGCGGATGCAGGTGGACGATGGGCGTGCGATCCCGAACTTCTTCTCCCAGGCGATCCGCGGCGAGCCCCTCACGGTGTACGGCGAGGGCTCGCAGACGCGCTCCTTCTGCTACGTGGACGATCTGGTCGAGGGCATCTGGCGGCTGCTCAACGCCAACTACGTGGGTCCCGTCAACATCGGCAACCCGAACGAGATGACGCTCCTCGAGATGGCGCAGAAGATCATCGAGATCACGGGCAGCAAGAGCGAGATCGAGTTCCGACCGCTCCCGCCGGACGACCCGAAGGTGCGGCGGCCCGACATCGCGCTGGCGCGCCGCGTGCTCGACGGCTGGGAGCCGAAGGTTTCGATCGCCGAGGGCCTGAAGCTCACACGCGACTACTTCGTCGAGGCGCTGGCGCGGGCGGGGATCCATCGCGCGTGAGCGGACAGGGCCGCATCCGCAACTTCTGCATCATCGCGCACATCGATCACGGCAAGAGCACGCTGGCCGATCGCCTGCTCGAAGCCACGAAGTCCGTGACGTCGCGCGAGATGCGAGAGCAGTTCCTCGACAAGATGGACCTCGAGCGGGAGCGCGGGATCACCATCAAGGCGCAGACGGCACGCATGCGCTGGACCGCCCGCGACGGCCACGAGTACGTGCTGAACCTGATCGACACGCCGGGGCACGTGGACTTCTCCTACGAGGTCTCGCGCGCGCTCCACGCCTGCGAGGGCGCGGTCCTGGTGGTGGACGCCTCCCAGGGGATCGAGGCGCAGACGCTGGCGAACGCCTACCTCGCCGTGGACGCGAACCTCGAGCTGATCCCGGTGGTGAACAAGATCGACCTGCCGGCGGCCGACCCCGAGCGCGTGGCCCACGAGATCGAGGACGTGATCGGGCTCCCGGCCGAGGACGTGCTCCCGATCTCCGCCAAGGAGGGGACCGGGGTCCCCGAGCTGCTGGAGCGGATCGTCGAGCGCGTGCCCCCGCCGCGCGGCGACCCGGCCGCGCCCACCCGCGCCCTGGTCTTCGACGCCTGGTTCGATCCCTACGTGGGTGTCGCGATGCTGGTGCGCGTGATGGACGGGGAGCTCCGGCGGGGCGCGCGGGTGCGCCTCATGGCCGCGGGGAGCGAGCACGAGGTGCTGGAGCTCGACGTGGTGGACCCGCACCCGCACGAGGTGGAGCGGCTCGGCGCCGGCGAGGTGGGCATCCTGATCGCGGGCGTCAAGTCGCTGGTGCAGGTGAAGATCGGCGACACCGTTACGGAGGCCGCGCGGCCCGCGGCCGCGCCGCTTCCGGGCTTCCGCGAGGTGAAGCCCATGGTCTTCACCGGCCTCTATCCCACCGACTCCGACGACTACGAGGATCTCAAGACCGCGCTCGAGAAGCTCAAGCTGAACGACGCGTCGATCGTCTACGAGCCCGAGACGAGCGCGGCGCTGGGCTTCGGCTTCCGCTGCGGCTTCCTCGGCTTCCTGCACGCGGAGATCGTGCAGGAGCGCCTGGAGCGCGAGTACGATCTCTCGCTCATCACCACCGCGCCCACCGTCCGCTACCGGGTGCTCCTGACCAGCGGCGAGACCCGCGAGATCGAGAGCCCGGCTGCGCTGCCCCCGGTGCAGCAGATCGAGCGCATCGAGGAGCCGGTGATCCAGGCCACGATCCACCTGCCGGCCGAGTACCTGGGGCCGGTGCTCGCGCTCTGCCAGGACCGCCGCGGCGTGCAGAAGGACATGGCGCAGCACGGCTCGCGGGTCCAGGTGCGCTACGAGCTGCCGCTGAACGAGGTCGTGGTGGACTTCCACGACAAGCTCAAGTCCGTGACGCGCGGCTACGGCTCGTTCGACTACGAGCTCGTCGGCTACCGCCCGAGCGACCTCGTGAAGCTCGACATCCTGGTGAACGGCGACCCGGTGGATGCGCTCTCGCTGATCGTGCACCGGGACAAGGCGCAGCAACGCGGCTCCGAGCTGGCCTCGAAGCTCAAGGAGTTCATCCCGCGGCAGATGTACGACGTGGCGATCCAGGCGGCGATCGGCGCCAAGGTGATCGCGCGAACCAACGTGAAGGCGCTACGCAAGAACGTGACGGCCAAGTGCTACGGTGGCGACATCACGCGAAAGCGCAAGCTGCTCGAGAAGCAGAAGGAAGGGAAGAAGCGCATGAAGCGCGTCGGGTCGGTCGAGATCCCGCAGGAGGCCTTCCTGGCCGCGCTGCGGCTGGGTGAGGAATGAGCCCGCTGGCGCGCTCCCGCGGGGATGCGACCCCGGAGAGGGAAGGGCGACCGCAGGCGGGCTCGCCGAGCGGCCTGCGCGCCCTGTGGGACCAGATCGGGACCCTCGTCCTCGCGGTGCTGATCGCGCTCGGGATCCGGGCCTTCGTGATCGAGCCCTTCCGGATCCCCTCGGGCTCGATGCTTCCGACGCTGCTGATCGGCGACCACCTCTTCGTCAACAAGTTCGCCTACGGGATCAAGATTCCCTTCACCGACCTGCGTCTCCCCGGACTGCGCCAGCCCGAGCGGGGCGACGTGGTGGTGTTCTCGGTGGCGAAGCAAGGCACCTCGATCTACCCCGCCGACGAGCGGCCCGACTTCCCGCGCGACAACTTCGTGAAGCGGATCGTGGGGCTCCCGGGCGACACGGTGGAGGTGCGGGACGGCGTGGTTCGCGTGAACGGGGAGGTGTTGAGCGACACCCCCACCGACCAGACCTTCGTCGACGACCGGGGCCGCACGCTGCGGGTCCTCGAGGAGCAGCTCGGCGCCCATCGCCATGCGGTGCTGGACGACCCTGCGCTCACCGGGCTGCAGCGCACCCCGATCGTGGTGCCGGCGGGGCGCTACTTCGTGATGGGGGACAACCGCGACTTCTCCAACGACAGCCGCGGCTGGGGGACGGTCCGGCTGGCCGAGATGAAGGGGCCGGCCTTCATCCTCTACTGGTCGTGGGACTTCGACGGTCCCTGGTCGGCGTTGCTCAGCCCCCTCACCTGGTACGACCTGCTGGTCCACAAGGCCCGCTGGAGCCGCATCGGCGAGCGCGTGGAGTGAGGATTGACGGGCCCGCCGGCCCACGGCTATCCTGCGCCGGATCCCAGGATCCCCGGCTCCTTTTAAGCCCGTCCCGCGAGGCGGGCAAAGGTGCGAAACGTGGTGAGACCCTCCGCGCGCTCCGAGTCCGAACGCTCCGCCCTCGTCCCGGCGGCTGCGGAGCGCATCGTCCTCGACGACACCGCGATCCGCCGCGCCCTGGTGCGCATCGCCCACGAGATCGTCGAGCGCAACGACGACCTCGCTCGCCTCTACCTGGTGGCGATCCCGAACGGCGGCGTGCCGCTCGCCCGGCAGCTCGCGGAGAACCTGCGCGAGATCGCGGGGCTCGAGCTCCCGGTCGGCATCCTCGATACCACGCTCTACCGCGACGATCTGGCCGGCAGCGGCGAGCGCCCTCCGCTGCGACGCACCGAGATGCCCTCCGCCGTCGACGACCGCGTGGTGGTGCTGGTGGACGACGTCGCCAACACGGGCCGCACCATCCGCGCCGCGATGGACGCGCTCATGGACTTCGGGCGCCCGCGCGGCGTGCAGGTGGTGGCGCTGGTCGATCGCGGCCACCGCGAGCTTCCGATTCGGATCGATTTCGTCGGCAAGAACATCCCCACCCACGCCCGCGAGCACGTGGTGCTGCGCGGGCGCGCCGGCGGCCTGGAGGGGCCGCTCGAGGTGGTGGTGGCGCCGGCGCCGGAGCGGGGGGTGGGCGCATGATCGGGAGGGACCTGCTCGGCATCGAGGACCTCGAGCGCGCGGACCTGGAGCGCATTCTCGAGACCGCGGAGCGCATGCAGGAGGTGGGGCTGCGCGACGTGAAGAAGGTGCCGACCCTGCGCGGCCGCACCATCGTGAATCTCTTCTTCGAGAGCTCGACCCGCACCCGCACCAGCTTCGAGATCGCCGGCAAGCGCCTCTCGGCCGACGTGGTGAACTTCTCGCCCTCGAGCTCGAGCCTGAAGAAGGAGGAGAGCATCCTCGACACGGCGAAGGTGCTGGACGCCATGGCGCCGGACGCCGTGGTGGTGCGGCATGCGGTGGCCGGGGTGCCGAAGCGGATCGCCGACGTGCTCGACGCTCCCGTGATCAACGCGGGCGACGGCGCGCACGAGCACCCGACCCAGGCGCTGCTCGATCTGCTGACCGTGCTCCAGGAGAAGGGCCGGATCGACGGCCTCACGGTGGCGATCGTGGGCGACGTCCTCCACTCGCGGGTGGCGCGCTCCAACATCTACGGCTTCAGCAAGATGGGCGCGGAGGTGCGGGTGGCCGCGCCGCCCACCATGATCCCCGCGGCCATCGAGACCCTCGGCGTGAAGGCCTTCTGCTCGCTGCGGGAGGCCCTGGACGGGGCCGACGTGGTGATGATGCTGCGGATCCAGCGCGAGCGCTTGACCGGCGCCTACGTGCCGAGCATCCGCGAGTACTCTGCCACCTTCGGCCTCGATCGCACCAAGCTGCGCTACGCCAAGGACGACGCCATCGTGATGCACCCCGGGCCCGTGAATCGCGGCGTGGAGATCGCCCACGACCTCGCCGACGGCCGCCCCTCGGTGATCCTGGACCAGGTGCGCAACGGTGTCGCCCTGCGCATGGCGGTGCTCTACCTGCTGGCGGGCCGCCGCTCGCCGGCGCAGGAGGGCTGATGCAGCGCGTGCTGATCCGGGGCGGGCGCGTCCTCGATCCCGTCAGCGAACGCGACGAGACCGCCGACCTGCTGCTCGAGGGCGGGCGCGTCGCCGCCGTGGGCCCGGGCCTCGATGCGCCCGGCGCGGCCGTGGTGGAGGCGGCCGGGCGCTGGGTGGCGCCGGGATTCGTGGATCTGCACACGCACCTGCGCGAGCCGGGCCAGGAGTACAAGGAGGACATCGCCTCGGGCGGGCGCGCCGCGGTGGCGGGAGGGTTCACGGCGGTGGCCTGCATGGCCAACACGCAGCCCGTGAACGACGACCCCTCGGTCACGGACTACGTGCTCGACCGCGCGCGCCAGGACTCGCCGGCGCGGGTCTACCCGATCGCCGCCGCCACCAAGGGCCTGGCCGGCGAGGTCATGACCGAGATGGCCGCGCTGGTGCGGGCGGGCGCGGTGGCCTTCAGCGACGACGGCAAGACCATCATGGACGGCGGCGTGATGCGGCGAGTGCTCGAGTACTCGCGGCTGGTGGACGCGCCGGTCATCGTGCACGCCGAGGATCGCACCCTGGTGCGCGACGGCGTGGTGAACGAGGGGCCGGTCTCCACACGGCTCGGCCTGCCGGGCAACCCGGGCGTGGCCGAGGCCGTGCAGGTGGCGCGCGACCTCCTGCTGGCCGAGCTGACCGGCGCGCACCTCCACGTGGCCCACGTCTCCACCGCCGGGGCGGTGGAGCTGATCCGGCGCGCGCGCGAGCGCGGGATCCACGTGACCGCCGAGGTGACGCCGCATCACCTGACGCTGACCGACGAGGCGACGCTGGGCTACGACACCAACACCAAGGTGGCGCCCCCGCTGCGCTCGGCCGCCGACGTGCGGGCGTGTCGGGCGGCCCTGGCCGACGGCACGCTCGACGCGGTGGCGACCGACCATGCGCCCCACGCCGTGCACGAGAAGGAGGTCGAGTTCACCGCGGCCCCGCCCGGACTGATCGGCCTCGAGACGGCCCTGGCGGTGGTGCTCGAGCTGGTGCGGGCCGGCGAGATCTCGCCCCTCGAGCTGGTGCGCCGGCTCTCGAGCAACCCCGCGCGGATCCTGCGCCGGCCGGGCGGGAGCCTGGCGCCGGGCGCGGTCGCGGACGTCGTGCTGGTGGATCCCGAGCTGCGATGGACCTACGACCCGGCGAAGGGTTGGTCCAAGAGCCGGAACTCGCCCTGGGCCGGCCGCACGCTCCAGGGCCGTGCCATCGCGGCCTGGGTCGACGGGCGCCTGGTCTACGACGCAGAGCGCGGGGTGCTCGCGCCATGAGCCCCCGGGCCGTGCTCCCGCGTCCCGCGCTGCTCGCCCTCGCCGACGGCACCGTGGTTCGAGGCCGCGCCTTCGGCGCCGAGACCGTGCGCGTGGGCGAGGTCTGCTTCAACACCAGCCTGAGCGGCTACCAGGAGATCCTGACCGATCCCTCCTACGCCGGGCAGATCGTCGCGATGACCTGCCCCCAGATCGGGAACGTGGGCGTGAACCCGGAGGACGACGAGTCGGCGCGGCCGTTCCTCTCGGGCTTCGTGGTGAAGGAGCTGTTCCAGGTGCCGTCGAGCTGGCGTGCCCGCGAGCCGCTCGACACCTTCTTGCGTCGCCACGGCGTGCCCGGCCTGGCGGGGATCGACACCCGGGCGCTGGTGCGCCGCATCCGCGACGAGGGCTTCCAGCAGGCGGCGCTCTCCACCGATCCCGGCCAGCAGGAGCCCGCGGCGCTGGTGGAGCGCGCGCGCAACGCCCCCGGCCTGGACGGGCGCGATCTGGTGGCCGAGGTCACCTGCGGGCGAGCGTATCGCTGGAGCGAGGGAGTCTGGAGCGGCGTCGAGGGACAGCTCCCCCACCCGCCCCGGCCGGCCCGCACGCTGCGCGTGGTGGCCTACGACTACGGCGTCAAGCGCAACATCCTGCGCCTCCTGGTGGAGCAGGGCTTCGAGGTCACGGTGGTGCCGGCGCGAACGCCCGCGCGAGAGGCGCTCGCGCTCGCGCCCGACGCGATCTTCCTCTCCAACGGGCCGGGGGACCCGGCGGCGGTGCAGGACGCGCCGGTGATCGTGCGCGAGCTCGCCGCCGCCGATCTGCCGATCTTCGGGATCTGCCTCGGGCACCAGATCCTCGGCCTGGCCCTCGGCGGCCGCACCCAGAAGCTCAAGTTCGGCCACCACGGCGGGAACCAGCCGGGTCAGGACGTGTTCGACGGCAAGGTGGCGATCTGCGCCGAGAACCACGGCTACGCCGTGGACGCGGCCTCGCTGCGCGCCGCGGGAGAGCCGGTGGAGATCACGCACCGCAACCTGAACGACGACACCGTGGAGGGTCTCGCCCACGCGACGAAGCCGATCTTCTCGGTGCAGTACCACCCGGAGGCCTCGCCCGGCCCCCACGACGCCGTCTACTTCTTCCGCCGCTTCCGCGAGCTGGTGGAGCGGCGCAAGCGCGGGGAGGCGGTGACGGGGGCGCAGATCGCGAGGCCCGCCGCCGCAGCGGGCGCACGGCAGGCGGGGTAGGGCCGATGCCGAAGCGCAACGACATCCGCTCGATCCTGGTGATCGGCTCGGGCCCCATCGTGATCGGCCAGGCCTGCGAGTTCGACTACTCCGGTACCCAGGCCTGCAAGGCGCTGCGCGAGGAGGGCTACCGCGTCGTCCTCCTGAACTCGAACCCCGCCACCATCATGACCGATCCCGAGCTGGCGGACCGCACCTACATCGAGCCGATGACGGTCGAGACGGTGGAGAAGATCCTGGCGCGGGAACGCGTCGACGTGATCCTTCCCACGATCGGCGGCCAGACCGCGCTCAACCTGGCGGTGGCGTTGGCCGAGGCGGGCGCGCTGGAGCGCCACGGCGTCGAGCTGATCGGCGCTCGCCTGGAGGCGATCCAGAAGGCCGAGGACCGGGATCTCTTCCGCACCGCCATGCGCAAGCTCGGACTGAAGGTGCCGGTCTCCGGCGTGGCGCACTCGCTCGAGGAGGCGCGCCGCATCCTGCGCGACACCGGCCTCCCGGCCATCCTGCGCCCCGCCTTCACGCTGGGCGGCACCGGCGGAAGCGTCTGCACCCGGGAGGAGGACTTCGACCGGCAGGTGGAGTGGGCGCTCCAGCAGTCCCCGCGCCGCCAGGTGCTGGTGGAGCAGAGCGTCCTCGGCTGGAAGGAGTTCGAGCTCGAGGTGATGCGGGACCGAGCCGACAACGTGGTCATCGTCTGCTCGATCGAGAACTTCGATCCGATGGGCGTGCACACCGGCGACTCGCTCACGGTCGCGCCGGCGCAGACCCTGACCGACAAGGAATACCAGGTGATGCGCGACGCGGCGGTCGCCATCATCCGGGAGATCGGCGTCGACACGGGAGGGTCGAACATCCAGTTCGGCGTGGATCCGCACGACGGAACCCTGGTGGTGATCGAGATGAACCCGCGGGTCTCCCGCTCCTCGGCGCTCGCCTCCAAGGCCACCGGGTTCCCGATCGCCAAGATCGCCGCCAAGCTCGCCGTCGGCTACACGCTGGACGAGATCCGCAACGACATCACGCGCGAGACGCCGGCCTCCTTCGAGCCGACCATCGACTACGTCGTGACCAAGGTCCCGCGCTTCACGTTCGAGAAGTTCCCCAAGGCCGACACCGCGCTCACCACGCAGATGAAGTCGGTGGGAGAGGTGATGGCGATCGGCCGCACCTTCAAGGAGAGCCTGCACAAGGCGCTGCGCTCGCTCGAGATCGGGCACGCCGGCCTGGAGCCGCCCGAGGTGCCGGCGGGAGAGGACGGGCTCGGGGCGCTGTTCGCGGCGATCGACGTGCCGCGGCCCGGCCGGGTCTGGGCGATCGCCGAGGCGTTCCGTCGCGGCGTCTCGCTGGAGGAAATCCATCGCCGCTCGGCCATCGATCCCTGGTTCCTGGGCAACCTGCGCGAGCTGGTGGAGCTCGAGGCCGGGCTGGCGGCGGCGCGTCCCGAGGAGCGGCGCGAATGGCTGCGGCCGGCCAAGCAGGCGGGGTTCTCCGACGCGCGCCTGGCGGCGCTCTGGGGGCTCTCGGAGCGCGAGGTCCGCGAGTTCCGTCAGGCATCGGGCCTGCGACCGGTCTACAAGCGGGTGGATACCTGCGCCGCCGAGTTCGAGGCCTACACGCCCTACCTCTACTCCACCTACGAGGACGAGTGCGAGGCGCGGCCGACCGAGCGACGCAAGGTGATGATCCTGGGCGGGGGCCCGAACCGCATCGGACAGGGCATCGAGTTCGACTACTGCTGCGTGCACGCGGTCTTCGCACTGCGCGAGGCGGGCTTCGAGACCATCATGGTGAACTGCAATCCCGAGACGGTCTCGACGGACTACGACACCAGCGATCGGCTCTACTTCGAGCCGCTCACGCTGGAGGACGTGCTCGAGATCCACGACAAGGAGCAGCCCGAGGGTGTGATCGTCCAGTTCGGCGGGCAGACGCCGCTGCGCCTGGCGGTGCCCCTCGAGCGGGCGGGCGTGCCCATCCTCGGAACGCCGCCCGACGCGATCGACCGCGCGGAGGACCGCGAGCGCTTCGACCAGCTCCTGGAGAAGCTCTCGCTGCGCCGCCCGCCGGGCGGGATGGCGCGCAGCCCCGCCGAGGCGGAAGCGGTGGCGGAGCGGCTCGGCTACCCGGTCCTGGTGCGGCCGTCCTACGTGCTCGGCGGGCGCGCGATGCAGATCGTGAACGACGCCGAGTCGCTGCGCCGCTACATGCGCGACGCGGTGCGCGCGTCGCCCGAGCATCCCGTGCTGGTGGACCGCTTCCTGGCGGATGCGATCGAGGTGGACGTGGACGCCCTCTCCGACGGGCGGCGCGTGGTGATCGGTGGCGTGATGGAGCACATCGAGGAGGCGGGGGTCCACTCGGGCGACAGCGCGTGCTCGATCCCGCCTTACTCGCTCTCCAAGGCCGTGGTGGACGAGATCCTCGACGCCACCCGCCGCCTCGCCCTCGAGCTCGGTGTCCGGGGCCTGATGAACGTTCAGTACGCCGTGAAGGGAAGCGAGGTCTACGTGCTGGAGGTGAATCCGCGCGCCTCGCGAACCGTGCCCTTCGTCTCGAAGGCGATCGGGAAGCCCCTCGCCAAGCTGGCCGCGCTGGTGATGGTCGGCCGCACGCTGGAGGAGCTCGGCTTCGTGCACGAGATCGTGCCGACGCACTTCTCGGTGAAGGAGGCCGTGTTCCCGTTCGTGAAGTTCCCGGGGGTGGACGTGCTCCTCGGTCCGGAGATGCGAAGCACGGGCGAGGTGATGGGCATCGACTCGGACTTCGGTCGCGCCTACGCCAAGGCCCAGACCGAGGCGGGAAACACGCTGCCGACCAGCGGCCGGGTGCTGGCGTCGGTGCGGCGCGAGGACCACGAGCGCGTCGCCGAGGCGGTGCGCGAGCTCGCGGCGCTCGGCTTCGAGGTGCTGGCGACGGAGGGGACGGCCCGCGCGGTCGAGCGGCTCGGCGTGCGGGTGACCGTGGTCCCGAAGGTGGGTCAGGGCGCGCCGGACGTGGTGCAGCGGATCGAGAGGGGCGAGGTGGACCTGGTGATCAACACCGTGAGCTCCGATCCCGCTGCCGTCGAGGACTCCTACGCGATCCGGCGCGCCGCGCTGCAACGCGGGCTGCCGTACTTCACCACGGCTGCGGCCGCGCGGGCGGCGGCGGGTGCGATCCGGGCGCTCCGCGCGGGGTCGATCGGCGTGCGCTCGCTGCAGGAGATCCACGGATGAGCGCAGGCGAAGCTCGCAGCGAGGCGTAGCCGAGCGAAGGGCGCAGCCCGGCGCGCGCCGTCGGCGCGCGGGAGAGATGGCCCCGCAAGCCGTCGGAGGCCGCAGGCCTCCCCGCGGCGCGCAGCGAGCCAATGGCGAGCGGAGCTCCAACAGGCTGGAGGGCCGGCGATGACGCCGTTCCGTGCGGCGCTGGAGGCGGTGCTGCGGCCGCTGCGCTTCGCGGCGGCCGAGGACTTCCGGCATCTGGACCGGGTGCGCGAGCTCGCGCCCACGGTTCGAGCGGCCGCCGCGCGCGCGCTCGAGCTCGCGGTCCCCCGCGACGCGCGCCGCGCGTTCGAAGCGGTGCGCGACCTGTTCGAGGCGGCGGGGGAGTCCGAGACCCTGCGCCGCCGGGTGGAGCGTGCCCTGGCGCGCCTGGCCCCGCTCTCCGATCCCGGCTTCGAGCTGGCGGCCCTCGAGCGGCCGGTGGCATCACTCCCGGGTGTCGGGCCGCGCCGTGCGGCGCTGCTAGAGTCGCGCGGCCTGCGCCGCATCGCGGACCTGCTCTACCGCTTGCCCGTCCGCTACGACGATCGACGCACGCTCGTGCGCGTGGGCGAGCTCGAGGTGGGACGCCGGGCCAGCTTCGTGGCGCGCGTCCTCCTCTGCGACTTCGTGCCTTCCCGCCTGCGCGGGCGTCCGGCCCGTGCCTTCCAGGCCGTGGTGGGGGACGAGACCGGCACCGTGAACCTCAAGTGGTTCCGCGGTGGCGAGGCCATGCGCGAGACCGTGCGGAAGGGCGCCACCCTGCGCATCACCGGCGAGGTGCGCCGCTGGCGCTTCTCGAAGGAGCTGCTCCACCCGGAGGTGGAGCGGCTCGACGCGGACGGCGACGGAGCGACACTCGCTCGCGTCGTCCCGGAGTACGCCACGCCGGAGGGGATCCATCCTCGGGCGTTGCGCCGGCTGGTGGAGACGGCGCTCGCGGAGTACGCGGACCTGGCGCCGAGCTGGCTGCCTCTTGCGCTGGCGGAGGAGCGCGGGCTCCCGGACACGCCGGCGGCGCTGCGCGCGGTGCATGCGCCGGCGGGGGACTCCGACCCCTCGCAGCTGCGCGCGCGCGCCACGCCCGCCCACGTGCGCCTGGTGCTGGAGGAGCTCTTCCTGCTCGAGCTCGGGCTCGCGCTGCGGCACGCGAGCGAGGCCGAGCAGCCGGGGATCGCGCTGCGGGTGGACGGCCCGCGTGCGCGTGCCGCGCCCGGCGCGCTCCCCTTCCGTCTGACCGCCGCGCAGCAGCGCGTGCTGGCGGAGATCCTGGGCGATCTCGCGCGCCCCCATCCGATGAGCCGCCTGCTGCAGGGCGACGTCGGGAGCGGGAAGACGGCCGTGGCCTTTCTTGCCGCGCTGGCCACTGCCGAGTCGGGCTGGCAGACGGCGTTGATGGCTCCGACGGAGCTCCTGGCCGAGCAGCACGAGCGCAGCCTGCGCCGGCTCGCCGAGGGAGGAGGCGCCACCACCCGGCTGCGCATCGGCCGCCTCACCGCCTCGCTGCCGCGGGCCGAGGCGACGCTGCTGCGCGCTGCGCTCGCGGCGGGCGAGCTCGATCTGGTGGTGGGGACCCACGCTCTGGTGCAGGAGGAGGTGGCGTTCGCTCGTCTCGCCCTCGCGATCGTGGACGAGCAGCATCGCTTCGGTGTGCTCCAGCGCGCTGCGCTCGCGACGCGCGGCGCGGAGGGCCGCGTGCCTCACCTGCTGGTGATGACGGCCACGCCGATCCCGCGCACGCTGGCCCTCACGCTGTACGGGGACCTGGACGTCTCGCTGCTGGACGAGCTCCCGCCGGGCCGCAGCCCGGTGGCGACGCATCTCCTGCGGGAGGGCGAGGGCCGGCGCGTGGTGGAGGAGATCCGCGCCACGCTCGCGCGCGGCGAGCAGGTCTACGTGGTGTACCCGCTGGTGGAGGAGTCCGAGCGCAGCGATCTGCGGGCCGCGACGGAGTCGGCGGAGCGGATTCGCGCGGCCTTTCCCCAGGCTCGCGTCGACCTCGTGCACGGCCGCGCCGACGCCGCGGCGCGCGCCGCGGCGATGGCGCGCTTCGAGAGCGGGGAGACGCGAATCCTGGTCGCCACCACGGTGATCGAGGTCGGCGTCGACGTTCCGAACGCGACCCTCATGATCGTGGAGCACGCCGAACGCTTCGGCCTGGCGCAGCTCCACCAGCTCCGCGGTCGAGTGGGGCGGGGCGCTCGGCCCGGCACCTGCCTCCTCGTGGCACGCGGCGAGACCCCCGACAGCGAGGCTCGCCTGCGCGCGCTCCTCGAGACCAGCGATGGCTTCGCGATCGCCGACGCGGATCTCCGCATTCGCGGGCCCGGCGAGTTCCTGGGCACGCGGCAGAGCGGGCGTCTGCCGGACCTCCAGGTGGCCGACCTGGTTCGCGACGCGCGTCTGGTGGCCGTGGCGCGGCAGGCGGCCTTCGACACCGTCCGGCGCGATCCGGACCTGCGTCGCGAGCCCGATCTCGCGCGCGCGGTCCGCGCGCGCTGGGGCGAGCGGCTATCGCTGGCGGACGTGGGGTAGCGGGAGCGGTCGAGGGGCGAGCGGGCGCGATTTCGCTGGTCCTGCCGCGCGTGCTGCGCCCCGCATCCCACACCTCCCCGCTCTCACCCCTCCAGTCCGCACGCCCGTTGACCGATCCGCAAACCCGGTACACAATCGACCGACATGGCGACCGGGACCTTCGCGCTGCTGCTCGCTCTCGACCTGCTCCTTACCGGGGCGGGAGAGGGGGCGCGCGGCCGCTAGCCGATCGCCGGAACGAGAACCCTCTCCCGCCGAGCCCGGCCGGAGAGGGTCTCGTGTTTCTGGCTCCTGCCAGAACCCGCTCCCGATCCCGCCGGCGCCCGGCCGAAGGAGCGCCGATGCAGGATCGCGTCCTCGTCTTCGACACCACTCTGCGTGATGGCGAGCAGTCCGCCGGGGTCTGCTTCTCCGCCCGCGACAAGCTCGAGATCGCCCGGGCGCTGGCCGACCTGCGCGTGGACGTGATCGAAGCCGGCTTCCCCGGCGCCTCACCCGCCGAGCACGCGGCGGTGAGCGAGGTCGCCGGCGGCGTGCGTGGCGTGGTGGTGTGCGGCCTCGCGCGGGCAGTGGCGAGCGACGTGGAGGCGGCGGTGGAGGCGCTGCGAGGGGCCGCGCAGCGCCGCATCCACGTCTTCGTGAACGCGAGCGACGTGCAGCTCGCGCACCAGCTCCGCAAGGAGCGGGCCGCGGTGGTGGAGATGGCCGAGCGGGCGGTGCGCCAGGCCCGCTGCGGCGCCGACGACGTCGAGTTCAGCCCGATGGATGCGACCCGGGCCGACCCGGACTTCCTGGTCGAGCTGGTGCGCGCGGCGCTGCGCGCCGGTGCCCGCACGATCAACCTCCCCGACACCGTCGGCTGCGCGCTGCCGGTGCAGGTCGATGCGCTCTTTCGCCGCCTGCGCGCCGCCGTGCCCGAGCTCGAAGAGGCCGTGCTCTCCTTCCACGGCCAGAACGATCTCGGCCTCGCCACGGCCAACACGCTGGCCGCGATCGGCGCGGGCGCGCGACAGGTCGAGGTCACGATGAACGGGATCGGCGAGCGCGCGGGCAATACCTCGCTCGAGGAGGTGGTGATGGCGCTCCGGGTCCATGGTCGCTCGCTCGGCGTGACGACCCGGGTGGAGCCGCGCGGGATCCACGCGCTCTCGCGGCTGGTGGAGCAGAGGAGTGGCATGGTCGTCGCGCCCAACAAGGCGATCGTCGGCCGCAACGCCTTCCGTCACGCCTCCGGCATCCACCAGGACGGCGTCCTCAAGTGGCGCTCGAACTACGAGATCCTCGACCCCGCCGAGATCGGCCATCCGGTGGGGAGCGAGATCGTGCTCGGCAAGCTCTCGGGGCGTGCGGGCTTCGAGGCGCGGATCCGGGCGCTCGGGATCGCGCTGGCCGGAGCCTCGCTGGAGCGGGCGTTCTCGCAGTTCCAGCGTCTCGCCGACACCGGCCGCGAGATCGGCGACGCCGATCTGCGTGGGATCTGCGCGGAGGCGGTCTAGTCGCGGGATCCGAACGCTCGGCGGAGCGCGCGGATGAGGCGCTCGCAGATGGCGATCAGCCGCGAGCTCCGCACCAGCGCTCCGCCGAGGCCCTGGGCCAGGAGGATCCCGGCGAGGACGTCGGAGGGGAAGTGCTTCTCGTGGTACACGCGCTCGGCGCCGCTCAGCCCGGCGATACCCCAGAAGAGCGGCGTCCAGGCGGGATAGAAGGCGGAGAGAGCGACGGCGTTGGCTGCGGCCCCGTCGGCGTGGCCGGACGGGAAGGACTGGTAGTGCCCGCTCGCGAAGCCCTCCCGGGGTCCGGCGAACGACGTCACGTAGCTTCCCGTCCGACGGAAGGCGTCCGCCGGACGCTCGCGCCCGAAGAGCCCCTTGGTGACCCAGCCGCTGACGCCGACCGCGAGGGCGACGGCGACCAGCAGGAGCGCGCGAGCGCGGCGGCGATCGAAGACCAGGATCAGCCCCGCGACGGCGAGCGTGAACGATCCGCGAGCAGGGAGCTGGAGGAGCTCGCGATCGCCACGCTCCATGGGTCCACCGAGGTGCCGGCTCGCCGCGTCCCGTAGTGCGTGCGCCTGCGTCATCCACCAGGCGTCGCTCAGGAAGAGGAGGCCCAGGGCCAGCGCCGCCAGCGCCCAGCATGCGGGGCGGGAGATCGGCAGCCGGCGGCGCGGAGCGACCAGGGCCGGGGCGGGCGATGCCGGCTGCGAGGGCGGAGAGGGCGCCACGGGTGGCCGGCAGACTGACGGCTCCGGCTCGCCGTGGCAAGCCCGCGGCGGCGGCGCCGCCGCCCGGCGGGTCGCGCCACGACTTGCTGTCCCCCGACGGCCGGGTAGGCTCGCGCCGCCTCGGATCGCGTGCGCCGCGCGCCCGGGAGCCACGAGGAGACCCCCGATCCCTCCGTCCGCGCTGCCCGAGACCCCCGCACCGAGGCCCCAGCGCTCTCGCAGCGAATGGCTGCCCGCCGTGGCGCTGATCGTGTTCTGCCTCGTGCTCTTCCTGCTGCAGACGCGCGCCGTGAGCGTCTTCGATCGCGACGAGGCCCGCTTCGCCCTGGCCGTGCGCGAGATGACGGACCGCGGCGACTGGATGGTTCCCACGAACTTCGGGGCGCTGCGCTTCCACAAGCCGATCCTCGTCTACTGGCTCGCCCGGCTCGCGCAGCCGCTCGTGGGCCGGAACGAGCTGGCGCTGCGGCTTCCCTCGGCGCTCTGCGCCACGGCGACGGTGCTCCTGACCGTCCTCCTCGGTCGGCGCCTCTTCGGCGAGCGGGTGGGTCGGCGGGCGGGCTGGATCCTCGCAACGGCCCTGGTCTTCGTGGCGGAGGCGCACGCCTTCACCGCCGACGCCGCGCTCCTCCTCGGCACCACGAGCTCGTTCCTGGGCTGGGCGATGCTGCGCGAGGGGTCGTCGCGATCGACCGCCTGGCGCCTCCTCTTCTGGCTGGGGATCGCCTGGGGCGCGCTCGCCAAGCTCGTGAACCTGGCCTTTCTCCCCGCGGCGGGCGCGGCGCTCGCCTCGCTCGAGGATCGGATCGACGCTGCGACACGGAAGCGCGTCGGGTGGCTGGTCGCGCTCGGCGCGGTGGCGGTGGCGATCCCTCACCTGGGCTCCCTGGGCCCCACCGCGACGGGAATCGCCTTCGTGCTGCTCGTGGCGAGCGCCTGGCGTCGTCGCGCCGAGCCGGGCGCTCGCCTTGCCCTCGGCGCGCGCTGGGGCCTTCCGCTCGCGCTCGGCCTGCTGGCGCTCTGGGGCGTTCCAGCCCTGCTGCGGACGCACGGCCAGTTCTGGACCCTGGGAGTGCAGCAGGAGCTCATGGGCCAGGCCGCGCGGCCCTTCGAGGGACACGTCGGGATCCCCGGCTTCTATCTCGGGAGCACGATGCTGGCCTTCCTGCCCTGGAGCGCGCTGCTGCCGCGAGCGCTGCTCGGGGCCTGGCGGGGGCGCGCCGACGACCCGCGGCTGCGCTTCCTCCTGGCCTGGATCGCGGGTCCCTGGCTGCTGCTCGAGCTCTTCAGCTCGAAGCTCCCTCACTACATGCTGGTCACGTTTCCCGCGCTGGCGCTCTGCACCTCGCTCGAATGGGAGCGACGACTGGGCGGCGAGGCCGCGCCCTCCGCGCGCTGGCGAGCGCTCGAGGCCCTTCTCTTCGGGCTGCCGCTGGTGGGGCTCGCGGCGCTGGCAGGCTTCGGATTCGCCCGGCTCTCGCCCGGAGGCCTGCGCGCGACCCTGGTCGCGACCGGCGTCCTCGCCCTCGCCGTGGCTGCGTGGGGCGTGCAACACCTCGCGACCGGCCGCTACGCACGGGCGCCGCTCGGCATCGCGGCGGGCTTCGCGGCGCTCTACCTCTGCTTCTTCGCGCTGGTGCTCCCCGCGGTCGAGCCGCTGCGCCTGGCCCGCCCGCTCGCCGCGGCGGTGTCGCGCGAGCTCCGGCCGGAGGAGCGGCTGATCTCGTGCTCTGCGACGCAAGCCAGTGTCGGATACTACCTTCCCCGCGAGATCGAGATCTACCGTCGCGGCGGTCCCTGCGGAAGCACGCTGCGTGAGGACCCGCGCGGGGCGCTGGTGCTGGTGGAGCGCGGCAGGGACGCGGAGTCGGTGCGGGAGGAGGCGGCCCGGGCCGGGCGGCGCACGGAGGTGGTCGGGAGAGTGGGGGGCCTGATCCTGCCGCGACTGCGCCCCGAGGAGCTGGAGCTGGTCCGGGTCGCGCCGCGCGAGGCACGCTAGCGCAAGGGGCGGCCGCTCGGCTGCGCCTCGCTGCGCGCCGCGGGGACGCCTGCGGCGTCCCGCGGCTAGCCGGCCCGCCGCACGCGGCCGGCCGAGAGGAGGCCGCAGGTCTCGAAGGCGTCCATCACCAGCTCTTCGACCTCGCGCTCCAGACGGAACGAGAGATGGCTGCCGTGGTACCAGGCCATGCGCGGCCGGTCCCAATGACGCCACAGGTCGCGCGCATGGTCCGGCGGCGCGAGGCGGTCGGCGGTCGCCGCGAAGAGGAAGCGCCGCTCGTGGGGAACGCACGGCGGCATCGCGAGCGGCGACACCACCCGCAGCAGGCGCTCGACCGGCTCCAGCCGATAGCCGAGCCGCTCGACCACCCGCCACATCAGCGCCGGCGCATGCCAGCGCACGATGCGCACGAAGTCGGCCGCCGGGATCCCGGCGATCACGCAGTCGAGGTCCTCCTCCAGCGAGGCCACGAGCGCGGCGGTATAGCCTCCCAGGGAGAGGCCCTGCACCGCCACCGCCGGCGCACCGCTCGCGCGCAGCCATCCGACGAGGCGCCGCACGTCCCAGGCGGCCTGGGCGAGCAGGTGCACCGTGTCGAGGAGCTCGCCGCTCAGCAGGCCGTCGCCGCCGCGCCGGCCGACGCGACGCGGTCCGTGCAGGGGCAGGACCGGGATCGCCACGTTCAGGCCGTGCCGCCGGTGCAGCCGGTTGGCGTCGAATCCGATCAGGTCCACCGCAGGATGTCCCATCCGGTAGCCCGGGATGCAGACCACCCAGGGGCGCGGGCGGCCCGGATGTCGCAGCACCCAGGCGTGCGCGGTGCGGTTCTGCTGGTACGAGAGCCAGCGCGAGCGTCCGGGCTCGCCGGGGTGGGGCGCATAGCCACTCTCGAACCAGAGATGACGATAGGCGAGGCGACCGAGCGAGGTGGCACGCTGGCGCACGCCCGAGGCGGGGGGAGGCGCGCGATGGAAGGCGGCGGGTCGCTCGAGCCAGCCCTGCGCCTCATAGAAGGCGAGGGCGTCGCGCAGCTCGGCTTCGATGCGGCGGCGCTCGCGCAGCGAGGCGAAGCCCGCGGAGACGAGCTCGAGGGTGAGGAAGAGCTCGTCCACGGCCATCTTCGCCGTGAGCGAGAGGCTGCGTGGCGGAGCGGGAACCTCGTCGGGCACCCCGCCGCCGCGTTGACCCGCCCAGCGCAGTCCCAGGACCGCGGGCACCGCCAGCGATCGCAGCGCGACTTCGACGCCGAATCCAAGGTCGCGGACCAACCCCACCCCCCCACGGCTGGCGGTCCGTCCCGATTCCTGCCTCGGGACGAAATCAGCATCGGTTGAACGTCGTTCGCGCACAATCGGGTGAAGTTCGTAGGGCGAGCGCCGGGCGCCCGGGCCGGCGTGCCGCCCCGTCCGGAGCGCTCCCACGGCCGCCCCGGAGCCGGCAGGGGGCGTGGGCTAGACTGCGCCGGTCCCACCGGGAGGAGCGCGCGTGGCCGGCATCGTCCGCTACGGAACCTACGTCCCCTACTTCCGCCTGACCCGCGCCGCCATGGGGGGCGGAAAGGGTGAGCGCGCCGTCGCGAGCTACGACGAGGACGCGACATCGCTCGGTGTCGAGTCGGCACGCGAGGCGCTGCGCGGCGCGCCGGAGGTGCAGCAGCTCCTGTTCGCCACCACGAATCCCGCCTACGCCGAGAAGCTGAACGCCGCCACGGTCCACGCGGCCTGCAACCTTCCCGCCGCGGTCGCGGCCTCGGACCTCGGCGGATCGACCCGCGCCGGGCTCTCCGCGCTGCTGCTCGGGATCGATCTCGCGGCGGCCGGACGGCGCGCGCTGGTGGTGGCGAGCGACGTGGTGATCGGCGCTCCCGAGGGCGCACGCGAGCGCGCCGGCGGCGACGCGGCGGCGGCCTTCGTGACGGGCGGGGACGAGGAGGCGATCGCGCGGCTCGTCGCTCGCGCCTCGCGCACCGACGAGCTCCTCGACGTCTGGCGCATGCCCGAGGCGCCCTTCGCGCGACAATGGGAGGAGCGCTTCGGAGCGGAGGTGCTGACCCCGCTCCTGCGCGACGCGGCTGCGTCGGCGCTGCGCAACGCCGGGCTCCAGCCCGGCGACCTCGCGGCGCTGGTCGTGGACTGCACCAACGAGCGCGCCGCGGCGGCGCTGCCGAAGCTCGTGGGGGCGAAGCCCGAGCAGGTCGCCGACACGCTGGCGCTCTCGGTGGGCCGGGCCGGTGCGGCGGCCGCAGGCCTCGCGCTCGCCAACGTGCTCGACCGCGCGAAGGCGGGTGATCGCATCCTGGTGGTGATGGGCGCCGACGGCGCCGACGCCGCGGTCTTCGAGGTGACCGAGCGCATCGCCGTTGCGCGGCCGCAGCACACGGTGGCGCGCTGGATCGAGGCGCGGCGCAACGACCTCGCCTACCACAGCTATCTCAAATGGCGTGGCGTGCTCCCCTTCGAGCCGCCGCGACGGCCCGATCCCGAGCGCCCGGCGGCGCCGCCGATGCATCGCTCCGAGCGCTGGAAGTACGGCTTCGTGGGCTCGCGCTGCGGCGCCTGCGGCGCGGCCAACCTGCCGCCGCAGCGCGTCTGCGTCGCCTGCGGCGCCGTGGACCAGATGAAGCCCGAGCCCTTCGCCGACTCGCGCTGCCGCATCGCCACCTACACCATCGATCGGCTGGCCTACTCGCTCCAGCCGCCGGTGATCGCCGCGGTGGTGGATTTTCCGCAGGGAGGCCGCATGCAGTGCGAGCTCACGGACGTCGACCCGTCCCGGGTCGCCATCGGCGACGAGCTCGAGCCGACCTTCCGGCGCCTGTTCACGGCGGACGGCGTCCACAACTACTTCTGGAAGATGCGCCCGCTGCGCTAGAGCGCGCGGGAGGGGAGGTCGTCGATGGCGAGCAACGGGATTCGCGACCGGGTGGCGATCGTCGGCATGGGCTGCACGGCCTTCGGCGAGCACTGGGACAAGGGCCCGGACGACCTGCTGATCGAGGCGGCGGGCGAGGCCTACCGCTCGGCGCAGGTGGAGCCGGACCGGGTCGACGCCTACTGGCTCGGCACCATGGGGAGCGGGCTCTCGGGCCTCGTGCTCTCGGAGCCGCTCAAGCTCCAGTACAAGCCCGTGACCCACGTCGAGAACTTCTGCGCCACCGGGAGCGAGGCGCTGCGCAACGCCTGCTACGCCGTCGCGAGTGGGGCCTACGACCTGGTGATGGCGATCGGCGTGGAGAAGCTCAAGGACAGCGGCTACTCCGGGCTGGTGGTCTCGGCTCCCGCCAACGACGGCTGCGAGCCGGCGCTGACCGCACCGGCCACGTTCTCGCTACTGGCGCCGGCCTACATGAAGAAGTACGGCCTCGACGAGGTCACGCTGAAGGAGGTGCTCTCGCGCATCGCCTGGAAGAACCACCGCAACGGTGCGCGCAATCCGAAGGCCCAGTTCCGCAAGGAGGTGCCGATGGACGCCATCAAGGGCTCGCCCAAGGTGGCCGGCATGCTGGGCATCATGGACTGCTCGGGCGTCTCGGACGGGTCCGCCGCCGCAATCGTGTGTCGGGCGGAGGACGCGCATCGCTACACCGATCACCCGATCTTCGTGAAGGCGCTCTCCTTCGTGGCCGGCCCCGCCGAGGGGCCGATGAAGCAGGACTACGACTTCACGAGCTTCCCCGAGGTGGTGGCGAGCGCGCAGGACGCCTACAAGCAGGCCGGCGTGTCGGATCCCCGCAACCAGATCTCGATGGCGGAGGTCCACGATTGCTTCACGCCCACGGAGCTCGTGCTGATGGAGGACCTGGGCTTCTCGCCGCGGGGCCAGGCCTGGAAGGACGTGCTCGACGGCCGCTTCGACGGCGACGGGCCGCAGCCGGTGAATCCCGACGGCGGGCTCAAGAGCTTCGGGCACCCGATCGGCGCGAGCGGACTGCGCATGATGTACGAGATGTGGCTCCAGCTCCGTGGCGAGGCGGGACCGCGCCAGATCACGAACCCGCGCCTCGGCCTCACCCACAACCTGGGCGGGGCGCCGGGCCGCTGCGTGAGCTTCGTCTCGATCGTCGGGAAGTGAACGCCGCCGCTCGCGTGGCGCGGCGCCGGCTCCCGCCAGGCGGGCCAGCGGGCCTTCCGCATGCGCTCGCTGCTCACGCGCAGCTTCGTGTCGCTCCTCCTGGCGCAGACGAGCTTCGCCTTCGGCTTCGCGAGCTTCTTCCTGCTGCCGAAGTTCCTCACCACCGAGCTCGCCGCCGGACCCGCCGAGATCGGCGCCGTGATGGGCGTGTTCGGCGTCACCTCGGTGGTGGCGATCCCGCTGGTGGGCGCGCTGGTGGATCGCCTCGGCCGGCGGCGCTTCATGACCGCAGGTGCGCTGCTGATGGCGGCGGTGGCGCTCGCCTTCCGCGCGGTGCACGAGGTGGGGCCGCTCCTCTACGGCCTGCGCCTGCTGCAGGGGGCCGGCTTCGCCATGACCTTCATCGCGTCCTCGACGCTGGTGACGGACGAGGCGCCGCCCGAGCGCCTGGGCCAGGCCCTGGGCCTCTTCGGCGTCTCGACGCTCTCGATGCACGCGCTGGCTCCGGCGGCGGCGGAGGAGATCGCGGGGCGCTTCGGCTGGAACGCGGTATTCCTCGTGGCTTCGGCAGCCGCGCTCGCCTGCGCGCTGCTCACGCGGGCGGTGCGAGAGCCGGCGCCGCCGGCACACGAGAGCGAGGACGTGTCTTCGTTCTGGGACGTGGCGCGGCGTCCGCGCTCGCTGCGCATCGCCGCGGTGACGGCCCTCTCCGGCGCGGCCTTCGGCGCCATGCTCACCTATTCGCAGCCGTTCGCGCTCGAGCTCGGCCGCACCCAGGTGCGCGGCTTCTTCGTGGCGTACGCGGGAGCGGCCGTCGCGGTACGCCTCGTGCTCGGGAGCTCGGCCGATCGCCTGGGACGCGAGCGTGTGTCGCTGACCTCGCTCGCGGTGTATGCCGCGGTGGTCCTGGCGATGGCGGGCCTGCGGCCGGGCGGGCTCGAGCCCCTGGGCGCGCTCTTCGGCCTGGCCCACGGCCTGTTCTATCCCGCCTTCAACGCGCTCGCGGTGGAGAGCGCGGGGCCTCACGAGCGCGGCAAGGTGATGGCGCTCTACAACGGCTCGTTCAACGTGGGAAGCTCCGGCGCCACGCTCGCCCTGGGATTCGTGGCGCAGCGGGAGGGCTATCCGGCGGTGTTCCTGCTGGCGGGGCTCGGGGTCGTGCTCGGCCTCGCGCTGCTCGCCGTCTCGCCGGAGGGTCGCCCGGCGCGCCTGCTCGAGCCCGCGCCTTAGGCCTCTCGAGCGGGGAACACTCCGCGCGTCTCGTGCAGCTCGAAGCGCGCGAAGACCGCGCGTGTCACGTAGGGATCGCGCTCGGCGTGGGCACGCGCCGCCGCGAGGCTCTCGGCTTCGAAGACGAGGACGCTCCCGACCGGCCGGCCCTCGGCGTCGAGGAGCGGGCCGCCGAAACGCACGCGGCCCTCGGCGTCGAGCGGAGCCCAGTGGGCGAGATGCCCGGGCCGCGCGGCGGGCCGGCGCTCGGCCCCCTGCGCGCCGTCGGTTCCGATCATCACGAAGAGCGGCATCGGGTGCACCGTACCGAAGCCGCCGCGCCCGCGCCGGAGTGCGGGCGTTCGCGGCGAGGGTAAGATCCGCGCGGCGGAGACCGCGCCGGGCGCGGCAGGGAGGACGGCGCAGGCGTGAAGGAGGGGAGCCGCCGCGCGATCGTCGCCGCCTTCCTGGCGAACGTGGGGATCGCGTGCGCCAAGCTCGTGGCCTTCGCCGTGACCGGCGCCGCCTCGCTCGGCGCCGAGGCCGTGCACTCGCTGGCCGACACTGGGAACCAGGGGCTCCTCCTCCTCGGCGCCGCCCGGGCGCGGCGCCCGGCGGACGAGGCGCATCCCTTCGGCTACGGACGCGAGCGCTACTTCTGGTCGTTCGTGGTGGCCCTCGTCCTGTTCTCCATGGGCTCGCTCTTCGCCATCGCCGAGGGCGTGGCGAAGCTCCGCCATCCCCACACGATCGAGTCGCCGGCGTGGGCGCTCGGCGTGCTCGGCGTCGCGATCGCCCTGGAGGCGGGATCGCTCACCACCGCCGTGCGCGAGGCACGGCCGCTGAAGGGGCCGGAGTCGTGGTGGGGCTTCATCCGTCGCGCGAAGAGCCCCGAGCTTCCGGTGGTGCTGCTGGAGGACATGGGAGCGCTGCTCGGGCTCGGCTTCGCCCTGGCCGGCGTCGGCCTCGCCCTCCTCACCGGGGAGCCGCGCTTCGACGCCCTGGGCAGCGTCGCGATCGGTCTCCTCCTCGGCGGGATCGCCGTGGTGCTGGCGCACGAGATGAAGAGCCTGCTGATCGGAGAGGCTGCGACACCGCGGGACGTCGCCGCCATCCGCGAGGCGATCGAGGGCACCGGAGAGGTGCGGCGCGTGATCCATCTGCGCACGTTGCACCTCGGGCCGGAGGACCTGCTGGTGGCGGCGAAGCTCGAGCTCTCGCCGAGCCTGGACGCCCGAGGCATTGCCGCCGCGATCGACGACGCCGAGGCCCGGCTGCGCGCGCGCGTGCCGATCGCGCGGCTGGTCTTCCTCGAGCCCGACGTGTGGCGGCCCGGGCGCTGACGCGGGTTCGCCGCACTTTCGCGGCGCCTTGCTAGACTGCGCGCGGCGGCGGTCGGGAGGAGCTTCGTGGCGAGGGCCCTGGTGATCGGCGGCGGTGTGGCGGGTCTGGCGGCGGCGCTGGCCCTGGCGCGCGAGGGCCTCGAGGTGGAGGTGCTGGAGAAGGACGGCACCCGGCTGCCCGACGACCCGGTGACGGCCTTCGAGCGCTGGGACCGGCGTGGCGCGCCGCAAGTCCGACACTCGCATGCGTTCCTGGCGCGGCTTCGGAACCTGCTGCGCGACCGCTTCCCCGACGTGCTCGAGGCCCTGCTCGCGAACGGCGCCTACGAGATCCGGGTCACGGAGGCGCTGCCGCCGAGCATGACGGACCGCGCGCCGCGCCCCGGCGACGAGGACCTGGCGCTGCTCGGCTGCCGCCGCATCACCTTCGAGTGGGTTCTGCGCCGGATCGTGGAGGCCACGCCCGGCGTGTCCTGGCGGGTGGGCAACGAGGTCGTGGGCCTCGTCGCCGCGCCGGACGCGGCCGGCGGCCCTCCGCGCGTCGAGGGCGTGCGCGTGGCGCGCCCCGGTGGAGGGCTCGAGACCCGCCCCGCGGATCTGGTGATCGACGCGAGCGGGCGGCGCTCGGGAATCCGCCAGTGGCTGGCGGCGATCGGCGCTGCGCCCGTCGAGCAGGAGGAGGTGGTGAGCGGGATCTTCTACTCCTCTCGCTTCTATCGCCTGCGCGCCGGGGAGACGGAGCCGCCGCGCGAGGGACCGATCGGCGCGGACCTCGGGTACATGAAGTACGCGATCTTTCCCGGCGACTCGGCGATCTTCTCGGTGACGCTGGCGGCTTCGCCCGACGACACGCCGCTGCGCGCGGTGCTGCGCCCCGGGCCCTTCGAGGCGGCGGCGGCGGCGATCCCCGCCATCGGACGCTGGATCGACCGCGCGCGCTCGGAGCCGGTGAGCGACGTCTACGGAATGGCCAAGCTCCGCAACCGGCTGCGCCGCTTCGTGACGAACGGACGCCCGCTCGCTCTCGGGCTCTTCGTGATCGGCGACGCCGCCGTGTGTACCAACCCGCTCTACGGACGCGGCTGCTCGCTGGCCTTCGTGCACGCCGTGGAGCTGGCGGACGCGCTGCGCGCCCATCCGGGCGATCCGCTGGCGCAGGCGCTGGCCCTCGACGCCGCCACGCGGCGGGAGCTCGAGCCGTGGTACCGCTCCGCGGTGGTGCAGGACCAGGACGCCCAGGAGGTGGCCGAGGCGCAGCGGCGCGGCGCGTTGGCGACGACGCTCCCGCCCTCGAGCGATCCCCAGGCCCGGGTCGATCCGAAGGCGTTCCTGCGCTCGGTGCTGCGGGACGGGCTCCTCCCCGCCCTCGCCACCGACGCCGTCGTGCTCCGCGCCTTCCTGCGCAACTTCAATCTGCTCGACCCGCCGGACTCGCTGCTCTCGAACGCCGACGTGATGGCCCGGGTGCTCGCGGCCTGGCGCGAGCGCGACCACCGCCCGCCGGCCGAGCCGCTGGGGCCCGACCGCGACGAGATGGTGCGCCTGCTCCAGCGCGCCGCCTGATGTCCGAGGGCAGCCGCCGGTTCGCCTAGGACCCCGCGCTGGTTGACGCCGGGCTGCGGGCGCCACAGTCGCGGCAGCGCACGCCCCGCCCTCGGCCGAGCAAGAGCGGCAGACCCAGCAAGAGGCCGGTCAGCAGCGCGGAACGTCGATCGGCTGCGGCCGGCGCCACCCGGAGCGACCCGCAGGCGGCGCAGCGAGGGGCGTCGAGGTCGGCGGTGAGGAAGCGCGCGGAGCGGGGCAGGGGCGTCGCGAGCTCCGCCAGCGCACGACGCGCACGAGAGGCCTCCGCCGCGGGCACCTGGAGCTTCACGCCACCGAGGGCGAGTGTCGCGAGGCCGTGGAGGGCGACCAGGTGCTCGTCCGCGAGCACCGGGGTCAGGCCCTCGGCCTCGAGGCGCCCCCGGGCGAGGTGGGCCTCGATCGGGGTCGGGTAGCTGGCCACCGTCACCAGCCGCCGGGCCGCCGCCGGATCGGGGCGCCCGTGCCGCTCGTCGAGACCGGGCATGCGCGCCAGGGTAGCAGGCCGCCGCCGGCCGTCTCTCCGGCGCCGCCAAAAGCTCAATCGGGACTGGACGATCCGCGAAGGCGGGTCTAGCTTGTGCCGCCGCCTGGGGGACCCGGAGTGGAGCTCCGGCCCGCTCCCGGTGGCGTGCGGCCCCGGCCCGGTGGAGCTCCGGACACGCCCGGAAGCCGAAGCCCGGTCCGGCCGCGAGAGCGACCTTGATCCTGCCTCGAGCGACTCGCTCCGAGCCATCCTGGAGATCGAAATGTCCACCATGACGCTGGTTCTCGTGTTCGCGGCGGCGGCCGTCGCCCTGGCGGTGGGATTCGCGCTCTACCGCCACGTCCTGGCGGCGCCCGTGACCTCGCCCCGCGCCATCGAGATCTCGAACGCCATCAAGACCGGCGCCGAGGCCTTCTTGAGCCGGCAGTACCGCACGGTGGCCATGGTCGGGCTCCCGATCGCCGTGGCCCTGGCGCTCGGTCTCGGCGCCTGGACCGCGGGGGGCTTCGTGCTGGGCGCGGTGGCCAGCGCGGCCGCCGGGATCATCGGCATGGCCGTCTCGGTGCGGGCGAACGTGCGGGTGGCAGAGGCCGCGAAGGATGGCTTCCAGCGCGCCTTCGGCCTGGCCTTCCAGGGCGGTGCGGTGACGGGTCTGATGGTGGTGGGCCTCGGGCTCCTCGCGCTGGCGGGGCTGGCCTCCACCATGCATGCCGCCGGCGTGGAAACGCCGGACGCGCTGGTGGGCCTCGCCTTCGGCGGCTCGCTGATCTCCGTCTTCGCGCGGCTCGGCGGCGGCATCTTCACCAAGGGCGCCGACGTGGGCGCCGATCTGGTCGGGAAGGTCGAGGCCAACATCCCGGAGGACGACCCGCGCAACCCCGCGGTGATCGCCGACAACGTGGGCGACAACGTCGGCGACTGCGCCGGCATGGCGGCGGACCTCTTCGAGACCTACGGCGTGACGGCTGCGGCGGCGATGCTGCTGGCGCACATCCTGTTCCCGGGAAGCCACGCCATGTTCCTCTACCCGCTCGTGGTGGGCGCGGTGGGGATCGTGGGAAGCGTGGTCGCGATCCCGTTCGTGCGCGTGGGCGCGCCCCAGGGCGGGAAGACGCCCAACGTGATGACGTCCATGTACACCGGCCTCGCGATCGCCGCCGTGATCTCGGTCGCGCTCCTCGCCTTCGTGACGGGCCCGTTGCTGGGCACCATCCCGGCGCCCCTCACCGGCGCCCCCGTCGCCCCGATGGCGCTCGTGATCTGCGCCGCCGCCGGCGCGATCGTGACCGGCGCCATGATGTGGATCACGGACGTCTACACCGGGAGCAGCGCGCGCCCCGTGGTGCGGATCGCCAACGCTTCGGTGAGCGGCCACGCCACCAACATCATCAGCGGTCTCGCGGTGGGGATGCAGTCGACGGTGCTGCCGGTGCTCGTGATCGTGGCCGCGATGGTGGGCTGCCACTGGCTGGCCGGTCTGTACGGGGTCGCGATCGCCGCCATGAGCATGCTCTCGCTCGCCGGCATGGTGGTGGCGATCGACGCCTACGGGCCGATCACCGACAACGCCGGTGGCATCGCCGAGATGGCGGAGATGGGGCGCGAGGTGCGCGCGGTCACCGATCCGCTGGATGCGGTCGGCAACACCACGAAGGCCGTCACCAAGGGCTACGCCATCGCCTCGGCGGGCCTCGCGGCGGTGGTGCTCTTCGCCACCTTCATCGTGGATCTCGGTCGCCTCGGCGGCGAGAACGTCAAGCACGTGCAGTTCCTGCTGAACGAGCCGCGCGTGCTGGCGGGCCTCTTCCTCGGCGGAATGGTTCCCTTCGTGTTCGCCTCGCTGGCGATGGAGGCGGTCGGCAAGGCCGGTGCGGCGGTGGTGGAGGAGGTGCGGCGGCAGTTCCGCGAGATCCCGGGCCTCATGGAGGGCAAGGCCGCGCCCGACTACCGCACCTGCGTGGACATCGTGACGGCCGGCGCGCTCAGGCAGATGGTGCTGCCGGCCCTGATCCCCGCGGCGATCCCGATCGCGGTGGGCCTCGTGCTCGGCGCGCAGGCGCTCGGCGGGCTGCTGATCGGCTCGATCATCTCGGGCATCTGTGTCGCCATCTCGATGACGACCGGTGGCGCCGCCTGGGACAACGCCAAGAAGTACATCGAGAGCGGCGCCCACGGCGGCAAGGGCTCGGACGCCCACAAGGCCGCGGTGACCGGCGACACGGTGGGCGATCCCTACAAGGACACGGCCGGCCCGGCGATCAATCCGATGCTGAAGCTGCTGAACATCGTGGCGCTCCTGATCATCCCCTTCCTCAGCTTCTAGGGGCACGGGCGGGGCGAGCGGGCCCGCGACGCGCGTGGAGGCCCCGGAGCCCGACCGCCATCCGCGCGACCGGCTGCGTCGCGAGCTCTCGCTCACCGATGCGACGCTCCTGTGCGTCGCCTCCGTGATCGGATCGGGGATCTTCCTGACGCCGGGTGAGATCGCCGCACGCGTGCCGCACCCCGGCGGCATCCTCGCGGTCTGGATCTTCGGGGCGGCGCTCTCGCTGGCCGGAGCCCTCGCCAACGCCGAGCTCGGCGCCATGTATCCCCACGCCGGCGGGGACTACGTCTACCTGCGCGAGGCCTTCCACCCTGCCGCGGGCTTCCTGGTGGGCTGGCTCTCCTTCTTCGTGATCTACACCGGCACCATCGCCACCCTGGCGGCGGGCTTCGCGGACGCGCTCGATCCCTTCGTCGCCCTGGGCCCCGGGGAGAAGCTCGCGCTGGCCGTGGCGGTCACCCTGGCGGCCTCGGCCCTGAACTACCGCGGCGTGCGGCTGAGCGCGCTCTTCAACAACGTGAGCACGGGCGGGAAGGTCCTGGCGCTACTGGTCTTCGCCGTCGGCGCGCCGCTCCTCGGACGCGGCGACGCCGGCCAGCTGCGGCCGCTCGTGGAAGGCATCTCGGCCGTCCCCTGGTCGGGCTTCGGCCTCGCGCTCTCGCCCATCCTCTTCAGCTATCTCGGCTGGAACTCCGCGGTGTACGTGGCGAGCGAGATCCACGAGCCCGAGCGGAACGTCCCGCGCTCGCTCTTCCTCGGGCTCGCGATCTGCGGCGTGGTCTACCTGCTGGTGAACGCGGCCTATCTCTTCGCGATTCCGGTGCAGACGATGCGCCACCAGGGCAACGTGGGCGAGGCCGCCGCCCACGCGCTCTTCGGGCCGGCCGGCGGCACGGCCGTCGGCCTCTTCGTGCTGGCCTCGATCCTTGGCACCTTGAACGCCACGATCCTGGTGGGGCCGCGCATCGCCTATGCGATGGCGCTGGACGGCTTCTTCTTCGGCGGCGTCGACCGCGTGCACGACGCCCATCGCACGCCGCACGTGGCGATCGCGGTGCAGGCCGCGGTGTCGATCGCCATCCTGCTCCTGCTGCGGAGCTTCCCGCGCATCCTCGATTTCACCACCTTCGCGATCGTGCTGGCGACCATCGCGGACACCCTGGCGCTCTACGCGCTCCGGCGAGGGCGGCCGGGGCGCAGGCGTCCCTACCGCGCCTGGGGCTATCCCTGGGTGCCGGGGCTCTACCTGCTCGCGAACGCGGCGATCGCGCTCGCCCTGCTGCGGGGCAAGCCCGGCGAGTGCGGAATCAGCCTGCTGGTGACCGCGGCGGGCCTGCCGTTCTACGGGTTCTTCGCGCGCGGCCTGCGCCGCAGAAGCGTGTAGCCGATCACGGCGCGCGCGGCGCGCCCGCCGGCGGCTCGGCGCAGCCGAGCGTGGCCAGACGCTCGCGCCAGGCACCGGCGCTGGAGGGGCCCTCGAGCAGGCGGGCGCCCCGGGCGGTCACGATGCGATTGGCGGGGAGGCCGCGCAGGCCGAGGTCGCGAAACACGCGTCCCTTCGGGTCGAGCAGCACGGGGAGCCCGATCGCGTGCTCCCGCGCGTAGCGGGCCACCACCTCCGCAGACTCGCCCACGTCCACCGCCACCACCCGCACGCCTCGCCCGTCGCACGCCAGCGCGGCGCGCTCGAGGTCCGGGATCTCCTCGCCGCAGGAGGGGCACCAGGTGGCGAAGAAGTGCACGATCAGCGCGCGATCGTCCGACCCGAGGCCGATGGCCACGGGGTGACCCTCCAGATCGACGAGCTCGAGCGCTGGCGCCCGCGTCGTCGCCGCAAGGGCCAGGCCGGCGAGGCAGGCCAAGATGGCGGCGGCACGTCGCGACACGCTAGAACGTCACACCGAGGCCCGTGGACCAGACCACGCCCTCGTGCTGCTGGCCGTGCAGCCAGGCCTGGCCGAGCGGGAGCTGTACCGCGAGGCGCAGGAACGGCGCGCCCCACTCGGCGAGACCGGGGAGACGCAGCCGCAGGGACGGGGTGGCGTAGAGCACCGCGCCTCCACTGTCCCGGTAGCGCTCGCCCTGGAACTGATCGAAGCCGGAGTAGCGGAAGTTCAGCTCCAGCCCGGGTGTCAGGGCATCGAGACGCGAGTCTCCGAGCCAGTGGCCGAGGGGCGCTTCCACGCCGAGGTTCGCGAGGGTCACGTCGCCGTAGCGATAACGCAGGGCCCCGGGCTCGTTCACCCGGTAGAGGAAGCTCGCGTAGAGCGACGCGGATTCGAGGCGATGGGCTCCGGCGAGTCCGAAGCCGAAGTCCCAGGAGCCGGTTCCGAGCTGGAGGTGGGGATCCACCGCGCCATTCACCTCCTGCTGCCGGTTGCCGGTCGGAAACTTGGCGAGCAGGCGGCCCTCGAGCCACGTGGAGGGGAGGACGTCGCGGTTGCGCCACAGGACGACGCTCCCCATGAGCGAAGCGTCTCCAAAGCCCGAGAGGGTCGAGCGCAGGTGCGGCTCGCCGGCCGGCTCCTCGCTGATCGCGTTGAAGCGATACGGGAGCCCGAGCGTCAGCGTCAGGCGGTCGATCGGGCTCCAGCTCAGGTAGAGCGAGAGCTGCTGGCTCTCGTTCACCTCGCGTCCCGGCTCCGGCGGCTCGCCGGCCGCCTCCTGCAGGAGCCCGCTCGTCTTGCGCCAGCCCTGGAGCTCCAGATAGGCCGACACGCTCCCGGCGGGCTGCGCGCTCGCGCCGGCGGCGGAGTACAGCGGGTCGCCCGCCTGGCACACCGAGCAGGCGCTCGCGCGAGCGGCCAGGAGCGCGCCCGCGAGCGCGAACGCGGCGGCGGCCACGGCGGCACGCTGGAGCAGGGGCATGCGAGTCTCCTCGCCGGGAGGCCGACGGAAGGGACGCGGGCGAGCCACGCTACGCAACGCCCCCCGCGCCCGCCAGCGCAGCGAGCCGCAGGCGAGCGGAGCTCGGGCCCGACCGGGCGTTCCCCGAGGCCGCCTTGCCCGGCCCCGAAAATCCCATATCTTCGCGGACTTGACGGCAGATGGGAGGCTCTCGTCGAGGCTCGCCCCCGCGCGCCGCCGTGCGCTGGCTGGCCGGCGCCCGGTCGCGCTCCTCGCGCAGCGCCGCCGGCCCCCTCGTCCGATCGTCGTACAATGCCGAAGCGTCCCGGTGGAACCGGCGAGTCCGCCGGGCGGCTCCGGCCAGGCCCCCCGAGAAGAGTATCCACCCATGAACCGCCGCATCCGGCACGACTTCCACAAGCTGAACCGGCTCCCGCCCTACGTCTTCGCGCAGGTGAACGAGCTCAAGATGGCGGCGCGCAAGGCCGGCGAGGACATCGTGGACCTCGGGATGGGGAACCCGGATCTTCCGACGCCGCCCCACGTGATCGAGAAGATCTGCGAGGCTGCGCGCAATCCGCGCAATCACGGCTACTCCACCTCCAAGGGGCTCCCCAACCTGCGCGCCGCGATCTCCGAGTGGTACGCGCGGCACTTCGGGGTGGAGGTCGATCCCGAGCGCGAGGCGCTCGCGGTGATCGGCAGCAAGGAGGGGCTCTCGCACTTCGTGCTGATGACGGTCGGGCCGGGCGACGTGGTCTTGTGTCCCGATCCCACCTACCCGATCCACCAGTACTCCGTGATCATCGCCGGCGGCGATCTGCGAACGGTGCCCCTGACGCCCGACACCGACTTCGTGGACAGCCTCGAGCGCGCGATGCGGCGCATCTGGCCCAAGCCCAAGATGCTGATCCTCTCCTTCCCCGCGAACCCCACCACCCACGTGGTGGACCGCGCCTTCTTCGAGCGGGTGGTGGACTTCGCTCGCGACAACGACCTGATGGTGATCCACGACTTCGCCTACGCCGAGATCACCTTCGACGGCTACAAGGCGCCGAGCATCCTCGAGGTGCCCGGGGCGCGCGACGTCGCGATCGAGTTCGGCTCGCTCTCGAAGAGCCACTCCATGGCCGGCTGGCGCGTGGGCTTCGCCGCGGGCAACCCCGACATGATCCACGCGCTCACCCGCATCAAGAGCTACCTGGACTACGGGATGCCGACGGCGATCCAGATCGGCGCCATCGTGGCGCTGCGCGGTCCGCAGGACTGCGTGATCCACGCGCGCGACACCTATCGCGAGCGGCGCGACGCGCTGATCGACGGGCTCGGCGCGCCGGGCGAGGGCGCGTGGAAGATCGAGAAGCCGCTCGGCACCATGTTCGTCTGGGCGCCGATCCCGGAGTCCTTCCGTGGCATGGGCTCGCTCGAGTTCTCGAAGCGCCTGCTGGCCGCCGCCAAGGTGGCGGTTTCGCCGGGAGTGGGCTTCGGCGAGAGCGGGGAGGGCTTCGTGCGCTTCGCGCTGGTGGAGAACCGCCACCGCATCCGCCAGGCCGTGCGCGGGATCCGCCGCTTCCTGCGCGACCCCCAGGGCTAGCGGTGAGCGGGAAGCCCGAGGTGGGGATCGGGCTGGTGGGTTTCGGGACCATCGGCACCGGCGTGGCGAAGCTGCTCCAGCGCAACGCCTCGGTGATCGCGGAGCGGCTGGGCTTCCCGCTGCGCCTGGTGCGCGTGGCGGACCTCGACACCACGCGCAACCGGGGCGTCGACCTCTCGGGCGTGCGCTTCGACGCCGACAGCGAGGGGCTGCTGGCCGACCCCGCGGTCTCGATCGTGGTGGAGCTGATCGGGGGCTACGACGCCGCCCGGCGCCTGATCCTGCGCGCGATCGAGCACGGCAAGCACGTGGTGACCGCCAACAAGGCGCTGCTCGCCGCCCACGGCAAGGAGATCTTCGACGCCGCGGCCCGGCGCGGCGTGGACGTGGCCTTCGAGGCCAGCGTGGGCGGCGGGATCCCGATCCTGCGTTCGGTGCGGGAGGGGCTCGCGGCGAACCGCATCCGCTCGATCCACGGCATCATCAACGGGACCACGAACTACGTGCTGACGGAGATGGAGCGAACCGGCGAGGCGTTCGAGGCGGTGCTCGGTCGCGCCCAGCGCCTGGGCTACGCCGAGGCCGACCCGAGCTTCGACGTCGACGGGATCGACGCCGCCCACAAGCTGACGCTGCTGGTGGCGATGGCCTTCGGGGCGGACCTCACCCACAAGGAGATCCCGACCGAGGGCATCCGGCGCCTGACGCCCCTCGAGTTCGCCTCCGCCCGGGAGCTCGGCTACCGGATCAAGCTGCTCGGCGTGGCGAAGGCCCGGGCGGCCGCGGACGGGGGCGAGCGGATCGAGGCCCGGGTGCATCCCACCATGATCCCGGCCACCAGCCTGCTGGCGAGCGTGGACGGCGCGATGAACGCGATCGCCGTCTGCGGCGACGCGGTGGGCCCGACGCTCTTCTACGGCGCGGGGGCGGGGGAGCTTCCCACCGCGAGCGCCGTGGTGGCGGACCTGATGGAGATCGCGCGGGAGATCCGGCGCGGCACCGCCGGCCGAGTGGCGCCGCTCTCGTACCTGCCGGAGGCCCTGCGCCCGAAGCCGCTGGTGCCCCTCGGCGAGCTCGAGGGGCGGGTGTACCTGCGCTTCACGGCCCTCGACCGGCCGGGCGTGCTCTCGCGCATCACGGGGCTTCTCGGCGAGAACGGGATCGGCATCGAGTCGGTGATCCAGAAGGGCAGGGGACACGCCACCGCGTCGGTCCCGGTGGTGATGATGACGCATCCCGCCCGCGAGGCGGCCGTGCGTCGCGCGCTCGACGCGATCGACCGCCTCCCCGACGTGACCGCCCCCACGCTCTTGCTGCGGATCGAGGAGGAGCTCTGAGGCCATGCGCTCCGAGAAGCCCGTGCATCGCGCCTGGTTCCAGTCCTTGCGGGATCCCGCGGAGCGATACGCGCTCGACGAAGTGGTCTACACCGACCGGCAGGGGGGCTTGCTCCAGGTCGTGCACGACGTGGACGAGCTCAAGAAGACCGCGCCCGGGGCGTGGAAGGCCCTCTTCGAGGAGCGCGCGCACAAGAACAGCTGGCCCTACGGCTCCGGCGTGTGGGGCAAGAAGGAGTGGGTGCTTCCCGGGATCGACAACGAGAACGTGGTGTCGATGTACGAGGGCCACTCGAACCTGTTCTGGGCCGAGCGCTACGGTCGCGAGCTCGGGCTCGACGACCTCTGGCTCAAGCTCTGCGGCAACTCCCACACGGGCTCGTTCAAGGACCTGGGGATGACGGTCCTGGTGTCGATGGTGAAGGAGATGATCGCGCGCGGGAAGCCCGTGCGCGCCGTCGCCTGCGCCTCCACCGGCGACACCTCGGCCGCGCTTGCGGCCTACGGCGCGGCGGCGGGCATCCCCACCATCGTGTTCCTGCCGCGCGGGAAGGTCTCGATCGCCCAGCTGATCCAGCCGGTGGCGAACGGCGCCATCGTCTTTGCGCTCGACACCGACTTCGACGGGTGCATGGACATCGTGAGGAAGGTGGCCGAGCGCGACGGGATCTATCTCGCCAACTCGATGAACAGCCTGCGCATCGAGGGCCAGAAGACGGTCGGGATCGAGATCACCCAGCAGTTCGACTGGGAGGTGCCGGACTGGATCGTGATTCCGGGCGGCAACCTCGGCAACGTGTCCGCGCTGGCCAAGGGCCTCGACATGCTGCTCGAGCTCGGGCTGGTGTCGCGCAAGCCACGGATCGTCTGCGCCCAGGCCGAGGCGGCGAACCCGCTCTACCTCTCCTATCTGCGCAACTTCGAGGTGTTCGAGCCCATCGCCGCGCGCCCCACCCTCGCCTCGGCGATCCAGATCGGGAACCCGGTCTCCATCGAGAAGGCGATCGACGCGCTCAGGCGTTACGACGGCATCGTGGAGCAGGCCACGGAGTCGGAGATCGCCGAGTCCTGCGCTCACGCGGATCGCTCGGGCCTGTTCAACTGCCCCCACACCGGGGTGGCGCTGGCGGCGCTGCGCAAGCTCGTGGAGCGGGGGACCATCCGCCGCAGCGATCGCGTGGTGGTGATCTCCACCGCCCACGGGCTCAAGTTCGTGGACTTCAAGGTCAAGTACCACTCGATGACGCTGCCGGGGATCGAGCCCCAGCTCCCGAACCCGCCGATCGAGCTGGCGGCGAGCTACGAGCAGGTGCGCGACGCGATGCTGCGGGAGATCGACGCCCGCTTCCCGCGCTGAGATCCGGGCGTGTTCACCGGGATCGTGGAGGCGGTGGGGCGCGTCGCGGCGGTGGAGCCGCGCGGCGAGCTGCTGCGTCTGGTGCTGGACGCCCCCTCCGTGGCGGAGGGAACGCGCCTCGGCGACAGCGTGGCCGTGAACGGTGCCTGCCTCACGGTGGTGTCGGTAGAGGGCTCGCGTCTGGCCTTCGATGCCGTTCGTGAGACGCTCCAGCGCACCGGGCTGGGCGAGCTCCGGCCGGGCGCGCGCGTGAACCTCGAGCGCGCACTGCGGGCCGGGGGAAGGCTGGACGGCCACCTGGTGCAGGGGCACGTGGACGCCACCGGGCGCGTGGCGCGCCTGGAGCGCCGAGAGGAGGACGTCCGGCTCTTCGTCGCGTGCGACCCCGCCTTCGCGGAGCTCCTGGTGGAGAAGGGATCGGTGGCGATCGACGGCGTGTCGCTCACGGTGGTGGGCGTGCAGGCGGACGGCTTCGACGTGGCGCTGATCCCCCACACGCTCCGCGAGACCACCCTCGGCGAGCGTCGGCCGGGCGATCGGCTGAACCTCGAGGCGGACGTGCTCGGGAAGTACGTGAAGAAGTACCTGGACCGCGTGCTGGCGAGCCAGCCGGGCGCTCCGCGCGCCTAGGATGGCGTCTCCTCTCGTGACGGGCGGGACGGGACGGCGCACCCGAGCCCCGCGCCTCACCTTCTTCGTCGAGCTTCCGGGGCCGGAGCTCGGGGCGCTCTTCTCCCGTGGACGCGTGGTCGACTTCCTGGCGCAAGGCGGCTTCGGCCTCGCCATGGGGATCCTCGACTTCGCGCCCGAGCGGGCGTGGATCGTGCGCGAGCTCGAGCGCCGCGGTGTCGGCGTCACGGCCTGGCTCCTGCTCGACGAGGCCGACGGCTACTGGCTGAACGCCGACAACGCCGCGGCCGCCCGTGTCCGCTGGCGCGAGACGCGCGACTTCGCGGCGCGCGAGGGCCTGCGCTTCCACCGGGTGGGGCTCGACGTCGAGCCGCCGCGCGCGGAGCTCGATGCGGCGGTGAGGCGGGGCGCGCGAGGCCTCTGGGATCTCGTGCGCGCGCGCCGGAGTGCGGAGCAGGTGGTGCGGGCCGAGGCCGCGTACGCGGCGCTGGTCGACGAGATCCACGCCAGCGATCGCAGCGTCGAGACCTACCAGGTGCCGTTCCTGCTCGACGAGCGCCGAGCGGGCTCCACTCTGGTGCGTCGCTCGCTCGGACTGGTGGACGTGAAGGTCGATCTCGAGGTGCCGATGCTCTACTCCTCGTATCTCGGACGGAACCTGGCGCTCTCCTACATGGCCGAGGCCGAGGCCATCGCGCTCGGCGTGACCGGCGGGGGTGTCGTCGCCGCCGAGGACGCGGCGAAGGGTCGCATCCTCGGCTGGCCCGAGCTCGAGCGCGAGCTGCGCTGGGCGGCGGGCCATGCCGACGAGCTCTACGTGTTCTCGCTCGAGGGCTGCGTCGAGCAGGGGATGCTGGAGGCGCTCCTGGCGTTCGACTGGTCGCGCTCCGCGCCGCCCGAGCCCACGCCCGGCGGGCCGCCGGCGCTGCGCCGTGCCCTCGGCATGGCGCTCCGCGCCGAGCCCTGGCTGGATCGCCTGCTCCCCGCTCGCCCCCGCGAGGGCCCGCCGGGAGAGGCGCGCTAGCCGACGGCGCGAGCGGCGCCGCCGGGCGCCTCGCCCGCGGCGTCGCCCCAGCTCAGGCGATCCACGAGCGGCGTGGTGGCGAGCGTCGTCACCACCGCCATCAGCACCAGCATGGCGAAGAGGGTGGGCGAGAGCACGCCGAGGTCGAGGCCGATGTTGAGCACGATCAGCTCCATCAGTCCGCGCGTGTTCATCAGGATCCCGACCACGGCTCCGTCGCGCCAGGAGAGGCCGACGGTGCGGGCGGCGAGCGCGCTTCCTCCGAACTTTCCGACCGATGCGACCGCGATCACCAGGGCGCAGACGAGCCAGGCCTGGAGGCCGCTCAGCAGCGCGATCTGCGTGCGCAGCCCGGTGAACGCGAAGAAGGCGGGTAGCAGCAGCACCACGACCAGGTCGCGCAGGCGGTGCGTCAGATCCCGGGCCAGGGTGCTCTCGGACGGGATCACGGCGCCGAGCAGGAAGGCTCCGAAGAGCGCATGGATCCCGATCCACTCGGTGGCGAAGGCGCAGAGCAGGAGCAGCACGCAGACGGTCCCGAGCGCGCCCTCCGAGACCTCGTTGCGGCCCTCCTGGCTCCGCACCAGCGCCCCCACCAGGGGGCGCAGCACGACCACCACCAGCGACACGAAGAGGAGGCTCAGAACGAGCGTGTGCACCGCGTCGCTGGCTCGCGAGCGCGCCACGCTCACCACCAACGCGAGCAGGCACCACGCGCTCACGTCGTCCACCGCGGCGCAGGCGATCGCCACCTGGCCGAGCCGCGTCCGCTGCAGGCGTCGATCCGTCAAGATGCGCGCCAGCACCGGGAACGCCGTCACCGACATCGAGATCCCCATGAAGAGGGCAAACACGGTGAACGGGACGTCGCTGGTCGAGAACAGCGGATAGAGCACGAGGGCGAGGGCCGCGCCCAGCAGGAACGGGAAGACGATGCTCGCGTGCGAGATGGCGAGCGCAGCGTGGGGGCTCCGGCGCAGGAAGGCCGTGTCGAGCTCGAGCCCCACCAGGAACATGTAGAGGATCACTCCGACCTGCGCGATCACGCTCAGAAATGGCGCAACGCTCGGCGGCAGTACGTAGGCGGACACCTCGGGTGCCAGGCGGCCGAGGAGCGAAGGGCCGAGCATCAGGCCCGCGATCACCTCGCCGATCACAGGCGGCTGGCGGAGGCGGCGGAACAGGAGACCGAGCCCGCGGGCGGTGACGATGACGAGCGCGAGCGCGAGGAGGACGTGGAGCAGGGTGTCGACGCCGCGAACGCTCTCCGCGCCGCCGTAGAGCGGGGCGCCGGGCGGCGGGGGAGCCGCGGCCAGCCCGCTGCCGAGGGCGCGGATCCAGAGGAACCCCAGGACCGCGAGCAGCAGCAGCGCGGCGTAGCCCAGGCCGCTGCGCAGGCCCGAGGCAGCCGTCGCCTCCGGCGGGCGTGCGCGCGTCTCGTCCATCGAAACCTCTCCCTTCCGCCCCGCGCCTCCCTAGGACGTCAGGCGATCCATCAGCAGCGTGGCGATTCCGAGGAAGGCGAAGAAGCCGCAGCAGTCGGTGAAGGTGGTGACGATCACACCGGAGCCGAGCGCCGGATCCTGACGCGCCGCCTTCAACACGAGGGGCACCGCGGCTCCCACCAGCCCGGCGATGGCGAGGTTCGCGATCATCGCGAGGAGCAGCACGAGGCCGAGCCAGGGGTTCCCGTTCCACAGCCAGACCACGCCCGCCGAGACGATCCCCGTGGCGGTGCCGATCGCCACGCCCACCGCCACCTCCTTCACCACGGCGCGGAGCCCGCTCGAGAACTCGATCTCGCCGAGAGCGATGCCGCGCGTGATCACCGTCAGGGTCTGGGTGGCGCCGTTCCCACCCATCCCCGCGACGATCGGCAGGAACACTGCCAGCGCCACGATCTCCTGGATCGTGTGCTCGAAGAGCCCGACGACCCACGAGGCCAGGAACGCGGTGGCGAGGTTGATCAGCATCCAGGGCAGCCGTCGGCGCACCGAGCGCCCGGCAGGGCTGAACACCCGGTCCTCCTCCGAGAGCCCCGCCAGGTGGTAGATGTCCTCGGTGGCCTCCTCGTGGATCACGTCGATGACGTCGTCCACCGTGATCACGCCGAGCAGTCGCCGTTCGGCGTCGACCACGGGGATCGCGAGCAGGTTGTACCGGGACACCCGCTGCGCGGCCTCCTCCTGGTCGGCGTCGGCGCGCACGGACACCGGGTCCTGGATCATGAGCTCGCCGCAGGTGCGACCCGGGGGCGCCGCCACCAGGCGGCGAATCGGGACCACGCCGCGAAGAACGCCCTTCTCGTCCACCACGTAGAGGTAGAGGATCGCGTCGGTCTCGTCGCCGAGGGCGCGGATGCGCTCGATCGCCTGCTGCGCCGTCAGGTGCTCGCCGAGCGCCAGGAAGCGGGTGGTCATTACGCGGCCGGCGCTCGCCGGGGGGTAGAGCTCGGCCTTCCCGAGCTCCTCGCGCCTCGCGGCCGAGAGGTGTTCACGGACCGCCTCCCGTCGCTCGTCGGGCAGCGCCTCCATCAACACCACGAGGTCGTCGATCTCCAGGCGATCGAGCACGCCGGCCAGCCGTTCGTCGCTGAGCGCATCCAGCACCGCCGGAAGGATCTCCGGGGGAAGCTCCTTCAGCGCGGTCGCGGCCCGCCGCTGGCGGACCAGCAGGTCGACCACCGTGCGAATCTCGTCGGGCGTGAGATCCGCGAACAGGGGACCGAGATCGGCGGGGTGCAGGCGCTGTAGCAGGCGGTCGGCGCGACTCGTGACGCCGCTCGCCAGCAGCTTGCGCAGGATCCGGGTGGTGACCGCGGCATTCGCCATGGCGGAGGCCCTCGGCTCGACGCCCGGCCTCCGTCGGCTCTAGGCGCGAGCGATTCGGGTTCGATCGTGGCGCGGCGAGCGCCGCACGTCGCTCCGTGGTCCCATCGCTTCTCCGGCAGGTTTAACGCAACCTGGCGCCGGGCTCTAGGCGCTCCGGCGGCCGCGCCGCCGGGCCGCGCCCTACGCTCGCCTTCGGCTCGCTGCGCGCTTCGCTTGCTCTAGGCGCACCGGCGGCCGCGCCGCCGGGCGCTCAAATCTCCGCCGCGTGGAGCGCAGACTCGAGCTGCGCGCGGGTCGAGCCGTAGAACTGCTCCAGCGTCTTCGTGCGCTTGAAGTAGATGTGCGGATCGTACTCCCAGGTGTAGCCGACGCCGCCGAAGAACTGGATCGCCTCGCCGGTGACGATCCGCCCGGAGTCCCCGGCGTACGCCTTCGCCACCGGCACCAGGAGGCGCGCCGCTTCCGGGTCCTTCTCCAGGGCCCAGGCCGCCCGGTACACCGCGGAGCGCGTGCTCTCGACGCGCAGCAGACAGTCGGCCGCCCGGTGCTGGAGCGCCTGGAAGCTGCCGATCGGCACGCCGAAGGCCTTGCGCTCCATCAGGTAGCCGACCGCGATCTCGAGGGCGCGCTCCATCAGCCCGAGGAGCAGCGCGGCCGCACCGAGGGCGCCCAGCCGGTCCACGGCCTCGAGGCGCCGCGCGGCCAGCGGGGTGTCGGCGACGAGCACGCCGGGGGTGTCGAGCGCGATCTCGGCGAAGCGCTGGGCGTGGTCCACGATCGGGAGGGGCTGCGCGTTCCAGCCCGCCGAGGGACGCGGCGCCAGCACCAGGCCCTGTGCGGTGGTCACGAGGAGCGCGTCCGCCGACGCGCCGAAGGGGACGAAGCACTTTCGGCCGCGCACCCGCCCGCCCTCGAAGCGGGTGGCCGCCGTCGCGGGCTCGATCCCGCTCACCGACTCGCTCCGCGCGAGCAGGATCCGCTGCTCGCCGCCGACGAGACCGCGCAGGGCCTGGCGCGCCTCGGGCGCGGCGAGCTCGCGGAGCGCTTCGGTCGCGAGCACCAGGTCGAGGTAGGGTCCGGGCAGCGCCACCCGTCCCATCTCGTGGAGGACGGCAGCGAGCCCGATCGGTCCCAAGCCCGAGCCCCCCTCCTCCTCGGAGAGCGCCAGCCCGAGATAGCCGAGCTCGGCGAGCTGGGCATAGAGCGGCTTCGAGAATCCCTCGGCCGAGCTCTCCATCACGCTCCGCGCCTCGGCGAGCGGGCTCTCCTTCTCCAGCAGCTCCCGGGTCGAGCTCTTGAGCAGCGCCCGGTCCTCGTCGAGATCGAACTTCATGGCTTCCTTTCGGGTCGCCCGGCGACGCGTCTAGCCCGCGACGGGCAGCTTCAGCACGCGCTTGGCGATGATGTTGCGCTGGATCTCGGAGGAGCCGGCGTAGATCGTTCCTGCTCGACACCAGAGCGCCTCGTAGGCCCAGTCCATCTCGGGCCGCGCGTGCGGCGCGCGCACCTTGAGCTGCGCCTGCGGGCCGAGCAGGTCCAGGGCCGCGTCGGCCAGCCGCTTGGCGTACTCCGACCAGTAGAGCTTCTCGATCGAGGCCTCGGGCCCCGGCGCGCGGCCACTGGCGATGATGGCGAGATTGCGCAGCCCGTTGGCGCGCATCACCTCGTTCTCCACCAGCAGGCGCCCGAGCCGTTCGCGCACGTCGGCTCGGGTCACGGTGCCGTTCTCCCGGCAGCCCTCCACCACGTCGGCCAGGTAGCCGTCGTACTGCGCGGGGTAGGCCAGGGACATCGCGCCGCGCTCGTAGGAGAGGACCGTCATGGCGATGCGCCAGCCCTCGCCGATCCGACCCACGATGTGCTCGCGGCGGGCGAGCGCGCCGTCGAAGAAGACCTCCCCGAACTCGCTCTCGCCCGAGATCTGACGGATTCCCCGCACCTCGACGCCCTTCTGGTGCAGGGGCACCAGGAAGAACGTGATCCCGCCATAGCGATCGGTCGCGTCGGTGCGGGCGAGCACGAAGATCCAGTCGGCCCAGGGACCGAAGGTCGTCCAGACCTTCTGTCCGTGCAGCCGGAAGTGCTCGCCGTCGGGCTCGGCGCGGGTGCGGAGCGCCGCGAGGTCGCTGCCGGCGTCGGGCTCGCTGAAGCCCTGGCACCAGATCTCCTCACCCGAGAGCATCTTCGGGATGAAGCGGCGCCGCTGCTCCTCGCTTCCGTGGTGGATCAGCGCCGGGCCGAGGAGCGAGATGCCGAGCACGTTCGGGATGGGCGGCGTGTCGAGGCGATAGGTCTCCTCGGTGAAGATCGCCTTCTCCACGGCGGTCGCGCCGCGGCCGCCCCACTCCCGGGGCCAGTCCATCCCGAGGTAGCCGGCCTCGTTCAGCTTGCGCTGCCAGGCCCGGCGCTTCTCGAAGAGCGAGTCCTCGTCGTTGGCCGGGTCGCGCAGCTCCTCGATCCAGGGCCGCTCCAGGTTCCGCTCGAGCCAGCCGCGAAGCTCGGCCCGGAAGCGCTCGTGCTCCTCGGTGAAGCGCAGGTCCATCGTCCATCCTCCGGCGCGGGAACGCTCGACAGGTTCGCCTTAACGACGTTCAGCGTCAACCGCGAGAGCGCGCATGGAGCGCCCCCGAGGCTCTCGATTTCCCACGGATCCCGGTAGGATGCGGTCTGGTCAGGCGGAGGAGCCCGGTGAGCGACACGACGCCCCATCTCGTGGTCGTGCCCCATACCCACTGGGACCGCGAGTGGTATCGCACGCACGAGGAGTTCCGGCTCCGCCTGGTCCGCCTGCTGGATCGGCTGCTGCCGCTTCTGGAGGGTGACCCCTCCTTCCGGCACTTCTCTCTCGACGGACAGACCGTGGTGGTGGAGGACTACCTGGAGGTGCGACCCGAGGCCCGCGAGCGCCTCGGGAAGCTGGTGCGGGACGGGCGCCTGGTGGTGGGCCCCTGGTACGTGCTCCCGGACGAGTGGCTGGTCTCGGGCGAGGCGCTGATCCGCAACCTCCGCCTCGGGCTGCGCGAGGCTGCGGCGCTCGGCGGCTCGAACCCCGTGGGCTACGTGCCGGACCAGTTTGGACACGTGGGACAGCTCCCCCAGATCCTGCGGGGCTTCGGGCTCGAGGGGGCGGTGCTCTGGCGGGGGGTCGGGAAGGAGGTGAGCGAGACCACCTTCTGGTGGGAGGCGCCCGACGGCTCGCGTCTCTTCACGGTGTACATGCCGCTCGGCTATGGCAATGCCGCGCTGCTTCCGCTCGAGCCGGAAGCCCTGGCGGCTCGGCTGGCGCGCGAGATCGAGGCTCTCGGCCCGTTCTCGCGCATCCCGACGCTCCTGCTGATGAACGGCTCCGACCACCTGGAGCCGCAGGCGGGCCTGCCCGCCGTGCTCGAGACTGCGGCTGCACGCCTGGGTGTCAGCGCCGAGATCGGCACCGTGCTCGGCTTCCTGCGCCGGGCGCGCGCGGAGGCGCGGCCCGGGATCCCGCTGCATCGGGGAGAGCTCCGGAGCGGCCTGCGCGCGCCGCTCCTGCCGGGCTGCGCTTCGGCCCGCATGCCCCAGAAGCAGCGCGACTTCCGCAACGAGCGGCTGCTGGTGCGCTATCTCGAGCCGCTCTCGGTCTGGCTGGCGGCGCTGGGCGGCGAGGCGGATCCCGGCCTCCTCGACTTCGCCTGGCGGATCGCGCTCCAGAACCATCCGCACGACTCGATCTGCGGCTGCTCGGTGGATCGTGTGCACGCGCAGATGGAGACGCGCTTCGATCGGGTGGAGGAGATCGCGGTCGAGGAGCTCGGACGGGTGACGCGCCAGCTCGCGGCCCGGGTGGCGACTCCGCCCGCCACGCGCACGGCGGGCGACGCCTTCGTGGTGTGGAACCCGAACTCCGGCGGGATCGCGCAGGTGGAGGCCGAGCTCGACCTCGACGTGCCGGGCGCGGAGGGCCGCCGCGCCGGTCCGCTGCGCGCCCACGTACGCAGCGCCGACGACCGCCGTCTTCCCGCTCATCTGGAGATCCTGGCGCCGGGATCGGTGTGGGGAGGGACCTTCGGCAAGCGGCTGGCGAGCGGGCTGCTCCCCATGCTGCACCGCGAGTTCCTGGGCAGCTTCGTGAACGACGTGGCGTGGCAGGTGGAGGAGGATCGGCTGCGCGTGCGTGTGGGCCTGGGCGCGACGCCGAGCGGCGAGCTGGACGAGGCCGGGATCAAGACCGCGCTGGCGCGCCTGCTCGCGCGCGAGGACGTGTCGCAGGTGGCGCTCGAGGCCCGCCGTCCGCCACGGGTGCGCCTGCGCTTCGTGGACGAGCTGCCGGGCCACGGCCTGCGCGCCTATCGCGTGGCGCGCGGAGCGGCGCCGGGGCCGCCCGACACAGCGGAGGTTCGCAGCGGCCGGAGCGCCGGCGGCGGCGCCTGGATCGAGAACGCCTTCTGGCGGGTTGAGGCCACGCCGGACGGCCGCGTGCGCTGGCGCCACGCCTCCCACGACGGATGGGCGGAGGACGCGCTGCGCGTGGTCTCGGAAGGCGACCGCGGCGACGAGTACAACTTCGATCCCGTCCCGGGCGCGCTGCGCGTGGAGCGGCCCGAACGCGCGCGGATCGGCCTCGAGCGGGACACTGCGGAGGTGTCGCTTCGGCTGGATGCGCGCTACCTGGTCCCGCTCGCGCTCGCCCCCGGTCGCGACCAGCGGGAGCAGCGTCGGGTGGCGCTCCCGGTGTGCGTGCGGCTTCGACTGGCACGAGCGCTCGATCGCCTGGATCTTTCCGTCGAGCTCCACAACACCGCGCAGGATCACCGCCTGCGCGTGCAGCTCCGGGCGCCCTTCGCCGCTCGCCGCCTCGAGGTGGAGTCGGCCTTCGAGGTGGCGGAGCGGCCGATCGCGCCCGGCGCCTGCGACTTCGGAAGCGAGCGCCCCGCCGAGTTCCCGATCGGAGCCGGCCCGCAGCGCAGCTTCGCGACTCTGGACGACGGCACGCGGGCGATCACCGTGGCCAACCGCGGCAACGCCGAGGTGGAGGGGATCCCCGAGCCGGACGGCACCACGTCTCTCGCGGTGACACTCCTGCGTGCCATCGGCCGGCTCTCGCAGACCGACCTCGCGCTGCGTCCGCTGCCGGCCGGTCCGCCGTTCCCGACGCCCGGCGCGCAGGTGCCCGGGCCCCACCGCTGCGAGCTCGCGCTGCGCTGCCACGCCGCCGGCGCGCCGCGCCGCGCCGCCGACGCGCACGCCTTCGCCTTCCCGCCCCTGGCCTTCGCGGGCGGCGGCGACGCCGAGGCGCCCCTGCGCGATGGCGCGCGGCTCCTCGTACTGGACGACCCGGAGACGGTGGTCTCGGCCATCGAGCCGCGTCCGGGCGGCGCGGCGCTGGTGCGGCTCTACAACGCGACCCCGCGAGCGCGCCGGGTGTGCCTGAGCTGGAACGGTCGGGGCGCTACCGCCCTCGATCCGGTGGACCTGGCCGGGCGGGTGGATGCGGCGGTTTGTCTGCAGGCCGACGGTCCGAACGCCGTTCTCGAGCTCCGACCCTTCCAGATCGTCTCCCTGCGCCCGCGCTGAGCCGCTCCTCCGGGCGAAATCCCCGCAGCCGGCGCAGCAATTCCTTGCCCACCCGCGCGAAGGCCGGCGTAGACTGGTGTCACCGGCGAAGGAGCGCCGCGCGGGCGGAGGCGCCACCCGGCGGGGCTTGGCCGTGCCGTCCGAGGAGCGCCGCGGGGCAAGGGCGAGCCTGCTTGAACCGAGGCACCGAGAAGTCGAGGGGTGGGGGAGGGTCCATGAAGTCGCTGATCGAGGCGATCGTGCGGGCGCTGGTGGACAAGCCGGAAGAGGTCCAGATCAAGGAAGTGGTGGGAGAGCACGCCCACGTCCTCGAGCTTCGCGTGGCGAAGGAGGACCTCGGCAAGGTGATCGGCAAGGGCGGCTCTCACGCCTCCGCCATCCGGACCATCATGGCGGCGGCCAGCGGCAAGGAGAAGAAGCGTTACATCCTCGAGATCATCGAGCACTAGGAGAGGCGACGGGACGCGCCGGGCGTCCCCACTGCGTGCAGCGAGCCGAAGGCCAGTGAGCGGATCTCGGTGAGTCTCGGGCCGCTTTCGGGGGCCGGAGCACCGACCATCGGGTAAGATCGGCGGCGCAATCCCCGGAACCGGAGGTGCCGTGCCGCCCACCGCCCCCAGCTTCAACGCGCCCTTCGTGCTCGGCGCGCAGATCGAGGCGCGCGCCAGCCATCCCGCGCTGGCGGACCAGCCGTTCCTGCTGCACGGGGAGAGGGTGTGGACCTGGCGCCGCTACCGCGACGAGTCGGTGCGGCTGGCCCACTTCCTGCGGCGGCGCCTCGGCCGCTGCGACGACGAGCGCCCGGGTCACGTGGCGATCCTGATGGAGAACCACCCCGAGCTGCTGGCGCTCCTCGGAGCCTGCGGTTACGCCGGCCTGACCCTGTTCGGCGTCAACACGGGCCTGCGAGGGGAGACCCTGGCCGGCGTGCTGAACCAGTCGCGTGCCCGGGTGCTGTTGGTGGACGAGCGCCTGTTGCCCGAGGTGGAGCGGGTGCGCGGATCGCTGAAGCACGTGGCGTCCGAGAACGTGCTGGTGTTCCCCACGCAGGGCGGCGACTTCGGCGCCACGACGCTGGCGGCGGCCGTGGCGTCGGAGATCGGTGCCGCCGGCTCGTCGCTGGACGCGCCGGGCGTCGAGGTCAAGCCCGACACGAACCTGATGGTGATCTACACCTCGGGGACCACCGGGCTACCGAAGGGCATCAACAACAATCACCTGAAGCTCCTGATCATCGGACTCACGGTCTCGCGCAACCTCGAGCTCGGGACCGACGCCGTCGGCTATGCCTGCATGCCGCTCTTCCACTCCAACGCCATCTTCCTGGGATTCATGCCGGCGTTCAGCGCATGCGGCAGGCTGGCGATGCGCGAGCGCTTCAGCGCCAGCAGCTTCGTGCCCGACGTGCTGCGACACGGCGTCACCTACTGGAACTACGTGGGCGAGCCCGTGCACTACATCCTGGGCGCGCTGGAGAAGGAGTACGCCGGTGAGGAACGCATCCTGGAGGAGGTGGCGCGCAACCCGCGCAATCGCCTGCGCTACGCCATCGGGAACGGTGCGTCCCCCCCGGACATCGACCGCTTCATGCGCTGGCTCGCGCTCGACGACATGTTCGAGCTCTACGGCTCCACCGAGGCCGCCATCAGCACCTTCCGCAAGAAGACGGATCCGCGCGGGAGCGTGGGCGAGATCACCGACCCGAACGTGAAGATCCTGAACGACCTCGGTCAGGAGTGCCCGCCGGCCGAGCTCGACCCCGACGGGCGCATCGCCAACTACGCCGAGGCCGTCGGCGAGATCTGCCGGGTGGCTCCGGACACGGCGCTCTTCCAGGGCTACTTCGACAACGCCGAGGCCAATCACTCCAAGTATCGCGCCGGCACCTACCACTCGGGCGACCTCGGACACGTGATGGTCCGGGGGGGCAAGCGCTACCTCTTCTTCGACGGCCGCACCGACGATTGGATCCGCAAGGACGGAGAGAACTTCTCCGCGGCGCAGGTGGCACGTCTGATCGGCGAGCACCCCGACGTGGCGCTGGCGGCGGCCTATGGCGTTCCGTGCGTGGTGTCGGACGAGCTCGTGATGGTGGCGCTCAAGCTGCGGGCCGGCGCCCGCTTCGACCCGGTGGGCTTCTTCGCGTTCTGCGAACGCCAGGTGACTCAGGGCGGGATGGACCGCAAGTGGTTCCCCGACTTCGTGCGGCTGGTGGACGATTTCGAGTACACCCAGACGCAGAAGGTGCTGGTCCGCAACCTGAAGAAGGAACACTTCCATCGGCAGCTCCTGCCGGACGCCGAGATCTACTGGCGCCGCCGCGGCGACGAGCGCTTCCGCCCCTTCACGGCCGAGGACTTCGCCGGGCTCGTCCGGCAGTTCGAGGCGGCAGAGCGCGGCAACCTGCTCGGGCGTTAGGGCAAGCGACCGGAGGGCGCGGCCCGGCGGCGAGGCCGCCGGCGCGCCTCGGCCCGGAAGCCGGGCGGTGCTCCGGAAGACGCCCGGGCGGCCGCGCACCATCTGGAACTCGCGATTACGGATTCGTTCCTGACCGGCCGGGCCGCGCGGCGCCGCCCAGAGTCCCGCCTTCGTAGCGACGCGGGCTTGGCGCGCCGCCTGCCGGTGGCCCGATTCGGCACGCCCCTTGCCTAAGGAGGAGAGGGAAGGTGAGCCCCGTCACGAGGTGGGGCGAGGGGATGGCCGGAATGGACGCGATGTTCACGGCGGAGGAGCATTTCCGGCGAGGTCGCGAGCTGCTGGAGGCGGGCCAGGAGGGCTCGGCCCTCGAGCACTTCCGCGCCGCCCATCAGCTCCAGCGGGGCAACGCCACCTATCGCTCGTACTACGGGCTCTGTGTCGGGCTCGTGGAGCGGCGGTTCAACAAGGCGCTCGAGCTCTGCGGCTCGGCGGTGAAGGAGGCCTTCTTCCACCCCGACCTCTATCACAACCTCGCGCGGGTCCACCTGGCCTTCGGCTTCAAGGCCGAAGGCCTGCGCTACCTGAAGCGCGGGCTGCTGATCGATCCGGGAAGCCGGACCATCCGCGAGGAGCTCCTGCGCCTCGGCGTCCGCCAGGAGCCGGTGCTGCGCTTCCTGCCCCGCCGCCATCTCTTGAACCGCTGGCTCGGCCGCTTGCGAGCGCGCTTCGGCGGTATCCCCCCCGAGACGGCGCCTGCCGAGGCCGGCTGAGCGCCGCCCGATCCCTCGGAGCGGTTGACGGCCCGCGTCTCCGCGCGGTATGAAGCCGCCACTCGAGCCGGAGGCCCGCGTGGGGAGCGTGATCAAGAAGCGCCGCAAGAAGATGCGGAAGCACAAGAAGAAGAAGCTGCTCAAGCGCTCGCGACACAAGAAGCGCTGATCCCGCGCGCCCGCCGGGCGCCCGCCGCGCCACGGCGGGAGCCCCCTGACGCCCGACCTGCGGCCGTCTTCCGGTCCCCCGAGCCGGTGCCGCCACTACGTCCACACCTCTGCCCGCGCCCGGCTCAAGCCTCGCCGGAGGCCTGCCGGCGTTGCGTTCTCGCGTGCCGGAAAGTGCATCTGCGGCTCGCCCGCTGCCCCGCGTGCACCCGAAACGGCCGCTCCGACCTGGCCCGTTTCGGCCCGGGCTGGATCTCTGCCCGCAGCTTCGCTCGCCATCGCGTCGTTTTTTCTGCGCTTCTTACTTGACGAAGCCGAAAATCAAGTGTTAGCGTCCACAGCAAGAGTGGCGCTAGAGCCGCGGAATGCGACTGGAACACGCGCAAATTGCCGTCAAGTCGCACTCTGCTGGCTCCGATAGGGGGCAAGGGCCGGTGGCCGCGCGCTCGGGTGCGGCAGACGCTCTTGCCGAGTTCGACGTCGGAGCTCGAGGGCCGCGGTGCCGGTGACCACGACACAAGGGGGGTGATACCCAGATGGCAGCTCGTAAGAAGGCGACTCGGAAGAAGGCCGGCGGCCGCAAGAAGGGCGCCCGCAAGGGTGCGCGTAAGGGCGGGCGCAAGAAGGCCACGCGGAAGAAGGCCGGCAAGAAGAAGGCCACGCGCCGACGCCGCAAGGCGGCCGCTCCGGCCGCGATGTAGGCGGGTCGGCGAGAGCCGACTTACCGCAAGGCCCTTCTTCAGGAAGGCGCTTCGGACCCCGGCCGGCTCTGCCGGCCGGGGTTTCCTTCTTCTGGGGCCTGCCCTACGTTCCGCCCCGCTCGCGATCCCCCACACCCCGACGAGGTCGACCCGCCGATGGCCCGCATCACCATCGAGGATTGCACCGAGCAGGTGCCGAACCGCTTCCACCTGGTCCAGATGGCCGCGATCCGCACCAAGCAGCTCATGAAGGGGGCTCGGCCGCTGGTCCAGGCCGAGGAGAACAAGGAAGTGGTGCTCTCGCTCCGCGAGATTGCCGCCGGCTACATCAAGCCCGACTACCCCGTGAAGGAAGGCTGAGCCAGCCGCGGGATGCCGAAGGCATGCCCGCGGCGCGCTGCGAGCCGAAGGCGAGCGGAGATCCCAGGAGCCCCGCCGGGGCTGAGCTCAGCCGATCGTCTGCACCGGCAGGTGGAAGCGGAAGATGCTTCCGCGCCCCACGTCGCTCGAGACGGAGAGCCCCCCCTCGAGCAGCACCAGCAGGTCGCGCACCAGGGTCAACCCCAGGCCGGCGCCCCGGTATCGCGTCGAGTTCAGCTCGTCCACCTGATAGAACTCGTCGAAGATCTGCTGCTGGTCGTCCGGGCAGATCCCGATGCCCGTGTCCTCCACCTCGCAGTGGAGCTCGCCGTTCTCCACCCGCGCGCGGATCCCGATCTTCCCGGAGGGTGTGAACTTCGCGGCGTTGTCGAGCAGCAGGAAGAGGATCTGGTTGATCTTGGCCAGGTCGGTCCGGATCTTCGGCAGCGGCTCGGCGAACTGCTTCTCGATCGTCACCGGTTTGTCGCCGAGCGTGTCCTGCACGCTGAAGATGGCCTCGTCCACCACGTCACGGAAGTTCACTTCCTGGATCTCGACCGGGAGCTCGCCCTGCTTGATGCGCCACAGGTCGAGGATGTTCTGGAGCGTGCGCAGGAAGGCGGTGCCGTCGTCGAGCGCGGAGCGCAGCGAGCCCTTCGCCGCGTCGGAGAGCGCGTCGTTCTCGTTGGCCAGGACCGAGATCACCGACTCGATGATGCTGTTGAGCGGGGTGCGCAGCTCGCGGGACATCTTCTCGATGAAGTCGTTCTTGAGCTTCTCGATCTTGCCGAGCTTCTCGTGGTTGCGCAGGAGCTCGATGTCCTGGGCGAAGAGCTCCTCCGAGAGCTTCAGGATCTCGTCGCTCTTCTGGGCGGCGAAGCGCTCCTTGGCGTCGAGCCGACCGCGCAGGCGTTCGACCTCGTCCGTCACGAAGGCGTGATCCAGGCGGAGCGCCGCGCCGGCGGCCACGCCGTTCAAGACGTCGAGGGTGCGGTCGTCCGGCGCCGCCGCGCCTCCCACCACCAACGAGCCGTAGACGCGGCCCTCGAAGACGATCGGCAGCGCGGTGACGCCGCCCGCCGCCTGGCCCGCCAGGGCCTCCGGCGCCGGCCCACGCCGCGGGGTGCCGCTCTTCACCACCTCCTGCACCAGCCCGGCCAGGCTCGCGGCCGCGCCTCGCGCCGCCACCGGCGACGCGAAGCCCGCCGCCGCCCGCAGCCGCGGCACGCCCTCCTTGCTCTCGCCCCCTGGCACCGCGGCGAAGACGCAGCACAGGCCGCCACCCAGCGCCTCCGCGGCCCGTCGCGCCGCCGCGCGCAGGGAGGCCGCCAGCGCCTCCAGGCGCTCGGTCCGGCGCGTCGCCGCACCGCCGTCGTCCAAGGTGCCGCCCGCGGTCTCTTCCATGCCGACGCTCTCGCCGCTCACCGTGCCCCTCCGCGCCTGCTGCTCAGAACCGCTCGTCCGAGTCGAACTCGTACGGCTGGAGCGGCTTCTCGTCCGGGACGCTCGCGTCGGGCGTGCTGCCCTCGAGCGCGAGCTTGGTCTGGAAGTCGGCCGGGTTGGTGGCGGCCGAGAGAGCGGTCTCCATCGAGATCTTGTTCGCCCGCAGCAGGTCGAGGAGGTGCTGGTCGAAGGTCTGCATGCCCTCGGAGCGGCCCCGCGCGATGTACTCCGTGATCTCGTGGGTGCGCGCGGGCTCCTTGATGCACTCCTGGATCGTCCGCGTGCTGCGCATCAGCTCCACCGCGGGTACGCGACCGTTCTGCTTCTTGTTCACCAGCAGCCGCAGCGACACCACGGCGCGCAGGTTCTCCGCCAGGCGCGCCCGCACCTGGAGCTGCTCCTCGGTGGGGAAGAACGACACCAGCCGATTGATGGTGGAGGCCACGTCGTTGGTGTGGATCGAGGAGAACACCACGTGGCCGGTTTCCGCCGCCTTGAGGGAGGTGTCCACCGTCTCGAGATCGCGCATCTCTCCCACCATGATCACGTCCGGGTCCTGGCGCAGCGCCGCGCGCAGGGCCTCGGGGAAGCTCCCGGTGTCGGTGCCGATCTCGCGCTGGGTGATGATGCTCTTGTCGTGGGTGAAGACGAACTCGATCGGGTCCTCGATCGTGATGATCTTCGCCTTCTGGGAGCGATTGATCTCGTTGATGACCGTCGCGAGCGTGGTCGACTTGCCCATGCCCGTGGCACCGGTCACCAGCACGTAGCCGCGCTGGAGCGTGGCCAGGTCGCGCAGCGAGCTCGGCAGGTTCAGGTCTTCGAAGCTACGGATCTGGAGCGGGATCACGCGCAGCACCAGGTTGTAGAAGCGCCGCTGCCGGGAGATGTTGACGCGGAAGCGTCCCTCTCCCGGGAGCTCGAAGGCGAGATCCGTCTCGTTGAAGTTCATGCCCGCCGAGCGCGGGTCGCCCTCCAGCAGGATGCGCGCGATGGCCTCCGTGTCCTGCGGTGTCAGCACCTTGTAGCGGAGCTCGACCAGGTCGCCGTTGAAGCGGTAGAGCGGGAGGTACCCGACCTGGAAGTGGATGTCCGATGCGCCCTTCTCGATGCCGAGGCGCAGCAGGCGATAGACCTTCTCCCGTTCCATCGCGGCCCATCCTCCAGAACGGGCCGGCCCCGAGGCCGGACCTGCGAGGCGTTATCGGCGATTCCTGCGCGGTCTTGACCCGGCGGGGACCGCCGGGCCGGCCGCGGGGTCGGCTATCCTGCGGGTGGACCGGCGCAGCAGGAGGAGGCGGGCGTGAGGAGGAGCGGGGATTCGGGTCGCGGGCGCAGCGGCGCGCTGGCTCCGGTGCTCTTGGGGCTCGGCCTGTGGCTCGCAGGCCCCGGCGGGGGCCGGGCGGAGGAGCCCCAGGCCCCGCCGCCTCCCGCCCCGAACGTGACCCTCGACAAGCTCCTGAAGCTTCCGGACTCGATTGAGTACGACGTGGACCGCAAAGGGGGCGCCACGCGCAGCGAGTGGCGCACGCGCTTCCGCGAGGCCCGGGACCAGCTCGAGAAGGCCAAGGCCCGGAAGGCCGAGGCCCAGAAGAAGCTCGAGGGCTCGGCTTCCGACTCCTCCTGGCGCTTTGCTCCCCCGGGGGCATCAGGGGCTACCGATGCCACCGAGAACTACAAGCTGATCCAGGAGGTGAAGCGCGAGGACGCGGAGATCCAGCGCCTGGACAAGCGCCTGCGGGACCTGGAGGTCGAGGCCAACCTGGCCGGGGTCCCCGAGGACTGGCGGAAGTAGGCTCAGCCCGCCGGCTCGCGGCGACGCGGGAACTCCGCCAGCAGGGTGAACGCCACCGAGAGGATCACGGGGCCGAGGAAGAGGCCCACCAGCCCGAACGCGGACAGGCCCCCCAGCACGCCGAAGAAGACCAGCAGGAACGGGATCCGCGTCGGCCCGCTGATCAGGATCGGTCGGAGCACGTTGTCGACCGAGCTCACCACCAGCGCGCCCCAGAGAAGGAGCCCGATCGCCGCCGCGCGATGGCCCACGAAGAAGAGCCAGATCGTGGCTCCGCCCCACACCAGCGGCGGCCCGCCCGGAACGAAGGAGAGGATCACGGTCGCGAAGCCGAAGAAGGCGGGTGAAGGCGCCCCTGCGACCGCGAGCCCGATCCCCGCGAGCACGCCCTGCACCAGCGCGGTGCCAACCAGGCCGAAGACCACGGCGCGGATCACCGCGCCCACCTGGTCCAGGAAGCCCTCGGGCGCGTGGGGGAAGAAGACCGGCGCGAGGCGGCGCGCCTGGCCCAGCATGCGCTCGCCTTCGAGGTAGAAGAAGACCAGCACGCCGAGCGTCAGGACGAAGGTGGCGAGGTTCCGCGCCACGCCGCTCGCGATGTCCACCAGCTGCGACGAGACCTGGCCGCCGAAGCGGGCCAGGTACTCGCCGAGCTTCGCCGGATCGAGGAACGGCGTGTGGCGGAGCTCCTCCACCCGCGCCGCCACCAGCGGGCTCGCCGTCACCCACTCGGGGAGCGGCGCGCCCGCCGCGAGCCAGTCACGCAGGAGCGTCACGAGATGTGTGGCCTCGCTCGCGATCGCGATCAGGATCCAGCCCAGCGGAAGGCCGAGCGCCACCGCCACGCCCGCGGTGAAGAGGCCGGCCGCCACGGTCGGCCGCCCCGTCCGGTCGCGCACTCGCCGGTAGAGGGGCCAGCTCACGTAGGCCACGATCGCCGCCCAGGCCAGGGCCACCAGGAACGGTCGCAGCACCCAGTAGGTGGCCGCCGCCAGGACGAGCCCGGCCCCGACGCGGGCCACGACGAGCCCGGCGCTCGCGTCCTCGCCCTTCAAGCGTCCGCCCAGCGACGCGCGCGAGGCACCAGCGCCAGCGCCGGGAGTGCGAGGATCCCCGTGGCCGCGAAGGTCGCGGCGTAGCCGAAGCTCGCCACCGCGTAGCCCGAGAGCACGCCCGCCGCGGTTCCCGGAAGCAGGTAGAGCGCCGAGAGGCAGGCGTATTGCACCGCAGCGTGCTCGCGCTCGGAGATCCGCATCAGGAAGGCCATGAACGCTGCGGCGGCGAGGCCGCCGCAGAACGACTCGGCGAGCGATGCAGCGTAGAGGCCGGGCCGTCCGCTCGCGGGCCACTGGGCCACCGCGGCGTACGCGAGGTTCGAGGCCAGCGCGAGCACGCCCACCGGGAAGAGCGTCGCGCCGATGCCGCGTCGCGCCACCCACGCGCCTCCGGCCCAGGCGCCCAGCACCGTGGCCAGCGCGCCGAAGCTCGTCGACACCGTGCCGATCTCCTTCAGGCTCATGCCGCGGTCGACCCAGAAGGGCTTCACCATCGGCGCCATGCTGAAGTCTCCCAGCCGGTAGAGCAAGACGAATGCGAGCACTCCCGCCGCTCCGCCGCGTCGCCTCCAGCCGACGAAGGCCGCGGCGAGCGAGAGCCGGGCGGCGCGCGGCGGATCGACCCGGGGGAAGGCGCCGATCCCCGCGGCGAGAGCGACGCAGAGCAGGCCCGCCGCCACGAACGTGATGCGCCAGCCGAAGCGATCCGGCAGCAGCAGCAGACCGCCGCCCGCGACGATCAGGCCCACGCGGTAGGCGGTGATGCGCGCAGCGTTGGCCGGCCCCTCCTCGCCCCGCGGCACCAGCGCGATGGTGTAGGCGTCGATCCCCACGTCCTGGGTGGCCGAGGCCACGCAGAAGAGTGTGAGCACCGCCCAGAGGAGGAGCCCCAGCCGGTGGGGGTCGAGGTTCGCCAGCGCGAGCAGCGCGAGCGCCATCGCCACCAGGCAGCCGGTGATCCAGCGCCGCTTGTCGCCGAGGTCGAGGAGCGGCGACCACAGGAACTTGAACGACCAGGCGAGCGCCAGGCCGCTGATCCAGCCGATCGCCTGGAGCGAGGCTCCATGCGTGCGGAGGTACACCGGCCACACGTCGCGGAAGACGCCGAACGGAAAGCCTTCGACGAAGTAGATCGCGGTGACGACCGCGAGCGTCCGGCGCGACAAGCCACCCCCCGCGAGCAGTATCGCCCGCCCCGCCGGGCACGGCTACGCTTGCCGCTCGTGGCCCCGGAGAGCCCGTCTCGCCCGCTCCCGCTGATCGCGCTGCGGGGCGTGTCGCGCCGCTATCGGCGCGGCGTGGACGAGATCCAGGCCCTGGCGCCCACCTCGCTCGCCATCGAGCCCGGGCGCTTCATCGCCTTCATGGGCCCCTCGGGCTCGGGGAAGTCGACGCTGCTCAACCTGGTCTCCGGCATCGACCGCCCGAGCTCGGGCGAGGTCTGGGTGGCCGGCCAGCTCCTGAACGAGCTCGACGAGGACGAGCTCGCGCGCTGGCGCGCGCGGCACGTGGGACTGATCTTCCAGTTCTTCAACCTGGTGCCGGTGCTCTCTGCGCTCGACAACGTGGCGCTGCCGCTCCTGCTCACCGGGCTTCCCCGCGCCGAGCGGGACCGCCGCGCGGAGATCGCGCTGCGCGTCGCGCGGATCGAGCACCGCATGCACGAGACGCCTCGCACGCTCTCCGGCGGCGAGCAGCAGCGCGTGGCGATCGCGCGCGCCATCGTGAGCGATCCCGACCTGATCGTCGCCGACGAGCCGACGGGCGATCTCGACGCGCGCAACGCCGAGCTGGTGCTGGCGCTGCTGCAGCAGCTCTCGCGGGAGTTCGGCAAGACCATCGTCATGGTGACCCACGATCCGCGCGCGCTGCGATTCGTGGATCGCGCGCTGCACCTGGACAAGGGGGTGCTGCTCGAGGGGGAGGAGGAGCGTCGAGCCGAGACCGCGCTGCGCCTCGCCGCGGGCACGGCGCCGGAGGGGGCGGCCCCGGCCGCATGAGTCCCCTCGGCCTCGTCCTGGCGAACCTCGGCCGCAACCGGCTGCGCACCGCGCTGACGGGCGGAGCCGTCGCGCTGGCCGTGATGCTCGTCTGCATCCTGCTCACCATGCCCGCCGGCCTCGACGCGTTCCTGTCGCGGATCGCGAGCAACACGCGGATCTCGGTGGTGAACAAGGCGGGGCTCGTCTACTCGATGCCGTACTCCTTCGCGCGCAAGGTGCGCGGCCTCGACGGCGTGGCGGGCTGCGTCGGGCTGGTGTGGTTCGGCGGCGCCTTCGAGGAGCAGGGCAAGATCACGTTCCCGAGCTTCGCGGTGGAGGCGGACCAGATCGAGCAGGTCTACCCGGACTATCAGATTCCGGAGGAGCAGTGGGCCGCCTTCCGGCGCTATCGCGACGGCGCGATCGTCGGCCGGCAGACGATGCGGCGCTACGGCTGGCGCCTCGGCGACCGCGTGACCCTGCGCAGCACGGTGTGGCCGGTGGCCCTCGACTTCCGCATCGTGGGGGAGATTCCGAACGACCGCTCGCCGCTCTTCTGGATGAGCCGCGAGTACCTGGACCAGACGCTCAAGGCTCAGCGCGGCCGCGGCCTCGGCATCGTGATGCTGCTCTGGGTGCGCGTCAGCGATCCGGCGCTCGCGAACTCGGTGATGCTGCGGATCGACGACCTCTCCCGCAACAGCGAGGCCGAGACCACGAGCCAGACCGAGAAGAGCTTCTTCGCGAGCTTCCTGGGCTCGCTCCAGGGCTTCGTCACCATCCTCATGATCGTGACCGCTCTGGTGTCGCTCTGCATCGTGTTCATCGCCGCCAACACCGCGTCGATGGCCGTGCGCGAGCGGGCCGGGGAGCTCGCGGTGCTGCGGGCCATCGGCTTCCGCCGCCGGGTCCTGTTCGGGATGCTCCTCGCGGAGACGGTGTGTCTCTCGGCCCTCGCGGGCACGGCCGGCGTCGCGATGGCCTGGGGACTCACCGTGCTGATCCGCAGCCTCGGCGGCCGCTTCGAGGCGCTCGGGCCGCTCGGCGGCTTCATCGTGACCCCGGGCGTGATGCTGCAAGGCCTCCTGCTCTCGCTCGCGATCGGGCTGCTGGCCGGCTCCGCGCCCGCCTTCGGCGCGGCCCGCCGCCCGGTCGCGGCCGCGCTGCGGGACGTCTTCTGATGCTGCCGCTGAGCTATCCGCTGAAGAACGTGGCGGCGCGGCCGGGGCGGAGCGCGCTCACGGTGATGGTGATCGCGCTCGTGGTGGTCGCATGCAGCCTCTTCCTCGGGCTGCTCTCGAGCCTGCGACGCACCGTGGTGAGCACCGGCGATCCCCTCAACCTGGTGGTGCTGCGCAAGGGATCGGACAACGACGGCTCGAGCCAGCTCTCGCGCGAGGCCTACTTCTTCGTGCGCTACCTCCCGGGCGTGGTGCGCGACCCCGCGGGCTGGCCGCTGGCCTCGCCCGAGCTGGTGGTGCAGCCGTTCTTCCGGACGCGTGCGGGCGGGCGCGACAACGTGCTGGTGCGAGGCGTGGAGCCGGCCGCCCTGGAGGTGCACGACGGTGTGCGGGTGGTCCAGGGGCGCTTCTTCCGGCCGCGCATGCACGAGGCGGTGGTGGGGCGCGGCGTGGTGGGCCGCTACGAGGGAGCCGCGCTCGGCCAGAAGCTGCGCTTCGGGCGCGGCGACTGGGACGTGGTGGGTGTCTTCGAGTCCGGAGGCTCGTCCTTCGAGAGCGAGGTCTGGGTCGACGTGGAGGACCTGGGAGAGGACGCGCGCCGGGTCTTTCCCTACTCGGGCGTGCGTCTGCGCGCGCGCGACGAGGCGGCGCTCGCCAGCATGAAGCGCCAGATCGACGTCGATCCCCGCTACGCGATCGAGGCCACCCCCGAGCCCGCCTACTACGAGAAGCAGGGCGAGGCCTCGAAGTCGCTCTACGTGCTGGTGGTGGCGGTCGCGGTGCTGGCGGGCGTCGGAGCGGGCTTCGGCGCGGCCAACACCATGTACGCGGCGGTGCAGGCGCGAATCGCGGAGATCGGCACGCTGCGCGCGCTCGGCTTCTCGCGGGGTGCGATCCTGCTCGCGTTCCAGGTGGAGGCGCTCGCGCTCGCGACGCTGGGCTTCGGCGTGGGAGCGTTGCTCTCGCTCGGCCTCGCCGCGGCGCTGCGCGCGTGGCTCGGTGGCATCGCCTTCGGCTCGACCACCTTCACCACCAACGTGGTGACGCTCGCGATCGGAAGGCGCGATCTCGCGCTCTCGCTCGGGCTCGCGCTGGTGATCGGGCTCCTGGGCGGTCTCGGCCCCGCCTGGCGCGCCGCGCACCTCCGCCCGATCGAGGCGCTGCGCCGTGGCTGAGCGCACGACGAGCACGGCACCTTGAACCGCTCGGAGGACGCCGGGCGGAGTTGGGAAAGACCCGGCTAAAGTCCCCGCCGGCGGGCCGGGCGGCGGGCGGACGAGGAGGCGGCTTGAGCGAGGGGACGGAGAGCGACGCCCGGCTGCGGGCGGATCTCGAGGCGCTCCGGATGCAGCACGACGCCACACCGCTGCGTCGTGGCGGCGCGCGCTCCCGGCGCCTCTGGATCGCCGGCATCGTCTGTGCCCTGGCGGCGCTCGCGCTCTGGTGGATCGCAGCGTCGGCGCTCGAGGTCAGCGTGGCGACGGCCGCGCTCTCGGACGCCGCGACGGCCGCGGACGTCCCGGTCCTCTCCGGGGCCGGCTACATCGTGCCGGGCGACAAGGTGGTCTCGGTGGGCGCCCGGGTCCCGGGCCGGGTCGAGCGCTTCCTGGTGGACGAGGGCCAGTCGGTGAAGTCCGGCGATGCGCTGGTCCAGCTCGACGACCGCGAGTATCGCGCCGCCGTGGACCGGATCCGGGCCCAGCTCGCCTCGGCACGGGCGGACTCGGCGCTCTCCGAGTCCGAGCTGCGCCGCGGGCGCGAGCTCTTCGTGAGCGGCGTCGTCTCCCAGCGGGAGCTCGACGTGCGGACCAACAAGCTCGCGGTGGATCGCGCGCGCGTGAAGGACCTGGAGGCGGCGCTGCGGGAGGCCGAGATCAATCTCGACTTCACGGTGCTGCGGGCGCCGACCGACGGCGTGATCCTGGCGAAGCTCAAGGAGGCGGGCGAGATCGCCGTGCCGGGCGGCTTCTCCGGCTCCGGCGATCTGGTGCGCATGGCGAACCTGGACGAGATCCGCGCCGAGGTCGACGTGAACGAGAGCGATCTCTCGCTCGTGCACCTCGGCCAACGCGCGGAGGTGACGCCTGACGCCGATCCCACGGCGCACTTCGCCGCGACCGTGGTGAAGCTCTACCCGCAGGTGGACCGCCAGAAGGGGACGCTCAAGGTGGAGGTCCGCATCCTCGAGCCCCAGGGCCGCCTCCTCCCCGACATGAGTGCGCGGGTGAGCTTCTTGCAGGATGCGCCGCCACCCGGACAGGCGCCGGCGCGGGTGGTGCTGGTTCCCGCCGCCGCCGTGCGACGGGAGACCGACGGACGCTCCTTCGTGTGGGTGGTCGAGCACGGTCGCGCCCGCAAGGCGTTCGTGGAGGAGGGAGGTCTTGTCGGGGACGCCGTGCGGATCGCCAAGGGCCTGTCGGGAGGCGAGGACGTGATCGTCGGCGACCGCGTCCCCACCCGGGACGGCGCGCGGGTGGCGGTCCACGGCGGGCTCGACGCCGCCGCGAGCGGTCGCTAGGCTGCGCGCGCTGCGGGCCGGAAGCGGGTCCGGAACGAGCCTGGCGAGGGCCGGCGCGAAGGCGCCGCAGCCACGGCAGGGGAGAAGGGGGGCGCGCGATGTCGGTGGGCAAGTGGACGGCGGAGAAGGGTCGACTCGATCGCGTGGCTTTGCTCTACGTGCTCTGCGGCATCCCCGGGATCGTGGCCTTCTGCTGGATCCTCTTCGGCCTCGTGCACGCCTGCGGCGTTCCGGCGTAGACCGGCCGACGCCTCCCGCAAGAGCCTTCCCAGCGCTGCGCGCTCGCTGCCGGATCGCTGCCGCTCCGTGGAGCGGCAGGTCGCCTGCGAGTCGCGCGGAATCCCCGGGATCGCGCGTCGCTCCCGCGACGTCCGCGATTGTCGGCTCAATCCCCGCGCGCGCCAGGCCGATCCGCTCCTGCGATGTCGATCGACGGCGCGCGGAAGCCCCGGCTGGCGGTGGAGCTGCTCACGCTGCTCCTCTGCTTCTTGAGCGGCTGCGCCGCACCGACCGGCGTCGGAGCGGGTCCGCGCTGGCGCTTCTTCGAGCTCCCCGATCCCTCCGACGTCTGGACTCCCCAGATCTCGAGCTGGCAGGCTCGCGAGCGCCAGCTCCCCGACACCGAACAGCTTCGGCCCGCCCCGGACGTGGCGGGCGCCGGGTCCTCGCTGAACGCGGTCCACGGAACGGGAGATCTGCGCACCGACTACTTCGCATTCCGCGGCGAGGCCCGCCGCGCGCTCGCCCGACAGATCGCGTTGTGGGTGCAGCACGAGTCGCGCTCCCACTACATCCCCGACGGGCCGGTGGACCACTGGGCCACGTTGCGGGGGACCCTCGCGCGCAACGGCGACGACTGTGACGGGCTCGAGCTCCTGGCCTACCGCTTCCTCCACGATCTGGGCTTCCGCGAGGACGAGGTGTTCCGGGCCATCGTCTTCCGGCCGAGCGACGGCCAGCACCACATGGTGACGCTGTGGTTCGAGGACCGGAACGATCCCTGGGTGATCGATCCGACCGGCGCCATGACGACGGGGATGCCGCACCTCTCCGAGGTGCCGGGCTGGGTCCCGCTCAAGCTTTTCACGGAGACCGCGGAGTACACCGTCCATCCGGAGGTGGGCGAGCCGTCGCTCCCGCTGCCCGCCACGGGCGGCGCGGCCCCGCGCGTCGCGCGCTGAGCATCGCGGCCGCGCGGCGCCGCCGCGCGAATTGACGCCCTCTGCGAAGCTCCCATACTAGGCGCCGCCATGCCCGAGTGCCGTCGCCCGCTGGCCGTCCTGCTGACGGCTCTCGTCGCCTTGGCGCCGCTCGTGGGCTGCCGCCGCGACGGCACGGGCTCCGCCCCCTCGACCGCTGCGTTTCGCGTCGCGCTCCTGACGCCGGGCTCGATCGCCGACGGTGGATGGAACCAGAGCGCCTACGAGGGGCTGCTGCGCATTCGCGACCAGCTCGGCGCGCAGGTCGCGAACGTGGAGACCAGGACACCGGCGCAGTTCGAGGAGGAGTTTCGCGGCTTCGCCTCGAAGGGCTTCGACCTGATCATCGGCCACGGCTTCGAGTACCAGGAGGCGGCCGCGAAGGTGGCCGCCGAGTACCCGAAGACGATCTTCGTCACCACCTCGGGCAACACGCTGCGGCCGAACCTCGCGCCGATCGTATTCGAGCTGGAGCAGGCGACCTACCTGTGCGGCGTGGTCGCCGGGCGCATGAGCCGGACCAAGAGGGTGGGTCTGGTGGGCGGGATCGATCTGCCGTCGATCCGCAGCACCTTCCAGGCCTTCCGGGCCGGCGTGGAGAGCGTCGCGCCCGACGTTCAGGTGCGCGAGGTCTACACCGGGAGCTTCGACGACGTCGCGGGTGCGAAGGAGGCCGCGCGCGCGCTGCTCGAGCAGGGCGCCGACTTCCTGATGCACCAGGCCAACGACGCCGGGCGCGGCGTGTTCCAGGCGGTCCAGGAGCGCGCCCGGGACGGCGCCACCGTCTACGCCTTCGGCACCAACAAGGACCAGAACGACATGGCGCCGGACGTGGTTCTCGCTTCGGCCACCCTCGACGCCCCGAGCGCGCTCCTCGAGGTGGCGCGAGCGGTGAAGGAGAAGCGCTTCCACGCCGAGCCCCAGCGCTTCGGCCTCAAATCCGGCGTGATCCGCCTGGTGTGGAATCCGAAGCTGGTGGACCGGGTGCCGCCGGACCTGCGCCAGCAGGTCCACGAGCTCCAGGCGCGGATCGAGCGCGGAGACCTGGTGGTGCCGCGGGCCGGGTTCTGACCCCGTCTCCGCCGGCGGTCGCGCTGCACGGGGTCCGCAAGGCCTTCGTTCCGGGCGTGCCGGCGCTGGACGCGGTCGACCTGGTGGTGGAGTCGGGCGAGATCCACGCGCTGCTCGGCGAGAACGGCGCCGGCAAGTCGACCCTGATGCACGTGCTGGTGGGCCTGGTGAGGCCCGACGCCGGGCGCCTCCGCCTCTCCGGACACGAGGTCGATCTCGCGCGGTGGAGCCCCGCGGCGGCGCTCGCGGCGGGCGTGGGCATGGTGCACCAGCACTCCACGCTGGTTCCCGCGATGACCGTTCCCGAGAACCTCGGCTTCGGCGGCGCCGGCGGGCCGCGACTCTTCCATCCGGCCGCGGCGCGCGCGCGGGTCGCGTCCCTCGCCGCGCGCTTCGGGCTCGAGGTGCCCCTCGACGCGCCCGTCGACGAGCTCTCGGTGGGTCAGCGCCAGCGTGCCGAGATCCTGCGCGCGCTGGAGCGCGGCGCGCGGCTCCTGATCCTCGACGAGCCCACCGCCGCGCTCACGCCGGGGGAGACGCGTGCGCTCTTCCCGGCGCTGCAGCGCCTGCGCGACGCCGGCACCGCGGTGATCTTCATCTCCCACAAGCTCGCGGAGATCGAGGATCTCGCCGATCGCGTCACCGTACTGCGTCGAGGACGAGTGGTCGGCGTGGTGCCTGCGGCCGAGGCCGACGCGCGCGCCCTCGGTCGCCTGATGCTGGGACGCGATCTCCCGGCGCTGGCACGCCCGCCGGGCCCGCCCGCCGCCGGGCCTCCGCTCCTCGCCTTGCGCGGCCTTGCCGCTCCCGGGCTGCGCGAGGCGAGCCGCCTGAAGGGGCTCGACCTCGAGCTGCGATCGGGCGAGATCGTCGGCGTGGCCGGGATCGACGGCAACGGACAGCGCGAGCTGGAAGAGGTGCTGGCCGGCGTGCGGGCCCTGAGCGCCGGTTGGATCGAAGTCTCCGGTCGCCCCGTCGCGCCGAGCGTGCGACGGCTGCGTGCGGCGGGCGTCGCGCATCTCTCGGGAGAACGCGAGCGCGCTGGACTCGTGCCCGGCATGAGCGTGGCCGAGAACCTGATCCTGAAGAGCTCCTACGACGACCGCCGCTTCTTCGCGCGCGGGGTCCTCGATCGGCGGGCGGCTCGGGGGGCGGCGCGCGAGGCCGTGGCGCGCTTCGGGATCGTGCCGCCCGATCCCGAGGCCGACATCGCCACTCTCTCGGGCGGGAACGCCCAGAAGGTGGCGGTGGCGCGCGAGCTCGCAGGCCGGCCGCGCGTACTGGTGGCGGTGAACCCGACTCGCGGCCTCGACGTCGGCTCCACGCGCTTCGTCCACGAGCAGATGCTCGCGCTGCGGAGCGCGGGCGCGGGCGTCTTGCTGATCTCGACGGAGCTCGACGAGGTACTGGCGCTGGCGGATCGGGTGGTGGCGCTGGTGCACGGGGGTCTGCTCCCGGTGCCGGTGGACGCGGATCGCGCACGCCTCGGCGCGATCCTGCTCGGGGCGGACGCCGACGGCGTCGGAGACGCGGCGTGAGGGCGTTCGCACGCGCGTTGCTCGCGGCGGCGGGCGCGCTCGGGGTCTGCGGCGCGCTGCTGGCCGTTCTCGGCTACTCGCCGGGTGAGGCCCTCGAGGCCGCGCTCGCCGGAGCCGTGGGCAGCGGCCCCGCCTGGATCGCGACGGCGCTCAAGACCACGCCGCTCCTCCTCACCGGCCTCGCCGTGGCGCTCTCGTTCCGCTGCGGGGTGTGGAACATCGGCGCCGAGGGGCAGTTCTACGCCGGCGCTCTCTGCGCGACGGCGGTCGCGACGCGGCTCTGGCCGGGCGCGCCGGCGCCGCTCCTCCTGCCGCTGCTGGCGGTCGCCGCGGCGGCGGGCGGCGCGGCCCTCGCGGCCGTGGCGGCGGCGCTCCGCGTCTGGCGTGGCGTCTCGGAGGTGATCTCGACGATCCTCCTGAACTTCGTGGCGATCCAGGCGGTGGCGCTCGCCGTGCACGGGCCGCTGCAGGAGGCTGCGCACGCCTATCCCGAGAGCGACGCCTTCCCGGTCGCCGCGCTGCTTCCCGCCTGGCACCGCGTGCACCTGGGGGTGCTGCTGGCCGTTCTCCTCGCGCCCTTCCTGCACTTTCTGGTGTCGCGTACCTCGCTCGGCTTTCGGCTGCGCGCGGTCGGCCTCTCGCCCCTCGCCGCGCGCTTCTCCGGGATCTCGCCCGAGCGCTACGGCTTCCTGGCCCTCGCGCTGGCCGGAGCGCTGGCCGGCCTGGCCGGCGCGTTCGAAGTGGCGGGGGTGACGGGACGGCTCTACGAAGGCCTCTCGCCGGGCTATGGCTACACCGCGATCGCGGTGGCGCTGCTGGCGCGCCTCGAGCCGCTGGCGGTGGTGCCCTCGGCGCTCTTCTTCGGCGCGCTCGAAGCCGGCGGTGCGGCGCTCCAGCGCTCGGCGGGCATTCCCTCGGTCCTGACGGAGGTGGTGCAGGGTCTCGTGATCCTGCTGTCCGTGGGCTTCGCGCTCGGCGGGAGCGCGCGGCGGGCCGTGGTGCAGGACGACTCGCCCGCCGCCGGAGAGCCCTGATGCAGGAGGTGCTGGTTGCGGCGGTGCGCCTCGCGGCGCCGCTCCTCCTGGCGGCCCTGGGCGAGCTCCTGGTGGAGCGGGCGGGCGTGGTGAACATCGGCATCGAAGGCCTGATGCTGGCCGGGGCCTTCGCCGGCTTCGCGGTGGCGGTGGCCACCGGCTCGCCGGCCGCCGGCGTCGCGGCCGGCGGGCTCGCCGCCACCGCGCTCGGCGCGCTCTTCGCGGGCTTCGCCGTGCTGCGGCGTGCCGACCAGATCGTGACCGGGACGGCGCTCAACCTGCTGGCGCTCGGAGCGACGGGGCTCGCGGCGCGCGCTCTCTACGGCGGCGCGATTCCCACCGCGCCCACCATTGGCGAGCTCCCGCTGCCCGGTCTCTCGGCGCTGCCCGGCCTGGGTCCGGTGCTCTTTCGCCAGAGCGGGTTCGTCTACGCCGGTCTGCTGCTGGCCGTCGGGATCGCGTTCTTCCTGGCACGCACGCGCGCCGGGCTGCGCCTGCGCGCGGTGGGCGAGGCCGCGCGCGCCGCGGATGCCGAGGGCGTCCCCGTCCAGGCCGTGCGAGTGGCGGCGGTGCTGGCGGGAGCAGCGCTGGCGGGGATCGCCGGCGCGGCGCTCCCGCTCGCTCAGTCCAACACCTTCGCCGAGAACATGACCGCGGGCCGCGGCTTCATCGCGCTGGCCTGCGTGATCTTCGGGCGCTGGCGAGCCGGCGGCGTGGTGGGAGCGGCGCTCTTCTTCGGCGCCGCCACGTCGCTCCAGTACCGCCTCCAGGCCCGTGGCTTCGACGTGCCGTATCCCGTGTTCCTGATGCTGCCCTACGTCGTGACCCTGGGGGTTCTCGCCCTGGCCACCGGTCGCGCGCGAGCGCCGGGCGATCTCGGGCGACCCCACCGTCGGGAGAGCCAGTAGGCCCCGCGCGACACGCCGGTTAGAATCGCCCCACGGGTCGAGGAGACGCGATGAGCGGAGCCAAGAGCGAGAGCGAGGCCAAGAGCGAGAACGCGAGCGCAGCCACGAGCCGGGCGCTCCGGCTGGAGCCGGCCGACGAGTGGATGCACGCGAACACCGGCGAGCCGAACTTCAACGAGAGCATGTACTTCAACTTCTTCGATCCGGTGCAGCGCTGCGGGGGCTTCGCCCGCATCGGCAACCGGCCGAACGAAGGGCACGCGGAGACCACGCTCTGCCTCTACGAGCCCGATGGGCCGGTCCTCTTCCAGTTCCATCGAGCGTCGATCTCGGACAACTCCCGCTTCGCGGCGGGCGGCATGGAGTTCCGCGTGCTCCAGCCCTTCGAGTCCCTCCACGTCTCCTACGCCGGCAAGGCCTGTCGTCTGGAGCGGCCGCTCGAGATGGCCGACCCCCGCCGCGCGTTCGCGGAGAATCCCTTCGTCGAGGTCGCGGTCGACCTCGCGATCCGCGGCATCGGCCCGATGTTCGGCGGCGAGCGTCCGGACCGGCCCGCCGGAGATCACGAGATGGAGTTCGCGCGCGGACACTACGAGCAGCACCACCGCGCCCGCGGCACGCTCGCGATCGCCGGGCGCCGGATCGCCTTCGACGGGCTCGGCCTGCGCGACCACAGCTGGGGGCCGCGCTCCTGGCAGGCGCCCGCCTGGTATCGCTGGCTCACCGCCAACTTCGGCGAGGACTTCGGCTTCATGGCGAGCGTGGTGGCGGCGCGCGACGGCAGCGAGACGCGCGGGGGGTTCTTGCATCGGGGTCGCGAGCTCGTGCCGGTGCGGGACGTCGAGATCGAGACCGAGGTGACGGGCGAGCAGCGCGTCCACGACCGGATCCGGGCCCGGCTGCACTGTGCCGACGGAGCCCTCCTCGAGGTCACGGGTCGCGTGCTCTCGCTGATTCCGCTACGCCACCGGCGTGAAGGCCGCGTGACACGGATCAGCGAAGGCATGACGGAGTGGAGCTGCGCGGGGCGCACGGGCTACGGGCTCTCGGAGTACCTGGATCAGATCGCGTGAGGGGCGGACGGGACGCGGGGGGTGGGATGGCTCGGCAGGGGCGCAGGGCGGGAGCGGGTTCGCGGAACGGACCGAGGGTCAACGGCCACGCGCTGCGGCCGCGGCGCGCGCCCGAGGCTGCGGCAGGCGACGGCTTCCAGCCCCTCGACGTCCCGCTCCTGGTCGAGAAGGCGCCGGACCATCCCTGCCACCAGTGCGCGAAGTGCTGCACCTACGTGGCGATCCAGATCGACCGGCCCCGCAGCAACGTCGAGTACGACTACGTCGTCTGGTACCTGCTCCACCCGGACGTCTCCGTCTTCGTGGACTGGGAGGGCGACTGGTACGTGAAGTTCGAGACGCGCTGTCGGCACCTGACCGACGCCGGGCTGTGCGGGATCTACGAGACGCGCCCGGCGATCTGCCGCGACTTCGACTGGCGCGAGTGCGAGCAGACGGTGAAGGACGACCCGCCCGACCAGTTCCTGTTCGAGACGGCGGAGCAGTTCACGGACTGGCTGCGCCAGCGGCGTCCCCGGAGCTGGCGTCGCTTCCAGGAGTTCCAGCGCTCGCGGCGACGCAGCAAGAGCGACCGCGAGCTGCGCCGGCTGCGGCCGCGGGATGCGCGGCCGGGCGCCGTCCGCGAGAGCGCCCGCAGCGCGGATCAGGGCGCGGGCGCGGGGCTGGGGGCGGGAGCGGGCGCGGGAGCTGAGCCGGTGTCCTCCCTCTCCACCTCGAGATCGAGCTGCTTGCGCTGCTGAGCGGCGCGATCCTGCGCCTTGGCCCGCTCGCGCTCGATCTCGAGCGCGAGCTCCTTGCGCGCCTGCTCCGCCTTCTCGCGCTCGGCGGCGATCCGTCCGCGCCGCAGGTCGAGGAGCTTCTGCTCCAGCAGCCGGTTGCGCTGGGCCATCAGCGCCGGCGAGAGGGTGACCTCCGGCGCGCCCGCCACGTAGGTCACATCGACCACCTGGCGCCCCTCGCTGCCGTCGTTGGTGCGGGCGATCACGCTGAGCGTGTTGGGGCCCGGGCGCAGCGACACCAGGGCCCCGAAGCTGCCGTCGGCGCTGGTGGTGACCTCGTCGGCGTCCGCACCGGTGGTCTCGTTGCGCACCCGCACCGACTCGATGTTGGCGAAGCTCACGTGGTCCACCACGGCGACGACGTCGCCGGGCGTGCGGAGCGGCGTGAAGTAGCCCCCGGTGCGCGAGGCCATCTCCACGCAGGACACGGGACCCTCGAGCGCCTCCTGGCCGAGCCCGAAGCTGTCGATCTTGATCCCGGCGCGGTGCGCGCGATCGGCGGCGCGCAGCACGGCACGCACGTTGTCGCGCTCGAAGCCCGGTCCGTAGGGAAGCGTGGGCTGCCCGTCGGTCAGGAAGAGCACGACCTTCTCGCTCTCCTTGTCGGGCTTGGAGAGGCCGCCGCGCAGGCCCAGGAGCTCGATCGTCGCCTGGTCCACGCCGGCCGCCATGTGGGTGGCGCCCTCGGGCCCACGGTCCAGGACCATATCGAGCGCGTGACGCACCCGCGCGTAGTCCGTCGTGAGAGGCTCCTCGGTGATGGCGGCGTTCGGGACGCCGCGTCCGAAGAAGCCGTCGTCGGGAGGGGTGCCCGCGAAGGTGATGAGGGCGACGCGCGTGTTGCGCGGGTCGAGGCCGTCCAGGAGCTTGCGTGCGGCAGCCACCTCGGCGGCCAGGACCGAGTCGCCGGGATCGCTGCTCCCGAGGCCGAAGATGCTGCCGATCCCCCCGCCGCGACCACGACCGACCACGCCGTTGCCGTTGATGTCGGCCCCGCTCGGCTCGGCGGTGGAGCCGGAGGTATCGATCACGATGGCGACGTCGAACTTCCGGAAGGGCCCGAGGAGCGCCAACGCGCGGCCGGAGACGAAGGCACCGTTGGCGTCGCCGAAGACCTCGCCGGCCGTCGGCTTCTCGAGCGAGAGCCGGACCACCGCCTTCTCGGGTCCAGGACGACCGAGCAGCGACTGGCCGGCGGGCCGCAGCACGGCGGCGGTGCGCGCGGGATCGGGGCGCACGGAGGGCTCGGGGCCTCCGGCGGCCGGGGCCTTCGTCGCGCCCGCCGGCGCCGTCCCGCGCGAGCTCGGTGCGTTCGTCGGCGGCGCGGCGCCGGCCACGCTCGACGGCGCGCCGCTCGCAGCGGGAGCTTGCGCGGAGGCCGTGGCGGCGGCCGGCGGCCCGCCGGGCGCGAAGGCGGCGAACGGCCGCCCCCGCCCGCCGTCGAGCGGCGCCTTCAGCGCCTCGAGGACGGCGCCGATTGGTGACACCGATACGCGTAGCGTTCCTTCGATGGGTCGCGCCGCCTCCAGGATCCCGAGCACGTGGCCGGCCGGGTAGGTCAGCACCGGTGCGCCGCCCCAGCCGCGGAGATCCGCCTTGGTGTCGAGGTCGACCTCGATGCGGTCCTCCGACACGTCCTTCACCGTGCCGAAGAGATCGTCCTCGTCCTGCGGGATCTGCGACGGGACGCCGAGGAGCCGCACGCGGTCGCCGGGCCGCGGGAAGGTCGGCTCGGGCTCGAGCACGCGCACGCCGCTCGGCTTCAGATCGAGCGCGAACACCATGAAGTCGCCGCGCAGGCTCGCGCCCGTCTCGCGGAAGGGCCGGCCCGGCGCCGTCAGGTGCGCCGACGAGACGCTGACGCGCCGGCCGCTGCGCCCGAGCTTGAACTCGACCTCGCGGGCCCGCGCGAGCTCCGCGGCGTCGAAGGCGTGGGCCACCGCGACGGCCGCCACGCCGACCTCGCCGGGGGCCGGGATGAAGAACGCGGTGCCCGCCGCCTGCGTCTCGCGCCCCACGTGGACCACCGGCCGCGCCACGGCCGGAAGCTCGGCGGCGCGGGCAGGGCGGGCGGGCGACGCGAGCGTCGAGGAGACGAGGAGGCCGGACAACAGGAGCCGCACGAGGGCGCGCGCGCGACGACTCATCGAACGCACGATACGAAAGCCTCGAAGCGCTGTCACGGCGCGCGGGTGAAGCCGGAAGAAAAGACGCCACTTGACCCGACCCGACGACGCTCTACGCTCGCGCGGCCCCCGTTCCCGAGAGCGCTCCTCCGTCGAGGTCCCGCGTGAGCCCGCTGCCGTCGCGCTCCGTGCGCCGTGCGCTCCAGGCCGCCCATTCCCGCGGCCAGCCGGTGGGCCTGGCCGAGCTGGCCGGCGCGCTCCTCGCCGCATCGGGCCCGGTGCCTTCGGCCCTGGCGCGACGCGTGGTGGCCGCCGCGCTCGAGGCGCCGCCGGAGAGCCTGAGCGATCCGCTCGCTCCCGCGGCCCTCGCGCGGGCGGGCGGCGTGGTGCATCCGGAGACGCCGCTCGAGGCCATGGACTGGGTGGTCGTGGATCTCGAGACCACCGGCCTCTCTCGCCGCGGGGCGACCATCCTCGAGATCGGAGCGGTGCGGATCTCGGGCCTCGCGCCGGCCGATCGCTTCACCAGCCTGGTGCATCCGGGCCGCTCGATCCCGCGGGCGATCACGGCCCTCACGGGGATCGACGATGCGGCGGTCGCCGGAGCGCCGCCGCTGGCCGAGGCCTTGCCGCGCTTCCTCGCGTGGCTCGGCCAGACCCCCGGAGCGCCCTTCGTGGCCCACAACGCCGCCTTCGACCATGGCTTCGTGGCGACCGCCCTGGCGGAGCTCGCGCTCCCGCCGCTCGCGGCGCCCGTTCTGTGCACCAAGCTCCTGGGTCGTCGTCTCGTCCCCGAGCTCCGCCGCTTCGGCCTCGATCCGCTGGCCCGCCACTTCGGGATCGGCTTCGGAGCGGGCGCCGGGGGCCGGCATCGGGCGCTCGGCGATGCCTGCGCCACTGCCGAGCTCCTGCTCCGATTGATCGATCGGGCGCGCGAGCAGGCCGGGGTGGCCACGCTCGGCGACCTCCTGGCGCTCCAGGCTGCGCCGCGACGGCGGGCCCGGCTGGCGGCGGCCGCTCGACACGACGGCGAGTCGAGCGAGAGGACGGCGGACCCGCGTCCGTGACGCCGCGCCGAGGCCGCCTGCTCGCGCTGGCCATCGGCGTCGTCCTCGCCGGCGCGCTGCTCGGCGCCGCCGAGGTCGCGACGCGTCTCCTGCTTCCGGGCTCGGTCCTCCAGCCCTCGGCCTCCTTCTCCAAGGAGACCGCCGAGTTCGAGCGCCTGCACAGCGAGGGGATCGAGCTCGATCCGTATCGCGTGTACCGGCTCGCGCCCGACCAGCACACCGACTCGATCCACGTGAACCGGCTCGGCCTGCGCGGAGCGGAGCCGGCCGTACCGAAGCCGGCGGGCGTGCTGCGCGTGTTGTGTCTCGGCGGCAGCGTCGTCTTCGGCTACGGCACGAGCTCCGACGCCGCGGCGCCCCCGGCCGTGCTGGAGCGGCTGCTGCGCTCGGCGGTCCCTCCGCCGTGGCGTGTCGAGGTCGTGAATGCCGGGATCGGTGGCTACGTCTCGCGACAGGAGCTGGTGTTGCTACAGGAGCTCGTCTCGAGGCTCGAGCCCGACCTGGTGGTGGCGGTGGATGGCGGAAACGACCTGTTGAGCCCGTTCTCCAACGCCGGCCGCATCGGGCTGCCCTGGGGCTACCTGCGCTTCGAGCAGGCGTTCCGCGAGTTCAAGCGACACGAGGCCCGGCCGGGGACGCTGCTGCAGGACTTCGCCGGCAGCGTGGCCCGCGGCCTGGCGGTGCACAGCCGTCTCTTCGGCTTGTTGACCGCCCGGCTCGCGCCGACCCCCGCTCCCGTGAGCGTGGATCCGGAGGGCGTGGCGCGGCTCTACGGCGACAGCGTCGAGGGGATGGCGCTCGTCTCCCGGCGGGCGGGTGCCGGGCTTCTGGTGGTGCTCCAGCCCGTGTGGGGGATCGGCGAGACCCGTAACGATCCGAGGCTCGGCATCTGGGAGGCGGCGCACCCGGGCTATGTCGCCTATTCGAGGCGCGTGATCGAGGACATGCGGCACACGCTGGCCCGATTGGCCGCCGATCCGGAGCTCGGGCTCCGCTGGCTCGACGCCTCGGCGCTCTTCGCGGGACGACGCGACGTCTTCCGCGACCCCCTGCACTATGCCACGGACGAGGAGAACGCGGAGCTCGCGGCGGCGATCGCTCCCGAGGCCGCGCGGCTTCTGCGCGACACCGAATCGCGTCGCAGCGCGACGCAACGCTAGGCCGGCGATCCCGCCCGACCGAGCGGCCGCACGCCGTCGCGCAGCGTCGCGAGGACGTAGGGGCCCTGAGGCAGCACGGCGACCCGTGCGTTCGTGCCGACCTGCGCCAGTGCGCGCGCCACCCCCGCCTCCGGGCTCTCCACCGGCTCGACGAAGAGCTCGCGCTGCGCCTCCCTCGGGATCCCGTCGCTGTAGAGCAGCACGCGGGCGCGACGCAGGGCCTGGCACAGGTGCTGCACCATCCACTGGTCGATCGCGAAGCGGGCCTCGTCCGCCAATCGCAGCTCGAACTCGGCGGGCCCGCGGGATTCGCGCAGGCACTTCTCGAAGGAGGCGCTCCCCACGCCCTCGGCGAGCTCCGCGCAGAGCAGGATCACGCCGCCGCGGCGCACGATCCCCGCGGCGGCGGCAACGCCCTTGATCGCCTGGTAGAAGGTGCGGTCGAGGGGATGGCCGCCGCCGGAGACCACCACCAGATCCGCCGGCGCATCGAGCTCGACGCGGCACTCGGCCTCGACGAAGCGCATCGCCTCCTCGTGGGCGAGCTCGAGATCGCCACAGAAGACGCCGGAGATCCGCCGCTCGCGGTCGAGCGCCACGTTCACACAGAAGTCCACGCCGGCGCGCCGCGCCGCCTCCAGCAGGGCCGCGTGCAGCGGGTTCCCGGCGACGATCCCGGGACCGATCCAGCCCTCGAGCATCGCGGGGCCGTGTGCCACGCGGAGCGTCTCCACCGCGGCGAGCCCCGGGCACACGGCCTTGCGTCCTCCGGAGTAGCCGGCCATCAGATGCGGCTCCACGAGACCGGTCACGATCCGCAGCTCGTGAGCGAGGTAGCTGCGATCGATGCGGATCGGGAGCCCACCGCTCGTCGCGCCGAGATCCGCATGGGCGTCGGCGTCCCGCGCATCGTGCTGCACCACTCGCAGCCGCTGCACGAGCCCGGGGCCGAGCATCTCGGCGAGCTCCTCCGCCGTGCTCGGCCGGTGGAGCCCGGTCGCGACCTGGAGCGTGACCGCGTCGGCGGGGAGCCCTCCCGCCGCGAGCGCCTCCAGGATCGGCGGAAGGAGCACGGCGTTCGGCACGGGGCGCGTGTGGTCGGAGATCACGATCACCGCGTTGCGCCGGCCGCGAGCGAGCTCGCGCAGAGGCGGCGTGCCGCGAGGCCGCTCCAGCTCCGCCCGCACGGCCGCCTCCGGGTCGGCCAGCGGCGGCACCGGCGACTTCTCCAGCACCCGCAGCGGCGCCTCTGGCGCGAGGCCTCGCAGCTCCAGCGGAAGGCGCCGCCGGCCGTAATCCAGGACTACGCGCATGCCGCCACCCTACCCGGGGCACCGCCGGGCGGGAAGGGCGTCGACCGCACGGGGCGGAGGGGGCCCTGTGGTACCGTGCGCGGCCGGAGAGGGGGGACATTGGGGCGACGCGGCGGACTCGGAATCGCCGTTCTCGGGCTCTCGCTGCTCGGCGCGGCCCCGGCGGGCGTGGACCGCTTCGATACCGTCGTGATCGACGCGGGCCACGGCGGTGACGACCACGGAGCCGAGGGCCCGACGGGGCTGCTGGAGAAGGACGTGGTGCTCGACGTGGCGCGTCGGCTGCGCCGCACGCTCGAGGCCGATGGTCTGCACGTCGTGATGACACGAGATCGTGACGTCTACGTCTCGCTGCAGGAGCGCGCCGAGATCGCGAACCAGGCCCACGGCGATCTCTTCCTCTCGATCCACGCCAACGCGGCGCCGAGCCGCGTGGCGCGCGGCATCGAGACCTTCTTCGTCTCGCTGGAGGCGAGCGACGAGGGTGCCGAGCGCGTGGCCTCGCGCGAGAACGCCGCCTTCACGCGGGAGGACGCGCCGCGGCACGGCGACGACGCCGTCGCCGCGATCCTGGGCGACCTGGTGAGCACCGAGCACCTGGTCGAGTCCGACGAGTTCGCCCGTCTCGCCCATCGCGATCTCGCCGCGATCGACCCCGCGCCGGCCCGCGGCGTGAAGCAGGCGCCCTTCCACGTGCTGATGGGCGTGCAGATGGCGGCCTCGCTGGTGGAGATCGGCTTCGTGACCAATCCCCGGGAGGAGCGCGCGCTCGCCACGGCGGCGCGTCAGCAGGAGATTGCCTCGGCGCTCGCCGGCGCCGTGCGCGAGTTCCGTCGGCGCTGGGACGCCCGCCGCGGCTTCGCCGGGGCGCCCGCACCGGGCCGTGGCACCGCGCCGGAAGCGTCGCCGCGGGGTCGCGCCCCCGCGGCGCACGGCGGCAGCGCTCCGCCTTCGGGAAGCGGCGGATGAGCTCCCGGCCGGACGGGCGGGCACCCGACGCCCTGCGCTCGCTGCGCCTCGTCCTCGACTTCACGGAGAACCCGCTGGCCTCGGTGCTCTGCGAGATGGGCCGTACGAAGGTACTCTGTACGGTGTCGGAGGAGGCCGGTGTGCCGCGCTTCCTCGAAGGTCGGGGCAGCGGCTGGGTCACGGCCGAGTACTCCCTCCTGCCCGGCTCGACGGATCGGCGGGTCGAGCGGGAGGTCACCAAGGGACGCGCCTCCGGGCGCACGCTGGAGATCCAGCGCTTGATCGGGCGCAGTCTGCGCGCGGTGACCGACCTGGGGGCGCTCGGCGCGCGCACGCTCTGGGTCGACTGCGACGTGCTCCAGGCCGACGGTGGGACCCGCACCGCGTCGATCACCGGCGCCTGGGTCGCCCTCGCCCTCGGCCTGCGTCGCCTGGCGGCGCGGGGCGCGCTCGAGCGGCTGCCGCTCCGCGACTCGGTGGCGGCGGTGTCGGTGGGTCTGGTGGACGGAGCGCCGGTGCTCGACCTCTGCTACGCCGAGGATTCGCGCGCCGAGGTGGACATGAACGTCGTGGCCACCGCGGGGGGGCGCTTCGTCGAGGTGCAGGGCACGGGAGAGGCCGGGACCTTCTCGCCCGAGGAGCTCGACGCCCTGCTCGCGTTGGCCCGCCGCGGGCTCGCCGAGATCTCGCAGCTACAGGCCCGCACGCTGGCCGCCGTCTCCGAGCGCGCGTGAGCGTCGAGCTGGTGGTCGCGAGCGCGAATCCGGGAAAGCTGCGAGAGCTGCGGGAGCTGCTGGGGGGCCTCGACCTCGCGCTGCGTCCGCTCTCCGACTTTCCCGGCCTGGTGCTGCCGCCGGAGGGCGACGACTACGCCGTCAACGCCGGCGCCAAGGCGCGCGCGGCCGCGCGAGGCTCGGGCCGGGCGGCCCTGGGCGACGACTCCGGTCTCGAGGTCGAGGCCCTGGGCGGCGCGCCCGGCCCTCGCTCCGCGCGCTTCGGAGGGGCCGGGCTCGGCGACGCCGGGCGCAACGCCGCGCTCCTGGCCGCGCTGCGCGGCGTCCCGCCCGCCGCGCGCCGGGCGCGCTTCGTCTGCGTGGTGGCGCTTTCTACACCGAACGGTGACGTACGACTGGAGCGGGGCGAGTGCCGCGGCCGGGTCCTCGACGCGCCACGCGGGAGCGGCGGCTTCGGCTACGACCCGATCTTCGAGGTCGAGGGCCTCGGTCGCAGCATGGCGGAGCTCGACGCGGCGGAGAAGAACCGGCTCTCGCACCGTGCGCGGGCGCTGGCCGCGCTGCGCCCGGCGCTCCTGCGCCTCGTCGCCGAGGCGCGCTGATCCTCGTTCGTGCTGCAGGGCTCGTCTCTTGCTTCGCGTGCCTCAAAGCTCGAGGCCCAGGCCGCGCTGGGCGATGTAGCGGCGGATCGCGTCGATCGCCTCGGCGGAGGGCGCGTCGAACACCACTCCCATCCCGTAGGGCAGGTTCGGCCGCTGGAGATTTCCCGGGACGTTGGCGTAGACCACGTGGGCCGCGAGCTTCACGTGCTCCTCCGGCAGCGGGAGCTCGATCTCGATCTGCGCGCCGTGCATCGCCGCCCGCGGGGTCTCGAGGAAGGCGCCCGACACCGAAAGGTTGTAGACCAGCGCCTCACGCATGCGGTCGCCGAGGAGGACGCGCGCGATGAGCGGCGTCGGCACCCGCGTCTCGTGGCGCGGATCGGGATCGGAGCCGTCGTCGTGCAGGGCGCGGTTCAGCTGGAAGCGGAGCGCGCCATCGTCGAAGGGCTCCCACAGGGCCAGGCGGAGCCCCGCCTGGCGCAGCCGGCGCCGGAGCTCGGCACCGGGCCGAGGTCCCACCACCAGGATCGGGAGGGGCGGGGTCGTCGGGCGGAGCACGGCCAGCCAGGCGTCGAGGGCGTCGTGGGCCAGCGCGACGGCGAGGCAGGCCACGCGGCAGGGGGCCCGCCGCGGGCCGGGAAGCAGGCGCGCAACCTCCTCCGGAGCAGCCGCCCGCAGGGCCTGGATGCCGAGCAGCCCGAGCCGCCCGGTCAGGTCCTCGAGGCGCCCGCCGGCTCCCTCGAGCAGGAGCACGCTGTAGCGCTGGCTCATGCCTTGACCTCCCCGACAGCATCGGCTCGACGCGGCCACAGCAAAAACCCCAAAAGGGGGGAGTCGGGGAGCGGCTGGAGGGGGCCCCTCAGGGGCTCCCGAAGGCCTGGGAGAAGAGCGCAGGGCCGGCGTCGATCAGCACCTCCTGGAGGGTGAGGGCGCTCCGGACGGGCACCGGCCGGGTGGCCTCGCCGCGCCAGAGCACCGAGCCGTCGGCGGGATCGATCAGCGCGAGCTCGAGGCGCGGCAGCAGGAGGCCGCCGTTCTCGGTGAGCACGAAGCGGCGCAGGGTGCCGAGGAGCACGGGCGACCGCAGAGCCGCCGCCTGCGCGGTGCGGGCCGCCGCCGCCGCGTCGGCCGGCGCGTGCGGGTAGATTGCCCGCGCCTCCTCGACGCTTCGCGCAGCGACATTCCGCCGCGTCAGCGCCTGCACCGCCTGCGCCTGCAGCGCGTCGGGGACGCTTCGGCCCGGATCGGCAAAGGGATCGCCGGCGGCCCGGCCGAGCTCGCTCAGCGGGTTCGGATCGGGGATCCGCAGCGGATCGCCGGTCTCGTTGCGGAAGGGGGCCACCACGACGGGCCCTCGTCCCGAGAGGTCGGGCAGCGTGCCACGCGGGAGCGGCGCCGGGTCTCGGCCGGGTTCGCGCGTCGCGCAGCCGAGGAGCGTCGCGCCACCCAGGAGCAGCGCCGCCAGCACCACGAGCGCACGCAGTCCACGCCCCCGCGTGCGCAGCCGCCCGAAGCCCGCCGCCAGGAGCCAGGCGGCTCCGGCCAGGGCGACGCTCGTCGGGCCCGCCGGGAGATCTGCGTGGTAGGCCAGCGCGAAGCCGCCGACGGAGGCTCCGGCCGCCACCGCCGCCGCGAGCACGAAGGCCAGCCCGAGCCGTGGCGCCAGGCGCAGCGCCGCCAGCGGCGGCAGCACCAGGAAGCCGAACACGACCAGCGGGCCGGCCGTCATCACGCCGAGCGAGATCGCGCTTCCGAGCAGCAGGAAGAGCAGGGCGTCCGCCCGGGCGGGCTCCCGCCCGACCGTGCGCGCGAACTCCGGGTCGAAGCAGGCCAGCAGGATCTCGCGGCGAAACAGCGCGAAGAGCAGGAGCGCCAGCCCGCTGGCCGCGGCCAGCACGTACAGATCGGTGTCGCCGATCGCCAGCAGCTCGCCGCGCATCAGGTTGGTGAGCTCGAGATCTCCGGTCGGATCGATGGCCACGAAGAGCACGGTGGCGGCCGAGGCCAGGGCCAGGAGCGAGCCGATGCTCCACTCCGCCGGCGAGCGGCCGCGGCGTTGCCCGGCCACCAGCAGCGCCAGCGCTCCGAAGGTCGCGACGAGCGCGCCCGCGAGCGGGCCTGCGTGGCCCTGGCCTGGCCCGTGCACGTGCCCCGTCAGCCAGAAGGCCGCCGCCACCCCGGCCGCACCGGCCTGGGGCAGCGCCACGCCGAGGAGCACCATGCGACGCAAGATCACGTAGATGCCGAGCAGGCTGCAGACCAGCGCCACCAGGAGCCCGCCGGCTACGGCATTCGCGAACAGGAAGTCGCGTCCGAGGAGGAGGCTCATGCCGCCTCCTCCGCGGACGCGAGCCGGCCGTCATGCACGTGCAGCAGCCGGTCGACTCGCTCCGCCACCGCGTGCAGGTGGTGCGTCACCATCCAGATCGCGAGGCCCCGCTCGCGGGCGAGCCGCACCAGCATCTCGAGGATCGCGAGCTCGGTTTGCGGATCGATGCCGGCGGTGGGCTCGTCCAGCACCAGGAGCGCCGGCTCGGTGGCGAGGGCGCGCGCGATCAGCACGCGCTGGCGCTGTCCGCCGGAGAGCGTGGCGTAGCGGCTGCGCGCGAACGGCTCGGCCTGGGTGGCGGCGAGCGCCGCGTGGGCCCGCCCGCGCTCGGCCGCCCCGGTGGGACGCCAGAACGGGAGGTCGCGGCAGGCGCCGAGGAGCGTTACGTCGATGGCGGTGAGCGGATAGAGCGGGTCGAGCGTCTCGCGCTGGGGCACGTAGCCCACGCGCAGGCCGGGCCGGCGCTCGACGCGCCCCCCGAGCACCGGCACCAGGCCGAGGAGCCCGCGCACCAGCGTGGTCTTCCCGCTCCCGTTCGATCCCGCGAGCGCCACGAACTCGCCCGGCACCACCTCCAGGGACGCGCCGCGGACCACCGGGCGCCCGTCGTAGCCGAAGTCCGCCTCGATCGCGCGCAGCAGCGGATCCGAGGGGCTCATCGCGACCCTCCTTGGACCGCGGCCACGAGCGCCTCCAGGTCGGCCTGGATCGAGTCCACGTAGCCCGGCTTGCCGAGCCCGCCGGCCAGGGCGGAGATCGTCACCATGCGCGCGCCGGTCCGCTGTGCGATCGACTCCGCGAGCCCCGCCTCGTAGGACACCTCGCGGATCACGAGCGTCACGCCCTCGCGCTTCATCGTGTCGACCAGCTCCTCGACGTGCGCTGGTGTCGCGGGAACGCCCGGCTTCACCTCGATCGTGCCGACCATCACGAGCCCGTAGCGGCGCGCCAGATAGACCATGTCCTCGTGGTAGGAGACCGCCTTCACCCCGCGAAGGGGTGCCGCGAGCTGCTGCCACTCCTGGATCTTCCGATCGAGCAGCGCGCTGAAGCGCGCGAGGCTCTCCTGGTACGCGGGCGCGCCGGCCGGATCCACCCGGGCGAGGCCCTCCGCGATGGCCCGCGCCATCAGCTTCCCCTGCTCCGGGTCCAGGTTGAAGTGGGGGTTGCCGAGGGGATGGAGCTCGCCCTGCTCGCGGCTCTGGCTCGTGGGGACGTCGAGCGGCGTCACGTACAGCGAGGCGTCGATGTAGGCCGGCGCGCCGGGAAGGATCTTCGGGTTGCGGGCGGCCTCGAGCAGCGCCGGGACGAAGGCGTGCTCGAGACCGAGGCCCTGCACCACGAGGGCGTCGGCGCGGTTCAGCTTCACCACGAAGCTCGGCTTCACCGGGACCTTGTGCGGATCCTGGGTGCCCTCGGCGATCGTGGTGACCTCCACGCGGTCGCCGCCGATCTGGCGGGCGATGTCCGCCTCGTCGGGCAGCGAGGCCACCACCCGCAGCGCGGCCGATGCGGGCCGAGCGGACAGGAAGAGCGCGCCGCTCGCGAGCAGGAGCCCCGCGACACGAGGAGCGAGGCGACTAACGCTGCGCGAAGCCATGGCTGTGACTCCCGATGAAGGCGGTCCATTGGAGGGTGATGCGCTGGTTGGAGGGCTGGTCGCCCCAGGCGTCGTCGAGCTGGAGCCGCAGCCGGTGGAACTCCGACGGCATCCAGGTCACGAACAGCGAGGCCATGCGCTCGCGGTCCACCAGGCCCTGGAGCGCTTCCGAGTAGTCGAAGCGCAGACCGGCCGAGTAGCGCCGCCCGAAGAAGGCCTCGAGGTAGCTGTAGCCGCCCTGCCGCTGGAAGCGGGATTGATCGAGGATCACTCCGCTGTCGTCGCGTTCCGTGAAGCGCTGGTTGTTCCACAGCCACTCCGTCCCCCACACCAGCCCCTGGTAGAAGCCGCTGGTTCCCGGCTGGTGACGCAGCGTGAAGTCGACGCCGTAGAGCGTGCGATTGCCGCCCTGCGGCGAGGCCAGCCAGGTGGCGCCGAGCTCAGTGCTCAGGCTGTCGGTCAGGTCCAGGTAGCTGTGGGGATGCAGCAGATAGGTCAGCTCGCTGAACGACCGGCGGCCGAAGAAGCCGTTGCGGTTGACCCCGTCCGTGTTCTCCGCGCCGACCGTGTTGTAGACCCCGGCGGTGATGTCCACGTACTGCTCGAGCGGCGCCAGCCAGGAGACCTCGGCGCCCTCCGACTTCGATTCGCCGCCGATCAGGCGATCGATCGAGGGCGGCCGGTCGACGAAGGGCAGGGCCTCGTCGTGCCAGTGCGGGAAGCGGCCCACGTCGGCGAAGAAGCGACCGCCCTTCACCGTGAGATTCCAGGGCAATGCCGTCGTGACGAGCGCCGCTTCCTCGATGTCGAATCCCTGGTCGCTGGTGCCGTTGATCGAGACGTAGCCGCGCAGGAAGGGATCGATCGGCGCCGAGACGAAGAGCTCTCCGGTCTGGAGCGCGAAGCCCGCGCCGTTGGGGAAGCCGATGGCCTGGTCCGAGGCGTGGGTGGTGCTCGCGCCGGCCACGTCCACCACGAAGCTCACGGCGGGGTTGTCGACGTTCACCGGCGCCAGGCGGGCGGTGCCCTCGGGCGTCGCCACCGGGGCGGCAGGCGGTGCCGCCTGCATCGAATCGACGCGCCGCTCGAGCGCGGCCAGGGCGTCGCGGGTGGCCTGGAGCTCGCTCTGCGTGCTGGTCAGGGCTCCCCGGGTAGCGTCGAGCTCGGCGCGCAGCCGCGTCACCTCCGGGTCGTCGGCGGCGACGGCGCGCGCCGACGGGATGCAGGCCAGCAGCAGGCCGAGGCAGAGTGCCCTCCGCTGCGGCCGACGGCCGCGAAAGGTCCGCATGGAATCCCCTCCCGAGGCGGCGAACCGCCTCGCGCCACGGCGTCGTCGCGGCCGATCTCGGGCCGTCTGACGTGGAATGGCGTTGACGCTCGATCGTGTTGGGTCGGAGATCAGGCGTCGGCGACGGGGGAGGGAGGCGCGCGCGGTGATGCCGAGGGCCGCGGCGCCTCGGCGAGCACGGGACGCCCGGCGTGGATCGAGGGGCGCAGGCGAGCGGGCGCCGGCGCGAGGAGAGCGCGCGGCCCGGCATCCGGCAGGCTGGTGCGCGCCTGCGCCGTGGCGGTGCAGACCGCGCAATGGAGCGCGTCGTGCGGCAGCGCCTCGCGGGGGCTTCCCGCGTGGAGATGCGGGCGGTCCGCCTCGGCACCGGCGCAGAGGAGCGCGCCGGCCTCGCGGGCCGCCTGGCGGCGCTCCTCCAGGTGGGCCAGCGGGAGCAGCACCTGCGCCAGCACGGTCGCGAGGGCGAAGGCCAGCGGGAGCAGGCCGCGTCGGGCGGGTCGCGCAGCGGCGGCGGCTCGGCTGGAGGGGAGAGCCGCGCGATACGCGGGCGACGGCATGGGCGCCGACCCTATCCGAGCGTTCTCGGGCCGTCAACGCGCGAGATGCGCGCTCCCGAGCCGCTCCGCGTGCTCGTAGGCCGGCGCGAAGCGAGGATCGAAACGCGCGAGCGCCCGGCGCAGCCGCCTCCGCTCCTGGGGCGAGAACGGGCTCCCGAGCTCTGCCCGGATCGACGCTAGCGCCTGCTCGACCGCCGGCCGGAGGCTCGCCGCACCCGCGCGCTCGGGGTCGATGCCGCTCTCGCGCAGGTGTAGCCAGAGCGGCCAGCGCGGCGCCGGTCGCCCGAGCGCGAGCTCGATGGCGAAGCAGAGTCGCTCGAAGCCGGACCAGGGGGAATGGCCGCGCACGCTCGCCTCCGCTCGGGAGGTGGCCGGATCCGGCCCGTGCGTGGCGAAGGCACCCGATCGAGCGCTGCTAGGCTCCGCGCCCATGCCGGTCACCCTCGAGCTCCTCCTCCTGGCGCGCCACGGCCAGAGCACGTGGAACGCCGAGCGTCGCTGGCAGGGCCAGGGAGATCCGCCGCTCAGCGAGCGCGGGCGGCGCCAGGCCGAAGCCCTGGCCGATGCGCTCGCCGGGCACGCGCTGGACGCGCTGCTCTCGAGCGATCTCGCGCGCGCCGCCGAGACCGCCGAGATCGTGGCCCGCCGGCTCGGGCTGCCTCCGCCGCGCCTCGAGCCTCGGCTGCGCGAGCGCTCGCTCGGCGCCTGGACCGGACGCACCGAGGCGGAGATCGCGGCCGCCTGGCCCGCGGAGCTGGAGCGGCTGCGCGCCGGGGATCCCGAGCTTCGCCCGGGTGGCGGCGAGAGCGAGCACCAGGTGGTGCGACGCGTGCGCGACGCCCTGAGCGACCTCGCTGCGGCGCCGCCGGGCGGCCGCGTGGCCCTGGTGACCCACCTCGGGGTGATCCGCACGCTGGTGCCCGGCTTCCGACCCGCCAACGCGGAGTGGTGTCGGATCGAGCTTCCCGGCCAGGCACCCGGTCCGTCCGAGCTCCGCTCGCACTAGCTCTCGAGCTCTGTCGGGTCGAACGGCAGGTCGGCCTTTCCGCGCAGCAGGTTCTTCAGGAGCTTTCCGGCGGGATTGCGCGGGAGCGGCTCCTCGGTGAACTCCACCAGCTCCGGGACCTTGAAGGCCGCGAGGTGCGCGGCCACGTGCCGCTGCACGCCGGCCGCGTCCAGCCGCGCAGCCGGGCGCAGGCGCACGATCGCCTTCACCCGCTCCCCGTACTCGCGGTCCGGCACGCCCACGATCGCGGCCTCGTCGATCGCCGGGTGCTCGGCCAGGCAGTTCTCGATCTCCACGCAGTACACGTTCTCGCCGCCGCGCAGGATCATGTCCTTCGCGCGGTCCACCACGAAGAAGAACCCCTCCGGATCGCGGTAGCCGAGGTCACCGGTGTGGAGCCAGCCGCTGCGCACGGTCTCGGCGGTGGCCTCGGGCTGGTTCCAATAGCCCGGTGTCACGGTCGGTCCGTAGAACACGAGCTCGCCGAGCTGCCCGGGCGGCACCTCGCGGCCCTGCTCGTCCACGACCTTCAGGTCGAGCACGGGGATCGGGCGTCCGATCGAGGTCTTGCGTCCGAGCAGGTCCTTGCCGCCGTTCAAGGTCGCCACGCCGTGGGTCTCGGTGAGGCCGTAAGCGTTGGAGAAGGTCGGCTCCACCGGGAGCACCGCGCGAGCGCGCTCGATGGTCTCGGGTGGGGTCGGCGCGCCGCCGAAGGAGACCGCCCGCAGGCTCGAGAGGTCGTAGCGCGCGAGGTTCGGCGAGTGCACCACGCGGTGCAGCATGGTCGGGATGGCGCCCCACATGCTGATGCGCTCGCGCTCGATCAGGCCCATGCACTCGTCGGGATCGAAGCGTCCCCGCGGAAACACGAGCTTCGCCCCGACCGTCATGGCGGTGCACACGCCGGAGTGCAGGCCGCCCACGTGGAAGAGCGGCGAGGTCACGAGGCTCGCCGCCTGGCCGCCGTCGGCAGGCACGGGATTCGCGCCGCCGACCAGCGCCCCCGCCACGCCGCTGAAGAGGATGCCCATCACCTGCGTCACCGTGCCGCGATGGGTGGTGATGCAGGCCTTGGCTCGACCGGTGGTGCCGGAGGTGTAGAGCAGCACGAACGGATCGTCCGGGTCGATCGGATCGGTCGGCCGCTCGTCGTGCGGGATCAGGATCTCGCCGATCGGCACCGTTCCGCGGGGAGCGTGCTCGCCCACGAAGAACACGCGCTCGAGCCCGGGTAGCTCGCCCACCAGCGTCTCCACCCGGGGCCACAGGCGCTCGTCCACCACCAGGTAGCGGCTGCCGGAGTCGGCGAGCCCGTAGGCGATCTCCTGGCGCGTCCACCAGCCGTTGAGGCCCACGCCGATGCCTCCGGCGCAGACCGCACCGAAGAGCGAGATCAGCCAGTCGGGCGAGTTGTAGGCGAGGACCGCCAGGCGGTCGCCGCGGCGCAGCCCGTGCTCCTCGCGCAGCGCCCGCGCCGCGCCCCAGACCCGGCGCGCGTGCTCTGCGTAGGAGATGCGACGCTCTCCCTGCACCAGGAAAACGGCGTCCCCGTGCAGCGCCGAGTTGGCGATCTTCTCGCGCAGGGTCGGCTCGCGGTGCTTGAAGTTCCGCATCGGGAGGCCGCGCACCTCCTCCAGCACCATCTCGAACGGCGCGCCGGGGCCCGTGAGCCGCGCTACCACCTCGTCCCAGGTCATCTGCATCGGATCGTCCTCCGTATCAGCGCGCGCGCGGCGCCGGGCCGAGGCCCGGTCCGGCGGGCCCCGCTCCGCCGAAGAGCGCGCGCAGGCTGAGCGCGAGCGCGATCCCGAAGCTCGCCCCGCAGACGTCGATCGCCACGTCGTGGATCGTCCCCGTACGCATGGCCGTGTACAGGCCGAGATACTGGCGCGTCTCGTCCAGGCTCGCCACGACGAGACAGAAGGCGACCGCCAGGGCCGCCGAGACGCCGACGCTCCGTGAGGAGCCGAGCCGGAGCGAGCGGAAGACCAGGAGGGCCAGCACCCCGTACTCGAAGCCGTGTGCGGCCTTGCGCACCAGGAAGTGGACCCAGATCAGCGTGTGCAGGCTGATCCCGGGGATGAGCCAGCGCAGGATGGGAAACAGGACGCTCTCGGTATGCGAAGCGGAGAACCACCGCGAGGAGAAGGTCCAGATCAGGGCCGTCCAGAGGCCCACCTCCACCCACGCCCAGCGCTGCCTGCGATCCACGTCGACTCCTGTCGTCCGCTGCGGGAACCCGGGATCCTAGCGGCTTCGGCGGCCCGCGAGCGCGCCCCGGGCGTAGCCCCGGCTCCCGGGGCCGGGCGGGGCCCGGTTGTGCGGAGCGGGATATGCTCCGGGCTTCCCATGCGCTCGCTCGCGATCGGCATCGTCTACGACCTCCTCGGGAGCCTCCCGCGGCGCCCGGGGGACCCCCACGACGCCGACGCGGAGTTCGAGCCCGAGGCCACGGTGGAGGCGCTCGAGGCCGCCCTCCGCCGCCTCGGGCACCGCCCGCTGCGTCTCGGCAGCGCGCGCGCCCTGCTGGCCGCGGCGGGCAAGGGCGATCTCCCGCCCCTCGACGCGGCGCTCTCCATCGCCGAGGGCGAGGGCTCACGCAACCGCGAGGCCTGGGGACCGGTGCTGCTCGAGATGCTCGGCGTGCCCGCCCTGGGCTCCGATGCGCTCACGCTCTCGGTGACCCTCGACAAGGTCTGGTGCAAGACCCTCGTGGCGGCGGCCGGAATTCCGACCCTCGACCACCTCGTGCTCGCGAGCGCGGAGCAGGCCGAGCGCGCGGCCCTCCCCGCGCCGTTTCCGCTCTTCGTGAAGCCGCGCTGGGAGGGGACGTCGAAGGGCATCGCGCCGAGCTCGCGGGTGGAGGACCGCGCCGCCCTCGCGCGCGAGGTGGCACGGGTGGTCCGCCTCTACCGGCAGCCGGCGCTGGTGGAGCCCTTCCTGGAGGGTGCGGAGTACACCGTGACCGTGGTGGGAAACGCGCCGCCGCGCGTCCTTCCCGTGCTCCAGCGCGCGCTCGAAGCTCGCACGCGCATCGGCCTGCACGCCCTCGAGCGGCATCCCGCGCCCGAGGGGGGCTGGTGCCACTTCGTGGCGGGCGGCCTCGAGCCCGGTCTCGAGCACGAGCTCGGCGCGCTCGCCATGCGTGCGTTCGACGCGCTCGAGTGTCGGGACTTCGCGCGCGCGGACTTTCGCCTGGACGGCACCGGCCGCCCCTTCTTCCTCGAGCTGAACCCGCTTCCGACCTTCGCGCCGGACGGCTCCTTCGGCGTGCACGCGGAGCTCCTGGGACGTCCCCTGGAGACGCTCCTCGCCGGGGTGCTGGAGGGCGGGCTGCGCCGCCTCGGGCTCGCGGCGGCGGGGGAGGGCGCGCAATGAGCGGCTTCGAGCGGCCGCGCGTCCCCGCGGAGCAGTGGCGCGACTGGACCTGGCAGATGCAGCATCGCATCCGCGACGCCGAGGCGCTGGCGCGCTGGGTGCATCCGGTGCCCGACGAGATCGAGGCGATCCGCCGCCTCTCCGATCGCTTCCACTTCGTGATCACGCCCTACTATGCGTCGCTGATGGACCCGGAGGACCCGGAGTGCCCGCTCCGCCGCCAGGTGGTGCCGCGCATCGCCGAGCTCGCGGATCCCCTCGGCGTCTCCGATCCGCTCGGCGAGGTGGGTCACTCGCCGGTCAAGAACGTGATCCGCGTCTATCCCGATCGCATCGCCTTCTGCGTGAACAACGAGTGCGCGCTCTACTGCCGCTTCTGCCTGCGCAAGCGCATGGTGGGCGACGAGGAATGGAGCATGAAGAAGCGCGAGCTCGAGCAGGCGCTGGAGTGGATCCGCCGCACGCCCGAGATCCGCGACGTCCTTCTCACCGGCGGCGATCCCCTGGTCTTCTCCGACGATCGGCTCGAGTGGCTGCTCGGCCGGCTGCGCGAGATCCCCCACGTGGAGATCCTGCGCCTCGGCACGCGGCTCCCGGTCACGTTGCCCTTCCGGGTGACCGATGCGCTGTGCCGGATGCTGGAGAAGTACCACCCGGTGTGGCTGAACACGCACTTCAACCACCCGAGGGAGCTCACGCCGGAGGCGGCGGAGGCCTGCGATCGCCTGCTGCGCGCGGGGATCCCGGTCGGCAACCAGAGCGTGCTCCTGCGCGGGGTGAACGACGACGTCGCCACCATGAAGGCCCTGTGCGAGGGCCTGGTGCGCATGCGGGTCCGTCCCTACTACTGCTACCAGGCGCAATGCCTGGAGGGCACCGCCCACTTCCGGGCGCCGATCGAGCGCGGCGTCGAGATCTTCCGCGCGATGCGCGGGCGCACCAGCGGATTCGCGATCCCGCTCTACGTGCTGGACACGCCCCACGGAAAGGTGCCGCTCAGCTACCCGTACCTGCGCGGCCGGGAGGGCGACTGCGTCGTGATGGAGACCTGGGACGGCAAGCTCTGGCGCGAGCCGAACCCGGCGTGAGCACCGCCCTTCCGGAGCTCGAGGCCGAGCCGGCCCCGCACGCCACGTCCGGGCGCTGGGCGGTGCTGGTGGGCGCCGGGATCCTGCTCTCGCGCCTGGCCGGGCTGGTGCGCGAGCGCGTGATCGCGCACTACTTCGGGAACTCCGGCGTGGCCGACGCGCTGCGCGCCTCCTTCCGCATCCCGAACCTGCTGCAGAACCTCTTCGGCGAGGGCGTGCTCTCGGCCTCGTTCATCCCGGTGTATGCGCGGCTGCTGGCGGGCCGCGACGAGGCCGAGGCGGACCGCGTGGCGGCGAGCGTGGGTGCGGCGCTCGCGCTGGCCATGGCGCTGGCGGTGGCGGTCGGAATGGCGACCGCGCCCTGGCTGGTGGATCTGGTCGCCCCGGGCTTCAGCGGCGATCGCCGCCTGCTCACGGTCTCGATGGTGCGGATCCTGTTCCCGGGAGTCGGATTGCTGGTGCTCTCGGCCTGGTGCCTCGGCATCCTGAACAGCCACCGCCGCTTCTTCCTCTCGTACGCCGCGCCCGTGCTCTGGAACCTCGTGATCATCGGCACGCTGCTGGCCCTCGGCGGGCGACGCAGCGCCGAGTCGCTGGCGATCGCTGCGGCGTGGGGCGCGGTGGCGGGGAGCGTGGCCCAGCTCGGCGTGCAGCTCCCGCGCACCTTGCGCCTGGCGAGCGGCATGCGCCCCGAGCTGCGCTGGCGCGATCCGCAGGTGGCGACCGTCTTTCGCAACTTCGGTCCGGCCTTCGTGAGCCGCGGCGTGGTGCAGCTCAGCGCCTACGTCGACCAGCTCCTGGCGAGCCTGCTTCCGATCGGAGCGGTGGCGGCGCTCGGCTACGCGCAGACGCTCTACACCCTGCCGGTCAGCCTCTTCGGCATGGCGGTCTCGGCCGCCGAGCTCCCGGCCATGTCGAGCGCGCTCGGCGCCCACGACGAGGTGGCGCGTCAGCTCCAGGAGCGGCTGCGCCCGGCGCTGCGGCGCGTGGCCTTCTTCATCGTGCCCTCGGCGGTGGCCTTCGCCGCGCTCGGCGACGTGGTGACGGGAGCGATCTACCAGACCGGCCGCTTCCACCACGACGACGTGATCTACGTCTGGGGCATCCTCGCCTGCTCGGCGGTGGGGCTCCTCGCCTCCACCCTGGCCCGGCTCTACGCCTCCACTTGGTACGCGCTTCGCGACACGACGCGTCCGCTGCGCTTCGCCGTGGTGCGCCTGCTCGCCACCACCGGCCTCGGCGTTCTCTTCGCGTTCCCCGCGCCGGGCTGGCTCGGGATCGACGCGCGCTGGGGCGCGGCGGGGCTCGCCCTCGCCGCGGGCATGGCGGGCTGGGTCGAGTTCGCGCTGCTCCGCCGCTCGCTGGTGCCGCGGATCGGTCGCGCGACCCTGGGGCACGGCTTCCTGCTGCGCCTGTGGGCCTCGGCCGGCGCGGCCGGCGCCCTCGCCTGGGGCGTGAAGCTCGTGCTCCCCGGGCTCCCGCCGGTGGTCGCGGCCGTGCTGATCCTCGGTCCCTACGGTGCGCTGTACTTCGCCGTGGCGGCGCTCCTCGGTGTACCCGAGTCGCGCGCGCTGCTGCGCCGGGTGGCGATGCGCCTCGGCCGATAGGGTCGGGCGGCAGGCGTCCGGCGTGATAGGCTCGCGCCGTGGAGCCGCTTCCCCGCCGCCGCCTCGCGCCGTCCGCGCGTCCCACGCATCCGCCGGAGCGCCTCGCCGGCCAGGGACTCGATCCCGAGCAAGAGGAAACGGGCAACCGGGCGATCCTCGCGTTGCTCGCCGATCCCCCGACACGCGAGCACGTAGACCTGGTGCTGACCTTCCGCCGGGAGGACGCGCGGGATCCCGGCGCCTACGAGGCCTGGGCCCGCCGCGGCATGGTGCGCTTCCGGCGCGTGCTGCGGCAGGACGGGGGACTCGACTACGAGGTCCTGGAGGTGATCGGGCGCGATCCGCTGGAGCGTCAGGACCCTCATGCGCTCCGCAGCGTGGCGGAGGAGCGCGAGGCGGCGCGCGCCTCGGGCTTCGACGCCGACGATCCGCGCCGCCGCTTCATCGCCGCCGAGCAGCAGAGCCATCCCTTCGCCTACGAGCGCGTGGCGCAGCTCTTCGACTCGCCGAACGCGCCCGACCTCGCGGTCTCTCCCGAGGACTGGGCGCAGGGGATGCAGCCCGGGACCCACGGCGCCCTGAACGTGCGGCAGTCGCGCGCGCCGCTCTGGTTTGCCGGGCCGCGCATCCGACCGGGGGTGCACGATCTCGCGGCGCGGGCGGTCGAGATCGCGCCCACCGCGCTCGAGGCGCTCGGCTTCCCACGCATCGACGGGGCCGACGCGAGCGGCCGCACCTCGAGCGAGCGGGGCGTCGCCCCCGACGTGCTCCTGCGTCGCCAGGACGGCCGGGTGCTGGAGGAGATCCTCGACCTCCGCGAAGCGCCGGCCGAGCGGCTCTACATCCTGCTCCTGGACGGCCTCTCCCACACCGAGCTCGAGGACCGGCTGGCGAACGATCCCGGGGCGATTCCGCATCTCCGGCGCCTGCGCGCGCGCGCCGCCGTGCTGGCCTCGGGCTCGATCGTGAACTTCCCCTCCATCACCTGGCCGAGCCACACCACGATCGGGACCGGCGCCTGGTGCGGGCATCACGACGTGGTGAACCCGAGCTACTGGCTGCGCGAGAAACGCGAGCTCGTGTCACCCCAGGGCCAGCAGGTGCGAAGCGAGGGCTTCGTGAGCCCGGCGGTGGAGACCCTCTACGAGGCCTTCCATCGGGTGCGCGGCCCGCGCGCCATGACCGCCTCGATCCACGAACCGGTCGGCCGGGGCGCCGACCACGCGGTGCTGGAGGGCCGGAACCTCGGCCAGCGGGCGCGCTTGAAGGCGCTGACCGCCGAGCTCCTGGCGGACTGCGATCCGCGCTGGGAGCGGGATCGTCAGGCCGCCGTGGCGCGGGAGTCGCTGCTCGACGCGCGCGGAGTGGCCCAGGTGATCGAGCTCTTCACGCGAAGCGATCTCCCGCCGCCGGAGCTCGTGTTCCACGAGCTCACGCTGACCGATGGCGCGGGCCACGACTACGGTCCCCACGACGCAGGTCTGCGTCAGGCGCTCGACGAGACCGATCGCCGCATCGGGCGGATCCTCGATCTGCTGGAGGCGCGGGGCTGCCTCGACGGCACGCTCTTCGTGGTGACGGCCGATCACGGCATGTCACCGCAGGACGTGAGCTTGCGCGCGAACGCCGCGCGGCACGTGGAGCGGATCGGCATCGAGGCGGTGGTGGCGGAGCCCATGATCTGGCTGCGCGACCTCGCGGTGGCGGTGGAGGCGGCGGCCGATGGCCGCACCGCGCGGGTGCAGGTCTGGGAGGCGGATCCGCTGCCGGACGGGGAGCGGCCCCCGGTGCAGGGCGCCGAGGTGGTGGTGGAGGCCCATGGGCCCGAGGGAGCGCCTCGCCGGCTCGCCAGCGGCCGCACCGGGCCCGATGGCATCTACGGCTTCGCCACGCCCTCCGATCTGCCCCCGGAGCGGATCGCCGTGGCGGTGCGCGCCAGGGCCTTCAACCCCCGCCGCCTGCGGCTCGATGGACGGCGGCTCGCGCTCGACCTGCGGAGCGCGCTCTACGGCCGGGATCCGGCGAGCCCCGGCCCGGAGTCCTGATCCGGGCCCGAGCGCGGCTCAGCAGGCCGAGGGAATGTTCTCGGTGTGGAGCTCGTGCTCGATCTCGTGGAGCATTCCCTCCTCCGCGACCTCGTGCGCGGCGAAGAGGCCGGAGAGCGAGTGGAGGCCACGCGCCGCGCTCTCGAGGGCGCCGCCCGTCAGGCTGGCCTCGATCTCGGCGAGCCGCGAGCGGAAGCCACCGTGGGCGAGGATCAGGCTCGCGAGGGCCTGCCGGTGCGCGGGTCGCAGCGTGTGCAGCGTGGGGAAGTAGAGCTTCTCCTCGCGCAGCAGATGCGCCTCGAGCTGGTCGCGCAGCCGGACGAATGCGTCGAAGGCCGCGGCGGGCTCCGCCGGCCCGTGGAGCTGCTCGACCGTCTCGGCAAAGAGGGTATCCAGCCGGAGGTGCTCGACCGCCACCCGGTTCCCCATCGACTCGCTGCCTCTCCCGGCCATGCCTTCCTCCGGCGCTGCTCGGAAGCCGCTCCCCCTGGGTGTCCCGGCTCGACTATGATGCGTCACATCGGGCCCCTTGACGAGGATCCTCGGCATGACAGGTGCGGGTGGCGGGCCGGGTGCGCTGGACGAGATCGGGGTCGCGGACGCCGAGTTCTTCCGGGCTCTTGGCCCCGAGCAGCTGGCGCGCGTTCGACCGCAGCTCCGCAAGCGGCCGATCTGGCGTGGCCGCGTGCTCTTCTTCGAGGGGCGACCGGCCGAGGCGCTCTGGCTGGTCCAGCAGGGCGAGGTGAGGCTCTACAAGAGCTCGCCGGACGGACGCATCACCACGCTCGAGACGCTCGGCCCGGGGCAGGTTTTCGGGGCGCTCTCCGCTCTGGAGGAGGACGCCTACCCGGCCAGCGCCGAGGGCTCGAGCGATGGCGCGGCCTGGTGTCTCCCGCGCGCGGTCTTCTTGCGGCTCCTCCGCGAGGACGCGCGGCTCGCGGTCGAGGTGCTGCGCATCGTGTCGGCGCGCCTGCGCGACGCCCACGATCAGCTCCGCTCCCTGGCCCACGATCCCGCGCCCGCGCGTCTCGCGCGCGCGCTGCTCCGCGCGACCCACGCCGGCGAAGCCCACGTCACGCGCCGCGCCCTCGCCGAGTCCTCGGGCACCACCGTCGAGACCGCGATCCGCGTGCTCCGGCGCTTCGAGATCCAGGGCCTCGTGCAGAGCACGGTCGGACACGTGCACGTGGTGGACGCGGAGGCGCTGCGGAAGCTGGCGGGGGAGGGGTGAGGGCAAGCGCTTCCGGTTCTCGCTCCGCTCAAGCCAGCCGACTCCGGGTGGGGAACCCGGGGTCCGCTGGTGGTGTCGAACCGGTCGCTGGCCACGGCCGCCGATGCAGCCGTAAGGAGGTTCGCGCCATGGGCAGGCAAGAAGCCGCCGCGAACGCGACTCTTCTCTATGCCCCCGTCGTGATCGGGCTGCTCGTAACGGTCGTCGGAGTGAACGTCTCCCGGGGTCCGCTTGCGCTGGCCCGGCTTGCGCTGGGGTGCTTCGGAGCGGGCTTCGCGCTCTTCCTCCTCGCCAAGGCGTCTCTGCTGCGGCAAGGAACCCGCCTCTCCTTCGGCTCCCCCGGATGTCGCCCTGGAACCGGCGCGCGTACCGCACCGGCTACACGCTGATGTTCCTCGGCGTCCTCGCGACGGTCGCGCTCCTCGTGAGTCACGCCTGAGGGGTGGAGGCTCCGTGCGGCCGACGGCGGCGCGAGCGGATGCATCACGAGGGGTACGTCCCGAATCCCCGAACACGTGCGGGCCGGAGGTCGAGTACGCGACCTGCGGGCGATGCGCACGCCGCTCGCCGCGCGGCCGAAAATCCAGGCGTCCGGCGCCCTTGGCCCTTGCCACCCCTCGCGCCCCGTCTTACGTTCGCCCGTCCGGTGGGCGCGTAGCTCAATTGGCAGAGCAAGGGACTCTTAATCCTGTCGGCCTTCTCCTGATCGCGCCCAACCCACCGACACTGCTGCGCTTCTAGTGCTCGACGCTGTGCTCACCCCTGAGCACATCCCGGTTACTCGCCCCGGGGCCTTCCCGAGGCCTTAGGACGCGTCTGGAGCCACCGTGCGACGGCCTGACGGACCGCCGCCGACGCGCTGAGCCCATCCGCCCGCGCTGCTGCCTTGAGCGCCGCGAGCTGCGACCGCTCGAAGTTCACGCTGACGGTGGTCGCCCCGCGAAGGGTCGGCTTCGGGCCCGGGCGCTTGTGGCGTAGACGCTTCCGCATGGCCGGAGTATCCCACACGGTCGAATTATCAACAACAGTTCATCGTGCTGGTGTAAGCTGTCGCCGTGAGCCTCGGGCAGCCGCTCGCCGCTCCCCCCGCAAGCCACGATCTCCCCCGACCCGAAGCAGACACCACGCTCCGTAGTGAATCGTCCCACAGCGCATGCTGTACGGCCGGCGCGAGGCCTTCCAGCGTGCCCGAGGACGCGAGTTCGTCGGTGCGCGTGAGTCACGCTTCGTTCCGGTCGACGATCGTGGCTCCTGGGGGCAATGCGCGGGCCGTGCCTGCAGCGAGGCGCGACGGTGCGGCGATCGTGGCCTATGGTGGGCCGCGGGCCAGCGCCTGGAGGACGACGATGACGACGAAGACGACGATGACGGATCGCGAGCGGCGGGCCCTAGCGCGCGAGCT
>JAWOLJ010000031.1:0-36301 GCA_033853555.1 Myxococcota bacterium
TCGCCTCCGGCGGCCCCGCCGGCCTGCGAATGGAGGTAGGCGTTCGCCGCGCCGTGCTTGTAGATCAGCGCGCCACCCGCCTCGCCCGTCAGCACGGCCGCGCCGAGGACCGCGGCCGACGCCACCACGGCGGCGGCGCGCGCCGCGCTGCCCGCCGCGCCGGAGAGCAGCCCCGCGCCCGAGATCACCAGCGCACCCAGCGAGATCCACAGGAACGCCTCCGCGCGGTCGTGATGGGCGTCCACGAAGCGCTCGGCCACCACCTTCTCCACCCGCTCCTCGTCCCCCTCGCCGGTCTCGACCGCCACGAACGCGGAGCCGGCCAGAAGGACATAAAGCCCCACCACGTAGCCCCAGGAGCGGGCTGGAAGCCAGCCGCGCCGAACCGCGAGGGCGCCGAGGAGCGTCAGCAGGGGCAGGATGACGGCGAGGCCGAGGGGAACGTGCACGATGGCGGGATGGAGCGGGTCGGGAAGGCCAGGAAACATGGGATACCCTCCGAGCGGATTCCCGGCAGCTTCGCGCCTGGAGGCGCGTCAGGCCAGCCGCCCCGGCCGGGCGGGGTGGTTCACAGGTGCTTCATGAAGCGCTGCGACCGTCCGCCCGTCCCTTCCGGGGGCAGCCTTCGAGGCTGCTTCCGTGGGAGGGGGAGGAGGGTGCGATGAAGATCCTTTACGTCGAGGACGATCCCACCGCCCGCGAGTACATCCAGCGCGGGCTCAAGGAGCGCGGCTTCGTGGTGGACGTGGCCGCCGACGGCCGCACCGGCCTCGAGCGCGCGCAGGGCGGTGCGTACGACCTGATCCTCCTCGATCTCATGCTGCCGGAGCGCGACGGCTTCGAGATCCTGCGCAGCCTGCGCGCGGCAGGCGTCGAGACGCCCGTCCTCTTCCTCTCGGCGCGCGGCGAGGTGAGCGACCGGGTGCAGGGCCTCAACCTCGGCGCCGACGACTTTCTCGCCAAGCCGTTCGCCTTCGCCGAGCTGCTGGCGCGCATCCGCGCCATCGCCCGGCGGCGCCTCGGCGAGCCGGCCAGCGGGCGGCTGCGGGTGGCGGACCTCGAGATCGACGTGAACCGCCACGTGGTGCAGCGGGCCGGTCGGCCGGTGGACCTGACACCGAAGGAGTTCATCCTGCTCGAGTACCTGCTCCGCAACGCGGGCCACGTGGTGTCGCGCGCCATGATCACGGAGAAGGTCTGGGGCTACGGCTTCGACACCTACTCCAACCTGATCGACGTCCACATCAACCACCTGCGACGCAAGGTCGACCGGGACTTCGACCGCAAGCTCATCCACACGGTGAAGGGCGTGGGCTACATCCTCGAGGAGCGCGACGCCCGCGCGGTGGAGGGGGCTTCCCCGGCGCTGGAGAGCCGTGCGTAGACGTCTCTCCATCGGTGCGCGGTGGGCGCTCCGCTACACCGCCGCCATGCTGGCGGCCCTCCTCGTGGTCGGCGTCTACGTCCATGGCCGCGTCAAGAGCCGGATGGTGCAGGAGGCGAAGCTCCTGCTGCAGATGCAGGCCCGGGAGGTGGTGGCGGAGGTCGCGAGCGATCCAGCCCGGTCGGATCTCGCGGGCTTCCTCCAGCGCCAGATCGACGTCTCCGATCGTGCCCTCGGTCTCGGCATCCAGCTCTTCCACGTCGACGGGACGCCGGACGTGGTGCGCGGCTCCCTGGCCAAGAACGTGGTGTCGCTGCCCGAGGACCTGCTGTCGGGTGACGAGGACCGCGTCTTCCGCGAGGTCTGGCTGGGCGACAACTATCCCTATTTCGTGTATGCCACCCGCACCGCGAACGGCTTCGTGCAGGTCGCGGCCTACGGCCGTCGCTTCCTGCACACCGCGCGTCACATCCGCGATTCGATCCTGCTCTCGATCCCGCTCGCCCTGCTGGTCACCGGCGGCCTGGCCTGGCTGCTGGCACGGGGGAGCCTGCGGCCGATCGCCGAGATCACCGAGGGTGCCCGCCGCATCAGCGGCTCCAACCTGGGCGAACGCCTGCCCACCCGCGGCACGGGCGACGAGCTCGACCAGCTCGCGGGCACGCTCAACGAGATGATGGAGCGCATCCAGCACAGCGTGGAGCGCATGCGGGACTTCTCGGCCGATGCGGCGCACCAGCTCCGCACGCCGCTCACCGCGTTGCGCAGCCAGCTCGAGGTGACGCTCGAGAAGGAGCGCCGGCCCGAGGAGTACCGGCGGGTGCTGGAGGACGTGCTCGGGGAGGTGGAGATGCTGACCGAGGGCGTGAACGCGATGCTGCGACTGGCCCACTCCGAGGCCGGGATCGACCCCGCGCGCCGCGTCCCGGTGGCGCTGGCTCCGCTGCTCGAGGAGGTGCTGGAGTTCTTCCTGCCCTTCGCGGAGGACAAGGGAGTGCAGCTCCAGCACGCCAGGCTCCCGGAGGTGACGGTTCCCGGCGACCCGACCTGGATCCACCAGCTCTTCGCGAACCTCGTGCACAACGGCATCAAGTACACGCCACCCGGCGGAACCGTCTCGCTCGACGCCACGCGAGTCGACGGCGAGGTGCTGGTGCAGGTGCGCGACACCGGAGTCGGGGTGGCGGCGGCCGAGCGCGAGCGGATCTTCGAGCGGTTCCACCGGGTCGGAGCACGCCAGTCGGTGCCGGGCGCCGGGCTCGGGCTCCCGATCGCCCGCGAGATCGCCCGCGCCCACGGCGGCTCCATCAGCGTGGAGAGCCGCCCGGGATACGGCTCGGTCTTCAGCGTGCGCCTGCCGGTGGAGTGAGCGCGCGCCCGGCTCAGTCCGGGACGAAGCGGTTCACGACGCCGTCGCGCGCCACGCGCCCGCCGCGCCCGACGCCTTCGCTGCGCTCCAGCGCCTCGAGGATCCCGACGTCCGGCGGTGTCAACGCGAGGAAGCGGCGTCCGTCCTCCAGGCTGCCCACCACGACGCCGCGCTCGGGCTTGCCCTCGCGATCGTGGAGCACGCTGTAGCTCACGATGCGGCCGCGACCCTCGGGCTCCCGGGTGAAGACCGGCGCCGCCGCCCGGGCGGCGGAGTGCTCGGTGACGGCGGCCGCGAGCGCGGCCTCGCGGGCGCGGGCGTCCGGCGTCGGCGGCGGCCCGGCGGAGTACACGCCCGCCGAGTGCTTGGTCAGGAACCAGCCGACCCCCGTCACCAGGCCGAGCGCCTCGGGATCCGCCCGCAAGCGCCCGACCAGGGTCGCGAGGGAGTGCAGGACGTACGCGTTGCCCGGTCCGCCCGCGTAGGCCAGGCCGCCCGTCACCGTGAGGTCGCGCGGATCGTCGGGTGCGATTCCCAGCATGTCGCGGGCGATCTGCACGGCACAGGGGAAGCAGCTGTAGAGATCGAGGTGACGCACGCGCTCGATGCCGATGCCCGCCTCGGCCAGGGCCTGGGCGCCGGCGGCGCGCAGCGCCGGCGACGCCGCGAGATCGCCGCGCTCCGTCGCGAACCACGGCTCCTCGACGGCGTCCCCGCCTCCCCACCAATGGACCCGGCGCTCCTCCGGCACTCCCAGCGCGCGGGCGCCGGCGACCGAGGTGAGGAGCACCGCGGCGCCCTGGTCCACCTCCAGGATCGCGTTCATACGCTTGGTGTAGGGAAACGCGATCATGCGGTTCTCGGCCGTGGGCAGCGTGATTTCGTCCGCCGTGCGCGTCACCGGGAACCAGGCGTAGGGGTTCCCCGCGGCCACCCGCGTGAAGCGCGCATAGAGCCTCCCGAGCTCGTTCCGGTGTGCCTCCAGCGACAGGCCGCGCTTCGCGCGCAGGGCGTTCTCGAACAGGGGGTAGACCTGGGACGGCAGCATCAGGCCGTGGGCCGCCTCGTGGTCCGAGTGGCCCTGGCGCTCGTCACCGATGAGTGTGGGGAGGCCCTCGCCGCCGGAGCTCCAGGAGGGCTTCGAGCCGGCTCGCCGCGCACGGCGCAGGCTGCGGATGGCCTCGGCGCCGGCGACGAGCGCCACCCGCACCCGGCCGGCCTGGATCTCCCGCGCGGCCACGTTGACCAGCGACTGGGGCATGTTGCCGCCGGTGGCGGTGGTGATCTCCGCCGAGGGATGCGCCCCCAGGGCCTCGGCCAGCCCGCGCGGCGCGTTCTTGATGCGCCAGCTCAGGCAGCTCACCGTCGCGAGCCAGTCGATCGCCGACAGGAGGCGCCGCCCGCCGCCGGCGTCCTCGGCGGCGTGTCGCGCGGCCTCGGTCATGAGCTCGAGCGGCCCGCGCGCGCGGGCCGGATCGGCTTCCCGCTGCAGCACCTGTCCCACGCCCACCAGCACGGGGCTGCGATCGTCGTCGGCCATGCGCGAGCCTCCTGCAGCGGTCGCCGTTGGATACCGGCCGGCGCATCGCCCCGCCAGGGGCCGTGGCCTCACTTCCAGGCGAAGACGGGCTGCTCGAAGTGTGCCACCCGGGTGTCACGGCCGCGCAGCGCCACCTCTCGGAGCTGATACAGGATCGCCGCCGTCGGCGCATGCACCTGTGTACCCACGAGCGGGAGCGAGATCACGGGCCGCTCGCTCTCGGGGATGAAGCGCAGCCGCGGTGCGTCGGCGCGCTCCAGCTCGACCAGCGGCACGCGGTAGGCCGCCGCCACCTCGCTCGGGTTCGGGCGGATGCGCTCCGCGACCCCGGCCCACACCACGACGGGCGTGATCACGTAGCCCGAGCGGCTGGCGTAGTCGTCGAGCAGGCCGAGCAGGCTCTGCGCCGGGAGCCGCAGATCGAGCTCCTCGGCGAGCTCGCGCAGCGCGGCCTCGGCGGCGCTCTCGCCCGGGTCGATCCGCCCGCCCGGGAGCGCCCACTGGCCGCCGTGCGCGCGCAGCCGCGCGGAGCGGCGGGTGAGCAGGAAGCAGGCGCGCTCCTCGGCGTCCGCGAGGAGCGTCACCGCGACCGCCGCCCCGCGGCGACCCTCCAGCGGGAGCGCGCGGCGCTCGAAGGCCGCGAGATTCGAGCGCACCCGCTCCTGGAGCACGGCCTCGAAGCGCAGCTCCGGGCGGTTCACGCTCGCATCCCGCGTGCTAGCCTCCGCGCAGCCATCACACAGAAGGGAGAGCGATGTCGATGATCGCGCATCGAAGGCTGCTGCGTCCCGGCGCGGCCGCGCTCCTGGCGATCTTCCTGCCCGTCGTTACCACGGGCTGCTTCGGTCGCTTCGAGACGGTCCACAAGGTCTACAGCTTCAACCAGGGGGTGCATCCCGACAAGTGGGTGCGCTGGGCGGTCTTTCTCGGGCTGATGATCATGCCGGTCTACGGCTCCGCGGCGATCTTCGACATGATCTTCGCCAACACCGTCGAGTTCTGGAGCGGCAAGAATCCGATGGCGATGGTGCCCGGCTCGACGCGCACCGTCGCGGGCGCCGATGGTGAGCGGGCCCGGATGACCCTGCGGCCCGACGGCGCGATCGACGTCCTCTTCGAGGGCCGGACCGGGCCGGAGCGGCGCCTGGTGCTGGTGCGCGAGGGCGCGACGCTGGCGGCGTACGACGCCGACGGGGACCTGGTGGCCCGGGTGGGCGACGGTCCGGACGGCGCGCCCCGGCTGCTCGCGGCCGGCGCGGCACTCGCCGACACGCGCTGAGGAGGTCACGCACTCTCGTGTCGGAGACCTCCCCCGCGGAGGCGCCGCCCGCATGGCCCGGCGCCGTGCTCCGTCCGTTGCGCGGGGTGCGGCGCCGGAGGCTCCGCCTCTCCAGCGGGATCGAGATCGCGCTCCTGGACTTCGGCGGGCGCGGCCCGCTGGCCCTGCTCCACCATGCGACCGGCTTCTGCGCCGGCGTCTGGGGTCTGGTGGCGGAGGGGCTGCGGGAACGCTTTCGCGTGATCGCGCTCGACGCGCGCGGCCACGGCGACTCGTCGAAGCCCGCTGCACCCGAGGCCTATCGCTGGGATTGCTTCGCCGACGATCTGGAGGCGGTGGCGCTCGCGCTGGCGGCGGAGCAGGGCGGGAGGATCGCGCTCGGAGTCGGCCACTCCTTCGGTGGCACGGCCACACTCGCGGCGGCGGCGCGCCGGCCCGCGCTCTTCGAGCGCCTGCTGCTGGTGGACCCGGTGATCCCGCCGCCAGCCTCGGCCGCGATCGATCCCGCGCGTCGCGAGGGCGCGGAGCGGCTGGCGCGCTCCGCACGGGAGCGTCGGCCGCGCTGGCCCTCGCGCGAGGAGGTTCGCGCCTCCTGGGCGGGCAAGGACTTCTTCGCCGGCTGGCAGCCCCTCGCCCTCGAGCTCTACCTGGCCGAGGGCTTGCGCGAGCGGAGCGACGGCAGCGTCGAGCTCAAGTGCCCGCCCGAGGTGGAGGCCTGGGTCTTCGAGGCGAGCGGGAGCCTCGAGGTCTTCGCTCTGGCGCCGTCGGTGACGGCGGCGGCGCGCATCCAGTGGGCGCGCTCGGGGAGCTTTCCGCGCGAGGTCTACGAAGCCCTGGCGGCGCGCATGCCGCGCGGCGAGGTGGAGGACGTGGACGCCGGTCACCTGGTTCCGATGGAGCGACCGGATCTGGTGATCGCCTCCGCGTTGCGGCCGTAGGGCGCGCTCGGCTCAGCGCTCCTCCGGAAAGCCGCGCTTCTGCCAGCCGGTCCAGCCCTCCGACATCGAGAGCACGTGGGAGAACCCCATCTCCTGCAGCGTGCGCGCGGCCATCGCGCTGCGCACTCCACCCCCGCAGTAGAGCAGGAGCTTGCGCGAACGGTCCTGCAGCCAGGGGTCGCGCTTGGGGTGCTCGGTGTCCGCCTTCACCTCGAGGAAGCCCCGGGGAAAGCTACGGGCGCCGGGCACGTGTCCGGCCGCGAACTCGTCGGGCTCGCGGACGTCGACGAAGTGCCAGCCCTCGTGGTCGGGGAGGTCGAGCAGCCTGCGCGCCGCGTCGGGCGTGATCTCGCGAACGTGCCGCAGCGCCTCCTGCACGAAGTCCGAGAGCTTCCTGGTCATGGCTTCTCCCGGCCGGGGTCGGCCGATCGCGTCGGGCTATGATGCCACGATGTTCGCTGCCCGCGCCTCGTGGGATCTCACGCCGAACGAGCTCGCACACCGCGTCGAGGCGAGGCGCGCCGCAGGCCTCGCGCTCTACGACCTCGCGGAATCGAATCCCACGCGCTGCGGGCTCCCGGCCGCCGGCGAGGCGCTGCGCCACGCGCTCGGCCGGCTGGCCCGCGAACCGCGCGTCCTGCGCTACGAGCCTTCGGCGAAGGGCGATCCGCTCGCCCGCGCGGCGATCGCCGCCCACCATGCGGCGCGCGGCGCGCCGCTCGACGCCGAGCGCGTCGTGCTGACCGCCGGGACCAGCGAGGGATACGCACATCTGTTTCGATTGCTCGGCGATCCCGGCGATCGCGTGTTGGTGCCGCGCCCGAGCTACCCGCTCTTCGAGTTCCTGGCCGGCCTGGAGGGGCTGGAGGTCGCCCCCTACCCCTTGCGCCTGGATCGCGCGGCGGGCGCCTGGCGGCCCGATCTCGGGGCGCTGGCGCGTGCCGCCGACGCCCGGACGCGCGCGGTGGTGGTGGTGCATCCCAACAACCCCACGGGCTCCTTCCTGCGCTCCGGGGACGTCTCCGCGCTGCGCGCCCTGTGCCGCGAGCGCGGGCTCGCGCTGATCGCGGACGAGGTGTTCGCGGACTACGCGGACGCGCCCCCGCGCGGCGCCGCCTGGCCGCCGAGCCTGCTCACCGGCGGCGACGCCGACGACGCGCCCCTCGGCTTCGTCCTCTCCGGGGTCTCGAAGCTCCTCGGCCTCCCGCAGCTCAAGCTGGCCTGGATCGCGGTCAGCGGGCCCGCGCGGCTGCGGGAGGAGGCGCTCGCGCGCCTCGAGGTGGTGGCCGACACCTATCTCTCGGTGAGCGCGCCGGCGGCGTTCCTGGCGGCCGAGCTGCTGCCCCACGCCGCCGTGCTGCAGCAGGGGATCGCGCATCGCGTGGGGGAGAACCTGTCCGCGCTCGATGCGACGCTCGCGCGTGTCAAAGGCGTCGAGCGGCTGCCGCGGGACGGCGGCTGGTACGCACTGCTGCGCATCGACGCGGGCGCCGGCGCGCGAGCGCCGGACGAGGACGCCTGGGTGGCCACGCTCCTCGAGCAGGACGGCGTGCTGGTGCAGCCGGGCTGGCTCTTCGAGCTCGAGGACGAGGGCGGGGAGGCGGCGCATCTGGTGCTGAGCCTGCTCCCGGCGCCCGAGGTCTTCGTCCCGGCGCTCGAGGCGCTGGCTCGCCGACTCGCCACGGCGTAGGCGCTGGCAGGATCGGCGCCCGGCGGCATCCTGGGCGCGGCGCGGTCGCTCCGCGGCGAGCGCCCGGAGAGGGCCCGATGCAGCATCCGACCACGATCCGACCCGAGGAGCACGCGGTCTTCCGGCGCGACGGGATGGGCAAGAGCACGCTCTTCGAGTCGAGCCGGCTCCTGGTCGGGCTCAACGCCTTCGAGCCCGGGCAGGCGCACGCCCTCCATACCCACGCCGGCGTGGACAAGGTCTACCAGGTGCTGAGCGGCCGGGGCTGCTTCCTGCTCGAGGGGGTGGAGCTTCCCATGGAGGCGGGAAGCCTCCTGGTCGCCCCCGCCGGGGTGGCCCACGGCATTCACAACACCGGGAGCGAGCGGCTGCTGGTGCTCGCGATCCTGGCTCCTGGCCCCCGCGGGGCCTCGAGCCCCGGCGCATAGAGTTCCTCCCCAATACGGGGGAGGCGAAGCACCGACCTTTCGGGCTAGAAGCAGGCCGGGTCCGGACGTGCGGCCCGCGGTCCCTGGTGAGATCGCGCATCGGCTCACCTCGATCGACGGCACTCCGGCGCGCGTCCGGACCTCTCTCCCCCCATCGCACGCACATCGGGTGCTCCCTCAGGCCGGACGCGATCGTGCCGATGGGATATCCTGCATTTCGCGACGCGGACCGCCGTCGAACCTGCGAGACCTGCCAGAGGAGAGCGCCGAGGATGACTCGTCCCGGGCTGCCAGCCGAGCCGAGCGATCGCGTTTGGAGCGACGACGAGGAGCCGGTCTCCGACCTGCTGACCGGCTTCGGGGTGAACGCCGCCCTGGTGGAGGAGATCCGCCAGCGGTACGAGGTGGATCCCCACTCGGTCCATCCGAGCTGGGCGGAGCTCTTCGAGGAGGAGGCGCCGCGGGCGGCCGCGCCGGTGGCGGGGCTCGCGCCCCATGCCGCGGAGAAGCATGCGCGGGTCCTGCGCCTGATCCACTCGTATCGGGCCCGCGGCCACCGCATCGCCACCACCGATCCGCTCGGGGGCGATCCGCGCTACTTCCCCGAGCTCGATCCCGCGCACTACGGCTTCGGCACCGCCGACCTGGACCAGGACTTCATCGCCGGCGATCTGCCGGGGGGCCCGGTGCAGCCGCTGGGCAAGATCCTGGAGCGCCTGCGCCGCACCTACTGCCGCAACGTCGGCGTCGAGTTCACCCACGCCCAGGACCCGGGCCGCAAGGCCTGGCTCCAGAAGCGCATGGAGGAGACCTGCAACGAGTCGCCGGTCGACACCGCAGAGCGTCTGCGCGTCCTGCAGAAGGTGTCGGCGGCCGAGCTCTTCGAGCGCTTCCTCCACACCAAGTTCCTGGGACAGAAGCGCTTCTCGCTGGAGGGGGCGGAGTCGTTGATCCCGCTCCTCGACACGCTGGTGGAGGACGCTCCGGCGCACGGCGCGCGCGAGCTGGTCCTCGGCATGGCCCATCGCGGCCGCCTGAACGTGCTCTCCAACGTCATCGGACGCTCGCTCGAGTCGATCTTCTCGGAGTTCGAGGACGCACCGGTGCTCGAGAGCCCCTTCGGCTCGGGCGACGTGAAGTACCACAAGGGCTTCTCCAGCGATCGCCGCACCCGCGGCGGCGCTGCGGTGCATCTCTCGCTCACCTCGAATCCTTCGCACCTGGAGGCGGTGGATCCGGTGGTCGAGGGACGCGCCCGGGCGAAGCAGGCGCGCTCGGGAGACCTCCACGGGCGGAGCATCGTCCCGGTGCTGATCCACGGCGACGCGGCCTTCGCCGGTCAGGGGATCGTGGCCGAGACGCTCAACCTCTCGCACCTCGCCGGCTACTCGACCGGCGGCACGATCCACGTGGTGGTGAACAACCAGATCGGCTTCACCGCGACGCCGGCCGAGACGCGCTCCACCCTCTACTGCACCGACGTCGCGAAGATGATCCAGGCGCCGATCTTCCACGTGAACGGCGACGATCCGGAGGCCGTGGTGCACTGCGTGCGGCTCGCCTTCGAGTACCGCCAGCGCTTCCACGACGACGTGGTGATCGACATGGTCTGCTACCGGCGCCACGGCCACAACGAAGGCGACGAGCCGAGCTACACCCAGCCGATGATGTACGAGAAGATCCGGCAGCACCCCTCGGTGCGGCGGATCTACACCCAGAAGCTCCAGCAGCTCGGGATCCTGCGCGAGGACGACGCCGCCCGCATCGAGGCCGACCTGACCGCGCAGCTCGCGACGGCGCTCCAGACCATCAAGACGCGCCCGCCGGCGGCCGAGCCCCACGAGCCGCGGGGCCCCTGGAGCGGCTTCTCGCGCGTGCCGCCGGCCGAGCGCGTGGCCACCGGCGTTCCGATCGAACGCCTGGCCCAGGTGGCGGAAGGCCTTGCCGCGGTGCCCTCGGGCTTCGCGGTGCACCCGAAGCTCGCCCCCCTCCTGGAGCGGCGGCGCAAGTGCATCGCGGACGGCGCGCCCCTCGACTGGGCCACGGCCGAGGCGCTGGCCTTCGGCACGCTGGCGGTGGAGGGGACCCCGGTACGGCTCTCGGGTCAGGACAGCGCGCGCGGCACCTTCAGCCAGCGCCACGCCGTGCTGGTGGACCAGCGCACCGGCGAGGAGTACTCGCCGCTCGATCATCTCTCCTCGACCCAGGCCCGCTTCGAGGTCTACGACAGCCTGCTCTCCGAGGCGGCGGTGCTCGGATTCGAGTACGGCTACAGCGTTGCGGACCCGACCACGCTCACGCTGTGGGAGGCGCAGTTCGGCGACTTCGCGAACGGCGCACAGGTGATCATCGACCAGTTCATCTCGAGCGCGCACGTGAAGTGGGGTCGCATGAGCGGCCTGGTGATGCTGCTGCCGCACGGCTACGAGGGGCAGGGCCCGGAGCATTCGAGCGCGCGGCTCGAGCGCTACCTGCAGCTGTGCGCCGAGCAGAACCTCCAGGTGGCGAACTGCACCACGCCGGCTCAGTACTTCCACCTGCTGCGCCGACAGATGCGCCGGAACTTCCGCGCGCCGCTCGTGATCTTCACGCCGAAGAGCCTGCTGCGCGCGCCGCGCGCCAGCTCGCTCCCGACCGAGCTGGCGACCGGCGGCTTCCAGGAGCTGCCGGGCGATCCGCTGGCCTCGGCCGCGCCGGACCTGGTGCGTCGCGTGCTGCTCTGCTCGGGCAAGGTCTACTACGACCTGCTGGAGCGCCGCGAAGCCAGGGAGGGGGCCGACGCGGCGCGCAGCGAGGTGGCGATCCTGCGCGTGGAGCAGCTCTACCCGTGGCCCGAGCTCGATCTCGCGCGCGAGCTGCGAAGCTACACCGGCGCAGATCGCGTGCTGTGGGTACAGGAGGAGCCGGCGAACATGGGCGCCTGGACCTTCGTTCGCGAGCGGATCCAGGATGCGCTGCTGCCGAGCCAGACCCTGGGCTACGTCGGCCGGCGCGAGTCGGCGAGCACGGCGGTGGGCTCGCTGCGCATCCACAAGGCCGAGCAGGCGGGGTTGCTGGACGCCGCCTTCGCCGGGCTCGACTAGTGCGAGCAGATCGCGCCACCCGACACTGTGCGGCGTCGTTCGTGGCGTTGGCGCTCGCGCTGGCGCCGGCCGTCGCCCGCGCCGACGAGAGCCCGGGCGCGGGGATGGAGCAGGCCGGTCGCGAGGTGGGTCACGGCGTGGCCCATGGGGCGAAGATCGCGGGCCACACCGCCCACGCGAGCGGCCGGGCCGTGGGCCACGGCTTCAAGACGGCCGGGAAGGGCATCGACCACGGCGCCAGGGAGGCCGGACGCGGGATCGCCGAAGGAGCCCGCGAGATCGGCCACGGCATCCGCGACGCCTTCCGCGGCGACTGACGCGCCGGCGGGGCGGGTCGGATCGAGCGCCGCCCGTCGGGGCGGGTCGGGTAGAATGGGGCATGCCCGCTTCCCATCACTTCGCTGCGTCGCCGGAAGAGGTCGGCATCGACCCCGGGAAGCTCGCTGCACTCTTCGCACGGGCGGAGCGCGAGGTGCGCGACGGGCTTCTGCCCTCGATGCAGGTGGCCGTGGCCCGCGGCGGGAAGCTGGCCGGCATGCGTACGCTCGGCCGCGTCACCCAGGGCGGTCGGGCGGCCGAGGCCGACGATGGCACCCTCTACGTGGTCTTCTCCTGCACCAAGGCCGTGACCTCGGCCGCCGGCTGGATCCTGCTGCAGGAGGGGAAGCTCGCGCTCACGGAGCGGGTAGCCGATGCGATCCCGGGCTTCGGGAGCCACGGCAAGGACGCCGTCACCGTCGAGCAGCTCTTCACGCACACCGCCGGATTTCCGCGTGCGCCCCTCTCGGCCGCGGCCTTCTTCGATCGCGAGGCGCGGCTCGAACGCTTCACCCGCTGGCGGCTCAACTGGGAGCCCGGCTCCCGCTTCGAGTACCACCCGACCTCGAGCATGTGGGTGATCGCGGAGCTGGTGGAGCGCCGCAGCGGGCTCCCCCTCGGCGACTTCGTGCGTACGCGCATCTGCGATCCGCTCGGGATCGAGCTCCACCTGGGCCTTCCGCCGGCCCTCCACTCGAGGGTCGCCGACGTCGTGCACGTGGGCGAGCCGATCCGCCCCGAGGAGGCGGCCCGGGTGGGCTGGCCGACGCTCCCGGAGACCGAGGTCACGGAGGAGGCGCTCCAGGCCTTCAACCAGCCGGGGGTGCGCGAGGCGGGCGTGCCGGGCGGCGGCGGCATCACCACCGCCGGCGATCTCGCGCTGTTCTATCAGGGGATCCTGAGGGACATAGAGCCCCACGCCGGCCCGCGGATCTGGCAGGCGGAGACGTTGCGTGCGGCGCTCGAGCCGCGCACGGGAGAGCTACGCGATCCCGTCTTCGCCGTGCCGGCGAACCGCGCGCTCGGCGTGGTGGTGGCCGGCGACGCGGGCCGCACCGCGCGGGGCTTCGGTCACGGTGGCTCGGCCCGCGCCTTCGGACACAACGGCGCCGGAGGGCAGATCGCCTGGGCGGACCCGGAGAGCGGGATCTCGCTCGCCTGGTGCACCAACGGCCACGACCGGAACTTCTGGCGCGAGGCGCGCCGCAGCGTCGGCATCTCGAGCCGCGCCGCCGATCTCCTGCTCTGAACGGCGAACCGGCCGAGTCGCCGGCGTCCTCCGGACGCCGGCCCCGGCTAGGCGTTGCGGGCGGCCAGCCAGCGGGCGAGGCCCGGCGCCTCCCGCCGCCGCAGCTCCGCGTTCAGCGCGAAGCGCTCGAGCGCCTGGCGCAGCGCGCGCGCCGCGGTGGGAACGGGATGCGCGCGGAAGAAGGCCGCGACGTCGCGGCGCCAGGCCGCGGTCTGGAGCGCGGGTGTCGCCTCCACCACGCGCGAGGCGAGCATCGGAGGCATGCGCCGCCGGAGCGCCGCCCAGCGCCGCTTCACGAAGCTCCAGGTGCGCTCGCGGGCCGCGCGGTTGCCGAGGAGCCGGGCCAGCAGGATCGCCACGTCCTGCGTCGCCACCTCCTCGGAGAGCGGAAGCGCGAGCGCACGTTCCACCAGCGCGGGGTCGCGGCATTCGGCCAGCGCCAGCAGGAAGCGCTGGCGTTCCTGCGGCGTGCGGGCGGCGCGCATCGCCTGGAGCAGGGCGTCGAAGCGGCTGGCGTCGGCCGTGCGCGCCGCCTGGAGCACCACCGTGCTGGCCAGGTTCGGCTCCAGGGTCGAACGGTCGGCCAGGTAGCGCGTGAAGCGTCGCGCCGCCTCGGCCAGCACCGCGGGCCGCTCCGCCACCTCGCCCAGGAGGCCGATCACGGCGGCACGACGCAGTCGCGTGTCGTCGTCGTCGCCCGGCGCGGCGTCCCAGCCGAGCTTCGCGAGCTGGGACGAGAAGCGCGTCGCCAGCCAGTCGTGCAGGCGCGCCGAGGTGTCTCCCCCTGCCGCCGGGGCGAGCTGCTCCTCCACGAAGGCGAGCGCTCCGCGCAGGGCCACCAGCACCTCCGGCTCCCGCTCGTCGCCGAAGGCGTCGGCCAGATCGAGGAAGCTCGCGATGGGCGCGCGGCCGGCGCGCACCAGCGCCCACTGGTGGGAGACGAGCCCCATGCGCTCCACCGCGGTGAGCTCGGGGAGCGCGCCCGCCAGGGCGGCGAGCTCGCGGGCGTCGTGGTGCGGGCGGAAGAAGCCGCCCTCGTCGGCGTTGGCGTGCACGAAGCGCGCCGCGCCGCCGAGCTCGATGCGCTCGCGCGCCCGGCGCAGCAGCCGCCGCTCCAGGCGCACGCCGCCGGTCGCCTCGCCGATCCGCGCCACCCAGGGCACCGGCCAGCGAGCCGCGGCGCGGCGACCCGGTCGCGCGAAGAAGCGCTCCTGCCGCAGCTCGAGCGCGTCGCCCCGGGGCGTGCGTCGGACGGCCAGCAGCGGGAAGCCCGGCCGCTCGATCCAGGCCCTCACCACCGGCTCCACCGGCTCGCCCGCGGCCTCGGCCAGGGCGTTCCACAGATCGGACGCCACCGCGTTCGCCTCGCGATGACGCCGGATGTAGAGGCGCACCCCGGCCCGGAAGGCCTCGGCGCCGAGGTAGCGCTCGATCATGCGCACCACCGAGGCGCCCTTCTCGTAGGTGATGAGGTCGAAGTTCTGCGTGGCGTCGGCCGGCGTGCGCACCTCCACGTAGATGGGATGCGTGTGGTCCAGCGCGTCCAGCCCGAGCGCCGCCGAGCGATGGTGCTCGAAGTCCAGCCAGAGCTTCCAGTCCGGACGCCACTGGTCGACGATGGTGAAGGCCATCCAGGTGGCGAAGGCCTCGTTCAGCCAGAGGTCGTTCCACCACGCCATGGTGACGAGGTCGCCGTACCACATGTGGGCGAGCTCGTGGCAGATCACCTCCGCCACCCGCTTCTTCTCCGCGAGGCTCGCGCTGGCCGGATCCGCCAGCAGAAGCGTCTCCCGGAACAGCACGCAGCCGGCGTTCTCCATCGCGCCGGCCTCGAAATCGGGAGCCGCCACCAAGTCGAGCTTCGCGTAGGGGTAGGGGAGATCGAAGTAGCGCTCGAGGCGGAGCAGGCTCTCCCGCGCCGCCTCCAGCGCGAACGCCGTGAGGTGCGACTTGCCCGGCACGTGCCAGACACGGATCGGCGTCGGGCCCACGTGCTCCGGAGGGGACCCCTCGAGCTCGCCCACGCAGAGCGCCACCAGGTAGGTGGAGAGGGGTGGCGTCTCGGCGAAGTGGACCGTCTTGCGCCCGGAGTCGAGCGGCTCCTCGCGCAGAGCGGGCGAGTTCGACAGGACCGTGTGTCGCTTCGCCGTGGTGACGTGCAGCGTGAAACGAGACTTGAACGCGGGCTCGTCGAAGCATGGGAAGAAGCGCCGGGCGTCGGCCGCCTCGAGCTGGGTGAAGGCGTAGCGTCGCTCGCCCGAGGCGGCCCGATACAGCCCCCGCAGGTCGCCGCGCAGCTCCCCCGAGAAGTCGAGGCGCAGCACGACCTCGCCCGCCGGCACGGCCTGCGCGAGGCGGATCTCGACGCTCTCGGTGGCGGGTCGCAGCCGCAGCCCCGCCGGACGCTCGCCCCCTCCGGCCTCGACGCGCGCGTTGGCGAGCGAGAGGTCCGCCGCGTGGAGCTCGAGCGCGCGACGAGCGCGCTCGAGTCGGAGCCGGATCGCGACCGTCCCGCGAAAGGCGTCGCCGCTGGCGGGGTCCACCTCCACCCGGAGGTCGTAGGCGACGGGCCGCACGTCCGGGGGGAGCCGCAAGGCGCGCGTGCGCGTGGCCGCCGCTCGCTCGGCCTTCGCGGGCCGCGCCCGTCCGCTCCTCCGGAGCGCGCTCCGAGAGCCCCGGCCCCCACTGAACAGTGTTCGCCCGGGCTTCGAGCTCGTCTTCGCCCGCGGATCGCGTCGCTGCTTCCTGGCTGCCACCGTCTCCTCCCACCGCCTCGAGCCGGATGCTAGCGCGCGGCCGGCACGCTCCCGAGCGGGAGACGCATCTCCTGCTTCCCGACACCGGTCCGATCGTGGTCTAATCGCGTGGGGAAAGCGCGGCCCGACACCGCGGCGCGGGGTCCGCGGCGGGAGGGCCGGTCCACGAGGAAGGGGAACCCATGCGCCGCATCCCGGCCTTCGCTCTCGGAATCCTGCTCTTCGCGCTCGCGATTCCGTTCAGCGCTTCGCGTGCCGGAGCCTTCTGCCTCTTCAACTGCAACTACACCAAGACCCGTTATCCGATCGTGCTGTGTCACGGCCTCGCCGGCTTCGACACGCTCTTCGGCGTGCTCGACTACTGGTATGGGCTCGAGAGCGCGCTCGAGGACGGCGGCGCAACGGTCTTCGTGACCGACGTCAGCCCCTTCAACACGCCGCAGGAGCGCGGCGAGCAGCTGCTGGCGCAGGTGCAGAACATCCTCGCCACCACCGGAGCGCAGAAGGTGAACCTGATCGGCCACAGCCAGGGCGGCTTCGACGTGCGCTACGTGGCGGCGGTGCGGCCGGATCTCGTGGCCTCGGTGACGACGGTCGCGACGCCCCACAAGGGCGCCGCGCTCGCCGATTGGCTGCGCGCCCGGGTGCAGAGCGGCTCCTTCACCGAGGAGGTGCTGGCCTTCCTCGCCAACTCCCTCGGCACGGTGCTCGATCTCCTCACGGGACACCAGAATCCGCTGGATGCCATCGCAGCGCTCGATTCGCTGACGAGCGCCGGCGCCGCCACCTTCAACGCCAGCTACCCGGCGGGCGTTCCGACCACCTCCTGCGGCTCGGGCGCCGCGTCAGGCAACGGCGGCCAGCTCTTCTACTCGTGGTCGGGGACCGGGATCCTCACCAACGCGCTCGACATCTCGGATCCGGTACTGGCCCTCACCTCGACGGTGTACCCCGAGTCGAACGACGGGCTGGTGGGCCGCTGCAGCTCGCACTTCGGAACGGTGATCCGCGACAACTACTTCCAGAACCACCTGGACGAGGTGAACCAGGTGCTGGGGCTGGTGTCGATCTTCGAGGCCAGCCCGCAGTCGATCTACCGCGCCCACGCCAACAGGCTGAAGAACGCGGGGCTGTAGCTCGGGTGTCCGGCGGCGCAGCCGCCGGCGCGCCTAGGACCCGGCGGGGGGGCGGATCAGCAGCACCGGATGCGAGGTATCGCGCAGCACGTCGAGGGAGACCGAGCCGAGAATCGTGCTCGAGAGCCCGGGGCGGCTGCGCGACGCCAGACAGATCGCGTCGGCATCCAGAAGGTCGGCCTGCTCGCGGATCACGCGCGCCGGATCGAGCGCGCCGACGACCCGCACCTCGGTGCGGATCCGCCGCTCCGCCGCCTCCGCGGGCACCAGCGCGCGCAGCCGCTCCGTCGCCTCCTCCTCTCGCCGCTGCCGATCGGCCTCGCTCTCGTGGCCCTCCCGGGTGTAGTGCGGCACCAGCGGGCTCGGCGTGGGATGGACGTCGATCACGTGGAGCAGGCGCACCAGGCCGCCCTCGGCCACCAGCGCGTAGGCGTAGGGAACCGCGCGGTTTCCGAGCTCCGTGAGATCGGTGGTGCAGAGCACCCGTGCGAGCCGGGGCAGCGGCATCGGGGTCTGCGGCGGAGCGACGGCCTGCGACATGGCGCCGGCATCTTAGCTCCCCGCGGCGGCGGTGACTCGGCCGGCCGCTCGCGTCCCCCTCTCGAGCCCGCTCAGTCGGCCGGGCAGTCGTAGGGGGGGTAGGGCCCCGGCGGATCCACCGCGAGGCACGGTGCGTCTCCGCACACGTTCACCACCGCACCGTCCGCCCGCAGGAACTTCGACTTCTGGCAGCGCGCCGCCGGCTGGTTGCGCGGGGTCTCGTGGGGGTCGTTGCCGTAGACCGGGGGCTCCGGGGGCAGCTCGACCGTGGGCGGGGTCGGAGTGCCGCTGTCCCACACGATCATGCCCGAGCCGTTCCACGGCCCATCCGGAAGCGGATCGATCCCCCAGTAGGGGTGCACATCCGAGTGTCGGCCGGGGGCCAGCGCCGGCTGGTGGATCCGCGCGCCGATGGTGCGCGCCTCGACCTCGGCCGAGACGTTGGCCACCTGGTGATCGCCGAAGGCCACGTGGAGCAGGATCTGCTTCGGCGGCGTGCCGGGATAGGTGTCGGCCGTGAGATGGTTGGCGTGCCCGTTGGTCTCGACCCGATCCCAGGGCAGCTGGATCAGCGCGATGCCGAGCGGGATGTCGCGGGGATCGGTGTAGATGCTCTTGAGGATGCCCAGGAAGAGGTCGAAGTCGACGCTCCGGCGCAGCAGCGTGCTGTAGTTCATGCCGGCGACGCCCAGCACCGCCTGCGTCCAGTCTTGCGCGATGGCGGAGACGCCGCCGCCTGCGATCGATCCCTGGCTGTTCCCGTCGTAGAAGAGGCCGCTGCGATCGAGCACCGGCAGGTGGGAGGTGCCCGCCTGGAACGCCGGGTCCGAGGCCAGGCCCTGCGGGTGGATCATCAGCCGCCCGAGCACCAGGAAGGCCAGGAAGCCCTCGTGGAGCCGGTCCGTGACCGTCGGGAAGCTCGAGAGATCCGTGATGGTCTGGATCACGTTGAGCTGGTCGTCGCTCGACATCCCGGCCCACTTCGTGGCGCAGAACAGGTAGTCGTAGTCGTTGGAGAGCGCCTGGAGCTGGCCCTGATTGATCTCGCTCTCGCTGCCGAGGAGGCCGTGTCCGTAGATGCCCGCCCGCGCCGGATGCACCGTCACTCCGTCGGCATCCAGCACCGCGCGCGGGATGTTGCACTGGAAGGGCGCCGTGAAGCTTCCCGCCTGGCGCACCGGGAGGCCATCGGCATCCAGCACCAGGCGCGAGCCCGGCGCGCCGGTGCCCGTGAGGTAGAGGGGGACCTGGAAGGTGCCCTTCACCCGACGCAGGAGCTGGGGCGTCGGGTTCTCCTCGACGCTCGTCACGGTGAAGGACGGGGCCGCGCCGTCGAGCGACGCGAAGGCATCGTCGCGCATCTGGATCAGACGCTCCGAGACGTCCCGCTTGCTGCGCACCGTGAAGTCCCAGGCCAGGAACAGGTCGTCGCGCTCCACGCCCGCCGCCGCGAGCTCGTGGAAGAGCTGCTCGAAGTGAGCGCGCCGCGTCTCGATGGCCGGAACGTAGGTGGGGATGCGGTCGCGGTAGAGCCGGAAGGCGTAGCCGGGCGGGAGGAGCGCGCCGCTCGCGTCGCGCAGCCGCCGCAGCGCCACGATGTAGCGCCGGCCGTCCGCCAGGTTCACGCCCGGCCGGATCTCGAGCGCGCTGGTGTCGGGGGATGGCGCCTGTACGTCGCGCTCGGCCCACAGCGGAACCCGATTCCCGCTCTTCGCGTCGATCAGCACCACCGGCGAGTCCGGGTCCTCCACCGCCTGCTGCATGTCGGTGATGGGTGCGGCCCCAGTCTGGGCGAGGTCGAGCTGCGGCACCAGCGTGAGGATCAGGGGACCCGGGCTGAAGCCATCGCCGCGGTTCCACTCGGCGGGATCGATGTGGACGCCGCTCGCGTTCGCCGGCATGGAGTCCCGTGCCAGGTCGATCCGCCTTCCGGTGTCGGTCGCCGCATCGGCCACCGTGAACCAGTCGTTGGGGAAGGGGAAGAGGCAGCGCCCGGCGTCGAGGAAGTCGCAGCGGTCGGCGCTGGTGAGGTCGATCCCGGGCTCCCAGGAGAAGCTCGCCGAGTCCGCCGGCCCCCAGAGCCCGTGCCCGCTGCGGTCGACGCTCACGAAGAGCCAGCTCCGGCCGACCAGCAGATCGGACGCGTGGAGGCTGCCGGTCAGGCTCGTCCCCGCCAGGGTGAAGCGGGAGAGATCGAGGTCGTGCAGAGCGGGGTGCGGGAGCCCATCGGCGGGCTGCGGATCGACCCCCACCAGGAGCTGGAGCCGCAGCTTCCCGCCCGGCGGGAGCGGACTCACGAGATCGATCGAGACCGGAACGTCGCCGGAGGCGTCGGCCACCGAGCGATCGACGGGTGCGACGATGCGCACCCGCGGCCCGCAGCTCGCCAGCAGGAGCGTCGCCACGACGAGAACGAGGCGCAGCGCGGCGGCTCGCATCGGTGTCCCTCCCGGTGATCGACCACCGGGAGGAGGTGGCGGGCAGAATGGACTTGTGTCAGAGCGAGCGCGCTATCGCTCGCGCAGACGCTCGAGCTTCGCGAGCTCGAGCTCGATCTCGCGGACCAGGGCCTCGACGCGGTGGCTGCGGCGCTCGAGCTCCCGCCGTCGCCGACGGCGCTCGCGCAGAACGGCGAGCCCGCGGAAGGGCGACTCCCCGCCGCGGCTCTCGCGCAGCTCCGCCAGCTCCCGCTCGAACTCCGCCTGGGCGGCGAGCAGGTCCCGTAGCTTCACGGTCAGCGGCGAGAGCAGGGTATGCAGCGCGTTCGGTGCCGGCGTCTCGGGCGGTCGGATCGGGTCGAACTGCACCACGAGCTCGCCGCTCCGGCGGCGCAGCCAGCCCGACCGGCCCTGCACCCACACCGTCCAGGTCGGCCGCAGCCCGCGGGTCGCCATCGCCGCGACGTCGGCGCGCAGCTTCTCCTTGGCGCGGTCCAGGTCCGGTGCCTCGTAGGTCCGCACTTCGGCCATGCCAGGACGGTAGGGGAATGCCCGATCCGAGGCTGTGACCCCGCGTACGGCAAGACACCGGCAACTGCGACGCGGAGCCCCCCGCCGCGCCCCGTTCCTAGGAAGCGACCCGTTCGAGGCGTGCGCCCAGCGCGGGGTGCGGGCCCGGCGGTAGCTCCAGCCGGCGCGCCGTCGCGAGCTCGAGCGCGCGCGGGCCCTCGGGTCCCTCGGGGTCGGGCGACACGCGGATGCGGAGCGGGGAGTCGGGCCAGATGAACACCAGGTCCTCGCCACGTCGCGACGCGGTGCCGCCCAGGAGCTCGCCCCACTGGCGCTGCGCGGCCCGCAGATCGCGCGCGGCGAGGTGCAGCCCGACCAGGCGCACGGGCGGCGGCGCCGGCGCCGGGCCGGGCGGAGAGGGCGGAAAGGCCCAGGGCTCGTTCCCCCCGCCGTCGAGCTCGGGATGCGACTCGGCGAGCTGCACCACCACGCCCTGGGCCTGCTTCGGATGGACGAAGGCCTCCTTCCAGCCGGGCGACGAGTCGTCGAAGCCCACGACGTCGAGGCCGGCCGCGCGCACCCGCTCGCAGGCGAGCGCGAGGTCCTCCACCTTGAAGGTGACGTGATGCACGCCGGGACCCCGGCTGGAGAGGAAGCGGCGCAGGAAGCCGTTCGGAGGCCCGGCCGGCTCGATCAGCTCGAGCAGGCCCCCACCCTCGAAGCGCCACTGGGCGAACACGAAGTGGATGCTCGGCCCGCCGAGCCACGGCTCGCCGCCGAGCACACCCGCCACGAAGCGGGCCGCCTCCACGATGCTCTCCACGCCGCAGGCCACGTGGTCGAGCTTCGCCCCCTCGATCCCGCCGCGCACCATGCGCTGCCTCAGAATTGCACACGGCGCGTGAAGCCACCGTCGGTCACGAGGTTCGCGCCCGTCACCAGGCTCGCGGCCGGGCTCGCCAGGAAGGCGACGGCACGCGCCACCTCGTCCGGCCGGCCCATGCGGGCCTGCGGGCAGGCCCTCAGGGTGGCCTGATAGATCGCCGGCAGCGCGCGCTCGATCTGCGCCCACACGCCGCCCTCGAAGTAGACCGGCCCGGGTGACACCGTGTTGACGCGGACGCCCCTCCCGGCCACGAACAGCGCGAGGTTGCTGGCGTAGTTCAGCAGGGCCGCCTTGAGCGCGCCGTAGCTCGCCGGGGGACCGCCGATCGCCTCGACGGCGGCCGTCGTGCCGATGATCACGATGCTTCCGCCGTCCGACTTCTCGAGGAAAGGGAGGGCGGCCTCGCAGCCGCGCACCGTTCCCATGAGGTCGATCTCGAAGTTGTCGCGCCAGGCCTGCTCGCCCTGCCCGGCCATGGCCGAGACGTTGCTCACGAACACGTCGAGCCCGCCGAGCTGCCCCGCCGCCTCGGCCACCCAGGCCCGCAGCGCATCGCCGTCGCGCACGTCCAGCGCGCGCCCAAAGGCTCGCACGCCGCGCCGCGCCAGGGCCTCGCAGGCCTCCTTCACCCCCGCCTCGCCCCGGGCGCAGAGCGCGACCTGGACGCCCTCCGCGGCCAGCGTCTCCGCCACCGCGCGGCCGATGCCCCGGCTGGCCCCGGTCACGATCGCCCTTCGTCCCGAGAGTCCGAGATCCATCGACGTCCTCCGCCGCCCCCCGAGCCCGGGAGCGCGGACCTCAATGTCGCGTGAATGCGCCCTTCGCGCCGCCCCCGAGCCGGGCGTTGACGCCGCGGCGGCTCCCGCGCGAACGTGGGGGCCGCGCCCTCGTGAGCGTGGAGGCGTGCCATCAAGCGTTCGGCACTCATCGGGATCGTCCTCCTCCTCGGGAGCCTGCTCTCGATCGGGGGCTTCCTGGCCGAGCGGGCGGTCGAGGCCCGTGAGCTGCGGCGGGGCTTCGACTTCCGGGCCGAGGTCGTCGCCGACGAGGTGCACCGCGATCTCACGCGGGCCTGGCAGCCGCTTCGCGCGCTGCAGGCGCTCTGGAGCGCGTCGGACCAGGTGGACGAGGCCCGCTTCGCCGTCTTCTCCACCTTGCTGCTGGAGGACCGGCCGGGGCTGCGGGCGCTGGAGTGGGTGCCTCGGGTGCGCGACGCGGAGCGCGCGGCCTTCGAGCGCAGCCGCTCCGGCGGAGGCGGCCGACCGATCCACGAGGACGATGGTGCGGGCGCCTCTCGGCCTGCGGCGCAGCGACCGGAGTACTTCCCGGTGGCCTTCGTCGGGCCGGTCGCCCAGGACGCGGGGGCGCTCGGCTTCGATCTCGGCTCCGAGCCGCGGCGTCGCGCCGCCCTGGAGCTCGCGCGCGACACCGGCGAGCCGGCCACCACGCCGCCGCTCCATCTGGTGCAGGATCCGCCGGGCTCGCTGCCGCGCATCCTCACCTTCTGGCCGATCTACACCAACGGCCCGACGCCGCGAACCGTTGCGGAGCGGCGCGAGCGCCTGCGCGGCTTCGCCGTCGCCCTGCTGCGCCCGGAGGTGATCCTCGCTCCGGCCCTGGACCGGGCGCAGGACGGCGGCCTCCAGATCGAGGTCTTCGACAGCGGCGTCCAGGGCGGCGAGCCGGTGGGCGGTCGGTTCACGCGCGAGAGCACCGTCGACGCGGTCGTCCATCGCTTCCTGGGCCTCGGCGTCGGCACGATCGAGCGTCGCGTCGAGGCCGGAGGTCGCACCTGGACGCTGCGGCTGCGACCCACCGCGCGTCGGCTCCTCGCCGTGACGAGCTGGCGGCCGTGGACGGTGCTGGCGCTCGGTCTGCTGGTGACCACGTTCGCGGCGGCGTACGTCCAGGGCCTGCAGCTGCGGCGGGCGCTTCGCCGCTCGAACTACGAGCTCTCGCAGGAGGTCGAGGTACGGCGCCGCGCCGAGGAGAACGTGCGGCGCTCGGAGGCGGAGACGCGGGCGCTGCTCGCCGCGGTGCCCGACATGATCGTCCGCTTCGATCGCCGCGGGACCTTCCTGGACGTGCACCTGCCGCCGGGCTATCGGCCGCCCATCCCGCGCGAGTCCGTGCTCGGCCGGCGCCTGGCCGAGGTGCTCCCCGAGGACGCCGCACGGCGCGGCCAGCAGGAGATCGAGCGCGTGCTGGCGACGCACGTGCTGCGCTCGGTGGAGGAGCGCCTGAGCCTTCCGGGCGACGAGCGTCACTTCGAGGCGCGGGTCGTGCCGAGCGGACGGGACGAGGTGATCGCCGTGGTCCGCGACATCACCGATCGGCGTCGGGCGGAGGCGCGGGAGCGCGAGCTCGAGCGGGGGGTGCAACAGGCCCAGAAGCTGGAGAGCCTGGGCATCCTGGCGGGCGGCGTGGCCCACGACTTCAACAACCTGCTGGTGGCGATCCTCGGCAACGCCGAGCTCGCGCTGGACGAGCTTCCCGCGGGCGCGCCCGCGCGCGAGGGTCTGGAGCAGATCCAGCTCGCCGCGAAGCGCGCGGCCGACCTCACGCAGCAGATGCTGGCGTACGCCGGCCGGGGGCGCTTCGTCGTCGAGCGAGTCGACCTGAACCAGGTGGTGGGCGACACCACGCGGCTCCTCGCCTCCACCGTATCGCGCAAGATCGTGATCGAGGCCTCGCTGGCGGAGGGCCTGCCCGCCGTGGAGGGGGATCCCACCCAGCTCGGCCAGGTGGTGATGAACCTGGTGCTGAACGCCGCGGAGGCCATCGACGAGGCCCAGGGACATATTTCGGTGACGACGGAGGTGCGCACCGTCACGCGAGAGCAGCTCGCCGCCGCGCTGGCGGGGCCCGGCGTGGCGGAGGGACGCTTCGTCGCTCTGCGCGTCGTCGACGACGGCCCCGGCATGGATCCGAACACTCGCGGACGGATCTTCGAGCCCTTCTTCACCACGAAGTTCGCCGGGCGCGGTCTCGGGCTGGCGGCCACACTGGGAATCGTGCGGGCGCATCGCGGCGCGATGCGCGTGGAGAGTCGGCCGGGCGCGGGCTCGAGCTTCGAGGTCTGGCTTCCGGTGGCGAGCGGCGCGGCCGAGCGGCCCGCTGGCCCCGAGGAGGCGACGCGGGAGTCGAAGCCGCGGGCGGGCCTGGTGCTGGTCGCCGACGACGAGGAGATGGTGCGCAACCTCGCCCAGCGCATCCTGGAGAGCGCGGGCTACTCCGTGATCGTCGCCCGCGACGGCCGCGAGGCGCTGGACCGATTCGCCGAGCGGCCCAAGGACTTCATCTGCGTGCTGATGGACACCACGATGCCGACGCTCGACGGAGTGGAAGCCCATCGGGAGATCGTGCGCATCAACCCCGACGCGCGCGTGCTCCTCACGAGCGGGTGGGGCGAGGCCGAGATGTCGCGCCGCGTCTTGCCCGAGGGACTGGCGGGCTTCGTACGCAAGCCCTACGCGCGAAGCGATCTGCTGGCCGCCGTGGCCCGCGCGGCCGCGTCTCCCCCGCGCGAGAGCTGAGCGGCGAGCCACCGCTCGCCGCGCTCACCACTGGCCGCCGTCGATGCGGAACACCTTGCCCGTGATCCACGCGGCGTCGTCGGAGGCGAGATAGACCGCGAGGCGGCCGCACTCCTGCGGCGTGCCCATGCGCCGCAGCGGGATCGCCTGCACGATGCGGTCGCCGTGCGCCTCCAGCATGCCGTCGGCGATGTCGGTCGCGATCAGTCCCGGCGCGATCACGTTGGCGCGGATGCCGAAGGCGGCGTTCTCGCGCGCCACCACCTTGGTGATCCCGTTCACCGCGCACTTGGCCGCGACGTAGGGGCCGCCGTTCGCACCGCAGGCGTCGGCGGCGATCGACGACACGGTGAGGATCACCCCCGCGCGCTGCGAGCGCAGGAAGGGCAGCGCGGCGTGCAGGGTGTGGAAGACGCCGTTGAGATCGATGTCCAGCACGCGCTGCCAGTAGCTCGGCTCGACCTCGTGGAGCGGCTGGAAGCGCGTGGCCACGCCCGCGTTGGCGACCACCACGTCGAGGCCGCCGAGCTCGTCGTGGGCGCGCCGGACCATCGCGGCCACCGCGGGGCCATCGCGGACGTCGGCGGGCAGCGCGAGCCCGCGCCGGCCGTGGCCGGAGATCGCGTCCACCACCTCCGCGGCGGCCTGCGCCTCGCGGCGGTAGCCGATGGCCACGTCGGCGCCCGCCTCCGCCAGCGCGAGGGCGATGCCGCGGCCGATGCCCCGCGATCCTCCCGTCACCAGAGCGCGTCGCCCCGAGAGCGGCGACTTCCCGCCGCTGGTCGTGCTGCTCATCTCTCCTCCTCTCCGCCTTCGCCCTCGCGTCGCTCAGCCGACTCGCACCCGCTCGCCGTCGCGCGCCACCGCGGCCGCCAGCCCGAGCTGGCCCTCCACCCCGCTGCGCAGGGCGTCGGCCGCCGCCGCCTCGCCGTGCACCACCAGCACGGACCCCGGGGGCCCCTCGGCCGCACGCAGCCAGGACAGGAGCTCGGAGCGATCGGCGTGCACGGAGAAGGCGCCGATCTCCACGATCTCGGCGCGCACGGGCACGTAGCGCCCCAGCAGCTTCAGCGTGCGCTGGCCCTCGAGCAGGCTCCGGCCGCGCGTGCCCTCGGCCTGGAAGCCCGCCAGCACCACGGTGTTGCGTGGATCCGGCAGGCGCTGGGCCAGGTGGTGCAGCACGCGTCCGCCGGTGGCCATTCCCGACGCGGAGACGATCACCGACGGGAAGCGCTGCGCGTTGATCGCCAGCGACTCGGCCACCTCGCGCGTCTCGATCAGGTGTCCGGGATCGAACGGGTCGCCATCGGCGGCGAGACCGTCGCGCAGCTCGGGGTCGCGGCGGGCCAGCGCCTCGCGATACACCGCGAGCGCCGCCAGGGCCATCGGGCTGTCCACGTACACCGGAAGCTCGGGCGCACGCCCCGAACGCATCAGCTCGCGCAGGTGCAGCAGGATCACCTCGGTGCGGTCCACCGCGAAGGCCGGGATCACCACCATCCCGCCGCGGGCCGCCGTGCGGTGGAGCACGTCCGCCAGGCGCTGCGTCGCGGTCGCCTCGTCCTCGTGCTCGCGGTCGCCGTAGGTGGACTCGATCACGATGGCGTCGGCCGCGGGCGGCGCCGTCGGCGGCCGCAGCAGTGGATGCGCGCTGCGCCCGAGATCGCCGCTGAAGACCACCGTGCGCGGGGCGCTGCCCGCGATCTCGAGCGTCAGGGTCGCGGCCCCCAGGATGTGGCCCGAGGGCCGGAAGGTCGCGTTCACGCCGGGCGCCACCTCCATGCGTCGCCCCCAGTCCAGCTCGCGGAAGCGGCCGAGCGCGCGCCATGCATCCTCTTCGGTGTAGAGCGGGAGGGCCGGGGTGTGCTTGGAGAAGCCCTTGCGGTTGGCGTAGGCCGCGTCCTCCTCCTGGAGGCGCCCTCCGTCCGGCAGCACGATCCGCGCCAGCGCGTGCGTGTTGGCGGTGGCGAGGATCTCCCCGCGATAGCCGTCGCGGACCAGCGCCGGCGTGTAGCCCACGTGGTCGACGTGAGCGTGCGTCACGAGCAGGGCGTCGATGCTCTGCGGCTCCACCGGGAAGGGCGCCCAGTTGCGCAGGCGCAGCGCCTTCAGGCCCTGGAACAGGCCACAATCCACCAGCACCCGGGCCTGCGGCGTCTCGACCAGGAAGCGGCTTCCGGTGACGGTGCCGGCCGCACCCAGGAACTGGAGGATCGGGACACCGGGTCGCATGCGGCGCGTCACGATACCATCGATCCCATGCCTTCCTCGACGGCTTCCGGCGACGCCCCGCTGCGGGTCGGCGTCTCGGCCTGTCTGCTCGGCTCCGCCGTGCGCTGGGACGGCGGACACAAGCGCGATCCCTCGCTGGTGGAGGGCCTCGGCCGCTTCGTCGAGTGGGTGCCCGTGTGTCCCGAGGTGGAGCTCGGGATGGGCGTCCCGCGCGAGGCGGTGCGGCTCGAGGCGGCGCGCGGCGGGCCGCGCATGCGCGGCGCGAGCAGCGGCGCCGACCACACCCGCGCCATGACGGCCTTCGCCGCGCGTCGCGTGGCCGAGCTCGAGGCGCTCGACCTCGCGGGCTACGTGCTGAAGACGGACTCGCCGAGCTGCGGCCTGGAGCGCGTGCGCGTCCACCACGCGAGCGGAAGCGTGACGCGCGATGGGCGCGGTCTCTTCGCCGCGGCGCTGCTCGAGCGCTTCCCCGGGCTTCCGGTGGAGGAGGAGGGCCGCCTCCAGGATCCGCGTCTGCGCGAGAGCTTCCTCGAGCGGGCCTTCGCGTACCGGCGGCTCTGCCTGCGTCGACGCGGCCGCCAGCCGAGCCTCCCCGGCGGGGCGAAGAGCCTGCGGTAGCGTCCCTGCGACGTGGCCACGGGGGCGGCATCCAAGGGGGCGGCGCAGGGATCGCGGCGGAGGGGCGGCGCCGCCGCCCGGGAGGACGTGCGTGCAGATCCGGATCCGGCCGGCCAGCGAGCCCCGCCCGAGCGAGATCACCGGCGAAGCCCTCTGGCTGCGCCGCCGCGAGTTCCTGCGCGGGATCGCGGCCACGGCCGCCGGCGCCCTGCTGGCGGCCTGTGGCGGGAGCGAGAGCGCGTCCGGCTCCGATGCGCCGCCGGCCGACGAGATCACGCCCTTCGAGAAGGTGAGCGCCTACAACAACTTCTACGAGTACGGAACGGGCAAGGAGGATCCCGCCCACCGCGCGCCGAAGCTGCTGCGCACGCGCCCGTGGCACGTGCGGATCGAGGGCGAGGTGGCGAAGCCGGGCGAGCTCGCGCTCGAGGACCTGCTGCGGCCCTTCACCCCCGAGGATCGCGTCTACCGCCTGCGCTGCGTGGAGGCCTGGTCGGTCGTGATCCCCTGGCGAGGGATCCCGCTCGGGAAGCTGCTCCAGCGCTTCGAGCCCGGCTCGCGCGCGCGCTTCGTCGAGTTCCAGACGCTCCTCGATCCCGAGCAGATGCCGGAGCAGCGCACCGACACGCTGGAGTGGCCCTACCGCGAGGGGCTGCGCATCGACGAGGCGATGCATCCGCTGGCGCTCCTGGCGACCGGGATGTACGGCCGGGATCTCCCGGCGCAGAACGGCGCGCCGCTGCGGCTCGTGGTGCCGTGGAAGTACGGCTTCAAGAGCATCAAGTCGATCGTCGCCATCCGGCTGCGGGAGACGCAGCCCCGCACCACCTGGAACGACGAGGCGCCGAACGAGTACGGCTTCTACGCCAACGTGAACCCCGACGTCGACCACCCCCGATGGAGCCAGAAGACCGAGCGGCGGATCGGCGAGTGGCGTCGCCGACCGACGCTGCCCTTCAACGGCTACGCCGAAGAAGTGGCGGGGCTCTACCGCGGGATGGACCTGCGGAAGCTCTTCTGAGGGCCTGGTGAGGCGCGAACCTCATCCTCGCGTCGGACGGACGCTGGCCGGACTGCTCGCCGGCGTGCCGCTGCTCTGGCTGGGCGTGTCTGCGCTCCACGACGCGCTCGGTGCGAATCCCGTGCAGACCATCGAGCACACCACCGGTGACTGGGGGCTGCGTCTCCTGCTGGCGAGCCTGGCCGTGACGCCGCTGCGGCGCCTCACGGGCTGGTCCTGGCTGGCGCCCTGGCGCCGGCTCCTCGGGCTCCTGGCCTTCTCCTACCTGGTCGTGCACTTCCTCGCCTGGAGCGTCCTGGACCTCGGGCTCGATCCGTCGGCGCTGTTCGACGACGTGGTCAAGCGGCCCTACGTGACGGTGGGCTTCGCCTCGTTCCTCGCGCTGGTCCCGCTGGCCGTCACCTCGACCCGGAGCTGGATGCGACGCCTGGGCCGGCGCTGGATCTCTCTCCATCGATTGGTGTATGCGGCGGCGGTCGGAGGCGTGGTGCACTACGCCTGGCTGGTGAAGGCCGACCTGCGGCCGCCGCTGGCGTACGCCGCGATCCTGGCCCTGCTGCTCGGCGCGCGCCTGCTGCGCCGAGCCGGCGCTCGGGGACGCGGGCGTCAGCTTCGCTCGAGCTTCAGCGTGAGCGCCGAGCGGAACACGCCGATCACGTCGATCGGCGCGTCCCAGGGCTCGCCGCGCAGCTCGCGATAGGCGCGCTCGACGTTCAGGACGATGCGCCAAGGCTCGGTCCAGCTCGCATAGGGACCGAGATCGATCTTGCGCGCGGCGTCGAGGGCGGAGAGACCGGCCTCGAAGTGGCGTCGCGCTTCGGCGAAGACGTACTCCAGGTACGCCTTCATCTCGCGCGGCCCCTCCACCCCGCAGAGCGGGCCGTGACCCGGCACGATCACCGCGGGATCGAGCGCCACCAACCGGTCCAAGGCCTCGATCCAGCGCGCGAAGGTTCCCTCCCAGCCGACGGGCGTGCAGAGGCGGAAGAGCACGTCGCCGGCGAAGACCACGCGCGGTCCCGGAAGGTGCACCAGCACGTCGCCCGCGGTGTGGGCGGGACCCGCGTAGAGCAGCTCCACCGCGAGCCCGTCCAGGTCGAAGCTCACGCGCTCCTCATCGAAGACGTGGTCGGGCGGAGTCGGCACCACGCCGCTCCAGTCCCAGCCGGAGAGCAGGCGAGCCATCTCGGCCAGCGCAGGGTCGCCGCTCCGCTCCGCGCCGCGCAGCGCCTGCATCGCCGCGGGTGACTCGTGGCCGAAGCGCTCGGCGCAGCGGCGATGCGCCCAGATCTCCGCGCCGGGGAAGCACTGGTTGCCCCAGCAGTGGTCGCCGTTGTGGTGGGTGTTCACCACGCGCCGCGCCGGTCCATGCCATACGCGCGCGTAGAGCTCGATCATGCGACGGGTGTGAGGGAGGTCCCAGAAGGTGTCCACCACCAGGCCGCCCGCGCGGTTCAAGAGACCCGAGTTGCTGCAGCCGAGACCCTCGTCGCGCTGCAGACACGCATGGACGTCGCGCGCCAGCTCCACCAGCTCCATCGGATCCTCCCGGGCGGAACGCATCCGCTCCGACGCTCGCCTCAGTCGAAGAGCCCGGCGCGGCGGCCGGCGGCGAGGGCCTCCACCGCCTCGACGCCCCGCAGCGCCTCGCGGATCTCCTCGGCGAAGGCGCGACGTCGCGCGACGAGGTCGCTCGCGGCGGGATCGAGCAGGCCGCGATTGCGGGCCAGCCGGAGCGCGGCGGCGAAGAGCAGGCGCGAGACCGACTCGCCCGAGGCCACGCGTCGCTGCAGACGATACTGCCGCCCGCGGGCCAGGCACTCCTGGAGGAAGACGGCCTCCTCCACGGGTCTCGCTGGATCGCGACGCTCGAGCGCGTCGGCCACCACGCGGTACGCCTCGAGGAAGGGGCGCAGCACAAGATGCGCGGTGTAGGGTCGGATCCGGCGCAGCAGCGCCCGGATCTCGCCCGGCCCGCTCGCGACGCGAGGCTCCCAGTCGGGATCCTGCAGCGCGAGCTCCTGCCGGAGCTCGCCGCGGAAGAGCTCCTTCTCCGAGAAGAAGAACTCGAACTTGAGGAGATCGCGCAGCCGCATCGCGGAATCCCAGAAGCGGGCCACCGGATCTCCCGCCGCCGGGTCCTCCGCGCGCAGCAGCGCCAGCTCCGCGATGGCGGCGTTCACGAAGAAGTGGACCACGGTGTTGCGGTAGTAGGCCGCGGCCAGGTGCTGGTCGGGTCCGATGGCGTAGACCGCCTCCGGCCCCTCCGCGAAGCAGGTGACGACGCCGTTGCGGGCGAGATCGTCGAGGGCCCGCTTCACGCCGTCGCTCGACTCCAGATCGAGCTCGCCGGCGGTGGGGATGCCACGGGCGCGCACCGTGGCCAGCAGCGGCTCCAGCGCGCGCCGGGTCTCCTCGACGCTCTGCGCCCGGTCCCCGACCCCGAGGAGCGCCAGCGTCACCAGCGAGATCGACGTCAGGGGCGTCACGCGGTTGATGCGCACCGCCACCTCGAACGCGAGCTTCTGCACCGCCAGCGAGTCCTCGTCCGGCTCGCCCGCACGCTCGTCGGGCGGGCCCAGGGTCTTGGCCAGGGAGAGCGGCTCTCCGAAGCGCAGGTGGATGTCCCCGTAACGGCGCCCCAGGCGGCGCACCACGCCCAGGAACCAGCCGAAGCTCTCGCGCGTCTTGGCGCCGCCGAGCTGCTCCGCCGCGTAGTCGCCCACGTCGGAGATCTGGTCATAGGCGATCGAGACCGGCAGCAGCACCACGTCCTCGCTCTTGCCGCGGCGATAGGCGTCGACGACGTAGGCCAGGAGCCCGAAGCGCGGCGGCAGGAGCTTCCCGGAGCGGGAACGCCCGCCCTCGATGTACCACTCCAGCGGGAAGCGCTTCTCGATCAGGTAGTCGACGTAGGAACGCAGCACGAGCTTGTAGACCGGGTCGTCCTTGAAGCTGCGCCGGATGAAGAAGACGCCGCTCCGCCGCACGATCGGGCCCACCGGGAAGAAGTTCATGTTGATGCCGCCCGCGGTGTGGTTGGGCGGGAACTGGTTCTCGTGCAGCGCGTACTGGAGGACCAGGTGGTCGAGGTTCGATTTGTGGGACGGAAGAAACACCACTGGGTGTCGCTGAGCCAGGGCGTAGAGCTCCTGGAGCTGGCCGCGGTCGTAGCGGAGCTCGCGGTAGCCGCGGCCGTAGAGCCAGCGGATCAGGCGCGCCGCCAGGTCGATCACCGAGGGGTCGTGGCGCGCCGCGATCTCGCGCAGGTCGGCGGCGGCCTCCTTCGCCAGCGCCGCCTCGCCGCGTCCGGTCTCGCGGGCGAGGCGCGCCACGCCGCCGCGGAAGGCGGGTCGCCCGAGGATCTCCTCGTGCACGAAGCGCGGCACCTTGTAGCGCTGGCCGCGGACCCGGCGCTCGGCGCGCTCGAGGGCGAGCGCGGCCTGCCGCGTCACGAACTCCGCCAGGCCGACGGTCTCGGCCATGTCGCGGCCCGCCGCCTGGCGCCAGCGCCCCCGCAGCTCCGAGAGCAGGGCGGGCTCGCCGGCGGCCACCCAGCAGCGATCGGGAGCGCGGCGCACGATCCAGGGCTGGCGCAGCGGGCCGGGATCGCGGGGGTCGCCGAAGGTCAGGAGGTCCCGCAGGCGTACCGCGCGGACTCCGTCGCGCTCCCGGGGCCGCCAGACGATCCGGAGGGGAGCCAGCAACGGGTCGTCGGCGGTCGCGAGGGCCGCTTCGAGCCGGGGGTCGAGGCGGAGGCGGGCGCGGCGCCGCGCTGGAAGCCTCGTCGGGGGGATCGGGATGGCCTCGTAGCTCCCCGCCGACACGCCCTCGGGACGGGCCCGCTCGATCCAGTCCCGGAGCAGACGCCGCTCCAGGCGCGTGGCGGCGTCCAGCAGGAAGATCACCCGCGACGTCCCTCCCGGGGCCGGCCAGCTTCCGCATTCGTGGACCGGGCGGGACACGGGGCTCCGTCCTCCCATCATGGGCGGATTCTACGATCGGCGCATTCTACGCCGCCGCCGCTCCTGGACGGGCGCAAGGAAAGTGTGATGCAGGTCACGGCTCATGCCGGGGAACGACGGCATCGTCCCGCGCAGCCGCCGCGGTGTCGGGGAGGCGTCGTGGCAGCGCGCGGCATTCCGGCAGTATCGTCTTGCCGCGGCCCTGGGACAGGAGAACCCCCCGCGCACATGCCGCCCCTCCCCAAGACCGTCAGCCCAGCCGAGGCGGCGCAGCACGTCCGAGTCCGGGACTTCGTTGCGGTGCCCCTCGGCCCCGGACAGCCCCCGTCCTTCCTGCACGCGCTCGGCGAGCGGGGAGAATTCGAGGACCTGCGGGTCTTCACCGCCATCCTGACCGCGCCCTTCAAGCTCTTCACGCGGCCGGGAGTGACGCTCCTCTCCGGCTTCTACGGACCCATGGAGCGCGCGTTGCGCCAGGCGGGGCACGACGTGCAGTTCGTGCCCGCGGACTTCCGCCGCTTCGAGGAGCTGGCGCGACGCTACGCGCCCCGGGTGATGGCGACCTTCGCCGCGCCGCCGGACGCCGACGGCTGGGTCTCGCTCTCCTTGCACGCGGGCGCCACCGTGGAGGAGCTGCACCGCGCCGGGCGCGATCCCGACCGGCTCCTCGTGGTGGAGACGAGCCCGCGCCTGCCCCGCACCGTCGGTCTCCCGCCGGAGCATCCGCACCGGCTGCACGTGTCGGAGATCGACCTGCTGGTGGAGGGAGACGCGGCGCCCATCACGCTGCCCGATGCGCCGCCGGACGACGTCGAGCGCGCCATCGCCCGCCACGCCAGCGACTACATCCCGGACGGCGCCACGCTCCAGACGGGGATCGGGGGCATCCCGAACGCGGTGGCCGAGGTCCTGGCGGAGGGCTCGGGGGGCGACTACGGCATCCACACGGAGATGTTTACCAACGGCCTGATGCGCCTTCATCAGGCCGGCAAGGTCAGCAACCGCAAGGGCGTCTACGACGGCTTCTCGCCGGTCACCTTCGCCATGGGGAGCGAGGAGCTCTACAAGTGGCTGGACGGGAACGAGGCGGTGCGCTTCCTGCCGGTGGGCGCGATCAACGACCCCGCGATCATCGCGCGCAACCGCAACATGGTGTCGCTGAACGGCGCTCTCACCATCGACCTGGCCGGGCAGGTGGCGGCCGACAGCCTGAACGCGCGCCAGTACTCGGGGATCGGAGGCCACGAGGATTTCGTGGTGGGGGCGGTCCACGCCGAGGGTGGGCGCTCGCTGATCTGCGTCCCCTCCACGGCGCGGGCGGGCGGCGAGCTGGTCTCGCGGGTGGTGGCGGCGCTGCCGGAAGGCGGGATCGTCACCACGCCGCGTCACCACGTGGACGTGGTCGTGACGGAATGGGGCGCCGCCGAGCTGGTGGGTCACAGCGTGGCGGAGCGGGCGGAGGCCCTCGTGGCCGTGGCGCACCCGCAGTTTCGGGACGCCTTGCGGGAGCAGGCAGCACGGTGGCTGTCCGCGCGCATGGCGTGAGTGACGAGGAGCGGAGCACTTGAGTCAGGATGGCAGTCGAGGCCGACGGGATCCGGCGCTGCGCGCGTCCATGTTCGATCAGCCGCGATTCGCGGGCGAGGCGTGGGTGCCGATCGTGGCCGGGCTGCTGTGGCTCTGGTATGCCGAGAGCTTCGGGCCGATGGGCTTCCTGCTGGCGGTGGCCCCGGGCTGCCTCCTGCTCGCCTCCGGCGTGGCCGGCCTGCTCTGGCCGGGCGACGTGCGCATCCCGCAGTTCGGCGCCCTGGGAGGCGTGCTCGGGGTCCTGCTTTCGCTCTCCGCCTTTCTGGCGGCGCGCCCGGGGATCGGGACCGCGCTGCTCCTGCTCTCGGCGGCGTCGTTCCTGGCGGCGGGGGCGATCTCGGTACGGCAGGAGCCCCACGTGGAGGACGTGCCGGAGCCCGAGCCGTCGCTGCGCCTGGCGGCGGCCGTGGCGCTCGACGACGCGCTCCTCGCCACGATCCACGTCACCAACCCCGTGCCGGGCCCCAGCGCGCGACCTCGCATCCTGCGCGAGGTGACGGAGGCACGCGAGCGCTTCGAGGAGCGCGGCTGGCTGGAGAAGCCCGAGCGCTATCACGCGGCGCCGCCGCCGCTCGTCGGCCCGGAGATCCGACCGGCCGAGAGCCGCGGCATCGCCTTCGAGCATCTCTCGTTCGAGAGCGCCTACGAGCCGTACGCGGAGGAGCCGGGTCGCCAGCGCTGGCTCTCCTACGCCGCCAACCAGACCGCCCATGCCTGGGTGATGCGTCACCGGGATGCGTCGCGACCCTGGCTGGTCTGCATCCACGGCTATCAGATGGGCTGGCCGCTGATCGACTTCGGCGCCTTCCCGCCGCGCTGGCTCCACGAGGCGCTGGGCCTGAACCTGCTGCTGCCGGTGCTGCCGCTCCACGGCCTGCGCAAGATGGGACGGCGCAGCGGCGACGGCTTCCTCGCCGGCGACACCCTGGACAGCGTGCACGCCGAAGCCCAGGCGATGTGGGACGTGCGACGGCTGCTCTCCTGGGTGCGAGCCCAGGGGGCGAGACAGATCGGCGTGCACGGCCTCTCCCTCGGCGGCTACAACACGGCCCTCCTGGCCTCGCTGGAGGACGGGCTGGCCTGCGCGGTCCCGGGCATCCCCGCGGTGGACTTCACGCGCCTGTTCTGGCGCCATGGCCCGCCGCTCCAGCTCCGCCACCTGGAGAAGCTCGGCATCGTGCAGGACGAGGTGAGCGAGGTGATGCGCGTGGTCTCCCCGCTCGCCATCGCGCCGAAGCTCCCGCGCGAGCGCCGCACGCTCTTCGCGGCGGTCTCCGACCGCCTGGTGCCGCCGGACCAGGTGCGGGACCTCTGGGTGCACTGGGATCGGCCGCGCATCCTGTGGTATCAGGGCTCCCATCTCTCGTTCCGCTTCGCGCCGGGCGTGAAGGAGCTGATCGAGTCCGCGCTGCGGGAGGCGGGGCTGGTCCGCACTTGAACGGGATCCACGATCTCGGCGGGATGGACGGCTTCGGTCGCGTGGAGCGAGAAGCGAACGAGCCGGTGTTCCATGCGCCCTGGGAGGGCCGGATCTTCGGCCTGGCCAACCTCGCGCTGGCCCTCGGCGTCGCCAACATCGATGCCTTCCGGCACGCGATCGAGCGCCTTCCCCCGCTCACCTATCTGAGTGTCGGCTATTACGGGCGCTGGCTGCGCGCGCTCGAGCTCCTGCTGGGCGAGCGAGGCCTGCTCGCGGAGGGCGAGCTCGAGGCCCGCCTGCGCGACCCGCGCGCCCCGGCCGTGGCGCCCGCGTCGCGGCCGGTCGCGCCGGCCGAGCTCGGCTCCCGGCGGCCCCGTC
>JAWOLJ010000032.1:0-24639 GCA_033853555.1 Myxococcota bacterium
ATCCCCACGCTCGTTCCGCCTCTGGCCGCCGCGGCGGCCGCGTGGATCCTCGCGCCGGACGTGCGCGCCGCCGCGGCCTACGTGGGCGGCACGATCGGCACCCTCGTGGGCGCCGACCTGATGAACCTCCGGCAGCTCCGCAGCATGGGCGCGCCGGTGGCCTCGATCGGCGGTGCCGGCACCTTCGACGGAATCTTCGTTACCGGCATCGTCGCGGTTCTGCTCGCGTGAACGCCCGACCGCCGCTTTGGAGCCTGGCGGATGCACCCGGGATTCGTGGGATCGGCGCCGGCAAGGATGGCGGAGAGGGAGGGATTCGAACCCCCGGTACCCTTACGGGTACACCTGATTTCGAGTCAGGCCCGTTCAACCGGACTCCGGCACCTCTCCGCGGGCGCGAACCCTAGCACGGCGAGCGGCCGGGCTCCGCTCGGCGGGCCTGCGCGCACGTCGCGGGCGAGCGCGCCGCGGTGCGGACTCAGGCTTCGGCGCGGCGCAGCGTGAGCACGGGGCAGGGGGCGTGCTGGACCACGCGCTCCGCCGTGCTGCCGAGGAGCAGGTGGCGCAGGCCCGAGCGGCCGTGGGTGCCCATGGCGATCAGATCCACCTGCTGGGCGCGCGCCTCCTCCTCGATCACAGTCGGCGGGTAGCCCTCGCGCGCCACGGTCTCCACGCGGATCCCGAGCGTGCGGAGCGGCTTGGCCAGATCCTCGAGCTTCGCACGCGCCTGCTCGGCCGCGTCGGCATAGAGGCGCGGCGTCATCGGCACGGTGCCGAGCGCCGTGAACTCGACCGGCAGGTGGTAGGCGTGGAGAAGGATCAGCCGGGCGTCCTTCTCGGGGCGGAGGATGTTTCCGGCCACCCGGAGCACGCTCTCCGTTCCCTCGGAGAAGTCCGTGGGCACCAGGATCGTGCGGATCGCGCGGTGCTTCTCCGCGTCGTCGGGATGCACGGCGAGCACCGGGCAGCGCGCCTTCTGCACCACGTGCTGCGCCGTGCTGCCGAGGAGCAGGTGGCGGAAGCCGGTCAGGCCCCGGGTGCCGAGCACGATCAGGTCGGCCGAGTGCTTCGCCGCGAGCTCGATCACCGTCGGCGCCGCCGGGCCCACCTCGAGCTCCGTCACGGTCTCGATGCCGCGCGCGCGCAGGCTCCCCGCCGTCGCCTCGAGCTTCTGCACCGCCGCGTCCCGGTACTCGCGGTGGAAGTCCGGCGGCATGGCGATGAAGTCCGGGCTCGCGGCCGGCGGGATCGGAGGCGCCAGCGCGTGGACGAGCACCACGCGCGCCCGATGGCTCCGGGCGATCTCGCTCGCCCATTCCACGCCGGCCGCCGCGGTGGTCGAGAAGTCCGTGGTGGCGAGGATCGTCTGGATGCCGCTCTCCCGGGTCATGCAGCGCGCTCCTTTTGCGGGCGAGCCTACGGCCCGGGGCTGCGCCGGGCAAGCGCAAGCTCCCCCTCCTGGCTGCGGCGAATCGGCACAGGGACGTGTCGGGAGAGAGCAGGCCGCGCCGAGCGGGGCCAGCCGGCGCGCCGTCGGGCCGGGCACGCCTCGTGCACATCCTCCCGGTGGAGGGAGCCTCCCGATGGCAGGAGCCAGCGCACCGCCGTCCGAGCGTCCGGTGTCCGAGATCATGCGCCGGGACTTCGTCTCGCTGAACCGCAACGATCGGCTGGACTTCGCCGACGAGGTGATGCGCTTCGGGCACATCCGCCATCTCCCGGTCCTCGACCACGGCCGGGTGGTGGGGATCGTCTCCAACCGCGACCTCCTCGCGGCCTCGCTGACCCGGGTCCTGGCCTTCAGCCGCAGCCAACGTGACACCTTCCTGCACTCGGTGGAGGTGTCCGAGGTGATGAGCAAGGACGTCTGCTGCGTGGTCCCCGGGACGCCCCTGGCGGAGGCCGCCCGGCTCATGCTGGCCCGCAAGATCGGCTGCCTGGTGGTGGTGGACCGGGAGGACCGGCCTGTGGGCCTGGTCACGGAAACGGACCTCCTGCGCGCCGCCTACCTTCGTGGCGAGGAGGCGGGCGGCTGACGCATCGCGGCCGCTGTGGTACGTTGCCGCGCGAGAGGCGTCCTCTGATCGGATCGTCGGGCTCCGGGTCGAACCCTTCCCCCTTTGATCTCGCCACAGAGTGCCTTTCCCGCGCGGGACTGGAGGGGCTCGACCCTCCGCGTCGCGCGGTGAGCGTTCGGAGAGCTTCGGGCACCGGAGGGGCCGGGCCGGAGCGCTCCGGCATCCTGAGCGCTCGTTCCCCTTCGAGTCAAATGGACGGGCGCGGAGTACCGGGTTCTTGGCCAAGAAGCTCTATGTCGGAAACCTCCCCTTCAGCGCGACGGAGGACGAGATTCGCGAGTTGTTCGCGCGTCACGGTTCCGTCACTTCCGTCTCGCTGATCAACGATCGCGAGACCGGTCGCCCGCGCGGGTTCGGCTTCGTCGAGATGGACGACGCGGGCGCAACGGCCGCGATCTCTGCTCTGGACGGCCAGAGCTTCGGCGGCCGAAGCTTGCGGGTCAGCGAAGCCCTGGACCGCCGCGGCGGCGGCGGCGGCGGCGGGGGCGGCGGGGGTCGCGGCGGCTACGGTGGCGGCGGCCGCGATCGCGGTGGATACGGTGGGGGCGGCGGCGGCCGCGGCGGCTGGTAGCCCCCGAAAGTCATCCGGAGGCCGGGTCCGGCGACCGCCGGACCCGGCCTTCTCGTTCGCACGAGGAGGCGAGGGCGTTTGGCGAAGGACGATCTGATCCAGGCGACCGGCACCGTGGAGAAGATCCTCGGCGGTGGCCGGTACCAGATCACGCTCGAGACCGGGCAGACCGTGACCGCCCAGCTCTCGGGCCGCATGCGGCGATTCCGGATCCGGGTGATCCCCGGCGATCGCGTCCAGGTCGGCCTCTCTCCCTACGACCCCACCCACGGCTTCATCACCTTCCGGCTGCGCGAAGACGGCTCCGCCACGCAGTGAAGGCGCTCGAGCGGTGGGCCCTCGCCCGGCTGCTGCGCGGGATCCAGTCCTGGGATCGCTCTCGCCTGCGGCGCCTGGCGGCTCGTCACCCCGGGCTCGAGATCCATCCCACGGCCAGCACGAACCTCGCGGTGGCGCGCTTTGCGCTCGCCGAGGGCGCGCGGCTGCGCATCGGTGCGGGCGTGGTGACGGAGCGCACGCCCGGCGCGCTGTCCTTCCTGCTGGGGCCGGGTGCGGTGGTGGAGATCGGGGAGCGCACGTGGCTGCGCACGGAGCTCGAGCCGATCCTGCTGGCGGCCTTCGCAGGTGCGCGCATCGTGCTCGGGCCGGACTCCTGGCTGAACGGCTGCCACCTCTCGGCGAAGCACGCCATCGATTGCGGGCGGCGGGCCTGGATCGGGCCGGGCTGCCGCCTGATCGACTCGGACCAGCACGCGCTCGACGCCGAGCATCCCGAGCGCGGGGCACCCATCACCCTCGGCGATCACGTCTGGATCACCTCGGATGTGACGGTGCTGCGCGGCGTGAAGGTCGGCTCCCACTGCGTGGTGGGGGCGCGCTCCCTCGTGACGCGGGATCTCCCGCCCCACACGCTGGCCCACGGGATGCCCGCCCGCCCGACGGGCTCCGTCGGCGATCGCTCGGCCACGCCGTGAGGGCGATCCCCGCAACGGGCTCCGCTCGACGGGTATAGTGTCCGCTCGTGGCGCGACGGATCGCGATCTTCGGTCAGGCGGCCTTCGGCCGCGACGTGCTGGTGCGCCTGCTCGAGGCGGGACACGAGATCGTCGGTGTGCACGTGCCGCCGGATCGCGGCCGGCCCGATCCGCTCGCCGCCGAGGCCGAGGCGCGCGGAATCCCGCTGCTGCGTTTCCCCGCCTTTCGCCGGCAAGGCGCGGCGATCCGCGAGCGCGTCGAGGCGGTGCGGGCGCTCGGCGCCGAGCTCCACGTGATGCCCTACACCACGGTGATCCTGCCGCCCGAGATCGTGGAGGCCCCGCCGCTGGGCTCGCTCTGCTTCCACCCCTCGCTGCTCCCGCGCTTCCGCGGCGGCGCCGCGATCCCCTGGCAGATCATCCTCGGCGAGCGCTCGAGCGGGGTCACCGTGTTCCGTCCCGATGCCGGGGTCGACACCGGGCCGATCGTGGTGCAGAGGGGTCCCGTCCCCATCTCCGACACCGACAGCGCCGCCTCGCTCTACTTCGAGAAGCTCTATCCGCTGGGAATCGACGCGCTGCTGGAGGCGGTGACGCGGGTGGACCGGGGCCGCGCCGAGGCACGCCCCCAGGACGAGAGCCAGGCGAGCTTCCAGGGTCTGGTGGACGACGTCGTCGCGCGCATCGACTGGTCGCGCTCCGCCGTCGAGATCGACCGGCTGATCCGGGGCTGCGATCCGCAGCCGGGGGCCCACGCGCGCGCGGGCGAGCGCGAGGTGCGGCTCTACGATGCGCGCCTGCTCCCGGGCGCGGGCGGCGCCGCGCCGGGCACGCTGCTCGGCTTCGAGGACGGACGGATGGTGCTGGCGGCCCGGGGCGGCCGGGTCGGCGTCGGCAAGCTCAAGGTGGGCGATGGGAAGAAGGGGCCGGCCGAGAGCTCGGGCCTGCGCGCGGGTGAGCGTCTCGGCTAGCGGGTCGAGGGCCGCCGCGGCGTCCCTCGATGCGGCGGGGATGAACGTGCGCGGCGTCCTCGACGCCGCGCGCTGGGACGCGCTCGTGCCGCCGGCGTGGCGGACGGCGGCGCTGCTTCCCGGGGCCCGCTCCGCCTGGCTGCTCGCGAGCGGCGGGCGGGCGCTCTTCGAGGCGTTCCGGCGGGCGCCGGAGTCGGCGCTCGCCCGCGATCCCCTCGACACCTACACCCGGCGCGTGGCGGAGGAGACGGCCGCGAGCCTGCGCGACGCCGGCCAGCGTGCGCGACCGCTCCTCGCCTTCGAGCGGCGCGGCGACGGCTTCGCGGACTTCGTGGCGCTCGGGCGCGCCGCCGGGCTCGGCGCACCGAGCCGCCTCGGCCTCCTCCTCCACCCGGAGTACGGCCCCTGGCTCTCGATCCGCGCCGCGGTGCTCACCGATCTCGCGCTCGAGGCGACACCCGGGTGCGTGGGATTCGACCCCTGCGAGGACTGCCCCGCGCCCTGTCGCGCCGCCTGTCCCACGGCGGCCCCCGGCCCGCAGCGCTTCGACGTCGAGGCCTGCCGGCGCGGGCGCGCACAGGAGGCGGCCTGTCGCCTGCGCTGCGACGCGCGCCACGCCTGCGTCGTCGGACGCGAGCACGCCTACGCCGCCGAAGCGGAGGCGCACCACATGCGCTTCGCGGGGACGGCGCCGTGAGCGCGAGACCGACGCGGCACGGGCTCGAGGCGAGGCTCGCGGGCCTTCTCGCCCGGGCCGAGCGGTTGGCGGATCAGGCGGCCTCGCTGCGTCTCGAGCCCCTCGAGGACGACGCGGCGCTTCGCGTCGAGGCACAGCGCCTGCGTCCCGTGCTCGAGGGTCTGGCCGGCCGGCGCTACGGCAGGCTCCCGCGCGTGGGCTTCCGCCGCGGCCTCGAGGCGTGGGTCGCCGGCCCCTGGAGCCAGTACCTGACGCTCGGGCTCGGCCCGACGCGCCTGGTGCGGATCACGGCATGGGACGCCTCGCGGCCGGTGGTGCCCACGCTCCTCGCCCACGAGCTCGCCCATCGCTTCGCCTTCGACGAGTCGGTGACCACGCTCCGCGCGCTCGAGGCGAGCGCGCGCCTGGCGGAGGCTGGCGACGCGCGCCACGCCCTCTCGGTGCGGCTCGAGCTGGCGCGGCTCGCGCTCGGGGCCGCCATGGCCCGGGCGCTGGCCGCGGGAGAGCGGGAGCCCGTGGACGCCTTCTTCGCCCGCGCCGGGGCCGACGCATGGATGCGTAGCCGAGGACTGTGGGAGCGGCTGCGCGAGCGGGGCCGGCCGGACTGGGCAATCACGGTCTATGCCGCGCTTCCCTGCGCGGCGCTGGAGGAGGCGGCCGGGGAGGGTGCGCTGCGCTCGGCGCCGCTCGCCTTCCCGCGCTTCCGCGTGGCCTCGGCCTCCGCCGCGTTCTGCGTGCTCACCACCACGGTCGATGCCATCACCCGGCGGCGCCGCGCCCGGGTACCCCTCGACGCGCTGCAGAGCCTCTGGGCGCGCGTGCGATAGGCCCGCGCGAGCGGCGAGGAGGCAGCCCGGAAAAGGGCCCCGCGGAGGGGTGCGGGACGGAGAGGGGAAGGCTAACCTCCCCCGCCTCATGGCCTACGACATCCAGCGCGTCCGCAACATCGGCATCAGCGCCCACATCGACTCGGGCAAGACCACGCTCACCGAGCGCGTCCTCTACTACACCAAGCGGATCCACAAGATCCACGAGGTGAAGGGCAAGGACCAGGTGGGCGCCACCATGGACTTCATGGAGCTCGAGCGCGAGCGCGGCATCACCATCACCTCCGCCGCCACCTACTGCGCCTGGAAGGGCCACCACATCAACATCATCGACACGCCCGGCCACGTGGATTTCACCATCGAGGTCGAGCGCTCGCTGCGCGTCCTCGACGGCGCGATCCTGGTGCTCTGTGGCGTGGCCGGTGTGCAGTCCCAGTCGATGACCGTGGACCGCCAGATGCGGCGCTACAAGGTCCCGCGCCTGGCCTTCGTGAACAAGCTCGACCGCTCCGGCGCGAACCCCTTCAAGGTGCGCGACCAGCTCCGCGAGAAGCTCAAGCTGAACGCCGTGCTGATGCAGCTCCCGATCGGCCTCGAGGCCGAGCACCAGGGCGTGGTCGATCTCGTCTCGATGAAGGCCATCTACTTCGACGGCGACAACGGCGAGATCCTGCGCGAGGAGGAGATCCCGGCCGGGATGCGCGACGACGCCGACGCCGCCCGCGAGAACATGCTGGACGCGGTCTCCATGTTCTCCGACGAGCTCACCGAGGCGATCCTCGAAGGCCAGGTCACCGAGGAGCTGATCCACCAGGCGGTGCGCAAGGGCACGCTCTCCCTCGGGCTCTGCCCGGTGTTCCTGGGCTCGGCCTACAAGAACAAGGGCGTGCAGAAGCTGCTCGACGCCGTGACGCTCTATCTCCCCTGCCCGACGGACGTGGAGAACACCGGCGTCGATCTCGGCCGCAACGAGGCGCCGATCGTGCTGGAGAGCGACCCGGCGAAGCCGGTGGTGGCCTACGCCTTCAAGCTGGACGAGGGTCGCTACGGGCAGCTCACCTACGTCCGCGTCTACCAGGGCACGCTCTCCAAGGGCTCGAGCATCCTGAACAGCCGCACCAAGCGCCGCCACAAGGTGGGCCGTCTGGTGCGCATGCACGCCGACTCGATGGAGGACATCACCGAGTCGATGGCGGGCGATATCGTCGCGCTCTTCGGCATCGAGTGCGCTTCCGGCGACACCTTCACCGACGAGTCGGTGCAGGTGGCGATGACGGGCATGCACGTGCCCGCGCCGGTGATCTCGCTCGCCATCAAGCCCAAGGACTCGGCCTCGCAGGACAACATGGGCAAGGCCCTCGGCCGCTTCACGCGGGAGGACCCGACCTTCCGTGCAGGCATCGACGAGGAGAGCGGCGAGACCGTGATCTCCGGCATGGGCGAGCTCCACCTCGACGTCTACATCGAGCGCATGAAGCGCGAGTACAGCGTCGAGGTGCAGACCGGCCAGCCCCAGGTGGCCTACCGCGAGACCATCTCCCAGCGCGCGGACTACGTGTACACCCACAAGAAGCAGACTGGTGGCTCCGGCCAGTACGGCAAGGTGGGCGGCTACGTGGAGCCCATTCCGGAGGGCGGCGCGGAGTTCGAGTTCGTGAACGAGGTGCGCGGCGGCGCGATCCCGACGGAGTTCATTCCGGCGGTGGAGAAGGGCTTCCGCAACGCCATCGAGAAGGGACGCCTCATCGGCTTCCCGGTGGTCGGCGTGCGCGTAGTGGTGAACGATGGCCAGGCCCACTCGGTGGACTCCTCGGACATCGCCTTCCAGCTCGCCGCGCGCGGCGCCTTCCGCGAGGTCTACCCGCGCGCCAGGCCGATCGTGCTCGAGCCCGTGATGAAGCTCGCCGTGGAGGGGCCGACGGAATTCCAGGGCCAGTACCTGAAGACGATCCTCCAGCGCCGCGGCATGGTGATCGGCACCACCGAGGAAGAGGGCTTCAGCCGCGTGGAGGCCGAGGTCCCGCTGGCCGAGATGTTCGGCTACGCCACGGACCTGCGCTCCGCGAGCCAGGGCAAGGCCGAGTTCACCATGGAGTTCGCGCGCTACGTCCCCGCTCCGTCCGAGGTGACGAAGGCGCTGATCGAGAAATACGGCTCGAAGATCAAGCCCGAGGACGAATAGCCACCGGGGGTGCCATGGAAAAGAAGTTCCTGAACGCGCGCAGCCCGCTGCGTCTTCTCGAGAAGAGCCTGCACGGCGGTCTGGGCCGCGGGAACCTCGGCGTGGTCTTGGCGGGGCACGGCGTCGGAAAGACGGCGTTCCTGGTGAGCGTCGCGCTGGACGAGCTCCTGCGCGGGAGCCACGTGCTGCACGTGGCGCTGGACCAGACCGTCTCCCACGTGCGCGCGTGGTACGACACCGTCTTCGACGACCTGGCCTCCAGCACGGGCCTCGAGAACCTGGCCGTCACCCGATCGGACATCGACCGCAAGCGGAGCATCCGCGCCTACCCCGCCGCCGGCTTCGGCGCCTCCAAGCTGCGCGAGGCCGTGAAGGTGGAGAGCGAGGCCGGCGGCCCGCCGGCCGTGGTGGTGGTGGAGGGGTGGGACCTGGATTCGACGCCACGCGACGAGGTGGCGGAGCTCAAGGCCCTGGCCCAGGAGCTCCAGGCCGAGATCTGGCTCTCCGTGGCCTGCGCCGGCGAGCGCATCCAGGGCATGCCGCCCACACTCGCACGCGTACAGGATCTGGCGAGCGTGATCCTCGCGCTCGAGCCCGCGGAGGGTGCGCTCGCGCTGCGCGCGCTCAAGGACCACGACAGCCCCGACGTCTCGGCGCTACGCGTCTCCCTCGACCCGAAGTCGCTGCTGCTGGTGCGGAGCTAGCGGCCCAAGCGCCGAGCCACGAGCTCGCGCAACGCGCTGGTGTAGACCAGGCCGCTCCCGCTCGGGGACGCCGCCTTCGCCGGAGCCGCCTTGGCGGCGGGCGCCTTCGCCACCGGCGCCTTGGCCGGCTTCGCCGCGGCCGCCTTCTGCGGCGCCCGCGCGGGCTTCTTCGGTGCGCCGCTCTTGCTCACGGTGCTCTTCTTCTTCGCAGGCATGGCTCTCCTCGTTCGCAGCTCGGTGACGTGTCCCTGCGGCGATCGGCCCCGGAGGCCGACGGCCGCGGAATGCAGGGATAGTCTACTAGCGCAGATCCGGCGGACGCGCGCGGCAGCGGCGCCGATCAGCCGGCCGTTGACGCGCGGTCGGCGGCGGGTCGACACTCGCTCGCAGCCCGGCGGCGCTCACTCGAGCGCCGGATGGGCGGACGAGCGGATGGGCGCCCATCGCTGGAGCTGCAGGCGATCGGGGCCAGCCTCACGGCCTCCAGGCCGGGACCGTGGTCGAGACCACCACCAGAGGAGCTCGAGCGTGCCGCCGGCCACCGCCACCGACCTCCCGCCCTACGAGCCCGGGCGCATCCTCGGGGCTCCCTTTCCGGAGCGGGTGCGCCTCTTGTGTCGCACCTGGGCGTCGCAGGTGGATCCGACTCCCCGGATCGTGATGGCGATCTACTGGCTCAAGTACCTGCTGCTCTTCATCGGCGGCTGGGCGTTCTTCGCCTCCTGCTCCGCCGGATCCCCGGCCTTCGCCGCGCCGGGACGCTGGGCGTTCGCGCCCGTCGCGTTCCAGAAGGCCCTGCTGTGGGCGATCTTCTACGAGCTCGCGGGCTTCGGCTGCGGCTGGGGGCCGATGAACGGGCGCTTCTGGCCTCCCTTCGGCGGCTTCCTCCACTTCCTGCGGCCCGGCACGACGAAGCTGCCCTTGTTCCCGGGCCTCCCGCTCCTCGGCGGGGACCGGCGGGGCTGGCTCGACGTCTCGCTCTATGCGGCGAACCAGGCCTTGCTGCTGCGCGCGCTGCTGGCGCCCGAGGTCACGCCGGCGCTGCTGCTGCCGAGCGTCGCCTTGATCCCGCTCCTCGGAATCACCGACAAGACACTCTTTCTGGCAGCACGGGGCGAGCATTACTACGTGGCGCTGGTCTGCCTGGCGGCGGCCAGCCGGGACGCGCTGTGGATCCCGGCGTGCAAGGTGCTCTGGGGCGGGATCTGGCTCTGGGCCGCCACCTCGAAGCTGAACGACCACTTTCCGTCCGTGATCATGGTGATGATGAACAACGGTCCGTTCTTCCCGAGATGGCTGAAGAAGCGGCTCTTCATGGCCTATCCCGACGATCTGCGTCCCTCCGCCCTCGCGACGGCGATGGCCCGGATGGGAACGCTCACCGAGTACACGATCGGCCTCGGGCTCCTCACCAGCTCGAGCCCGCTCGTGACGGGCGCCATGCTCGTCGTGATGACGGGCTTCCACGGCTTCATTGCGCTGAACAACCCGAGCGGGATGCCGATCGAGTGGAACATCCTGATGGTCTACGGCGGGTTCTTCCTGTTCGGCTTCCACCCGGAGGCGAGCGTGATGGCGCTGGCCGGGACACCGTGGCTCGCCGGCTTCCTCTTCTTCTGCCTCGTCGTCGTGCCGCTCTACGGCAATCTCGTGCCCGCCCGCGTCTCCTTCCTGCTCGCGATGCGCTACTACGCCGGGAACTGGGCCTACAGCATCTGGCTGTTCCGCAAGGGCAGCGTCGGCAAGCTCGCGAAGCTCACGAAGGCCACGGGCACCATGCGCGAGCAGCTCGAGAGGCTGCTGCCCGACGCGACCGCGGTGGAGCTGGCGCTGACGCTCTCCCTCTCCCATCGCTTCATGCACCTGGAGGGCCGCCCGCTGCTCGAGGCGCTCCCGCGCGCGGTGGACGACATCGACGCCTACGAGTGGATGGACGGGGAGGTCGTGGGCGGGATGGTGCTCGGCTGGAACTTCGGCGACGGACACCTGAACGGCGCGCAGCTCCTGCGGGCGGTGCAGGAGCAGTGCGGCTTCGCGCCGGGCGAGCTGCGCGTGGTGACGGTCGAGTCGCAGCCCTTCCTGGCGCGCACCATGCGCTGGCAGATCCTGGACGCGGCGAACGGGGCGCTCGACGAGGGCGCGAGCGAGATTGCGGCGATGCGGGGGCTCCCGCCCTGGCCGAGCGGCTGGTACGCGGAGGCGCTCCTCGGGCGGCGGGTCGCGAGCGCCGGGGCCGAGTGTCCGGCCTGGAAGCGATGACCCGCGCGGGCCGAAGGGTTCTGGCGCTCCATGGCTCCGGCCCGCACGGCTCGGCAAGCGGTGGCGATCCATGAACCGGACGCTGGAAACGCTTCTGATCGCCCTCGGAGCCCTCGGGGTGTTGGTGATGGCGACGTGTGTCGGCGCGGGGATCAAGGTCTATCTGATCCGTCAGACCTGGACGGTCACCTCCACCCGCACGATGTCCGGTGAAGAGGCCAGCGCCGTCGCGCGGATCCTCGAGATCCGGGCGTCCAGGCTGGGTCTCCCGGGGGTGGTGCCCATCCTGCGACGAGACGGGCGGAGCTTCGTCGTGGAGCTGCACGGCCGGGTTCCGTCCGAGGAGGACGTTGGCCGCGCCCTGAGCGGTCGGGGACTCCTGGAGTGGCTGCCCGTCGAGCGTACGACGGGCGATCCACATCCATTGCTGGCCGCCGACGAAGTGGAGCTCCCCGACCCGAACCTTTCGTCTCGGTTTCTCGTGGCGTCTCGCGCGACGCGCCTGCGGTCGGTCGTTCTCGAAGATGCCAGGAGTAGCTTCGGGACCGACCAGCGGCCGGTACTGGTGCTTCGACTTTCGACCGCCTCCGGAGACTCGTTCCGCCGGTTCGCCCGAGAGAACCTCGGTCGCCAGGTCGCTCTCGTGGTCGACGGGGAGCTCATCGTGGCTCCGGCCATCAAGGCCGAGGTCGGTCACTTCTTCCAGGTTTCACTCCCGCGCGCCACGACGCCTGCGAGGGCGAGGGCGATCGCCGCGCTGCTCGCGGGTGGCCCCCTGCCCGAGGGCGTGCGGCTCGTCGCGCACCGAACGGACTCCGAGCGCTGAACCGGCACTCCAGGACGCGCCGCTCCCCCCCACCCTGCGGCGGCACCGCGGTCGGGAGGCGCTCCGAGTGGGGCAGGCGCCTTGACCGACCCATGGCGGCTTCACCCCGGCGCGGCAAGGATCGGCAGCGACCATCCGAGGCGAGCGAACCCCGTCGAACGCATCTGATAGGCTGCTTGCATGGAGTCCGCCGCCGCCGCTCTGCCCCCCACCTTCCGAGGTGTGAAGATCGTCTGCACGCTCGGCCCCGCGAGCTCGGAGCTCGAGACGCTGCGCGCGCTGGTGCTCGCCGGCATGAACGTGGCGCGCCTCAACTTCTCCCACGGCACGCGCGACGAGCACCGGCGGCGCGTGCGCCTGTTGCGGCAGGTCTCGGCCGAGCTCGAGCGCCCGGTGGCGATCCTCCAGGACCTGAAGGGGCCGAAGGTTCGCGTCGGCGCGATGGCGCCGGGGAGCGTGCTCGCGACCGGCGAGCGCTTCGAGCTCTCTCGCGGTCGCGAGACCGGCGATCGCACCCGCGCATACCTGGACGATCCGATCTTCTTCGAGGAGGTGCAGCCGGGCGATCGGCTGCTCCTGGCCGACGGGGCCATCGAGCTCCTTGTGCGCGAGGCGACAGCGAACGGTGTGGTCTGCGAGGTGGTCGCGGGCGGCGCCCTCTCGTCCGGGAAAGGCGTGAACGTCCCGCGTGGTCTCCTGCGACGGCCGATCCTCGCTCAGCAGGACCTGGAGGATCTCGCGTTCGGGGCCGAGATCGAGGTCGATCTGGTGGGGATCTCCTACGTGCGCACGCCGGAGGACCTGCGCACGGTGCGGCGGGAGCTCCGCCGCCTGGATGCGTCGTCTCCCATCGTGGCGAAGCTCGAGACGGCGGCGGCGGTGCGCACGCTCGACGCGATCCTCGAGGCGACGGACGCGGTGATGCTGGCCCGGGGCGATCTCGCACTCGAGACGCCCTTCGAGCGGCTGCCCCTCGAGCAGAAGCGCATCCTCCAGGCGGCCCGGCGGCGCGGCCGCCCGGTGATCACCGCGACGCAGATGCTGGCCTCGATGGTGACGGAGGCACGGCCCACCCGCGCCGAGGTGAACGACGTGGCGAACGCCGTTCTCGACGGCACCGACGCCGTGATGCTCTCCGAGGAGACGGCGGTGGGCGCGCATCCCGTTCGCGCGGTGGAGACCATGGCCAGGATCACCGCCGCGACCGAGCGCGCGCTCCCCGGCGAGATCCGCGGGCCCGAGGGCCTGCCCGGCGAGCTCCGCGACCTCGCGGTGATGGCGGAGTCGGCGGCGCGGGCGGCCCGCGCGATCGCCGCGCGCGCGCTCGTGGTCTGGACGCGAGGCGGGCTCGGCGCGCGGCTCCTCTCGCGGGCCTCGTCGGGCCTCCCGATCCTCGCGCCGACCGAATCGGTCGTCACCGCGCGGCTCCTCGCGCTGGTGCGCGACGTGGTCCCGCTGCCCGCTCGGGACTCGCGCGTGGAGCCCGAGCGGGTGCGTGCGGCGCTCGGTGCCGGCGCCGAGGAGGACGGCCCCCTGCTCGTGGTGGGACACGAGCGCGGGGAGGACGGCCGGCCCCAGGCCTGGATGCGCATGTCCCGCCTCTCCGAGCCCGCCGAGTGGAGCCACGACCGCTCGGGTCCCGCCGGGCCCGCTCCAAAAGCTTCTTGGCAGGGTGTTTGACCGCCCGGTAAGGTGCCGTCCCGAGGCCGCGGCCCCCATGCAGTGCGGCCCCCGGAGGTCCCGATGCCCGAAGCCCCCACGGTCCTGCGCTGGGAGACGCTCACCAAGTCGGCCTTCGACCGCCTGGATCGCGGGCGCTGCGTGGTGCTCGTCACCTGCTCGCCCCTCGAGGTGCACGGCCCGCACCTTCCGCTCGGCGCCGACGCGCTCGAGGGCGACGGACTGGCCGAGCGCATGCTGCGCTCGCTGCCGGAGCGCCATCGCGGCCGCACCTTCCTCCGGCTCCCCTTCGTGTATGCGGCGACCGACGTGGTGCCCCAGCCGGGCTCGCTTTTCTTCCGTCCCTCCACCACCCTGGCGTTCCTCGAGGATCTCGGCGCGAGCCTCGCGGCGCAGGGCTTCCGCGACGTCCTGGTCTCGAACTTCCACGGCGGCCCCCGACACTTCGTGGCGTTGGAGCAGGCCTGCCACCGGGTGAGCCGGCGGCGGCGCATCCGCATGGCGTCCGTCTTCTCGATGGTGCTGCGGCGCTTCGCACGGAAGGACGGCGAGACGCTGGAGGGCCTGCTGGGCTCGATCCCGGGGCTCCGCGTCGGGGACCTCGCCGGTGACACGCACGGAGGTCTCCTCGAGACCTCGCAGCTCCTGGCCCTCTGCGGCGGCTGGGTGGATCCGGTCTACAAGGAGCTTCCTCGCTCGACCGTGGAGAGCTGGATGGCCGAGACCCGGAGCGGCGGGGTCGAGATGCCGAAGGGCCGGCTCTCGGCCCTCCTGAGCGTGCTCCGCACCCAGCGCGCCGGGGTGCGGTACTTCCTGGACCGGAGCTACTCCGGAGCGCCGGCCGGCGCCTCGGCGGAGATCGGCGAGCAGATCCTCGACCGCCTCGGAGCGTTCGCGGCGCAGGAGGTGGCGCAGCTCCTGGACGGCGCGCTCTCGCCTCTCGACTGCCACTCGCCGCTCTGGCGCCTGCGCTTCCTCTCCCTGAACCCGTGGATGATCCGCCTCACGGATCGCCTGCTCGGCTTCCGCAATCCGATCGGCTGAGCCCGCCGGCCCCGGCGCGCCCGGAGTAACCCGGCCGCCCCGGCCGCATCCAACTACGCGGGCTGCCGGCGACCTCGGCCGCACGGCGGGGGCGTGATAGCGTCCCGCCGCATGTCGGACCGTGGAATCCCCGGAGCCCTCGACGAGACGGCTCTCCTGGCCCGCCTGCGGGCGGGCGAGGAGGGCGCCTTCGAGACGATGGTCCGCGCCTTCGGCGGGCGGCTCCTCGCGGCGGCCCGCCGGCTGCTCGGGAACGAGGAGGATGCACGCGATGCGGTACAGGAGGCGTTCCTCTCGGCGTTTCGCGCCCTCGGCCGCTTCGAGGGCGAGGCGCGCCTCTCGACCTGGCTGCACCGGATCGTGCTGAACGCGTCGCTGATGCGACTGCGCACCCGGCGCCGCCGGCCGGAAGTGTCGATCGACGAGCTGCTGCCGCGCTTCCTCGAGGACGGCCACGCCGCCGACGCCGCCCAGGAGTGGAAGCTCCCGCTCGACGCGGTGGCCCGGCGGGAGACGCGCGATCTGGTGCGCCGCTCGATCGACCGCCTGCCGGACTCGTACCGCAGCGTCCTCCTGCTGCGCGACGTGGAAGAGCTCGACACCGACGAGACGGCGCGGCTCCTCGGTCTCTCGGTCTCCGCCGTGAAGACGCGGCTCCATCGCGCGCGTCAGGCCTTGCGGGCCCTGCTCGACGCGCATCTGCGGGGGAGCGCGTGAGCCGCAGCCATCTCACCTGTCACGAGCTGATCGACTTCCTGCGGGACTACCTCGACGGCGAGCTCGAGGCCGAGGAGCGGGCGCGCTTCGAGCGGCACCTCGGCCTGTGCCCGCCCTGCGTCCGCTATCTCGAGACCTACCAGGAGACGGTGCGGCTCGGTCGCGAAGCCTTCGGCGGGTCCGAGGGCGGGGTGCCGGAGGAGGTTCCCGACGAGCTGGTGCGCGCGGTGCTCGACGCGCGCTCGCGCCGGAGCTGAGGCTCAGCGCGTCCAGGCGAGCCAGCGACCGAGCCAGCGCCGGACGCCCGGCGTCAGGCGCGTGCGGTTGTAGGCGTCGCCGAGCTGGCGGATCGCGTCGGCCTGGGTGGGATACGGATGGATCACCGAGGCGAGGCGAGCGAGGCCGACGCCGCCCGCCATCGCCACCGCGATCTCGCTCACCAGGTCCCCGGCGTCTCGCGCCACCACCGTCGCGCCGACGATGCGGTCGCGACCCTTCGCCACGTGGATCCTCACGAAGCCCTCCCCGGCGTCGTCGGCGAGCGCGCGGTCCACCTCCGAGAGCGGACGCACGAAGGTGTCGAGCGCCACGCCGCGTGCCTCCGCCTCGCGCGGGCCGAGCCCGACGTGCGCGATCTCCGGATCGGTGTAGGTGCACCAGGGCATGGTGAGGGCCGAGAGCCGGCGGCGCCCCAGGAAGAGGGCGTTCTGGATCGCGATGCGCGCCGCCGCGTCGGCCGCGTGGGTGAAGCGCCACGCCATGCAGACGTCGCCGGCGGCGAAGATGCGCCGGTTCGCGGTGCGGAGCCGGTCGTCCACCGCCACGCCGCGTTCGGGATCGAAGCGCACCCCCGCGGCCTCGAGCCCGAGGCCCTCGACGTTGGGCCGCCGGCCGGCACCGACCAGGATCTCGTCCACCGCGATGCGCTCGACGCCGCCCGCGTGCTTCACCTGGAGCCGCTTCTCTCCGTCCGCGCGCTCGACACGCTCGAGCGTGGCGCCGAGGACCAGCCGCACCCCTTCGCGGCGCAGCACCCGCTCCAGGATCTCGCTCGCATCCGGGTCCTCCCGCTCGAGCAGGCGCTCGCGGTCGTGGATCAGGGCGACCTCGCTCCCGAGCCGCGAGAAGGCCTGGGAGAGCTCGCAGCCCACCGGTCCGCCGCCCACCACCGCCAGCCGGCGCGGGCGCTCCGTCAGATGGAAGACGTCCTCGTTGGTGAGGAAGCCCGCCTCGGCCAGCCCGGGGATCGCCGGATGGACGGCGCGCGCGCCGGTCGCGATCACCGCCCGCACGAAGCGCAGCCGCGAGCCGTCCACCTCCAGCGCATCGGGGGCCACGAAGCGGCCGTGTCCCAGGAAGACGTCCACGCCGAGGCCCGTGAAGCGCGACACCGAGTCGTTTCGGGCGATCTCCGCGCGAATCCGGCGCAGCCGCGCCATCACGGCGCCGAAGTCCACCTCGATCCCGCCGGACGCGCGCACGCCGAGCCGCCCGGCGCCGCGCAGCTCGTGGGCCGCGCGCGCGGAGCGCAGCAGCGTCTTCGAGGGCACGCAGCCCGCGACCAGGCAGTCGCCGCCGAGCAGGTGGCTCTCCACCAGCGCCACCCGGGCGCCGAGGCCCGCCGCGCCCGCCGCCGACACCAGGCCCGCCGTTCCCGCGCCGACCACCACCAGGTTGTAGCGGGGCGCCGGCGTCGGGTTGCGATGGCTTCCGGGACGCACGCGCGCCAGGAGCTCGCGGTTGTGCTCGTCGAGCGGCGCGAGCGGCGGGAAGTCGTGCATCGAGGCTCCTCGGCGCGGGCCCGCAAGCGAGCCGGTCGCCGCTCCTCCGGAACTAGGAGGGACTCGCCGGGCCCCCGCGCGGGCCGGGCGGCCGCGGGTCGCCGAGACGTTCCTCGATCCGCAGCAGCTCGCCCAGCGACCAGGCCTGGAACGGGCAGCCGCGCGGCGTGAAGGGCGCCTCGGCGTCGGCGATCTCGGAGACGTGGCCGAGCCCGGCCTGCTCCAGGTGGCGACGCAGCGGCGCGAGGAAGCGCTGGCGCGCCTCGGCCCGTCGCTCGGGAGTGTCGCCGTGAACGCGCAGCCAGGCGTCGACGAAGGGGCCGGCCAGCCAGGGCCACGCCGTGCCCTGGTGATAGGCCCCGTCGCGCTCGGCCACGCCGCCCTGGTAGCGCGGGTGATAGCCCGCCTCGCCGGGAGCCAGGGAGCGCAGCCCGAGGGGGGTCCAGAGCGTGCGCTCGACGACGTCCACCACCGCGCGCGCTCGCTCGCCGGAGAGCGGCGGAAAGGGCAGGCCTCCCACCGCCAGGATCTGGTTGGGACGCAGGCTCGCGTCGTTCTTCCCGGGCTCGTGCGCCACGTCCACCACGTCGAAGAGGCAGCCTCGCTCGGCGTTCCAGAAGCGCGCCTCGAAGGCCGCGCTGGCCTTGGCCAGGAGCTCGCCGTAGCGGTCGTCGAGCGTGCTCCCGATGCGGAGCGCGTTCAGCCACAAGGCCTGCACCTCGACCGGCTTCCCGCTGCGCGGCGTCACCACCCAGTCGCCCACCCTGGCGTCCATCCAGGTGAGCTGCACCCCGGGCGCGCCGGCCGCCAGGAGCCCGTCGGCGTCGGCGCGGATCCCGTAGCGCGTGCCGCGGGAGTAGCCCTCGAGGATCGCGAGCACGGCCTGGCCGAGGGCTCGCCGGTCGAGATCGGAGATGCGACGCCGATCGCGCGCGGCGGCGGCCAGGAAGTCGTGCACCGCCACCACGTACCAGAGGGACGCGTCGACGGAGTTGAACTCCGGCTGGTCGCCGGCATCGGGGAAGCGGTTCGGCAGCATTCCCTCGGAGACCGAGGCCGACCACTCGAGCAGGATGTCGCGCGCGGCGTCGAGGCGCCCCGTGGCGAGACACAGCCCGCGCAGCGCGATGAAGCTGTCGCGGCCCCAGTCCACGAACCAGGGATAGCCGGCGACGATCGAGCGTCCGCCGCCGCGCCGCACCAGGTAGGCGTCCGCGGCGCGCTCGAGGGGCGTCGCGAAGCGCTGCCGGCGGCGCCGCTCCGAGTCGCGGAGCAGCGTCAGCACCGCCTCCGCCGAGGCGTGCCCCGGCCGCACCATGGCCTCCGAGCCCTCGGCCGCCAGGAGCAGCACGGCCTCGCCGCACGCGAGGTCGAACTCGAAGCAGCCGGGAGCCGCCAGGTCCTCCTCGCAGTCGAGGCCCCGTGCACGCTCCTCGGTGTAGAGGAAGCGGCGGTACCAGTCGGGCGCGTGCCGGTAGCGACCGTTCGAGAGCGCGCGCACGCCGGGCACGCCAGGATAGGGGCTCCAGCCGACCCGCTCGCCCTCCACCGCGGCGTCGAAGCGGAAGGCCGGGTTCTCGTGCATCAGCGCGTGGGGGTCGCGGCCCGAGAGGAGGGGCCGGACGCGCAGCAGGCCGCCGCCGCCTTCGAGGCGCCACGCCAGCACCGCGACGGCCGCGCCGTGGGTCACGAAGAGCTCCTGCACCAGCGCCCGTCCGTCGCCCAGGGAGAAGCGCCAGCGCGGCCAGGGCTCGCGCTCGAACGCCACGAGCCGGCTCACGCCGTCGGGATTCACCACGTCGCCGGCGTAGCGCTGCGTGGAGAGCGCGACGCGGCTCTCGCCGTCCTGGAGCTCCGTCTCGAGACCGTTCACCAGCAGGTAGCGGCCGGTCGGCGGCGTGGTGGCCGCCAGGAGGAGCGCGTGATAGCGCCGCGTCCGCTCGCCGCCCACGGTCCCCGAGGCGAAGCCGCCCAGGCCGTCGGCCTCCAGCCACTCGGCGTCGAGGGGCGGGAGGAGCGTCATCCGAGCGATGCCTCCGCCAACGCGCGGCGCGCGAGCCGCGTCACCTGCGCGGTCACGGCGATCGTGGCGAGCAGCCCCACGCCGAGCAGCACCCAATCCGCGACCCCGTGCTGCGTCCGTGCTCCGCCCGCCACCGCCGCCACCGTTCCCAGCAGCTTTCCGGTGTAGACGTAGAGCACGGTCCCCGGCAGCATGCCGATCGACGCCAGCAGGTAGTCCATGAAGCGCACGCGCGTGACTCCGAGGGCGTAGTTCAGCAGGGTGAACGGAAACACCGGAGAGAGTCGCAGCAGGAAGACGATGCGGAAGCCCTCGCGGCCCACCGCGCGATCGATGGCGGCGAAGCGGGGATTCCGGGCGACGCGATGCTCCACCAGCCCTCGTGCGCCGTGCCGCGCGAGGGCGAAGGCGATGCAGGAGCCGAGCACCGCCGCCACGAAGACCAGGAGCACGCCCCGGCCGAGGCCGAAGATCGCGCCCGCGACGAGCGTCAGCACCGCGGCGGGGACCACGGCCACCACGGCCAGGGCGTAGCCCACCACGAAGACCAGTGGTCCCACCGCGCCGAGCCCCTCCACCCAGTCGGCGAAGGCCGGCACGTAGCCGCCGAGCGCGCGGCCGAGCAGCAGGACGGCCAGGAAGGCGACGGTCAGCGCCACCCCCCGGCGCCAGGCGGCGGGCTGCGGCGCGGCAGCGACGGCGTCGGGCGAGGTCGTCTCGTACACCGGCTCCTCCGGGGCAACCCGTGCGCCGGGCGGCGGATCGTGTGCCTCGGATGCCATGGTCCGGTCCGAGGTTACTCGCTCGGGCCCGGCGCGCATCGGCCGCGCGGAGCCCGCCTCAGGCGAGGCTCCCGCCGCAGCTCGAGCCGGCGCCGGCGGTGCAGGCGTAGCAGTGGCGGCCCGTCGCGACGGGGGCGCCCGCGAGCTCCTCCAGCGACTCCAGGTCCCACAGCGTGCGCGGCGCCGCGCCGAGCTCGAGACCGAGCATCTGGTTGAAGTCGCAGTCGTGGAGCCGGCCGTCGTAGCCCACCGACACGAGATGCCGGCACATGAGCCCAGGCACCGTCTCCGGATTGAAGTGATGGGCCAGCAGCGACAGGTACTCCGCCAGGCGCCCCGAGCGCGCGAGGTCGGCGGCGAAGCGAGCGATCGGCTGGTTGGTGAGCGTGAGCAGGCGGTGGAACGAGATCCCGAACGACGAGCCCAGCTCGTCCTTGTAGCGCGCCTCGAGCTCCGCCTGGGCCGGCGGGAGGCTCGGGCCGACCGGGTTGTAGACCAGGTCGAGCTCGAGGGGCGAGCCTGCGATCCCGTAGCCGAGCTCGTTCAGCCGTCGCAGCACGCGCAGGCTCTTCTCGAACACGCCGCGGCCCCGCTGCCGCTCCACGTTCTCCGGGCCGTAGCAGGGGAGGGAGGCGATCACCGCCACGCCCTGCGCCGCCAGGAACTCCGCCGTCTCCTCCTGCCCGGGCTCGAGGAGCACCGTCAGGTTGCAGCGGTCGATCACGCGCCGCCCGAGGGCGCGCGCTCCCTGCACCAGGAAGCGGAACTGGTCCGAGAGCTCGGGGGCGCCGCCGGTCACGTCGAGGGCTCGGACCGAGGGGCTGCGCGCCAGGAGCTCGAGCACGCGCCCGGCGGTGCGACGCTCGATGCGCTCGGTGCGCTTCGGGCCGGCGTCCACGTGGCAGTGGTGGCAGGCCTGGTTGCAACGCTTGCCGACGTTCACCTGGAGCGTGGTCACCGGCGCGCGGCAGAGCTCGCCGAGGCCGTGACGCTCGAGGGTGTCGGCGAAGGAGGCCGGACTCACGGCGGCGCCTCGGCGCCGAAGCACGCGCGGAAGTCGGCCACCATGTCCACCTCCTGCGTCCGCCAGGCGGGAAGCGGGCCGCGGCCGAGCACCTCGCTCCGGCTCCGCACCGTGGCCGCTCCCTCCTCCACCAGGACAGCGTAGCGGGTCGAGCGCCGGACCCTCGGGAGGGCGAGCGGTCGCCCGCGGTCGGTGCCGGGCGGGGGGAGCCGGAGCTCGACGCCCGCCGCGGCGAAGCCGCGGTCGCGGGGGTACGATCCGGCTGCATCTCGATCGGGAGACCTGCCATGGCCACTACCGGGCCCTCTGCCGAGCCTCGCGGCCCCCGCCGCCGTGCCCTCGTGACCGGCGCCTCCGCCGGGATCGGCGCCGTCTTCGCCGAACGCCTGGCCCGCGACCAGTACGACGTCGTGCTGGTGGCGCGCAGCCGGGACCGGCTGGAAGCCCTCGCCAAGCGCATCCGCGACGAGCGCGGGATGGAGGCCGAGGTGCTGCCCGCCGATCTCACCGTGCCCGAGGAGCTCGCGCGCGTGGAGAAGTCCATCGCCGCCGACTCGCGCCTCGAGCTGCTGGTGAACAACGCGGGCTTCGGCACCTACGGTCCCTTTGCCGAGCTCGATCCCGAGCGCGAGGAGCTGGAGATCCGGCTCAATGTGATCGCGCTGGTGCGTCTCGCCCGCGCCGCGCTGCCCGTCATGCTGGCGCGAGGTCACGGCTCGATCGTGAACGTCTCCTCGCTGGCGGGCTGGCAGCCCTGCCCCCACAACGCCACCTACGGCGCCACCAAGGCCTTCGTGAACAGCTTCACCGAGGCGCTCCACGAGGAGCTGCGGGGCACCGGGGTGAAGGTGCAGGCGCTCTGCCCGGGCTTCACCCGCACCGAGTTCCAGGAGCGGGCGGGGATCGATACCTCGGCGCTTCCCGACTTCGCCTGGATGGAGCCGGAGGCGGTGGTGGAGGCGTCGCTCGAGGGCCTGCGGCGCGGCGAGGTGCTGTGCGTCCCGGGGGCCCACAACAAGGCGCTCGCCGCCGTCACCTCGGTGCTGCCGCGCGCGGTGACGCGGCGCATGGCGGGCGCCATCGCGCGACGCTTCGGGATGTGATCCCGGACCTCACACCAGGACGCGTCGCAGAGGCGGCGACGCCGCGGCCTCCTGCGGCCCCCGACGGACGAGCCGCATCAGGAGCGCGTCCAGCGAGAGGGGGCCCGGACCGTGGACGCCGATCCAGGTGAAGAGCACCAGGAACAGGAACTCCCCCTTGAAGTAGAGGTCGCTGGCGCCGTCGAGATCGGGCCAGAGAGCGGTCGCGATGGCGACGGTCATCACCGCGCCGAGCGGCACGCAGGCGAGGCGCGTGGCGAGCCCGACCAGGAGGAGCGCGCCGCAGACGAGCTCGGTGCCCGCGGCGAAGGGCGCCTGCAGCTCGGGATGCGGGATCCCGAGTTCGCGAAAGAAATCGATCACCTTCGGGAGGTCGTGGAGCTTCCCCCAGCCCGATTCCACGAAGACCCAGCCCACCGCCAAGCGCGTCACGAGGGGCGGGATCCAGCGCAGACGTCGCAGCCGGTCGAGAGCGCGGGTGCGAAGCGCGAGCAGCCGGTCCAGCATCGTTTCCTCCTGCCGTGTCACCGCGCTTGGATGCCGGCCGGGCGCGCGGGTTACGCGATCGGGCCCGGGCGGGAACGGCCCGTTGGATGCGGGGGCGATCGGCGGGTCAGGCGCCCGCGGCGGCCGCTTCGAGGGCCGAGAGGCACGCGTCGTCCAGCCAGCGGCGCAGGCAGCCGAGGAGGAGCGGCGCGGCCTCGGCCTCGCCCGCCTCGGCGGCCGCGCGCTCGCAGAGCTCGCCGAAGCTCGCCCCGCGAGCGAGCTCGCGGAGGCAGGCCGCCTCGAGGGGCGGGAGCGCGCGATGGTAGACGCGCTCCTCCTTGCGCCATACGCAGATCGGCGTCGGCTGCGGCGCGAGGGCCGGAAGGGGCTCGTCGGCGTCGAAGGCGCGACGCAGGCGCTGCACCGGCCAGGCGAGATCGAGCAGCCGGAAGGCGGGGACCGGCGTCAGGCGGAGCTCGCCCCAGACCTCCGGCGCCAGGGCGGTGAGCGCGTCCGGGGAGAGCAGCGTTGCGTCCGGCGCGTCGAAGACGTCCGCCAGCGCCCACTCCAGGGCGGCCAGGTCCGCTGCCGCCGGCCAGCGCGTGCGGAAGATCGCGGCCGCGCCGTGGCCGGCCAGGAACTCCGGCAGCGCCTCGCCCGCGCGGCGCAGGGAGAAGTGCCGCGGCGGATGCGCTATCCGATAGAGCTTCGTCAGATCGTGGAAGGCCTCGGGCCCGAGGAGCTTCGCCAGCGTTCCGAAATCCTCGGCGAGGCAACCGCGGAGCCGCTCGAAGCAGGCGTGGGCGTACACCTCGAGGCGCGTCAGCGGAGAGATGCCGCGATCGCCGCGCAGGAGCCGAGCCAGCGACGCCGCCTCCGGGTCGCCCTCCTCGGCCAGCGCCCCCGCGATGCCGCTAGGCGAGGTGATGAGCCGCGAGAGGCGCCGCTGCAGCGCCTCGAGCGACCGCTCCGGCTCCGTCATGCCACTCCTTCGTCACGCGCTCGAGGATCGCGCGAGCGCGCGCGGCCTCGCCAAGCAGGGTCTCGAGCGGTGGGAACCGGTCGTCCCACTCGATCAGCGTCGAGACCGGGCCGATCCTCTGCAGAGCCGCCTCGTAGAGCGCCCAGACCTCCGCTCGCACCGGATGGTCGTGGGTGTCGATCAGGAGCTCGCCCTCCACGCTGTGGCCGGCCAGGTGGATCTGGAACACCCGCTCCGGCGGGATCGCCGCGAGATAGCGCAGCGGATCGAATCCGTGATTGTGGGCGGAGACGAAGACGTTGTTCACGTCGAGCAGGATCCCGCAATCCGCCGCCTCGGCGACGCCCACCAGGAGCTCCCATTCGGCCAGGCCGTCGTGGGCGAAGGCCACGTAGGAGGAGACGTTCTCCAGCGCGATGCGGCGCCCGAGGCGCTCCTGCACCCGCGCCACCCGGCTCGCGACGTGCCGCAGCGTCTCCTCCGTGCAGGGCAGCGGAAGGAGGTCGTGGAGATTGTGGCCGCCGGTGCCGGTCCAGCACAGATGGTCGGAGATCCAGGCGGGCTCCGTCCGACGCGCCAACGTGTCGAGCCGGTCCAGATGGACGGCGTCCACGGGATCTGCCGAGCCCACGTTCAACGACACGCCGTGCAGCACCAGCGGGAGCGCGCACCGCACCTCGTGCAGCACGCGTCTCGGGCGGCCACCCGCGACCATGAAGTTCTCGCTGATGGCCTCGACGAAGTCGATGCCGAGCGACGGGTCACCGGCCCGCTCGAGGATCTGCGACGAGTAGACCGGACGCAGCCCGACACCGACACCGAGGCACGGCGCCTCGGCCGGACGCGACGGCCGGAGGGAGGGGTGCGGCACGGCAACCTCGGAGCGGGGGGCGGTGCGGGCCGCGCGGCCCGCACCGCCGCGGCTCAC
>JAWOLJ010000033.1:0-11557 GCA_033853555.1 Myxococcota bacterium
GGGCGCCGGAGCGCCCGGCGGCGGCGGCGGCGCTGCCACCGGCGCGACCTGGCCGGCCGCGCGCGCGCCCGCGAGGGTGATCGCGAGCGCGAGCAACGCGGCGGCACGACGATCGGTCACGAGATCCCTCCCCAGGTCCCCAGGCGCCCGCACGCGCCTCAGCGAAGTTCGTAGCTCAGCGTGCGCTCGCGCCCGTCGGCGCCCTGGACGACCACCGAGAACTGCTTGGCCTCGGTGAACTCCCGCAGGAGCGCCGCGCTCTGCTCGGGGCTGTTGATCTTCACCCCGTTCAGCTGGGTGATGGTGTCCCCGCTCTGGATCCCAATCTGCTCGAACAGGCTACCCGGCTTGATGGCGTTGAGCTGGACCCCCACCATCGCCCCGGACTCGTACTTCGGCAGGATGCGGGCCTGGGAGAAGAGGGTGGCGGGGTTTCTCGCCGCTTCACCGATCTCGGTCTCGGGCACGCTGTAGCTGTTCTGGCCGGTGCGCTGGATCCCCCCGGCCGAGGCGGGGCGCTGGGGACCGGCCGGGCCCTGCCCCTCCTCCAGGGCGAGCTCCTCGCGGCGCGTCCCGTTCTCGAGGACGATCCGCCGCCGCTCGATCCGCACGACGCGGGCTCGCTCCCGCAGGCGGTCGTCGATCCGGACCACGAGGTGCTTGCGGCTCTCCAGGTCCTCCACCGCCGCCCAGGAGCGCTTCGCGTCGGGCGAGGCGGCGGTGCCGAGGAGCTTGAGCGGGAGCTTCGTGGCCTCGAGCACCTCCTCGGCGCTCGACGCCGGGCCGGACGTCACGAGAGTCGAGACGTTGAAGAGGTTCCTGCGAAGGATCACTTGACGGTCGGAAGCGCTCGGCTCGGGCGCCGGGGCAGCCGCGGCCGCGGGCTCCCCGCCGGACGGCGCCCCCGCCACCCACTCCCCGGCCAGGGTGCTGAGCGCCCTGGCCGCCAGAAAGCAGCAGAGCACGAACAGCAGGCCGTTCGCGACCCAGATCCCCAAGCGGCTCATCCGTCGCCGCCGCCCCCCCAGAAGCCCGTCAGCCGACGGGCGACTCTCGATGCAACTCCGCGAGGACGCAGAAATATACCCCTATGCGGGCCACCCTCCACCCGCGCTCGGGGTCGGTGCGCGCGGGGGCCGAGCCGGCGGCCCGCTGCGCTTCGGACACCCCCCGGGTCCGCGCGGTTCCCGATGCCATCCCTCTTCCTTCTCGGCGCGCCATTGACACCGCCACAGGGGGGACCCAGGTTCGACGCGCTGCCCCGCCGTGGGCGGCCAGGAGGAGAGCGAGAGGATGGCGAGCCAGGGCAAGGTGATCGGGATCGACCTCGGTACGACCAACAGCGTCGTGGCCGTGATGGAGGGCGGGCAGCCCGTCGTGATCCCCAACGAAGAGGGCGGCCGCACCACGCCGTCCGTCGTGGCGTTCACGGACGAGGGCGAGCGCCTGGTCGGGGCCATCGCGAAGCGCCAAGCGGTCACCAACCCCACCCGGACCGTCTACTCCATCAAGCGCTTCATGGGCCGCCGCAAGGCCGAGGTGCCCGAGGAGATCCGCCTCGTCCCCTACGAGGTGGTCGAGGGGAAGGAGGGCGCGGCGGCGGTCAAGATCGACGGCAAGACCTACACCCCGCCCGAGGTCTCCGCGATGATCCTGCAGAAGCTGAAGCGGGCGGCCGAGGCCTACCTCGGCGGCCCCGTGACGGCGGCCGTGATCACGGTCCCCGCCTACTTCAACGACGCCCAGCGCCAAGCGACCAAGGACGCCGGGGCCATCGCCGGCCTCGAGGTGAAGCGCATCATCAACGAGCCGACCGCGGCGGCCCTGGCCTATGGCCTCGACAAGAAGAAGGACGAGAAGATCGCGGTCTACGACTTCGGCGGCGGCACCTTCGACATCTCGATCCTGGAGGTGGGCGAGAACGTCGTCGAGGTGAAGGCCACCAACGGCGACACCCACCTGGGTGGCGACAACCTGGACCAGCGGGTGATCGAGTACCTGGTGGCGGAGTTCCGCAAGGACCAGGGGATCGATCTCTCCAAGGACCCGATGGCGATGCAGCGGCTGCGCGAGGCGGCCGAGAAGGCCAAGATCGAGCTCTCGGGCGCGCTCACCACCGACATCAACCTGCCGTTCATCACCGCGGACCAGAGCGGCCCCAAGCACCTGAACATCAAGCTCAGCCGCGCGAAGTTCGAGCAGCTCGTGGAGGACCTGGTCGAGCGCAGCCTGGAGCCGTGCCGCCGCGCGCTGTCCGACGCGGGCCTCAAGCCCTCGGAGATCGACGAGGTGGTGCTCGTCGGAGGCTCCACGCGCATCCCGCTGGTGCAGCAGAAGGTGAAGGAGCTCTTCGGGAAGACGCCGAACCAGAGCGTCAACCCGGACGAGGTGGTGGCGGTGGGCGCCGCGGTGCAGGCGGGCGTCCTGACCGGCGAGGTCAAGGACGTGCTGCTCCTGGACGTGACGCCGCTCTCGCTCGGCATCGAGACGCTCGGCGCCGTCATGACGAAGCTGATCGAGCGCAACACCACGATCCCGACCCGGCGCAGCCAGACCTTCTCCACCGCTGCGGACAGCCAGGCGCAGGTGGAGATCCGGGTGCTCCAGGGCGAGCGCGAGATGGCGCACGACAACCGGGAGCTCGGCCGCTTCATCCTGGACGGGATCCCGCCCGCGCCGCGCGGCGTGCCGCAGATCGAGGTCACCTTCGACATCGACGCGAACGGCATTCTCGCGGTGTCGGCGAAGGATCGCGCGACGGGTAAGGAGCAGTCGATCCGGATCGAGGGCTCCGGAGGCCTCTCGAAGAACGACATCGAGCGGATGGTGCGGGACGCCGAGTCCCACGCGGCCGAGGACCACGAGCGCCGCGAGAAGATCGAGAAGCGCAACCAGCTCGACTCGATGATCTACGGCGCCGAGAAGCAGATCCGCGAGCACGGCGACAAGCTTCCCGCAGACGAGAAGAAGCGCGTGGAGGACTTGATTGCCGAGGCGAAGAAGGAGCTGGAGAGCGACGATGCCGGCCGCATCGCCGGCGCCCTGCAGCGCCTGGAGCAGGGCCTCCACAAGCTCGCGGAGGTGCTCTACAAGGCCGGGGCCGCCGCCCCCGGGACCGGCGCAGCCGGAGCCGAGGGCCCGGCGGCCGGCGGCGGCAAGGCCGAGGGCGACGTGATCGACGCCGAGTACACGGAGGACAAGGGCCACTGAGGCGCGGGTCGGGGGTCCGTCCGCCCCGCTCCGCGCCGGCGCCCGGACCACCATGGAGCGCACCCGGTCCGACCCGTTCGCCGAGCTCTTCGACGCGCTCGCCACGCGCATGACCGGAGATCGCTGGCAGCCCGCCGTGGACGTCTTCGAGACGGATCAGGCCATCGTGCTGCGCGTCGAGCTCGCCGGTGTCTCCAGCGCGGACCTCCACGTGAGCGTGGACGGCGATCTGGTTCGCATCTCCGGGGTGCGGCGCGCGCCGGCCGGCTACACGGTGAAGCGTCTGCACCAGGTCGAGATCGCCTTCGGACCGTTCGAACGCACGCTTCGCATCAACATGCCCTTCCAACGCGACGCCGTAGAGGCGCGGCTGGAGGAAGGGTTTCTCTGCGTGACCCTGCCGAAGATCTCCCGGCGACAGGTCGAGATCGAGCGCTGACGGACGCTGCGAGCGCCCGAGCCACGAAGGACGCATGAGCGAGGAGAACGAACGCGACAGGCCGAGCGGACGGACGGGCGAGGGCGGCGCCGAGGTGGTGGTGCGCTCTGGCGCCGAGGAGGAGCAGCACCCGATCCAGCTGCCCCAGGTCCTGCCGGTGCTGCCGCTCAAGAACACCGTGCTGTTTCCGTTCCTGCTCTCGCCGCTCCTGGTGAACACCGCACGCTCGAAGCGGCTGATCGACCACGTTCTGGTGACGCCCGAGCGGCTGCTCCTCGCCAGCGCGGTGAAGGGCGCGATCGAGGGCAGTCCCGGACCGGGCGACGTGAACGCCGTCGGCACGGTGCTGCGCATCGTCAAGATGCTCAAGTTCCCCGACGACTCCTACCGCCTGTTGGTGCAGGGCGTGGCGCGAGCGCGGATCGAGGAATTCACCGACGAGAGCCGCTTCCTGATGGCGCGAGTGCAGCGTCTGGAGGAGCAGGGCGATCGCAGCTCGGTGGAGACCACGGCGCTCGCGCGCAACGTGGCCCAGCAGTTCGGCGCGCTGGTCTCGGAGAGCCCGAAGCTCAGCGACGAGCTCCAGCTGCTCGCGGCGAACGTCGACGACCCGTCGCGGCTCGCCGACCTCGTGGCGGCGAACCTCGAGCTCGACGTCGCCGCGAAGCAGTCGGTGCTGGAGGAGACGGACGTCCCCGCGCGCCTGCGCCGCGTGCTCTCGGAGGTCGCACGCGCTCGCGAGGCGCTGAAGATCGAGAGCGAGATCCGGGACAAGGTCCAGAGCGAGATGGGCAAGACGCAGCGGGACTACATGCTGCGTCAGCAGCTCGACGCCATTCGCAAGGAGCTCGGCGAGACCGAGGACACCGAGCAGGAGATCGAGCGCATCCGCGAGCGGATCGAGGCGGCCGGGATGCCCGAAGAGGCCCACAAGCAGGCCATCCGCGAGCTCGAGCGGCTGGCCCAGATGCCGCCGGCCGCGGCCGAGCACGGCGTGATCCGGACCTACCTCGAGTGGATGGTGGAGCTCCCGTGGTCGAGGCAGACGGAGGACCGGCTCGACGTCGGGGTCGCGCGTCGCATCCTGGACGAGGACCACTACGACCTCGAGAAGGTCAAGGACCGCATCCTCGAGTACATCGCCGTGCTCTCGCTGAAGCGCGACCTCCGCGGCCCGATCCTCTGCTTCGTGGGTCCGCCGGGCACCGGCAAGACCTCCCTCGCCCGCTCCATCGCGCGCGCGCTCGGCCGCGAGTTCGTGCGGGTGAGCCTCGGCGGCGTGCGCGACGAGGCGGAGATCCGGGGCCATCGGCGCACCTACGTGGGCGCGCTCCCCGGCCGCGTCCTGCAGGGGATCCGACGCGCGGGGAGCCGCAACCCGGTCTTCCTGCTGGACGAGATCGACAAGGTGGGGACGGACTTCCGCGGCGACCCGTCGTCGGCGCTGCTCGAGGTGCTCGATCCCGAGCAGAACTCGACGTTCAGCGACCACTACGTCGAAGTGGCGTTCGATCTCTCGCAGGTCCTCTTCGTTGCGACCGCGAACCTGATGGACCCGGTCCCGCCGGCGCTGCGGGACCGGATGGAGGTGATCGAGCTCCCCGGCTACACCGACGAGGACAAGATCGAGATCGCAAAGCGCTACCTGGTGCCGCGTCAGCGCGAGGCGAACGGCATCTCGAGCGTGGACTTCACGCTCCCCGACCAGACCCTGGCCACGCTCATCCGGAGCTACACCCGCGAGGCGGGCGTGCGGAACCTGGAGCGGGAGATCGGCGCCGTGGCGCGCAAGATCGCCCGCCGGGTGGCGGAGGAAGGCCTGCAGGGGCCGGTGCGCGTGGCGCCGGAGGAGCTGACGGCGCTCCTCGGGCCGGTGCGCTTCGAGCCCGAGCTGGCCGAGCGGGCCGGCCGGCCCGGTGTCGCGGTGGGGCTCGCGTGGACGCCGGCCGGCGGCGACATCCTCTTCATCGAGTCCACCCGCATGCCGGGGAAGGGCGAGCTCAAGCTCACCGGCTCCCTCGGCGACGTGATGCGGGAGTCGGCGGAGGCGGCGCGCTCCTGGCTGCGCAGCCACGCGCCGGAGCTCGGCATCGACGCCGATGTCTTCGCGCGCTCGGACCTCCACCTCCACGTGCCCTCGGGTGCGGTGCCGAAGGACGGGCCCTCGGCCGGCGTGGCGATGGTGACCTCTCTGGCCTCGCTGCTGACGGGCCGGGTCGCCCAGCCCGACGTGGCCATGACGGGAGAGATCACCCTGCGCGGGAAGGTGCTGCCGGTGGGCGGGATCAAGGAGAAGGTGCTGGCGGCCAAGCGCGCCGGGATCCGCCGCGTGGTGCTGCCGGAGCAGAATCGCCAGGACGTGGCCGAGATCCCCGCCGACCTGCTAAAAGGGCTCGAGCTCGAGTACGTGGGGAGGATCGATGAGGTGCTCGCGCACGCGCTGGCTCCGGCCCGCTGACGCCGCGCTCCTCGCCGTCGCGCTCGCCCTTCCGTCCTTCGCGTGTGTCTCCCGCGGCACCTACCAGGAGGTCGTCCACCAGCGCGACCAGCTCCAGGAGGAGAACCGCCGGCTCAAGCTCTCGACCGAGAGCCTGGACGCGGACCGGGCGCAGGCCCTCGACCAGCTCGAGAACGTGCGGCAGCAGCGCGAGAAGCTCGACGAGGAGGTGAAGAAGCTCGCGCGCCAGGCCTCCGAGCTCGAGCAGTCCCTCCAGGCCCGCGAGGAGGAGCTCGACCAGCGCCGCAGCCAGGTGGAGACGCTGCAGGGCACCTACGAGGGCCTGGTGAAGGACCTCGAGTCCGAGGTGGCGAAGCGCCAGATCCAGGTCGAGCGCCTGCGCGGCGGGCTTCGCCTCGAGCTCTCGGAGGACGTTCTCTTTCCGCCCGGATCGGCGCAGCCGAGCCGCCAGGGGATCACGGTGCTGCAGCGCGTGGCGAAGCAGCTCGCTCCGCTACCGGACCAGGTGCAGGTGCGCGGGCACACCGACAACCAGCCGATCCGCGGCGCGCTGGCCAGGCGTTTTCCCACCAACTGGGAGCTGGCGGCGGCGCGTGCGGCAGTGGTGGTGCGGGTGCTGGAGCAGGCCGGGATCTCGGGCGAGCGGCTGGTCGCGGCGTCCTACGGGCCCTACGACCCGATCGACAGCAACGCCACGCCCGAAGGTCGCGCCCACAACCGGCGGATCGAGATCCGCCTCCTCCCCCGCGAGGCACCCGCCACCGCCGAGCCGGCGGTGCCGCTGGGCGGCGCCACCCCCGAGGCGGCGAGCGGTGGTGGCGCGGCGCCGAAGGCCCCGCCGCCGGCCGGGGGCCCGCCCCACGGCGCCGCGTCCAGCCCTTGACGCAGGCGTCGGGGCCGCGCGCCGACCTTGCGGCCTGCTTCGCCGCCGCGCTGGAGGCGGTGGATCCCGCCGCGGCCCTCCGCCGGGTCCTGACGCGTGCGAGTGACGGGCTCGTGATCGGAGATCACCGGGTCCCGGCCCCCGCGAGGCTGCGCGTGCTCGCGGCCGGGAAGGCCGCCTGCTCCATGACCGCGGCCCTGGAGGCGCAGGCGAAGGACGCGATCGTGGAGGGGCTCGCCGTCACCAAGGACGGTCACGCGCTCCCGCTCGCCCGCTGTGCCGTGCGAGAGGCCGGGCACCCCATTCCCGACGGCCGGGGCGCCACTGCGGCCCGGGAGGCGCTGGCCCTGGCCGGGCGCACGCGGCCGGACGAGACCCTCGTGCTCCTGCTCTCGGGAGGAGCCTCGGCGCTCCTGTCGGGTCCGCTCCCGGGCCTCTCGCTCGACGACCTGGTGAGCACCACGAGCGGGCTGCTCGCCAGCGGGGCCACGATCCAGGAGCTGAACACCGTTCGGAAGCACCTCGGCGCCGTGGGTGGCGGCCGCCTCGCGCGCGCCGCCGCGGCGGCGGGGCGGATCGAGGTGCTGGTGGTGTCGGACGTGCTCGGTGATGCCCTCGACGTGATCGGCTCCGGGCCCTGCGCCGCAGATCCCACGCGCTTCGCGGATGCTCTCGCGGTGCTGGCTGCGCACGGGCTCGTCGACCGCGTCCCGGCGGCGGTGCGCGCGCACCTGACGAGCGGCGCACGCGGCGAGCTCCCCGAGTCGGTGAAGCCCGGCGATCCGCTGCTCGCGAAGGTGACGACCACGCTCCTGGTCTCGAACCGCGAGGCGCTCGAGGCGGCCGCGGCGGAGGCGCGGACGCGAGGGCTGCGGCCCTGCGTGGTGAGCCGGAGCCTGCGCGGGGAGGCGCGGCAGATCGGCCGCGCGTTCGGGGCACTGGCCCGGGCCCTGCGGCCGGGGCCCCCCCTCCTCCTGCTGGCCGGCGGCGAGCCCACGGTGACACTCCAGGGCGACGGCCGCGGTGGCCGCGCGCAGGAGCTCGCGCTCGCGGCCGCCCTCGAGCTGGCGGGGACGGCGGGAAGCGTCCTCCTCGCGGCGGGCACCGACGGCAGCGACGGGCCCACCGACGCCGCAGGCGCCTTCGCCGACGGCGAGACCGTCGCTCGCGGGGCGGCCCGCGGAGCCGATGCCCGGGACGCCCTCGAGCGCAACGACTCCCACGGCTTCTTCCGGGCGGAGGGGGGCTGCTTCTGGACCGGTCCGACGCGCACCAACGTGATGGACCTCGTCCTGGTCCGGGTCGACGCCGCGGCTCGCGGGACCGGGACGTCTCGCTAACCTCGCACGGATGCGAGCGCCCGTTCCCCGCCCCTCGTGGGGCTCGCTGCTGCGCCGCGGCCTGGTCTCGCTCTGGCTGATCGCCGGCGCTGCCGCGCTCTACCTGCGACTCACGCTCCACAACCGCGGAATCTGGCGCAGCGATCCCGCACGCCTGGTGGAGGTGCAGCACCGCTTCGCCCGGCGCTTCGTGCGCGTCGCGCAGCGCTACCGCGGCGGGTTGATCAAGCTCGGGCAGGTGGCGAGCCTGCGTGTGGACGTGGTGCCCCCCGAGGTCACCGACGAGCTGGCCAGGCTCCAGGACCGGGTCGAGCCGCATCCCTGGCAGGAGATCGCGGCGCAGATCGAGGCGGAGCTCGGTCGTCCCCTCCACGAGCTCTTCGCGGAGCTCGATCCCGTCCCGCTGGCCTCGGCGAGCCTCGGGCAGGTGCATCGGGCGCGGAGCCTCGACGGGCGCACGGTGGCGGTGAAGGTCCTCTACCCCGGGATCGAGCAGTCGGTGGCCGTGGACCTCGCCATGACGCGACTCGGCCTCTGGCTCTTCAACTTCGTGGCGGTGGCGGACCTGATGCAGGTGAACCGCGAGGTGCGCGACTCGCTCCTCGGAGAGATGGACTATGTGCGGGAGGGAAGGGCGGCGGAGGAGATCGCGCGCAATCTCGCGCGAGACCCGCAGGTCGCGGCCCGCGTGCGCATCCCCGCCATCCACTGGGACACCACCACGCGTCGGGTCCTCACCATGGAGTACCTGGAGGGGATCAAGATCAACGACCGGGCCGCCCTCGCGGAGCGCGGGATCGAGCTGCAGGAGGTGGTGCTCTGGACCTCGCGGGCCTTCCTCCACATGATGTTCCGCGACGGCTTCTTCCACTGCGATCCCCACCCGGGCAACCTGCTGGTGGACGGCGAGGGTCGGATCGCGATCCTCGATTTCGGGATGAACAAGCGCGTGACGCCCGAGCTGCGCGAGGCCATCCGCAAGAACGTGCTGGCCTCGGTGCAGCGCGATCCCGCGCTCTACGCCGCCTCGCTGGTCGAGGCGGGGATGGTGCGACCGCAGGACGTGCCCACGGTGGAGGAGATCGCGCGGATCTCGTTCGATCCGGCGTACTACAACCTGACGCCGAAGGAGCTCGCGAACCTCGATCTCGGTGCCTACATGAGTCGCATGCGCGCGCAGATGAAGCGCATCGAGAGCTTCCAGCTCCCGGACGGCCTCGTGATGTGGTCCCGGGCCTTCTCGCTGCTCTACGGCCTCTCGGCCGAGCTCGCTCCGGGGCTCCGCCCGCTCGACGTGGTGGGGCCCTATGTGCTGGAGTTCCTGCACGGTGGCCAGCCGCGGGCGGCGTGAAATACTCCTTTCCCACGGCGTCGAAGGCCGTGTAGCCTTGCGCTTCGGCGGGAATGGGGCTCCGCGCGGGCCCCGGCTTCAACACGGGGGAGGATTGCATGCAGATCGCCTTCCATCGCTCGGTGGCCGCGCTCGCGGCGGCGGCCTTCGCGCTGCTGCTCGGCGTGGCGGCCACGACGGCGCACGCCGAGGAGAAGATCAAGACCGAGCGCGCGAACGGGCGAATCGTCAAGTACGACGCGGCCGCCAGCACGCTCACGCTCAAGGACAAGGGCAAGGACATCGTCTTCCACGTCACCGCGGAAGGCTCGGTGCTGGTCCGCACCACCGTCACCATGAACGCCAAGCCCGCGAAGCTCGACGAGATCAAGGAGGGGATGTACGCCGTGGTCTACTACAAGCAGGACCCGGCGGATCCGAACAAGAAGCTCGCGCGCAAGATCGACATCCCGCACTTCTCCGAGGGAATGGAGCCCGAGGAGGGCGAGTGATCGCATGCCGCGGGGCGGCATGGCCCGCGCCCCGCGGCCTTCCGCCGCTGGCTCCCTCCGCGGCCCGGGGTAGACTCCCTCGCCCACGAGCAGGGGAGTCGCGTGACCGTCAGCGCCGAGCACTTCCGCGAGGGCCTTCGCCACTGGGCGAGCGGCGTCACGATCGTCACCTCGTGCAGCGGCGAGCGCATCCACGGGATGACGGTCTCCGCCTTCAGCAGCGTCTCGCTGGACCCGCCGCTGGTCCTGGTCTGCGCCGACAAGGCCACCATCACCCACGCCCTGATCGCCGAGTCCGGCGTCTTCGCGGTGAACGTGCTGGCCAAGGGGCAGGAGGCGCTCTCCAACCGCTTCGCCTCGAAGAAGGACGAGCACCGCCGCTTCGAGGGCATCGCGTGGGGCCGCGCCGTCACCGGCTCGCCGATCCTCCCCGGCGTGCTGGTGTCGCTCGACTGCAAGGTGGTGGCCGCCCACGACGCGGGCGACCACGTGATCTACGTGGGGAGCGTCGAGTCCGTCTCGGCCCGCCAGGACGAGCCCCTGGTCTACCACGTGGGCTCCTATCGCGCGCTGGTCTGAGGTCCCGCCCGATGGAGCCGCTGCGCGTCGTCGCCTACTCCGACTGGCTCTGCCCCTGGTGCTACAACGCCGCGCGGCGGCTGCGCCGGCTGGAGGCGGAGTATCCCGGCCGCGTTCGCCTCGAGTGGCGGAGCTTCCTGCTGCGGCCCCGGCCCGAGCCGGGCCGGGACGTCGAGCGCTTCCGGGCCTACACCCGTTCGTGGTCACGGCCGGCGGCCGAGGCCGACGCCGGGGAGTTCCGCGAGTGGCAGGGCGACGCGGGCCCGCCGAGCCACAGCCTGCCGCCGCACCTCGTGGCCAAGGCGGCGGCCGAGCTCGGGCCCGCCGCCTTCCGCGCGCTCCAGGAGCGGCTGTTCCACGCCTACTTCGCCGAGAGCCGCGACGTGACCGATCCGGCCACGCTGCTCGCGCTGTGGCAGGAGGCGGGGCTCGCGCCGGAGGCCTTCGAGCGCGCCGCGGACCCGGCGCTCCTGCGTCAGGTGCTGCGCGAGCACCAGGAAGCGATCGAGCGCGGGATCACCGGCGTGCCCACCGTCTCGATCGAAGGCAACGAGGCCTTCGTGACGGGGGCGCAGCCGCTCGAGCTGTATCGGCGCTGGGTCGAGCGACGGCTCGCGGGAATCGGCGGCGAGGCGTAGAGGAAGCGAGGCGGACGGATGCAGGATCCTTCGGCGCTCTTCCGGCTGGATGGGCGCGTGGCGGTGGTGACCGGCGCCTCGGCCGGGATCGGCGCGGCGCTGGCGGAGGGGCTGGCGGCGGCCGGCGCCCGCGTGGTGCTGGCCGCGCGGCGCGGCGAGCGGCTGGAG
>JAWOLJ010000034.1:0-13525 GCA_033853555.1 Myxococcota bacterium
AAAGCAACCGCGGCGGAGCTAGGCCCCCTCGGCGCCCACCAGGCGCAGGGCCGGCTCGCCACGCCCGGCGGCCGGCGGCCGCGGGCCGCCCTGGGCCGCCTCGCCGCGCCAGCCCCGCGCGGTGCGCGCGCGGTCGGCCTTGCGCTGCGCGGCCTTGCGATCCATCTGCAGCCCGTAGCGCCCGAGCACCGCGTGGAGCTGCTCGAAGTTCTGCTCGATCGTCATGCGCACGCTCTCGAAGCCGTGCTCCACCGCCTCGGCGCGCTTCCAGAACGCCAGCGGGTTCACCGCGAAGAAGTTCGCGTCGTGCTCGCGCGGCTCCAGCAGGACGATGTCGCCGCGGAAGCGGTCGTCGGCCAGGTAGCGCTGGATGCCGAGCTTGAGCCGCGAGTGGAGGAGCGTGCGGAACACCTGGTTCAGCACGACCTTGAGGCCGCGGTCCGCGAGATAGCGGCCGTCGGCGAAGTAGCTCCCCTCTTCGCCGGGCCGGTCGATGCGGTTCAGGAAGGGGCGGAACGGGTTGTAGCAGATCACCAGGTCGGCGCCCTTCTCGATCGCGACGTCGATGTTCGCGGTGTGTCGCACGCCTCCGTCCACGTAGTCCACGCCGTTGATGCGGGCCGGCCGGTAGAAGAGCGGCAGCGCGGTGGAAGCCTGCACGGCCTGGGAGATCGTCACCTCGCTGTTCTCGTCCGAGCCGAATACGACGCGCTCGGCCGTGTCCAGATCGCATGCCGACACGTAGAGGCGTCGGTTGCGCTTGCGCTCGAAGCCGCGGAAATCGTTCGGCATGCCGAGCCGCTCCAGGTTGCGGCGCAGCCAGCGTTCGAGGCTCGCGTTGTCGAAGAAGCCGGCCGGGATGTGGTTGGTGAGGGCCGGCATCTCCCGCTTCGGCGCCACGTGCTCGATCAGCCGCATCGCCACCGCCTCGGCGCGGGCGTAGTTCGGCTCGCGGACGAAGGCCGAGAGGGCGGGGCCGAGGGCCTCCGGCAGCCCGGGCAGGCCCCGCAGCAGCTCGAGCGCGATCCCCGGCAGGTAGCTCAGCAGGTCGTAGCCGAGCTTGGCCGGCCGCTCCAGGAACTCGCGCCAGTTCGGGTTGTAGAAGTCGACGGGGCGGAGCTGGTCGAAGCGCGTGCTGGTGCCGTCGAGGACCTTCACCATCTCGTCGGGGGTGATGCCGGCGGCGAGCGAGACCGCCAGGATCGAGCCGGCGGACAGGCCCACGTAGAGGTCGAGGTCGGCGATCTTGCGGCCGACCAGGAAGTCGTCGAGGGCCTTCAGGCCGCCCACCTTGAAGGCCCCGCCCGAGACGGCCCCTCCGGCCAGGACCAGGGCGATCTTCGGCTCCCGCCTCGGCCGGCTGTCGTCGCTCTTGCGGATCAAGGTCAGGCCCACGGGCATCCCTCTAGCGAGTGGAGACGGCGGCCAGCGCGTGCATCCTCGGGTCGGGAGCGGGCACCCCACCGCCCGGGGCCCGTTCCCGCCGCGCCGCGGTCCCGCCGCGGAGCCACCCCCCTGTCCACCCGCCGCACGTCGCTCGCGCGGTGAGTGGCCTCGTCGCCCGTCTACGTGACCGCCCGGGGGAAGTCAAGGCGGCGGGCCGACACGCTCCCGGCGCCCGGACCCGCCCCCGATCGGCGCCGGGACCGCCGGATCCGGAGACGTTACTTCACGCGTGTGATACTCGTATGCAGAGCGGGAGGTGGTCCCATGCTCCGCCGATGCATCGCGCGATCCCCCGTCTCCTCGCTAGCCTGCTCGTTGTTGGTCTTCCTCGTCGCCTGCGCCACCTCCTCGCCAACAGCGCCGACGCGAAGCGGCGGCACCGGCTCCGGATCGCAGTCCGGGCCCGCGCCCGATCCCACCGATCCCACCACGCTGCCGCCGCCCGCTCCGGCCCCGCCCGTCTCGAGCGGGCCGACGGCGAGCGACCGACTCGCGAGCGCGATCAACGGCGCCATGATCGGGGCCATCGTCGGCTCGTTCGGCGGACCGATCGGCGCCGCCGCCGGCGCTGGCGCGATGATGGTCTACGCCGCGATCACCGGGGACGTGCCGTTGCAGGGCGGCGGGCGAAGCCACCGGGGGGGTAGCGGAGGCGGAAGCTATCCGGGCAGCGGCAGCGAGAGCGACCGCGAGCACGACATCGATCAACAGATCCAGGACCAGACCCAGCGCCAGGCCTCTCTCGAGTCGGAGATCCAGCAGGAGCTCAAGCGCCAGGAAGAGCTCATGAAGCAGATCGATCAGGCCGACGCCGCGCGACAGGCGGCGCAGCCCGGCGGCGCCGCCGGCACGGCCGGTGGGAGCGCGAAGCCCGCGGCGGGTGCGCAGGGCGCGCCCGACGCCGCGGACCTGGCCAAGCAGGCGGATCCGCGCGTGGCGGCGCTGGCGCCGAAGGATCGCGACCTCCCCCTCTCGATCTTCGACGAGCAGCGGGTGCGCATTCCCAAGGGCACCTGGGGCAACGACCACGATCTCGACGTGATCAAGCGCTCGCTCGATGCCGACCGCGACGGCAAGCCCGAGGAGATCCGCTACTACGACGCCGCCACCGGGGTGATCCTCCGCAAGGAGGAGGACCGCAACTACGACGGCGTGATGGATGCCTGGAACACCTACGACCACGGCATCCTGGTGCAGCGCATCCTCGCCGGCGCCAACGGGAAGCCGGACACCTGGGAGACCTACAAGAACGGCCGGCTCGCGCTGCGCGAAGTGGATCGCGACGGAGACGGCGTGAAGGACGCGTTCTACCGCTACGAGGGCGACTCGCTGGTCGAAGAGCGCTACGACTCGAACAACGACGGCAAGATCGACCTCGTGGTCCGCTACAAGGACCGCCATCGGGTCTCCTCCGAGGAGGACCGCGACCGCGACGGGCGCATGGATACCTGGACCACCTTCGGCCTGGCGAACGGCAAGGAGGTGGTGACGCGGATCGAGCTCGACAAGAAGGGCCGGGGCAAGCCCGACACCTTCGAGACCTACGCGCAGGAGAACGGGAAGACGGTGCTCGTGAAGCGCGAGGAGGACGTGAACGGCGACGGCGTGATCGACGTGACGTCCATCTACAAGGACGGAAAGCTGGTGCGGCGAGAGGTCAGCGATCCCTCTCTCGTGCCGCTGTAGGCTCCGGCGAAGCGCGCGGCCGCCGCTCCGCGGCGCGGGCGGTCACCGGGTTCCCGGTGCCTCCTGGGGCTTGATCTCGAGCTCCTTGCGCTGCTGCTCCCGCGCCCGGAAGTCCTCGATCCGCTTCCGCTCCAGCAGGAGCTGGAGCTCCTTGTTGCGCTCCCGTACGCGCTCGAGCTCGCGCGCGAGCTCGCGATCGCTGAGCTCCGCCACCTTGAAGTCGAGATCGAGCTCCACCTCGCCGCGCGCGCCCCCGCTGGCGAGCGCCGAGACACGCAGGTGGTTGCGCCCCTCCCGCACGGGAACGTATCCCACGAAGCTCCCGTCCGGTGCGAGCTGCACGTCGGTCGAGAAATCACCGGTGGTGAGGTTCGTGACCACCACGTCGTCGATGTTGGCGAAGGAGACGCCCTGCAGCGCGGCCACGATGTCGGCCGGCCGTCTCAGCGGCGTGTAGGCCCCGTTGGTGACGCGCGCCACCTCGGTGGCGGCCACCGGAGAGGTGAGCGCAGCCGGGCCGATGGCATAGGTGTTGATGGTGATGTCCGCCGCATGCGCCAGGCGCGCGGCGTTCACCGCCGCCTCGATGTCGCCGGGATCGCAGCTCCCGCCGCTACCGATCGGGAAGGTCGGGATGCCGTCGGTCAGGAAGAGGATCACCCGGCGCGCTCCGGGCCGGGGCGTGGAGCGGGCACCCGTCAGGCCTGCGAGCTCGCCGATGGCGAGCCGGATCCCGGCGGCGAAGTCGGTGGCGCCGCGCGTGCCCCGCGCGAGGATGGCCGGCAGCAGGGACCGCGCGCGGTCGAGGTCGGCGCTGAGCGGGAGCTCGAGCCAGGCGTCCTGCTGGTCGGGGCGCAGACGCTCGCCGCTCTGGGGATCCATCTCGCCGGCGAAGGTCAGGATGCCCACGCGAACGCGCCGCGGGTCGAGGCCGTCGATGAGCTTCCGCGCCGCCGCGACCTCGGCCGCCAGCACGGAGTCGCCGGGATCCGTGGAGAGCACGTCGTCGGGGTAGGTCCCGGGCGGCAGGAGCTCCTGGCGCGGGTTCACCCCCACGACCCCGTTTCCGTTCACGTCGGCGCCGCTCGCAGAGTTGGTGGAGTCGGAGACGTCGATCGCGATCATCACGTCGAAGTCGGGGGGCCCATCGCCCTCGGCGGACGCCGCCCCGCGGATCGGCGCCACGTGCATCCGGCTCTGCACCAGCTCGCCCGGCCGCGGCGAATCGATGCGGATGCGCACGCCCGCGCCGCTGGCGCCGCTGGCGGGCTCGCCGGCGACGGCGAGCGCCGGCCAGAGGAGGAGGAGCGCGAGCAGGGCGTGGCGACGCAGCACGCGCTCTCCCGATTCCCGGCGCGCTCTCAGGGGGTGGCGCCCTGGGCGTCGCGCGCCCGCAGGCTCGGGCCGGGCCGCAGCTCGAGCTCGACGCGCCGATTCTGCTGGCGTCCCTCGGGCGTGTCGTTCGTCGCCACTGGGAACTGCGGGCCGAAGCCGACCGACTTCAAGCGTCGCCCCGCGACCCCCCGGGTCATCAGGTAGTCGCGCACGCGATCCGCCCGGTCCTCGGAGAGCTTCAGGTTGAAGGCCTCGGAGCCCTGCGCGTCGGTGTAGCCCTTCACCACCACGTCCGTGTCCGGGTACGCATTCAGCGTGTCGGCCAAGGAGCGCAGCCGCTCGGAGCCGACGGGGCTGAGCGTCGCCGAGCCGGAGGCGAAGACGACGTCACCCGGGAGCGTCACCAGCAGGCGGTCCTCCTGACGCTGCACGCTCGCGTCGGGGACGGCGTCCTGCACGCGCCGCGCCTGGTCATCGAGGTACGAGCCCGCCGCGCCGGCGGCCGGGCTCGCCGCCACGTTCGCGACGCCGCCGGGCTGGGAGCCGCCGCTCGGCACACTGGCCTCACCGGCCGGCGCGCCGGGCTCGGGGGCGTCCGCCGCGGCGGGGCCCGGCATCGCGGGCGAGCCCTCACGAAGGGCCGGCTCGCTGCGGGTCGCGCAGGCGAACCCGCCGAGGAGGGCAAGGAACGCGATCGTGGCGCCCGCGCAGGGGCGTCCGCGCGCAGCCTGGAGTCCCATGAGTTGCCTCCTCTCCGCAGGCGGGGTGGCCGAGCGCCGGCGTCGAGGTGACGAAGAATAGAGCAGAAGCATTCGGACCCCGTCTGAGGCGGCGTGACACTTCCGCGGGCGGCGTGCCACTTCTTGCTGGAAGCCCCACCTGGCGGGGCTTTTCAAAAGGTGGAAGGCAGGGTCCGGCTCGCCGGGCCCTGCCTTCAACGCCCCTCCCCGGTCCCGTGGAGCCCGCGTGTCCCGCGTGCTCGGCGCTGCTCTCGTCGGCGTCGACGGGATTCCCGTCGAGGTCGAGGTACGGATCAGCTCGCTCCTGCCCCGGGTGGACCTGGTGGGTCTTCCGGAGGCCGCGGTTCGCGAGAGCACGGCGCGAGTGCGGGCCGCCATCGGCGCGGTCGGCGAGGCCTTCCCCGACCGCCGCGTGACCGTGAACCTCGCACCCGCGAGCCTCCGCAAGAGCGGGGCCGGGCTCGACCTGCCGATCGCGATCGGGATCCTGGCGGCCTCGGCCGCCCTGCCGGTCGAGCCGCTGGAGGGCCTCGGGCTCCTGGGCGAGCTCGCGCTGGATGGCCGACTGCGACCGGTACGTGGCGCCCTGGCGCTCGCGCTGGCCTTGCGTGACGCCGGCTGCAGCCGGGTGATTCTCCCGACCGGGAGCGCCGAGGAGGCGGCCCTCGCGCCGGGGATCGAGGTGAGGGCGGCTGCGGATCTCGGCGGGGTGATCGGGGCGCTGCGCGGTGGCGAGCCGCTGCCTCTGGCGCGGCCGCCCGTCGACGGCCTGCCCGCTCCCGAGGCGGAGCTCGACCTCGCCGACGTGCGCGGTCAGACCCTCGCGAAGCGAGCGGTCCTGCTGGCGGCCGCCGGCGGCCACGCGCTCCTGCTCCGCGGTCCCCCCGGCAGCGGGAAGACCATGCTCGCGCGCCGGCTGCCCGGCCTGCTCCCGCCGCTCGGCTTCGAGGAGGCCCTGGAGGCGACGCGCATCCACGGCGCCGCCGGGTCGCTCCGCCCGGGTCTACCCGGCCTCCTGCGCGAGCGCCCCTTCCGCGCGCCCCATCACAGCGCGAGCCCGGCTGGCATCCTGGGCGGCGGGAGCCCGCCCCGGCCCGGCGAGGCCTCCCTCGCGCATCGCGGGGTCCTTTTCCTCGACGAGCTTCCGGAGTTCGACCGGCGTGTGCTGGAGGCCCTGCGTCAGGTGCTGGAGGAGCAGCGCGTGCGGGTGGCGCGCGCGCGCGGCAGCGCCGCCTTTCCGGCGGCGTTCCAGCTGGTGGCGGCCGCGAACCCCTGCCCCTGCGGCTGGCTCGGCTCCGGGACGCGCGACTGCCGCTGCGACGACGGTGCCGTCGCCCGCTACCGGGCGCGCCTCTCGGGCCCCCTGCTCGATCGGCTGGATCTCCGGGTGCGCGTGCCCCCGGTGCCCTGGCACGAGCTCGACCGGCCCGACGCCGGACCCCGGACGCAGGAGCTCCGCCAGCGGGTGGCGCTCGCCCGCCGCGCCCAGGAAGCTCGCCTTCGACACTTCGGAGTGTCGATCAACGCCGAGATCCCGGACGCGGCGCTGGACGAGGCGGTGGCGGCCACCGCCGAGGCGCGGGCGCTGCTCGGCCGCGCGGTGGAGCGCCTCCGGCTCTCGGCGCGCGCGGCGCGCCGCGTGCTTCGCGTGGCGCGCAGCGCCGCCGATCTCGACGAGGAGGCTCGCGTGGGCCCGCCGGCGCTGGCCGAAGCGCTGGCCTTCCGCGACGACGGGCCGGCCGGGCCCGCCCCGCCGGACTAGCCCCGGCGAAACGCGCGGGCGGCGAGCGAAGCGCGTAGCCGGCCGGCGCGGCTACGCCCGGCCAGGCGCCGGCTGGCGGCGGGCGTCGACCCTCCATGCGACTGCGAGGAACGTCAGAGAGACGCCCGCCAGCGCGAGGCCAAGGCGCCAGCTCCGGGGCCGGTAGACGAAGCGTACGAGCGAGCGGCCGGCCGGGACCTGCACCGCGCGGAACACCCAGTCCGCACGCCAGATCCGCTCCGGACGGCCGTCCACGGTGGCCTCCCAGCCCGGAAAATCGGTGTCGAGGAGCAGCAGGAAGCCCGGCCGTGGCGCAGTCGCCTCCACCACCACCCGGTCGGGCTCGTAGCGCAGGATGCGCGCGGCGGGGTCGCCGCTGCTCGACGGCAGGTCGGCGGCGGGTGCCGGCCCGGGCTCTCCCTCGAGCAGCACCGTGCGCCGCGGGTCGAAGTCGCCGGAGCGCACGCGCGCCAGCAGTGCGCTGCCCGAGACCACCTCGTGGTCGAGCACCACCAGCGCACGGTCGACCGCGGCGCGATCGCGATAGATCGTCATGTCGCCGCCGTGTAGCTGCTCGAAGCGGTCTGTCGGCAGCCCGATCGGCGCGGCGCTCAGCAGGTAGCGCGCGTTCAGGAGCGGGAGGGCCCGGGGGATCTCCGGTGCGGAGCCGTAGAAGGAGAAGTCGCCCGCGTGCCCGGTGATGAGCTCCTCGTAGCGACGCACCGTCATGAAGTCGATGCCGCGCGCATCGTCGAGACCGTAGATCTCCGCGGTGTCGGGAAGGAGGACGGTGCCCGCCCCGAGCACGCGGAAGGGCCCCGGCTGCCGCGCCAGCAGCTCGATGCCCGCCGTCCGCGGGTAGTAGCGCTCGCGCGTGATTGCGGGGTTGTAGCCGTCGGCGAAGCCGAGGAGATCCAGGGCGGACGCGATCACGCAGAGCGCCGCGACCGCGGGCGGCCGCAGCCCCGCGCCGCCGGAGATCGCCCACGCCGAGACGGCGAGCCCGCAGGCCAGGACGCCGAGCTGGCGCGCCAGGAAGGCCCGCATGGGCGGCACGGCGGCAGCCGCGGCGGGGTCCGCCGCGAGGAGCAGCGCCACCAGGCCGGCCGCCGCGAGCGAGCCGAGCGCAAGCAGCCAGGCGACGGTGCGCGTCGAGCGTCCGGCCACCCGATCCGCGAGAGTGTCGAGGCCCCGGCCGGCGAGGAGCGCCGTCGCGAGCCCGACCACCATCAGCAGGCGCACAGGGTTCACGGTTCGCAGGACCGGGAGCCGGGAGAGCAGCGCGGGGAAGGGCGGCACGCCGAACACGATCAGGAGCGAGACGGCCAGCGCCGCGCCGAAGAAGCGAGTCTCGACATCGCGGCGCCGCACCAGCGCCGCCAGGGCCAGGACGACCGGCACGATCCCCACGTAGCCCGTGCGTTCGTTGAAGTTCGCGATCGTGCCGATCCCGAAGGCGGTGCCGAGGCCCTCGAAGCCCGCGCTCGGACTGCCGTCGAGGAGGGGGAGCAGGAAGAAGACGCTCGCTGCGGGAGGCAGGTGCACGAGCGCGCGCGAGAGCGCGGCGGAGGAGAGGCCCGCGGAGCTCTCGTGCCAGTACTCGAGGAAGGGCAAGAGCTGCGGCGCGGCCAGGAGCGCCCCTGCGAGCACGGCCGCGACGAAGAGCGCGGCCCCGCGGAGCGCCGCCCGCCGGCCGCCCGGTGCGAGCCGCATCGCGACGAAGGCGCCGAGCAGGAGGAACACGTGGACGAGCGTCGGTGGATGGCCTCCGAGGATCGCGCACGCCACGACCACCGCGAGGCCGATCCACGGCCGCAGCCCGGGCCCCCGCAATCCGGCGTCGGCCAGCGCCAGCAGCAGCGGCAAGGTCATCGCGACGTTCACCTGCGGGTGCCCGAGCCACACCACGAAGAAGCCGCACAGCGAGAACACGACGCCCGCGAGGAGCGCGCCGGCACGGGAAGTCCCGAGGCGGCGCGCGAGCCACCAGGTGGCGAGCGCCGCTCCGAACAGCTTGGCGAAAGCGGCGAGCCCGGCGGCGCGGAAGGGATCGAGGGGCGCGAGGAGCAGATGGATCGGGAAGAGCAACGCCCCCTGCATCGAGGCCAGGTTCGGCACGCCGCACGCGATGTGGGGGTTCCATAGCGGGAAATCACCCTTCAGCAGACGCGCGTGGAGGAATTCGCGCTGCGGCGCGAAGACGCCAAACTGATCCGAGAGCAGCGGGTTAGACGGGGGTGCCGCTCCCGCGCTCTTCCAGGGCTGGAAGGCGAAGATGCCGTCGGCGGGCACCAGCCCGCGACCGAGGAAGATCGCCTCGCGGAGCAGGATCGCCGGGGCGGCGGCGAGGCAGGCCACGCACGCGAGATCGAGGCGCCAGGCGCGGGACCCGCGCGGGGCTTCGCTCACGAGGTCGAGATCCGGCGCCAGAGCCCGTACTTGAGGATGCACCACACGGCGCGGACGCCGTCGCGCCAATGGATCTTCTTGCCCTCGGCGTAGGTCCGGCCGCTGTACGAGATCCCGACCTCGTAGATCCGCCAGCGCCCCCGCGCCACCTTGGCCACGATCTCGGGCTCGAACCCGAAGCGCTCCTCCTCGAGGGTGAGCCCGGCCACCACCTCGCGCCGGAATGCCTTGTAGCCGGACTCCATGTCGCTCAGGTTCAGGTTGGTGAACACGTTGGAGAGGAGCGTCAACAGCCGGTTGCCGACCGAGTGCCAGAAGTACAGCACGCGGTGACTCTCTCCGCCGACGAAGCGCGAGCCGAAGACGACGTCGGCGCGTCCGTCCAGGATGGGCTGCAGGAGCCGTGGATAGTCGCGGGGGTCGTACTCGAGATCCGCGTCCTGGACCAGCACCACGTCGCCCGAGGCCGCCGCGAAGCCCGTGCGGAGAGCGGCCCCCTTGCCGCGGTTCCGCGGGTGGCGCAGCACCCGGAGATCGCCGGAGGCGGCCAGCCGCTCCAGCCGCTCGGCCGTCTGGTCGGTCGAGCCGTCGTCCACGACCACGATCTCGGCAGCGACGGCGACCTCTCGCACGCGCCGGATCAGCTCCTCCACCGTCGCGCTCTCGTTGTAGACCGGGATTACGACGGACACCTTCACGGGCGACTCCGGAGCGCGTGGGGACGCGAAGTCGCCTCTTCCTAGCACAGGCCGCCCGGCCACCCACGGGGGGCAGGAGCCCGCGGAGGCCGCGGGCTCAGGAGCTCTCGAACGATTCCCGCACCGCCTCGGACCGCGCGACGACGATCACGCCGTGGGTCATCAGCGCGCCGCAGGCGACGGCGCTCGCGAGCGCGAGCGGGGTCTCGCGAATCGTGTCGCCGAAGAGCCACCCGCCGAGGAGCGTCGCCAGCACCGGATTGAAGATCGTGATCGTCGGCATCGATGCGGTGATCGGACCCACCTGGAACGCGAGCAGCGGGAGAGCGACGCCGAGGAGCGACAGCACGATGGTGGCGTAGCAGAGCCAGCTCGCGAGGAGCGCGCCGACCCCATGCTGCGAGAGGATGTCCACCGCGGCCTTGGTGACCGGCCCCAGGAGTCCGTTCACCAGGCCGCCGGCCGTGCCCAGGATCGCGGCCGCGGCGGCGCCGCGGAGGCGATGGCCGATGCCGACCAGCGCGGCGCAGGCGGCGAGCGTTCCGCCGCAGGCGACGAGCCAGCGAGCGCCCGACACCTGGGCGTGTCCCTCCGTGGGGTCGGCCGCGATCAAGAAGCCGGTCAGCCCGGCCGCCACCAGGAGCGCGCTCGCCCAGTCGCGGCGGGCGATCCGGGTGCGGCCCACCAGCGCTGCGCAGGGCAGGACGAAGATCAGGACCGTCACCAGCACCGGCTGCACCACCGCCACCGAGCTCAGCCCCAGGGCGGCGACCTGGAACGGGAACGCCAGCGTGATCAGCGCGAACCCGGCCAGCCACAGCGGATCCCGGAGCAGCGCGACGAGCTTCCTGCCCGCCCGTCCGGGCGGCGCGCCGTCGTCGAAGGCGGCCTTGTGCTGGACCACGGCGCTCAGCGCCTGGAGCACCGCGCAGATCAACGACAGGACGATTGCGAGGACCATTCCCCCTCCGGCGCGCCGCGCCGGCCTTCGGCCGGGGCGGCTAGCTGGTGAGCCGCCGTCGCGCGCTGCGCGCGGCGATCAGCAGCAGCAGCGCCGAGAGCGCCAGCACGTAGACCGCATCCCAGAGCAGCACCGCCTCGACGCGACCGGCGAAGGCCGCGCGCGCCAGCCGCACCGGGTGCAGCAGCGGAAGCACCTCCGCCAGCCAGAGCCATCCGCCCGAGAGTCGCTCGCGCAACGGGAAGAAGACGTCGCTGAAGAGGAAGAGCGGGGTCAGGAAGAGCGTGAAGTAGAAGCTGAAGAGGTCGATGCTGGCGATGCGCAGCGAGAAGGCGATGCCGAGCGCGGCGAAGAGCAGCCCCGTGAGCGGCAGCACCGGCAGCACCAGCAGGGAGGAAGGGAACGGCGCGAGCCCGGCCGCCGCCACCACCACGAAGAAGCAGCCGCCGTAGATGCAGGCCCGCGTCACCGCCCAGAGCACCTCGCCGAGCAGCACGTCCTCCGGCTGCACCGGCGTGGTGAGCATCGCGTCGTAGGTCTTCTCGAAGTTGAGACGCACGAACGTGTTGTAGGTGACCTCGAAGCTCGCGCCGTTCATGGCCGCCACCGCCACCAGGCCGGGCGCGAGGAACGCGCTGTAGGAGGTGCCGCCCATCTGCGACACGTAGGCGCCGACGCCCACCCCGATCGAGACCAGGTAGAGCACCGGCTCGAAGAAGTTGGGCAGGATGTTGAGCTTCCAGGTGCGCCGGTACATGGCCGCGTTGCGCCGCCAGACCGCGAGGGCATGGGGCAGCGAGGGCGTCACTCGGCGATCTCCAGGCTGCTCCCGGTGAGGGCCAGGAACACGTCCTCCAGGTTGGTGGGCCGCACCACGAGGGGTCGCCGGTCGCCGCCGTCGCGGCTGCGCAGGTGCTGGACCAGGGGCGCCGCGTCGTCCACGTAGAGCGTCAGGCGCCGGCCGACCCGCAGGCGCCGCGCATGCGACGGCAGCCACGCGGCGAGCCCCGCCTCCTCCGCCGGCTCGAGCTCGGTCTCGAGGGCCTCCGGCCCGAGGTGGCGCTGCACCAGCTCGGCCGGGCTTCCCTCGGCCCGCACGCGCCCGTGGGCCATGATGGCGAGGCGATCGCACAGCCGCTCGGCCTCCTCCATGTAATGGGTGGTGAGCAGGATCGTGGTGCCCGCGGCCCGCAGCTCCCGCACCCGCGACCAGAGCGCCAGCCGCGCCTGCGGATCGAGGCCGGTGGTGGGCTCGTCGAGGATCAGGAGCTCGGGTCGGTTCATGAGCGAGAGCGCGATGGCGAGGCGGCGCTGCAATCCGCCCGAGAGGAAGCGCGCCGGCGTGGCCGCGTGATCGCGCAGCTCGAACGCCTCCACCAGCTCCTCGGCGCGGCGCGTCAGCTCGGGCTCCCGGATCAGGTGGTAGCGGCCGAAGACGCGCAGGTTCTCGACGGGGTTCAGCGCCTCCACCAGCGCGTTCTCCTGCAGCGTGACGCCGAGGCGAGAGCGCACCGCGCGCGGATCGCGTGCGACGTCGATCCCGAATACGGCGACGCGGCCGCTCGTCGGACGGGCGACGCCGTAGACCATCCGGAGCGAGGTCGTCTTCCCGGCGCCGTTGGGCCCGAGGAGGCCGAAGCAGAGGCCACGCGGGACGCGCAGATCGACCTCCTGCACCGCGAGGCGTTCGCCGAAGCGCTTGCTCACCGCACGGAAGTCGATCACGGGCTCGGAGGGGGAAGGCGCGGGAATCGTCATGTTCCTCGACGGCCGGCACGCTAGCGCAGCTCGCCGGAGCGCATTTCCGAGCGGTCCCGGGAGCGCTCGCTCGATGCGGGCCGGGCTCTCGCCCGGACGGGATGCCACCGAAAATCGACACCTGGCGCCCGAAAACCGTCGCCCCGCCGCCCAGGGCGGCATCCCATCGGGCGCGTCCTCGATGGAACCCCGCGGAATTCCGAGGCATCCCCGCGGAGCGGCGAAGCTGGCGCCTTGGCATGTTTGCTGCAGATGGGGCGACCAGAGGGGAAGCCCATGGGTGCCATTCGCATCCGGATCCAGGACTCGGAGGGTGAGATGAGCCTGACGCTCCTCGAGCTCGTCGATACGCTCGCGGATCTGACCGACGACGATGCGGAGATCGTCGCCACCGTCGTCCATCTCCTGCGCAGCGGGCGCGTCCGCCTCTGCGGGAGCTTCCGCGGCTCGCGGCTCGACGCGGCGTAGCGCCAGCCCCGCCGGACGCTCGGCTCGCGGGCTGCTTGACCCGCCGGGCCTCGCGTGGACACTCCGCTTCGACCGTGGGGGGGTGGACGCCGGTGGCCGGCGAGCAGCCGTCGCTCTTCGATTCGAATCCGATCCAGGCCGCAGCCGCACGTCAGACGCTCGAGCCGACCGCGGCCGCACGCCCGGCCCCGGGCCGAGGCGACGCACGTCGACGCGCGACGCGGAAGGAGGCGCCGGACGCGGCGCCCGCGCAGGACGCGAC
>JAWOLJ010000035.1:0-75027 GCA_033853555.1 Myxococcota bacterium
CCTACAAGGTCTCGGGTGGGCTGCACGGCGTCGGCGTCTCGGTGGTGAACGCGCTCTCGGAGCGCCTCGAGCTCGAGATCCGACGCGACGGCAAGGTCTGGCGCCAGACCTACCGGCGGGGCGTACCGGAGGGGCCCCTCACCACCACGGGCACCACGGACAAGACCGGGACGCGCGTCACCTTCCTGCCGGATCGCGAGATCTTCCCGGCCATCGACTTCTCCTTCGACGTGCTCTCGCAGCGTCTGCGCGAGCTCTCGTTCCTGAACGCCGGGATCCGGATCCAGATCTCCGACGAGCGCTCGAACAAGTCCCACGACTTCCGCTACGAGGGCGGCATCGTCTCCTTCGTCGAGCACTTGAACCGCGCCCGCACGCCGCTCCACCGCCCGCCGATCCTGATCTCGGGGGTGCGCGAGTTCGAGAGCCGCGGCCGCAAGATCCCGGTCACCGTCGACATCGCCCTCCAGTACAACGAGACCTACAACGAGAGCGTGTTCGCCTTTGCGAACAACATCAACACCGTCGAGGGTGGCACCCACCTGATCGGCTTTCGCACCGCGCTCACCCGGTCGCTGAACCGCTACATCGCGGCCCAGCAGAAGAACGGGAAGGGCGAGGCGGAGTCCGTGAGCGGCGACGACGTGCGCGAGGGGCTCACGGCGGTGATCTCCGTGAAGCTCCCGCAGCCCGAGTTCGAGGGCCAGACCAAGGCGAAGCTCGGCACCAGCGAGGTGCGCGGCCTGGTCGAAGGGCTGCTGTACGAGCGGCTGGGTGCGTTCCTGGACGAGAACCCGACCGCCGCCAAGGCCATCGTGGCGAAGGTCCTGGAGGCTGCGCGCGCGCGGGCCGCGGCGCGCAAGGCCCGCGATCTGGCGCGGCGCAAGGGCGCGCTCGCAGACTACAGCCTGCCGGGCAAGCTCGCCGATTGCCAGGAACGCGATCCGAGCCTCTCCGAGCTCTTCATCGTGGAGGGCGAGTCGGCCGGCGGCTCCGCCAAGCAGGGCCGCAAGCGCGAGATCCAGGCCATCCTCGCCATCAAGGGCAAGATCCTGAACGTAGAGCGGGCACGGATCGACCGCATGCTCTCGAGCCAGGAGATCCAGGCCCTGATCGCCGCCATCGGCTGCGGAATCGGCCCGGACTTCGACGCCTCGAAGGCGCGCTATCACAAGATCATCATCATGACCGACGCGGACGTGGACGGGAGCCACATCCGCACGCTCCTCCTGACGTTCTTCTACCGGCAGATGAAGGAGCTGATCGAGCGCGGCTACCTCTACATCGCTCAGCCGCCGCTCTACAAGGTGAAGAAGGGCCGCAGCGAGCGCTACGTGAAGGACGAGCCGGCGCTCACCCGCTATCTCCTCGACCTCGCGCTCGCCAGCGTGCGCATTCGCGCCAATGGCGGTGCGGCACTCGACGAGCCGGCGGTGCGTTCGCTTCTCGGCCACGCGAGTGAGGTGGAGCGTCTGCTCGGGCGCCTGGCGCTGCGCCAGCTCGATCCGCGGGTGGTGGAGGCCGCGCTGCGCGCGGGACTTCGCGAGGCCGACCTGGCCCGCGAGCGCGAGCTCCGGGAGCGCGTGGTTCCGGCGCTCACGGCGCGGCTGGAGGCGCTCCACGCCGACGCCCAGCCGCTCGTGTGCAGCATCGAGGCCGACCGCGAGCACGGGGGCTTCCGCCTGATCGCCGAGACGCGTCGCGCCGGCAGGGTGCTGCGCACGCACTTCGACGCCGAGTTCCTGCGCTCCAGCGACTGGCAGCGCCTCGTCGATCTCTCGGGTCGGATGGCCGCCATCGGGAGCGGGCCCTTCGGCATCCAGCGCGATGGCGGCGAGGAGGTCGAGCCGGCTCCCAGCGAGACCGCGCTCCTCGCCCGCATCCTCGAGCTCGGCAAGAAGGGCCTCTCGATCCAGCGCTACAAGGGCCTCGGCGAGATGAACCCGGAGCAGCTCGCGGAGACCACGATGGATCCCACGAGCCGGACCCTGCTGCAGGTGAAGGTCGAGGATGCCGTGGAGGCCGACGAGGTCTTCAGCACGTTGATGGGCGACGAGGTGGAGCCGCGGCGGGAGTTCATCGAGCGCAACGCGCTCGACGTCCAGAACCTCGACGTCTGAGGAGTGCCACGGCGTGGCCGACGAACCGACCGATACCGGGGAGGCGACGGAGGGCAGCGGAGCACCGCCGCCGCCCGCCAGCTCCCTCCTGCCCGTGACGATCGAGGACGAGGTCCGCCGCTCGTTCCTCGACTACTCGATGTCCGTCATCGTCTCGCGCGCGCTGCCCGACGTGCGCGACGGACTCAAGCCCGTCCACCGCCGCATCCTCCACGCGATGCAGGAAGAGGGCCTCCTCTCCAACCGCAGCTACTCGAAGTGCGCGGGCGTGGTGGGCCAGGTCCTCAAGTACTATCACCCCCACGGCGACAACGCGGTCTACGACGCGTTGGTCCGCATGGTGCAGGACTTCTCGCTCCGCTACCCGCTGATCGACGGTCAGGGCAACTTCGGCTCGATCGACGGCGACGGGGCCGCCGCCTACCGCTACACCGAGGCGCGTCTCAACCCGCTGGCCGAGGAGATGGTGCGCGACATCGACCGCGAGACGGTCGACTTCGCGCCGAACTTCGACGGCGGCCGCCAGGAACCCCTGGTCCTTCCGACGCGCTTTCCGAACCTGCTGGCGAACGGCTCGGCGGGGATCGCGGTGGGAATGGCCACGAACGTGCCGCCGCACAATCTGCGCGAGCTGGTGGATGCGCTCGAGCTGCTGGCGCAGCGGCCGGAGTGCACGCTCGACGAGCTGCTGCAGAGGATCCCGGGGCCCGACTTCCCGACCGGCGCGCTGATCTGCGGCACCGGCGGCATCCGAGAGGCCTACGCGACGGGCCGTGGCCAGATCACCGTGCGCGCGCGAGCGGTGCTCGAGGAGGCGAAGCGGGCCTCCCGGATCGTGGTCACCGAGATCCCCTACATGGTCAACAAGGCGGCCCTCCAGGAACGCATCGCGGAGCTGGCGCGGGAGGGGCGCATCGACGGGATCGCCGACATCCGCGACGAGTCGAACCGCCAGGGCATCCGGGTGGTCGTCGAGCTGCGCCGCGACGCGCCGGGTGACGTGATCTTGAACCAGCTCTACAAGCTCACGCCGCTCCAGACGACCTTCGGCGTGAACATGCTGGCGCTGGTGAACGGGCGACCCGAGACGCTCTCGCTGAAGGACGCCCTGCGCCACTTCCTCGACTTCCGGCGGGTGGTGGTGTCGCGCCGCACGGCCTACGACCTGGCCCAGGCCGAGGCCCGGGCCCACCTGCTCGAGGGCTTCGCCATCGCCCTCGACCACCTGGACGAGGTGATCGCGCTGATCCGGGGCGCCTCCGACACCGAGAGCGCACGCAACGGCTTGATGCAGCGCTTCGGCCTCTCCGAGCGGCAGGCGCAGGCCATCCTCGAGATGCGGCTGCGGGCCCTCACCGCCCTCGAGCGGCAGCGCGTGCTGGACGAGCTCGCCGAGGTGCGGGCGAAGATCGACGAGCTGCGTGCGCTCCTCGCCAGCGACCAGCGCATCCTCCAGGTGGTGCTGGAGGAGCTGCGGGAGATCCGCGAGCGCTTCGGCGACGAGCGCCGCACGGAGATCACCGGCGCGGTCGAGGACTTCCGCACCGAGGACCTGATCGCCGAGGAGGACATGGTCGTCACCCTGTCCCACTCGGGCTACATCAAGCGCAATCCGGTGGCGCAGTATCGCGCGCAACGCCGCGGCGGGAAGGGTGTCACCGGGATGGACACCCGCGAGGAGGACTTCGTCGAGCACCTCTTCGTGGCCTCGACCCACGCCCATCTGCTCTTCTTCACCAACCGCGGCCGCGTGCACTGGCTGAAGGTCCACGAGCTCCCGCAGTTCGGCCGCGCCGCCCGCGGCAAGCCGCTGGTGAACCTGCTGCAGCTCGCCGAAGCCGAGCGCGTGCAGGCGGTGCTCCCGGTGCGCCGCTTCGACGAGGCGGGCTTCGTGCTGCTTTGCACGCGCCAGGGCGTGATCAAGAAGACCGACCTCCAGGCCTACGCGAATCCGCGACGTGGCGGGATCATCGCGATCAACCTGGAGGAGGGCGACGAGGTGATGGCGGCCGGCCGGACCACCGGAAGCCAACAGGTGCTGATCGCCACCAAGGACGGAATGTCGATCCGTTTCCCCGAGGAACAGGTGCGGGGGATGGGCCGCACGGCCACCGGCGTGCGAGGGATCTCCCTCGAGCAGGGTGATCGCGTGGTGGGGATGGAGATCCTCTCGCCCGGCGCGACCATCCTGACCGTCACCGCCAACGGCTACGGCAAGCGCACGCCGATCGAGGACTACCGGCTGCAGAGCCGCGGCGGGAAAGGCGTGATCACAATCCGCACCAGCGACCGCAACGGCGAGGTGATCGGCGTGACGCGGGTGGTGGACGCCGACGAGCTCATGCTGGTGACGAACGGCGGCAAGGTGCTGCGCTGCCGGGTGAGCGGGATCTCCACCATGGGCCGCGTGACCCAGGGCGTGCGGCTCATGGATCTGGAGGAGGGCGAGCGGCTGGTCTCGATCGCACGGCTGGCGGAGAGCGACGAGGACACGCCGGAGACGTCGTCCTAGAGCGCGAAGGGGATCCGCGATGTCGAGCGAACGCTCCCGCCGGCTCTTCGCGCGTGCCCGGAAGGTGATCCCGGGAGGCGTCAACAGCCCGGTCCGCGCGTTCGGCTCGGTGGGCGGGACGCCGCGCTTCCTGGTGAGCGGGAAGGGTTGCCGCGTCACCGACGCCGACGGCCAGGTCTACATCGACTACGTGGGCTCCTGGGGCCCACTGATCCTCGGCCACGCGGATCCCGGCGTGCTGCGCGCGGTGCGCGCGGCGATGGCCCGCGGCACCTCCTTCGGCGCGCCCACCGAGCTCGAGGTCCAGCTCGCCGAGGCGATCTGCGCCGCGCTGCCGAGCGTGGAGCGCGTGCGCATGGTGAGCTCGGGCACCGAGGCCACCATGTCGGTGCTGCGCCTGGCGCGCGCCGCCACCCGGCGCGAGCGCGTCCTCAAGTTCGACGGCTGCTACCACGGACACGTGGACTCGCTCCTGGTCGGCGCCGGCAGCGGCGTCGCCACCCTCGGCATCCCGGGCTCGCCGGGCGTGCCGTCGAGCACCGTCGAGCTCACGGTGCTCGCGCCCTTCAACGACCTCGAGGCGGTCGAGTCGGCCTTCCGCCGCTGGGGCGACGAGATCGCCTGCGTGCTGGTCGAGCCGGTGGCCGGGAACATGGGCTGTGTCCCGCCGCTCGCGGGGTTTCTCGAGGGGCTGCGTGCTCTGTGCGATCGCCACGGTGCGCTCCTGGTCTTCGACGAGGTGATGACCGGGTTCCGTGTCGCCTGGGGTGGCGCGCAGCGCCGCTACGGCGTCACGCCGGACCTGACCTGCCTCGGCAAGGTGGTGGGCGGGGGCCTGCCGGCTGCGGCCTACGGCGGCCGCGCCGATCTCATGCGGCAGGTGGCGCCCGAAGGCCCGGTCTACCAGGCCGGGACGCTCTCCGGGAATCCGCTGGCCATGGCCGCCGGGCTCGCGACCCTCGAGCGGCTCCGCCGGCCCGGCACCTACGCCACCCTCGAGCGGACGGCGCGCACGGTGGTGGAGGGTTTCGCCAAGGCGGCCGAGGAGGCGGGAGTGCCGCTCGCCACCGCCGCCGTCGGCGGGATGTTCGGCTTCTTCTTCCATCCGGGTCCCGTGAACGATTTCGCCGCCGCCCGGGCTTCCCATGTCGAGCGCTTCCGTCGCTTCTTCTCCTGCATGCTGGGGCAGGGCGTCTATCTGGCGCCCTCGCCGTTCGAAGCCGGCTTCGTGTCCCTCGCCCACCGACCGGCGGACGTGGAGGCCACGCTCGAGGCGGCTCGGCTGGCGATGCGGCGAGTCGCCCGCGCGCATTGAGGCCGGGCGGGGGGTCCGCTAAGGTCGGCGCCGCTTTCCGGGACCCCCGCGCCCTGGGGCCGTGCCCCACGTGGGAGGCTTCCTTGAGCGACCAGCGGGGAGAGAAGAGCGAGCGGCCCTCCACGGAGGGGCCCTCCACGGAGGCGGGGCCGCAGGAGTCGGTAACCCGACAGGCGGCGTCCGCCTATCAGGGCGCCCTCGAAGCGGTGGTCGCGCTGCTCCTGGCGATGGGTGCGGGGTACTGGGTGGACCAGCGCTTCGGTACCGCGCCGCGCGGGCTCCTGGTGGGCACGGCCATCGGCTTCGGTGCCTTCGTGCTCCGGCTCTGGCGGATGCGGCCGCGCGATCCGTCCTGAGCCCGGTGTCAGGCCGACGGTGCGCGAGCGAGCGAGAACGGAGCGAGAAGAGCGAGCATGGCGGGGCAGATCACAGTCGAGGGGGCGGGACCGGGCGTCGTCGCGATCCAGCGGCTGAACCTCGGCTTCTCGGCCGCGGCAATAGCGGCCGGCTGGGCGTTGGTCTCGCCGCTCTTCGCTTCCAGCGTGGCGCTCGGTGCGGCGGTCGAGTTCTGGAACTTCCGCGCGCTCCACCGCGGCGCGCTCCGGCTCTTCTCGGGCATGGCGACGGGGGGCGGCCTCGCCATGGCCGGCTTCGGCCTGCGCTTCGTGTTCCTGGCCCTCGCGATCGCGCTCGCCCTTCACGGCGGAGCGCATCCCGGCGGCCTCGCGCTCGGGATGTCGATGATCGTCCCCGCCACCCTGGTCGGTGCCTGGATGGTACGACCCCGCGACACGGCTCCGTCGCACGTTCCCGTGCCGCCGCCCGACGATCCGGGCTGGGATCGCTGGAACGCCTGGCGTGCGGCCGAGCGCGAGGATGATCCCGAGGAGGACCGATGAACATCTACGCCTTCCTCGAGCACGCGACGGGCGTGTCGTGGGTGCTCCAGGCGGCCGCGCTCGCGGCGCTCCTCCTGGTGGCGGCCGCGTGGGCGGTGCGCCGTCGTCTGGCCACCGCCGGCGACGCGCTCCTCCCCGACGAAGGGTTCAGCCTCCGCAACCTCTTCGAGGTGGGCGTGGAGGCGCTCTCCTCCATCGCCAGGCAGGCCATCGGGCCGGAGTACCGTCGCTACTTCTCGGTGGCCGGCGCCATCTTCTTCTTCGTGCTGATCTCGAACCTGATGGGATTGATTCCGGCCGTCGGCGGCGCCACCAGCGACGTCAACACCACCACCGCCTGGGCCGTGATCTCGTTCCTCGTCTACAACGCCGTCGGGATTCGCGAGCACGGCCTGAAGTACGTCTATCAGTTCATGGGGCCGAGCCTCTTCACCTTGCACCTCGGCGGCCATCACTTCCACGTGCGCGCCCTGACTCCGCTGTTCCTTCCCCTGGAGATCGTGCTCCACATCGCACGCATCCTCACGCTGTCGGTCCGGTTGCTGGCGAACATGTTCGCGGACCACGCGGTGGTGGGGGCCTTCCTCAAGCTGGCTCCGCTCGGGATCCCGGCGATCTTCCTCGGGCTGGGCGTGCTGGTGGCGTTCCTCCAGGCGTTCGTGTTCTCGCTGCTCACCATGGTCTACATCGGCTTGGCGCTCCAGGAAGCCCACTAGGTCTTCCGGCGCGGGGCCACTGCCACAGGAGAGAATCCGATCATGCGCAAGTCCGTGAAGCTGTTCTTCCTCACCCTCGTCACCTTCCTGGTTCCGCTCGCCGCATCGGCGGCGGAGGGCGCGACGGCCGGCGGCGACTCGAACCTCGGTCCGGCCCTCGGAGCGGGCCTCGCCATCGGGTTGGCGGGCCTCGGCTGCGGCCTCGGCCAGGGTCTGACCGCCGGCAACACCACCGCCGGAATCGCTCGCAATCCCGGCGCCGCCGGCGGCATGTTCGTGAACTACATCCTGGGCATGGTGCTCATCGAGTCCATCGCCATCTATGGCCTCCTGATCGCGTTCCAGCTCGTCGGCAAGATCGGCTGAGCGATCGGAGCGACCGAGAGAGACGCCGGGCGGGGGCTCGACGCGGGCCTCACCCCGTTGTTGTTTCCCACGTCGAACCCCATGCCCCCGCCCGGCGCCTCGGAACCCGCCGTCCCCCGGTCCCGATGAAGGGGCGTGGGCGGGTGACGCTCGAGAGCGTCGTCTCGCCTCGAGAGCAAGCCGCGTGCCGGGCACGCAGGCGCCCCCTGCGCGAGGCGAGCGCTTCGCGGACGCGGACTTGCGCGCGCGGCCCCGCCTCGCCCGAGGAGCGGTGTGAACGACCGCCGGACCACCGGTCGTGAAGCGGGGTTGGCTGGTCGCGTTCGAGGGCCTGGACGGGAGCGGGAAGAGCACGCAGATCGAGCGCCTGGCGGCCCGACTTCGCGCCGCGGGCCACACGGTGGTGACGACTCGCGAGCCCACCGACGGCGTCGTCGGACGCCGCATTCGCGAGATGGCCGGCTCCGGCCACACGCTTCCTCCGGAGGAGGAGCTGCGCTGCTTCGTGGCGGATCGGCGCGAGCACGTGGAAGCGCTGATCGCCCCGGCCCTGGCGGCGGGCTCCGTGGTGCTGACCGATCGCTACACCCTGTCGAGCGTCGCGTACCAGGGCGCGCGGGGCCTCGACTGGCGGGCGATTCTCGCCGAAGGCGAGCGCCTGTTCCCGCTCCCGGACCTGGCACTCCTGCTGGAGGTCGAGCCCGCCGAAGGGCTCGACCGCGTGCGCGCACGGGGCGGGCGGCTCGAGCTCGCCTTCGAGGACGAGACCTACCTGGGCCGGGTGGCCGCGATCTTCGCCGCGATCGATCGCCCCTACCTGGCCCGCCTCGATGCGCGGGGCAGACCGGACGCGGTGGCCGCCGCCGTTCGCGATACCGTGCGCGCGCGGCTCGGGCTCGGCTGACGCCTCAGGCCTCCGGCGGAGGCGCGGGAACCGGCGGCAGCGCGCGCGGCGAGAGGGCGCCGCCGGCCAGGAGCCAGAGCCCGACGGCCACCGACGCCCCACAGACCGCGAGGACGACGGGCGGGGTGTGGGCGCCGGGAGCGTTGTAGCCGGCGATCGGGAAGCGGTCCGCGAGCTGGAGCGCCAGGAGACCGAGCGCGTTGATCCCTCCGTGGAGCAGCATCGAGGCCAGGAGCGAGCCGGTTCCGAGGCGCACCCAGCCGAGCACCACACCGTAGAGCGTCGCTCCGGCCAGCGCGGAGAGAAAGGCGCCGGGCGAGGCGCCGAGCGTGCCGTGGCCGAGGCCGAAGAGCAGCGCCGTCGCCGCGAGCGCTCGGAGCACGCCGGAGTTCGCCACCAGGCCCTGGAGCAGGACGCCACGAAAGAAGAACTCCTCCACCACCGGCGCGATCCCGAGCGCCACGATCACCGATTCGACCCAGCCGAGCGCCCCGCCGCCGGTCAGCCGCTCCGCCACGCGCTGGGCGATCTCGGCCTGGTCCGGCGCCGGGAGCCAGGCACGGATCACGTTGTCGAGTTCGCTCGCGAGGAGCGTCACCGGGAGGAGCAGGAGGATCGGCAGCAGGTGGCGCCAGGCGAAGCCGCACAGGCCGAGCCGCGTCTCCTGCGGTGGGGCCACGCGGCGCGCGGCGAGCGAGCCCACCCCGCCGAAGCCGATGGCGATCGCGATCCCGAGCGCGGTCATGGGCGTGACCACCGGGAGCAGGAGTGTCAGGACGAAGAGCGCGGTGGCGAGCCCGAGCACGGTGAGACCCACCGCCGCCAGCGGCGTGGGATACGCCGGGGCCGGCTTCACGCGCGCAGCACCCGCGCGAGCGCCCGACCGGTGTGGCTGCGAGGGCTCCGCGCCACCGTTTCGGGCGTCCCCTCCGCCACGATCTCGCCGCCCTTCTCGCCTCCGTCCGGACCGAGATCGATCACCCAGTCCGCGGTCTTCACCACGTCCAGGTGGTGCTCGATCACCACGACCGTGTTGCCGAGGTCCACCAGCCGCCGCAGCACCTCCAGGAGCTTCTCCACGTCCGCGAAGTGGAGGCCGGTGGTGGGCTCGTCCAGCAGGTAGAGCGTGCGGCCGGTGCCGCGGCGCGAGAGCTCCCGTGCCAGCTTGATGCGCTGCGCCTCGCCGCCCGAGAGCGTGGTCGCGGGCTGCCCCAGATGGATGTAGTCGAGGCCCACGTCGTGGAGGGTCTGGAGCGGACGGCGCACCGCCGGCACCGCCTCCATGAACTCGACCGCCTCCTCCACCGTCATGTCGAGGACGTCCGCGATGGTCTTGCCCTTGTAGGTGATCTCGAGCGTCTCGCGGTTGTAGCGCCGGCCGCCGCAGATCTCGCAGGTCACGAAGAGATCGGGCAGGAAGTGCATCTCGATGCGCAGGATGCCGTCGCCCTGGCAGGACTCGCAGCGGCCGCCCTTCACGTTGAAGGAGAAGCGGCCGGGGCCGTAGCCGCGCACGCGCGACTCGGGAACCTGGCTGAAGAGGGCTCGGATCCCGTCGAAGACGCCGGTGTAGGTGGCCGGGTTGCTGCGCGGGGTGCGACCGATCGGGGCCTGGTTCACGTCGATCACCTTGTCCACGTGCTCGAGCCCTTCGATGCGCTCGAAGCGGCCGGGCGGCTCCTCGGCGCCATGCAGCCGCCTGGCCAGCGCGCGGTAGAGCGTGTCGTTCACCAGCGTGGACTTGCCCGAGCCGGAGACCCCCGTCACGACCGTGAACAGCCCGAGAGGAAGCCGCAGCGTCACGTCCTTCAGGTTGTGCTGGCTGCAACCGTGGAGCACGAGCTCGCGCCCGCGCGACGGCCGGCGCTCGGGGATCGCGATGGCACGCCGCCCCGCCAGGTAGGCGCCCGTGAGCGAGCGCGGGTCCTCCACGATGCTCTCCGGCGTACCCTCCGCCACCACCTCCCCGCCGTGGATGCCCGCGCCCGGGCCCATGTCGATCACCCAGTCCGCGGCGCGGATCGTGGACTCGTCGTGCTCCACCACGATCACGCTGTTCCCGATGTCGCGCAGCCGCAGGAGGCTCGCCAGCAGCCGGTCGTTGTCGCGCGGGTGGAGCCCGATCGAGGGCTCGTCCAGGATGTAGAGCACGCCCATCAGGCTCGAGCCCACCTGAGTGGCGAGCCGAATGCGCTGGCCCTCGCCGCCGGAGAGCGTGGCGCTGGGCCGATCCAGGGTCAGGTAGTCGAGCCCGACGTCGGAGAGGAAGCGCAGGCGCTCCAGGATCTCCTTCAGGATGCGGTCGGCGATCAGGCGCTCGCCGGGGGCGAGCGAGAGACCCTCCAGGAAGCCGCGCGCCTCGGCGATCGAGAGCCGGGTGAGCTCGGGGAGCGCGAGCCCGCCGACCTTCACGCTACGCGCCTCGACCCGCAGGCGTGAGCCCTCGCACTCCGGGCAGCGCTGCGCGCTCATGTAGCGCAGCAGGGTCTCCCGCGCGGAGTCGCTCGTGGTCTCGCGGCGGCGCCGCTCGAGCTCGCCCACCACGCCGTCCCAGCGCCGGCGCACGCTCTCCTTGCGCCCCTCGCGCTCGAACGTGAAGGACAACTCGTCCTTCCCGGCTCCGAACAGGATGCCGCGCTGCGCGCGCTTCGGGAGCTCCTTCCAGGGCGTCTCCAACGACACCTTGAAGTGGCGCGCCAGGGAGGCCAGGAGCTGCGCGTAGTACCGGGGCAGGCGGCGGCCCGCGCCGAGCCACGGCTCGATCGCCGTGCCGAGGGGACGCGCTCCGTCGGGCACGATCAGGGCGGGATCGAACTCGTCGCGGGTGCCGAGGCCCGTGCAGCGTGGACAGGCACCGTGCGGGCTGTTGAAGCTGAACATGCGGGGCGCGATCTCGGGAAAGGAGACGCCGCAGTCGGCGCAGGCGTTCTTCTCCGAGAGCAGCCACTCCTCGCGTCCCACGTCCACCTTGACCAGCCCCTCGGCCAGGCGCAGTGCGGTCTCGATCGACTCGGCGATGCGGGAGCGCACGGCCTCCTTCACCTGGAGCCGGTCCACCACCAGGTCGATGTCGTGCTTCTGCTGCTTGGCGAGCGAGATCTCCTCGGAGAGGTCGCGCAGCTCGCGGTCGATCCGGGCGCGCACGAAGCCCTGGCGGCGGAAGCCGTCGAGCTCCTTGCGGTATTCGCCCTTGCGGCCGCGCACCACCGGAGCCATCACCTGCACCCGGACGCCCTCGCCGAGCCCCAGCACCCGGTCGGCCATCTGCTGCACCGTCTGGCTCGCGATCGCCTTGCCGCAGGACCAGCAATGGGGGCGGCCGGTCCGGGCGTAGAGGAGCCGCAGGTAGTCGTAGACCTCGGTGGTGGTGCCGACGGTGGAGCGCGGATTCTTGCTGGTGGTCTTCTGCTCGATCGAGATCGCCGGCGAGAGGCCCTCGATCGACTCGACGTCGGGCTTCGCCATCTGCTCCAGGAACTGGCGTGCGTAGGCGGAGAGGGACTCGACGTAGCGGCGCTGGCCCTCGGCATAGATGGTGTCGAAGGCGAGCGAGGACTTGCCCGACCCCGAGAGGCCCGTGATCACGACCAGCCGGTCGCGCGGGATGCGCACCTCGCCGACGCGCAGGTTGTGCTCCCGCGCGCCGCGCACGACGATGTGGCTCGCCGGCGCCGGAACGCTCACGGCGTGAGCGCCCCTCCGCCGGCGTCCGCGCCGGGGTTCGGCGTCGCCGAGAGCCGCGTGGTCGCGAAGGCGCCCTTGCGCTCGATGTAGGTCTGCGCGCGGAGCTTGTCCATGAACTTCTCGTACTCCTCCTCGGTCTTCTTGTCGAAGAGCTCCGCGCGGAGCTGATCGCGCGCCTGCTCCCAGGTGAGGGGCTTCACCTCGCGCTTGTCCACCAGCTGGAACAGGTTGCAGCCGAACGGCATGTGCACCACGTCGCTGGTCTGTCCCGCCTCCAGGTTCGTCACCACCGGGCCCATCCAGCCCGCCAGGTTCTGCGCCGGCACCCAGCCCACGTCGCCACCCTGCTCGGGGTTCATCTCGCTGAGCTCCCGCGCCACGTCCGCGAAGCTCTCGCCGGCGTGGATGCGGGCGGCCGCTTTCTGCACCTGGCCGCAGGCGGTGGCCTCGTCGCGTCCGGTGGCTCCGCCGAACGTCACGAGGATGTGTCGGAGATGGTACTCCACGCCCCCCTGGGCCTGGTGCGCGTAGCGCTGCTCGTAGAGCGCGCGCACCTCCCGGTCGTCCACGCGGACGTGGGAGCGCACCATGCCGTTGATCACCTTGGCGCGCTGGATCTCGCCTCGGATGCGCTCGCGGTAGGCATCCCAGGTGAGGCCTCCGTTCTCGACGCTGCGCTTGAGCTGGTCGATGGTCAGGTGGTTGTCCCTGGCGATCCCCTCGACGGCCGACTGCACCTCGGCGTCGGTGGCCTCGAGCTCGGCCTTCTTCACCACCTGCTCGAGCAGGCGCCGCTCGATCAGACGCTCCAGCACGTCGGAGCGGATGCGCGCCACGTCCGCGTCGCTGCCGCCCGCCGCGCGCAGCTGCTTCTCGGCGGCGGCGGTGAGCTGCGTGACCTCGGAGATCAGGACGATGTCGCTGCCGACCTGGGCCGCGATCCCGTCCACCAGCTCCTCGGCACCGGCGCTCGCGGGGGCGAGCAGGAGCAACGTCACGAGCGCGCGCCGGAGCCAGCGCATGGAGGACCTCCGCGTCACCGCTCGGGACGCCGGCGCGCCGCGGGGGGGCTGCCAGGCGGCGGCAAAGGGCGCAGGGTAGCCCGCGCCCGGGAGCGCCGCCGCCCGGCGCCGGCTGGCCCGCCGCGCGGCGACCCGTAGACTCCCGGCCGGGCGAGGTCGTGCGAGGCGAGATGACGGAAGCAGAGCCGGGCGGGCTTCGCGAAGGCGGTGGGCAGGCGAGCGGCCGACTCGAGCCCGACGCGGTGGCCGCGGAGATCCGCCACGAGAGCGTGCGCGCCAACGGCCTGCGCTTCCACGTCGCGAGCTGCGGCGCCGGGGATCGCCTCGCGCTCTTCCTCCACGGCTTTCCCGAGAGCTGGTACTCGTGGCGGCACCAGCTCCCGCTCCTGGCGCGGCTCGGCTACCGCGCCTGGGCGCCGGACCTGCGAGGCTACGGCGAGAGCGAGCGGCCGGTGGGCACGGCGGAGTATGCGATCGAGCGCCTGCTCGAGGACGTGGCGGGGCTGATCGACGCGGCCGGCGCGCGCGAGACCGTCCTCCTGGCCCACGACTGGGGCGCCGTGATCGCGTGGTACTTCGCGATGCGGCGCCTGCGCCCGCTCGAGCGGCTGGTCATCATGAACGTTCCCCATCCGGTCCCGATGGCGCGCGCGCTCCGGACCTTCGCGCAGCTCCGGCGCTCCTGGTACGTGCTCTTCTTCCAGCTCCCCTGGCTTCCGGAGCTCGCGCTTCGCGCCCGGGGCGCCGAGCTGGTGGGCCGCGCCTTCCGCGACATGGCCATCGACAAGAGCCGCTTCCCCGAGTCGGTGCTCCGGGTGTACCGCGAGAACGCGCTCCGGCCCGGCGCCGCGCGCGCCATGGTGAACTACTACCGGGCGCTGGTGCGCGGCGGGGGCGGGGAGCGACAGCGCCGCCTCGGCTATCCCATGATCGAGGTGCCGACGCTCCTCGTCTGGGGCGAGGAGGACGCCGCTCTCGGGCGCGAGACCACCTACGGCACCGAGGCCCAGGTCCGCGACCTGACGGTCCGCTACCTGCCGGGGGTCTCGCACTGGGTTCAGCAGGAGGCGCCCGAGAGCGTGAACGCGATGCTCGAGGCCTGGCTCACCGGGCGGCCGGTGCCCCGGCATCCGGAGAGGCCGCGATGATCCGTCCCGAGGCCGAGGAGCCCGAGGATCGCTTCCTGCCGCTCGAGGGGAGCCTGAACTTTCGCGATCTCGGCGGGCGCCCCACGGCGAGCGGCCGGCGCGTGCGCTGGGGCCGACTGTTCCGCGCCGACGCCCTCCACCATCTGACCGAACGCGACGTGACGCACCTGCGCGACGCCGTCGGACTGCGCACGATCGTGGACCTGCGCTCGAGCAGCGAGAGCGACGCGCCCTCGCCGCGCTTGCTCGCGCCGCCCGTGGCCTACCACCGGATCCCGCTCTTCGAGCGCGAGCGGAGCGGCGAGACGCCGGCCGGGCTCGGCCTCGACGTGCTCTACTTCGCCATGATGGGCTTCGCCCAGGAGCGGATCGCGCGGGTGGTCGGGCTCCTGGCCGGCTCGAGGGAGCCGGCCGTCTTCCACTGCGCCGCCGGAAAGGACCGCACCGGCGTGGTGGCGGCCGTGGTGCTGGGCGCGGTGGGCGTGCCCGAGGAGGAGATCGTCCGGGACTACGCCTGCACGCGCCGCAGCCTGGACCGGATCATCGAGCGCCTGCGCGCCACCGCAGGCTACGAGTACGTCTTCGAGGAGCTCCCGCCGGAGACCCTCCACGCCGAGCCCGACACCATGGAGCGTTTGCTGCAGCGCGTCCGCGAGCGCTGGGGCTCGATGCGGGGCTACCTGCTCGAGGCCGGCCTGCCCGAGGACGCGCTGGCGCGCCTGGCGGCGTCGCTGCTCGAGCCTGCGTAGCGTCAGGCGGCGAGCGGAGGCCTCCGCTCGTGCCAGGACGTCGCCATCTGGTAGGCGTGTCCCACGCGGCAGAGCATCGCCTCGCTTCCGTGCGGGCCCACGAGCTGGAGGCTGTGCGGCAGGCCTTCGGCGCTGAAGCCGCTCGGTACCGAGAGCGTGGGGCTCCCGCTGAAGTCGAAGGGACCGGTGAAGCGCAGCAGGGCCGGCGCGGTCGACGGGTCGAAGGGTGCATGGGGCGCGAGCACCGACACCGGGAGCGGCAGGAAAGGCGCCGAGGGACACGCCAGCACGTCGGCATGGCGGAAGACCTCGCGCAGGCGACCGCTCCAGACGCGCCGCCGACCGCTCGCGGCGGCGTAGTCGCGCGCCGGGAGGCGGGCCGCGTACTCGAGAAAGCTCCGGTAGGTCGGGCCGTAGTCTGCGGCCCGCTCGGGAAAGAGACCCGCGTGGGCCACGAGCGCCTCCGGCGCGCAGAGCAGCGCCCAGTCCGGGAGCAGCTCCTCCACCGGCGGCACGTGCACCGGGACGAGCGTGGCGCCCGCCTGCTCCAGTACGCGCAGTGCGGCGTGGAGCGCGTCCCGCACCGCGGGATCGGTGTCGCGGGACACGTAGTCTTCGTCGACGCCCACGCGCACGCCACGAGCCCCCGCCTCCAGCGATGCAACACAGAGCGGTGACGGCTCGTCCAGGGTGGTCGGATCCTCGGGATCGAAGCCCGCCATCGCCTCGAGCAGCGTGGCCACGTCGGCCACGCGGCGCGCCATCGGCCCCACGTGGTCGAGCGAGTCACCGAGAGCGAAGCAGCCGGCGCGGCTCACGCGGCCGTAGGTCGGCTTCAGCCCGACGACGCCGCAGGCCGCCGCCGGAAAGCGGATCGAGCCGCCGGTGTCGGTGCCGAGCGCGCCGAAGCAGAGGCCGGCGGCCAGCGCGACGCCGGAGCCGCTGGAGGAGAGGCCGGGGAAGCGGCTGGGGTCCCACGGGTTCACCGGCACTGGCAGGTCCGGGTGGTAGCCGCTCAAGGCGAACTCCGTCAGGTGGAGCTTGCCCAGGATCACGGCGCCCGCCTCGCGCAGGCGACGCACCACGGTGGCGTCGCGGTCGGGCACGTGGTCGCGCAGCACGCGCGAGCCGCACGTGGTGCGCACGCCGCGGGTGTCGAGGATGTCCTTGATGCCGAGGGGAACGCCATGCAGCGGCCCGCGCCAGGCACCGCTGCGGATCTCGGCCTCGGCGGCCCGGGCTTCCTCGAGCGCCGCCTCCCCGAGCACGCAGAGGAAGCTGTGGAGCTTGCCGTCGACCGAATCGATGCGGGCGAGGAGCGCCTGCACCAGCTCCACCGGCGAGACCTCGCGGCGGCGGATGCGATCGGCGATCTCGGTGAGCGGCGAGAAGCAGAGCGCGGCCAGCGACATGGGAGCCTCCGAGCCCGCAGGATACGCCGCACGGGCGCCGACGGAAGCGCTCGGCGAGGGGGCCGCTACCGTGCCGTCGTGCCGCGGCGCATCCTCAGCCTGCTCGGGGTCGTGGCCCTGCTTGCCGCGAGCCCTCCCGCGTGGGCCACGGAGCCCGAGCCGACCGCGGCGGACATCGCCATCGCGCTGGCCCAGCTCCGCGGCGACCTCCACGAGCTCGAGACCCGGCTCGAGCACTGGCGGGGGGTGACCTTCCTCCGTCCGGTGGAGCTGGCCGTGCGCGAGGCCCCGGACGAGCACGTGGCGGGCTGGTACGACACGGCGACCCGGAGCCTCGTCGTGGTGCCCGAACGCAGCGCGCGCTTCCGCCGCGGCACGCTCCTCCACGAGCTCGTCCACGCGCTCCAGGACCAGCGCTTCGATCTGGCGGCGCTCCACGAACGCGTCAAGGACGACACCGATGCCAGCCATGCGCTCGACGCACTGGTCGAGGGCGAGGCCATGCTCGCCGTGGTGGAGCTCATGGACTACGACTTCTCGGCCCACGCGCGGCTCCCGGAGCGCGGTCCCGTCGACGAAGCGCTGTTCGAGAAGCTCTTCGACTACGGAGACGGCTCCCGCTTCGTGGCTCGCGTGCGGGAGCGCGGCGGCTGGGCGGCGGTGGACGCGCTCTTCCGCGATCCGCCGGGCGGCAGCGTGGCGATCCTGCGTCCCGACCGCGATCCCCACGCCGTGCCCGAGCCGCTGGGCGTGCTTCCCGTTCCTGGAACACCGCTCGGCGTCGGGCGTCAGGGAGCCTATGCCCTGTTGTGGCGGCTCTCGCGGGATCCCGCCACCCGCGGCCGCGCGCGGGCGCTCCTCGACGGCTTCGACGACGACCTGCGCCGGGAGGTGCGACTGCCCGACGGCAGGCGGGGTACCTACTGGGACCTGCGCTTCGACGATGCCGCCGCGGCCAGGAGCTTCCTGGCCGGTGCGGCGCCCGCGCTGGCGACCGACGGCTGGAGCGAGCGGCGTTGCGTGGGGCGCGACGTGCGGATGGTGCGGTGGGGGCAGGATCAACGGCGCTAGCGAGCGGGCTCAGCGCCGGATCTCGTAGACGATGCGATCGGGGCTCGGGCGCACGCTCGTCACGTCGACCGCCCTTCCGCCCATCCTCCCGAAGAGGACCTGCACGAAGCCCTGCGCGGCGAAGCGGGCGGGGTCCGGGAAGTCGCCGGCTTCCGTCACCGAGAGCGTGTAGCGGTCGGTGGGCGTGTGGTGCTCGAGCCTCCACTCCGTGAAGTTGTAGAAGCCCTTCGCCACCTGGATCATGGCCTCGCCCGCCCGATGGCCCCAGCGATCGGCGCTCGAGAGGACGTGGCGCCAGGCGCCTGCGGCCATCAGCCGCTCGGCGGCGCGCGCCCCGCGGTCCACCAGATACTCGGGCCGGCCGCGCCCCTCCACCTCGCAGAGGAGGTCGAGCAGGCGCCCGTAGGTGGCGATCGGGTACCAGAGGGCCGGCACGGTGAGCTCGTCGAGCGCGTGCAGATCCTCGGGCTTGAGCCGCGCCACGAGGAGGGATTCGGGCAGGCGACCCGCGTTTTGCAGCCGATGCACGTCTTCGGTCACCGACTGGAAGGCGGCACCCTTGATCGAAGGGATCGGCATTTGGACCTCCAGCGTCGCCGGTATCGGAGGTCGTCGGGTCCCCCTTGAGCACCCGCCCGAAGTTCCTGCTCAAATCGGGCCGCCGGATCGGGTACAAGGGAGCGATGGCCCTCCCGCGCAAGACCCTCGCCATGGTCCAGACCGCCCCGCGGAAGCTCGAGCTCCGCGAGCTTCCGATCCCCGAGATCGGGGACGACGGCGCGCTGCTCGAGGTGGAGGCCTGCGGCATCTGCGGGAGCGATGTGGAGCAGTACACCGGTACGCTGCGGGTGCCGCTGCCGCTGATCCCGGGCCACGAGCCCGTCGGACGCATCCTGGCCATCGGCGACACTGCTGCGCGTCGCTGGGGCGTCGAGGTCGGCGACCGCGTGGCGGTGGAGACGCTGATCCCGTGCGGCGCCTGCCCGCGCTGCCTGGCCGGCCGCTATCCGCTGTGCGTGCGGCGCCGCGTCTACTCCTACCTTCCGCTCTCGGCGGGCCACGGCCTGTGGGGCGGCTACGCCCGGCACATGGTGCTCGACCCCGCCTCCATCGTGCACAAGATCGACCCGACGCTCCCGGCGGCCCTGGCGGTGCTCTTCAATCCCCTGGGCGCGGGCTTTCGCTGGGCGGTGGAGATCCCGCGCCTCGAGCCCGGCGCGAGCCTGCTCGTGATGGGCCCGGGCCAGCGCGGACTCGCCTCGGTGATCGCGGCCCGGGAGGCCGGGGCGGGCCTGGTGATCGTGACGGGGCTCGCCGCCGATGCACGAAAGCTCGCGCTCGCCCGCGAGCTCGGCGCCGACGCCACCATCGACGTGGAGCACGAGGACCCGAAGGCGCGCGTGCGGGAGCTGACCGGGGGCGCCGGGGTGGACGTCGTGGTGGAGGTCACGGCCTACGCCACCGAGCCCGTGGCCGAGGCGCTCGACCACGTGGCGCCGGGCGGTACCGTGGTGCTGGCCGGAGTGAAGGGCTTCGTGCCGGTACCGGGCTTCGTGTCGGACAAGATCGTGCTGAAGGAGATCGCGGTGCGCGGCGCCATCGGAGTCACCTGGGGCGCCTACGAGCGAGCGATCCGCCTGATCGAGTCGCGGCGGCTCCCGCTCGAGAAGCTCCACACCCACGACTTCGAGCTGCGCGACGCCGAGACCGCGATCCGCACCCTCGCTCGGGAGATCCCCGGCGAGGAGGCGATCCACGCCTGCTTGCTGCCGCAGCGCGGCGCGGACTGAGGCTGCGGGCGGCAGCCCCGGCCGAGCCCCTCATTCGAGGAGAAGGATGCCATGGCCATCGTGACCCCCGTTCCCACACCGCCCGGCGCGCGCCGGCGCCTCGCGCTCGCGAGCCCCGCCACGGGCCAGCCCCTGGGCGAGATCGAGGTGGCGACGGCCGACGACGTGCAGGCCGCGGTCGCAGCGGCGCGCCGGGCCCAGCCCGCCTGGGCAGCGCTCCCGGTGGCCGAGCGCGCGAAGGTGCTGTGGCGGGCCCTCGACGCGCTGCTCGCACGGCAGGACGAGTACCTGCGCGTGATCGAGGCCGAGTCCGGGAAGCCCCGGCTCGACGCCCTCATGATCGAGATCTTCGCGGCCTGCGACGCGCTGGCCTATCACGCCAAGCGCGCAGCGCGACACCTGCGCCCGGAGCGGCGCCGGGTTCACGGTCTCGTGGGGCTCATGAAGCGGCTGCACGTGATCTACCGCCCACTCGGCGTGGTGGGCGTGATCAGCCCCTGGAACGGCCCGTTCATCCTCTCGATCAACCCGACGCTGCAGGCGCTCGTGGCGGGCAACGCTGTGCTGCTCAAGCCCTCCGAGGTGACGCCGCGCTCCGGCGCCCTGGTGGGCGAGCTCTTCGCGGAGGCGGGGCTGCCCGACGGCCTCCTCCACGTGCTCCTCGGCGACGGTGAGACCGGCGCCGCGCTGGTCGAGTCGGGCGTCGACAAGATCTCCTTCACCGGAAGCGTCGCGACGGGGCGGCGGGTGGCGGAGTCCTGCGGCCGGCGCCTCGTGCCCTGCACCCTCGAGCTCGGCGGGAAGGACCCGATGATCGTGTGCGCCGACGCCGATCTCGACGCCGCCGCCGGCGGCGCGGTGGCGGGCGCGTTCCTGAACTCCGGCCAGGTCTGCTTCAGCACCGAGCGCGTCTACGTGGTGGAGGCGGTGGCGGAGGAGTTCGTGCGCCGCGTGGTCGAACGCACGCGCGCCCTCCGCCAGGGTGCGACGGGCGAGTTCGACGTGGGGCCCATGTTCTGGCCGCGCCAGCTCGAGATCGTGGAGGGCCACGTGGCCGACGCGCTCGCGAAGGGCGCGCGGGTGCTGGCGGGTGGGCGCCGGAATCCCTCGCTCGCGGGGCTCTACTACGAGCCGACGGTGCTCGTGGACGTGACCCACGAGATGCTGATCATGCGCGAGGAGACCTTCGGGCCGGTGCTCCCGATCCAGCGGGTGCGCGACGAGGAGGAGGCGCTCCGCCTCGCCAACGATTCGCCCTACGGGCTCGGCGCCACGCTGTGGACGCGCGACCGGGCCCGCGCGCTCCAGCTCGCAGCGCGCCTCGATTCGGGCAGCGTCTGCGTGAACGACATGACCATGACCTACGGCGCTCCCGAGGCGCCCTTCGGCGGGCGCAAGGCGAGCGGCGTCGGCACCGTGAACGGTCCCTCGGGCCCGCGGGACTACTGCTTTGCGCAGCCGGTGCTGGTGGATCGCTTCGGCGGACGTCAGACCGCCAAGAACTATCCCTACGCCGAGGCCAAGGCGATCGGCATGCAGAAGATGATGCGCCTCGCCTTCGGCACGCCGCTGCGCCGGCTGCTGGGCTGACCTAGCGAAAGGGTCGCTCCATCCAGAGGACGTCCCACCAGCGGTCGAACTTGCGGCCGACCTGCGAGAGGATCCCCACCTCGCGGAAGCCGAATCGGCGGTGGAGCGCGACCGAGGCGGCATTCGGAAGAGCGATGCCCGCGATCACGCGGTGCACGTCCTCCGCGGCCAGGGCGTCGAAGAGCGCGCCGTAGAGCGTCGTGCCGATGCCGCGTCCCTGGGCGGAGGACTCGAGGTAGATCCCGGTCTCGATGGTGGGCTCGTACGCCTTGCGCTCGTGGAAGCGCCGGCTGTTCGCCCAGCCCACCACGCGTCCCGCCTGCTCCGCCACCAGGAGCCGCCACCGGCCGGTGTCCGCGTGCTCTGCGATCCAGGCCCGGCGGTTGGCCTCGTCCACCGGCTCCACCTCGAAGGTGATGGCCGTCTCGAGGACGTAGGGGTTGTAGATCTCGGCCAGGCGCGTGGCGTCGCTGGCGCGGGCGGGGCGGATGGTCGGGCTCACGCCGCGAGATTCTGCAACAGCTGCCGGGCGGAGGTGAAGAGCTCCGCGGGGGTGCCCTGGGGCACCGCCACGTGGATGCGGTGGTCGGGCGTCACGCGCAGGCCGCTCCCCGCCTGGGTCATCAGGTTCAGGAGGCGCTGCGGATCGATCCGGGGCGAGGGACCGGCCGTCAGCACCAGGTCGCCGCGTGCCAGATCCAGCGCAGCCACCCCGAGGCGCCTCGCCAGGATCTTGAGGCGGATCACCTGCAGCAGGTTCTCCGCCTCGGCGGGGAGCGGGCCGTAGCGATCGAGGATCTCGTCGCGGATGCGATCCGCCTCCGCGTCGTCGCGCGCGGAGGCCAGGCGCTTGTAGAGGACCAGTCGCTGCGAGATCTCGGGCACGTAGTCCTCGGGCAGCCGTGCCGCAACCGGGAGCCGGATCTCCGGATCGACCTCCACCTCGCGCACGTGGCCCCGCAGCTCCTCGACCGTCTCCTCCAGCATCTGCATGTAGGTCTCGTACCCCACCGCCGCGAGATGTCCCGACTGCTCGGCACCGAGCAGGTTCCCGGCCCCGCGGATCTCGAGGTCCATGTTGGCGAGCCGGAAGCCGCTTCCGAGCTCGGCCAGGTCCTGGATCGCCTCGAGTCGCCGCTTCGCATCGGCGGTCAGCGCCTCCTCCGAGGGCACCAGCAGGTAGGCGTAGGCGCGCTGGGAGCTCCGCCCGACGCGGCCCCGGAGCTGGTAGAGCTGTGCCAGGCCGAAGCTGTCGGCGCGGTTGATCAGGATGGTGTTGGCACGGGGGATGTCGAGGCCGCTCTCGATGATGGCGGTGCAGAGCAGCACGTCGGCCTCGCCGTGCTCGAAGGCCAGCATGCGCTGCTCGAGCTCGCGCTCGCGCATCTGGCCATGGGCCACGATGACCTTCACCTCCGGCACCACCTTGGCCAGGAGCTCCGCCATGGCGCCGATGGTCTGCACGCGGTTGTGGACGAAGAAGACCTGTCCGCCGCGCTGCACCTCGCGCAGGATCGCCTCGCGCACCAGCGACTCCGAGAAGCGACAGAGCTGCGTGCGGATGGCGATCCGGTCCACCGGTGGCGTGTTGATCACCGAGAGGTCGCGCAGCCCGCTGAAGGCCATCTGGAGCGTGCGCGGGATCGGCGTGGCGGTGAGCGTGAGGACGTCCACCGTCTTCTTCAGGTTCTTGATCTTCTCCTTGTGGGCGACGCCGAAGCGGTGCTCCTCGTCCACCACCAGGAGGCCGAGCTCGCGGAAGCGCACGTCCTTCTGGAGCAGCCGGTGGGTGCCGATCACGATGTCCACCGAGCCGGTGGCGAGACCCTCCAGCACCTGACGCGTCTCCTGCGGGCTCCGGAAGCGCGACAGCGCCTCGATGCGCACGGGATAGCCGGCGAAGCGCTTGCGGAAGTTCTCCTCGTGCTGCTGGGCCAGGATGGTGGTCGGGACCAGCACGGCCACCTGCATCCCGTCCATCACCACGCGGAAGGCCGCGCGGATCGCCACCTCCGTCTTCCCGTAGCCGACGTCGCCGCAGACCAGCCGGTCCATGGGCCGCTCGCGCACCAGGTCCGCGAGCACGTCCTCGATTGCCGCGTGCTGATCGGGCGTCTCCTCCCAGGGGAACGCGGCCTCGAACTCCTCGAGCTGCCGGTCCCGCGGCGAGAAGGCGTGGCCGGGCGCGAGCTCGCGCGCGGCGTGCACCGCCAGGAGCTCCTGCGCCATGTCGCGGAGCGCACGCTTGACGCTCTGCCGTGTCTTCACCCAGCTCTGGCCGCCGAGCCGATCGATCTTCGGCACGGCGCCGTCGGCGCCGACGTAGCGTTGGATCAGGTTCAGCCGGTGCACCGGGACGAAGAGCTTGTCTCCCCCCTCGTACTCGAGGCGCAGGAACTCGCCGCGGAAGCCTCCGAGCTCGAGCAGCACGAGCCCGCGGTAGATCCCGATCCCCTGCTCCGCGTGCACCAGGAAGTCGCCGGGCTCGAGCTGCGCCAGCCCCTCCACCGCGGCGCCCTCGCGCCAGGTGGCGCGGGCGCGCTGCTTCTCGCGCGGCCCGAAGATCTCCTCCTCCGTCAGCACCACGAGCTTCTCGAGCGGGAAGACGAAGCCCTCGGAGACCGCAGCCACCCGGATCTCCACCCGGCCCGGCCCGGACCAGCGCCAGGCCGGCCGCGGATCGAGCCCCACCCGGGCGTTCACGCCGTACTCCGCGAGGAGCGCCCGCAGGCGCTCGGCCGCCGAGAGGGCGGGCACCGCGACCGCGGTGCGCCAGCGCTCCGCGCTCCAAGCGCGCAGGCGCTCCACCAGCGGTGCCAGCGCGGCCTCGCTGGTGCGGGAGCGCGCGAGCTCGCGACGCAGCTCGTCGTGGGGGTAGGAGCGAACGGCGAAGCGCTCGGTCCCCGGCGTGGTGTCGGCCACGTCGAGGCGCTCCAGGTGGACCGGGCGACGGGTGGCGAGGCCTTCGGCCAGCGCATCGCAGGACACGAAGAGCGCCTCCGGCGGCGTGACCAGGCGCTTCGCGCCGAGAGCGGCCTCGTAGTGGGCGAGCGCCTCCGCCGCGAAGTGATGGCTCCGCTCACGCCCGGCCAGGGGATCGTCCAGCACCACCAGCGTGTCGGCCGGGAGGAAGTCGAGCACGCTCTCGAGCCCGGGAAGCAGGAGCGGCGCCAGCGCTTCGACGCCCGGAGGCGCGTGGCCGCGCAGCAGCGCATCCACCAGGTCGTCCACCGCCCGCTGCGCCACGCCCTGCTCCGCGGCGAGGAGCCGCAGGCGGTCCTGCACCTCGATCACCCGCGCCCGCTCCAGCAGGAGCTCGCGTGGCGGTGCGGCGACCACGCTCCCGAGCGAGCCCTGGGAGCGCTGGCTCGCCGGATCGAACTCGCGAATCGACTCCACCTCGTCGCCCAGGAGCTCGATGCGAACCGGACGGGTGCGCTGCGGCGGGAAGACGTCGAGGATCCCGCCGCGCACCGAGAGCTCGCCGCGCTCCTCCACGATCGGCATCCGGGCGTATCCCGCACCGATCAGCGTCTCGACGAGCGCATCGCGATCGATCGTCTGTCCGAGCTCGAGGTGGACGCTGCGCGCCCGGACGGCCGCACGCGCTGGAACGCGCAGGAGCAGCGCCGTCCACGGCGCCACCACCACCGGCGCGGGCTCCGCGCCACGGCTCGGCTCGGCGGCGGCGAGCCAGCGGTAGAGGACGTCCATGCGCTGCGCCACCAGGAAGGGCTGGGGCGAGAAGCGGTCGTACGGGGCGGTGTCGTGACGGGGGAAGAAGCGCAGGCGCGCGCTCTCCTCGCCGTCGCCGAGCGCGCTCCGGAGATCCGCCAGCAGGAGATCCGCTGCCCTGGAGCTCGGGGTGAGGAAGAGGGCCGGGCGTCCGGCGTGGCCCTCGACCAATCGCGCGCCCACTACGGCGCGGGCCGCGCCGCGCAGGCCCGTCAGATGCACCGGTCCGCTCCGCGCGCTCACACGCGCCAGCACGTCCGACAACGTGCGGACGGGGGCCTCCGTCGCCTCGCGGCGCTCCTCGGTCGCGATCGGGTCCTGGGCCTCGGGCTCCGTCATCCGGCTGCGAACGCAAGAAGGCCCCGCCCCGCCGGGGGGCGGGGGTGGGCTCGGGCGGGACGATAGCGCGCAGCCGTTGTCCCGCGCCGGCTCGTCGCAGTACCGTGCCGCGGATGGACAAGCGCCTTCTCGTGGAGCAGCTCGCGCGACGGTTGAGCCAGTCCGTGCGAGTCGCCGAGCAGGCGAGCGATGCGGCCGCCGAGGAGGCGCGCGACGGGGCGACCCCTGCCGAGCGACGCGAGGACTCGCGGAGCGCCCTCGAGTTCTCGCGACTGGCGCGGGCCCAGGCGCGGCGCGCGGCCCAGGCCCGCTCCGATCTCGACAGCCTGGCCGGCTGGGAGCCGTCGCCACTGCCCGACGGCGCGTCGATCGGCCTCGGCGCGCTGGTGGAGGTGGAGGACGAGGAGGGGCACGGGCTCACGTTCTTCCTGGCGCCGGTCGGCGCGGGCGAGGAGCTCGCGGGTCCGGGGGGCGACGGCTTCCTCTCGGTGGTGACGCCGGGCTCGCCGCTCGGTCGCGCGGTCATGGGCCGCCGGGCCGGTGACACCGTGGAGGTTCGCCTGGAGGCCGGGCTCCGGGAGTGGACGATCGTGTGGGCGGGCTGAGCCCGTCCATCGGGCGCGCGGGCGCGGGGGGCGGCCCGGCTTGGGCTCCCGGCCTGGAGCGCGCGCTGGTCGCCGGGCTGACGCTCCTGCTCCTGCTGCCCTTCGTCGGGAAGCCCTTCCACGTCGACGATCCGCTCTTCGTCTGGACCGCGCGGCGCATCCTGCAAGCACCGTTCGACTTCTACGGCTTCGACATCAACTGGTACGACAGGGTCGAGCCCATGGCCGAGGTGATGAAGAACCCGCCCCTCGTGGCCTACTGGGACGCCGGGGTGGCGTGGCTCGCCGGGATGCACGAGCCGGCGCTGCATCTCGGCGCGCTGCCCTGGGCGCTGGCGTCGACCCTCGGTGCCTACGCGCTCGCGCGTCGGCTGTGCAGCCGCCCCCTGCTTGCGACCCTGGCGAGTGTCGCCACGCCGGCCTTCCTGGTGACGGCCACGAGCCTCGGCTCGGACGTTCCGATGCTCGCGCTCTGGCTGTGGGCGATCGTGCTCTGGGTGCAGGGTCTCGACCGGAAGAGCAACGCACGGCTCGCGCTCGCCGCGGCGCTCTGCGCGGCCGCGGCGCTCGCCAAGTACTTCGCCGTGGGACTGCTGCCGCTCCTCGCCGTCTACGGCGTGGCCCGGGAGCGGCGGCTCTCGGCGAGCCTGCTCTGGCTCCTGCTGCCGCTCGCCGCCCTCGCGAGCTACGAGCTCGCGACGCGCGCGGCCTACGGCCATGGACTCCTGCTCGACGCCGCGAGCTACACGCGCCAGGTGCACGGCGACCTGGAGGCGGGAGGCGATGGCGCGCTCGGCCGCGTCCTGGTGGGCCTCGCCTTCACGGGCGGTGTCACCGCGACGCCGCTGCTGCTGGCCCCCTGGCTCTGGTCGAGGCGGGCGCTCCTGGTGGGCCTCGCTGCCGGCGCCCTGCTGGCGGCGCTCTGCGCCGCCAAGGGCGGGCTCGGCGGGCTCGCACTGCGCGGGCCCCGGGGTGTGACCTGGGACGCGCTGCTGCACCTGGCCCTCGAGGGGCTCGGGGGAGTCGGGTTCCTGGCGCTGGCCGTGCGTGACCTCGCGCGCCGGCGCGACGCCGAGGCGCTGCTGCTCGCGCTGGCGGTCGCCGGGACGCTGGCCTTCGCATTCGTCTTCAACTGGACGGTGAATGCGCGCTCGCTGCTTCCGCTGACGCCGCTCGGCGGAGTGCTCTGCGCGCGGGCCCTCGAGCTCCCGGGCGAGCGCCTGCTGCCGGTGCGACGTCGGTGGCTCGGAGGGGCGCTCGCCCTGGCCGCGCTCCTCGCGCTCGCGGTGGCCTGGGCGGACTGGGGCCTGGCCCGTGCCTTCCGCGGCGCGGCCGAGGCTCTGGCCTCCCGACACCCCGCAGCGTCGGGCCGGCGCTGGTTCCTCGGGCACTGGGGCTTCCAGTACTACATGGAGGCGCAGGGCGTGCGCGCGGTGGATCTCCGCACCAGCCGGCTCGAGCCGGGGGACGTGCTCTTCGTGCCGGAGAACAGCTCGGGAAGCAACGAGGTGCCGTGGCAGTCGGTCACGCCCCTCGAGTTGCTCGAGATCGCGCCGTCCTGGGGACTCTCGGTGCAGTCCGTGACGACGCGCGCCGCCTTCCATGCCGCGACGCGCGGTCCCCTGCCCTTCCGCTTCGGGCGCGTCCCGCCGGAGCGCTTCGCCGCGCTACGGGTCGAGGTCCCGCTGGTCGGGACCAGCGGGGCGCTGGCGCCCGCCGCGAGTCGCTAGGCGCGCCCGAGGCGGCGCTGCGCGGCGTCGAGCTCGGAACGCCCGAAGCGGTAGCGCAGCAGGAAGAGCCCCGATAGCGCGTAGAAGATCGCCGGGAACCAGGAGTACATCCAGAGCATCCAGGTCTTCACCAGCGGCGTCTGGGGAGCTCCCGGCACGTAGCCCACGTGCTCCAGCACCTGGAGCGCGGCGAACCCCGTCACCGCATTTCCGGCCTTGGCGGCGAAGGACCAGAGCGCGAAGTAGGCGCCCTCCCGACGCTCTCCGGTGTCGAGCTCGTCGTGGTCGATCAGGTCCGCCACCATCGAGGGCGGGAGGGCCTGGTAGTTGCCGAAGCTCGCGCCGCCGAGCACCAGCAGGAGCGAGAAGTAGCCGATGCCGCCCTCGCGGAGCCAGAAGCAGGCGGCGCTGGTGACGACGGCAAGGGCGATCGCGATGCCCCAGGTCTCGCGCTTTCCGAGCCGTGCGGCCACGCGGTTCCAGATCGGCAGCGAGAGCACGGCGCTCGTGAAGTAGAGCAGCAGGTAGTAGGACCAGGGCGGGAGCCAGTCGGGAATCGAGCGCAGCCACCACCCGGGCGTGCCGATGATGTAGACGGACACGTAGATCACGAGCACCGCCGGCACGGCCCCGGCGATCGCGCTCGTGGCGAAGGCCGCGAGGAGCGGGCGGAACCAGACGTTGCGCAGCGTTCGCGCGATGCCGGCGTAGGGATTCAGGGACGAGCGCCCCTGGAACTCCGGCCGCTCCCGCGTGACCGCGCCCGAGAGGAAGAGGAAGGACCCGGTGCCCGCGCCGAGGATCCCGCCCATGGCCGCGTAGCCCGCTCGACCGCCATAGAGATGGATCAGGTACGCGGGCAGGATCGTCGCCGCGAGCAGCCCTGCCAGCCCGAAGCCCTCGCGCACGGCGATCACTCTCACGCGCTCGTCGTAGTCGTCGCTGAGCTCGGCGCCGAGGCTGTAGTAGGGAATCGCGCCCACGGTCCACACGAAGTAGGTGAGGGTGTAGAGCACCAGCAGGTAACCGAGGAGCAGGCCTTGCGCGTGGGCGGGATCCTGGACCGCCGGGGGCGCGAAGAGCCGATGGAAGGCGACACCGAGCGGGAGCGCGGCCGCCAGGAGGTACGGGCGGCGGCGGCCGAGTCCGATGCGGGTGCGATCGCTGACCCAGCCCATGAGCGGATCCACGAAGGCATCGAAGAGCCGGGCGAAGAGGAGCGCCCAGGACACCAGGCCCGCCGAGAGCCCGACGATGTCGGTGTAGAAGAACTGGAGGTTCACAGCCACGACCAGGCCGAGCAGCGCGAAGGCGAAGTTGCCGCTGCCGTAGCCCGCGAGGGTGGCGAACGAGAGGCCGGCGCGGCGCAGGGAGGCGGGAGGGGCGGCGGGCACGTGCGGAGCGGCGGACATCGACCGATCATCGCACGAACGCGTCCCGAACGTGCGCTGGCCGAGGGCGCCGGCCGCGGCCGATGCGACGCGCGGAGGGAGCCCGTGAAGCGCAGCCCCGAGCTCCGTGACCTCTCGGACGATCACCACCGTGCGCTGGTGCTGGCACGTCACGCGCGCCACGCGGCGAGCGCCGGCGGCGACGTGCTGGCCGAGGCGTGGGAGCGAGTGCGGAGGGAGCTCGCGGAGGCGCTGGAGCCGCACTTCCGGATCGAAGAGCGCTGGCTCCTGCCGGCGCTCGCCCGGGTGGGAGAGGCGGAGCTCGTGGCGCGGACCGTCGAGGACCATACGGCGCTGCGCGCGGCCGCCGGCCCCGGCGCGCGGCTCGGCAGCGAGGCGCTCGCCGCGTTCGCGCGACGCCTCGAGGCCCACGTGCGCTTCGAGGAGCGGAGCCTCTTTCCGGCCGCCGAGGCGCGCCTGGCCCCGGCCGAGCTCGCCGCCGTGGCGGCGGCTGCGTGCGCGCAGCGGCCGGCGGACCCGGGACGCTAGGCGCCCTCGGCCCGCCCGCCGGGAGGCCCGTCGCTGCGGGCCACCCGCGCGCACAGGGCGAGCGTTCGCGCGGCGAGGGCGGGCCAGGCATGCCGCGTCTCCAGCGCTCGCCGCGCACCGACACCGAGATGCGTCGAACGCGCGGGCTCTTGCAGCACGGTCCGGAGGGCCGCCGCCCAATCGAGCGGCCCGGCGCCGGACGGGAGCAGCCAGGCCGACTGGTCGTGGACCAGCCCCTCGGCCACCTCGGCGTGGGCCACGATCGGACGAGCCGCCTCCATGGCGTTCAGGAGCTTGATCGGGAAGCCGCCGGGCCGCCGTCGCGGCACCACGGCGGCGCCGGCGCCGAACAGGCGCGCGCGCGCCGCGGCGGCGTCGGCCAGCCGCGCGACGCGGAGCGGCGCGGGCGGCGTGCGCCGACTCTCGTGGGTGGCGACCACGACCGGGATCTCGGGCGCCAGGGCGGCGGCGGCCGCCAGGAGCGGAAGCTCCTGGTAGGCATCCAGGTTGCCGGAGTAGAGCGCGAAGCGCCCCGGCGGGAGCGCGTGACGCGCGCAAGCCGCCCGGACCTCGGCGGCATCCGGCGCAGGCGCGGGATCCCAGCCGGGCGGGATCCACTCGAGGGGCCCGCGGGCAAACGGTGCGAGCTCCGACGCCGCGGCCCGCGAGAGCGCGATCAGCGCGTCGGCTCGGCGCGCCAGCGCCCGATCCGAGGCCGTGCCCAGCCGGTCGCAGGCCCGGGAGAGGACGGACGGGGCGAACCCGGAGAGCTCCACCCCGAGGAGCGTGTGGGCGACGTAGACCACCGGCGGGCCGCCCATCCGGCGGGCGAGCGTCGCGATCCATGCTGCCTCGGCGTGGTGGGCGAGCACCACCTGGAAGCTGCGACGCAATCCTGCGTGGAGCCAGGTGGCGAGGAGCGCGGCGTCGGCGAGGAGCTTGCCCGGGCTCGGTCCGCTCCGCAGCGGCACCGGCGAGAGCAGGCGGGGCGTGCGTCGCAACATCACGGCCAGCTTCGGCCGCCCGGTGCCGAAGAGCCGCCGCGGGCCGGACCGCTCCCCGTGCGTCGCGTCCGCTCCCGGCCAGGGCGCAGCGGCGCCCCGCCCGTAGCAGAAGAGTGTCACCTCCGCTCCGGCGGCGGCCAGGGCCTGCGCCTGGCCGCCCAGGAAGACCTGCGATCCCTGCGGGAGCGGAAAGGGCATCGCCGCGAGGATCGCCAGGCGGAGCGGATCAGTGATCGGTGACGAGAGCGACACGCTCGGGCGTCGAAGCGCCGGGACGCGCCGCGCGGAGCTCGCGGTAGAGGAGCGAGAGCTCGACCAGCGCCCGCAGCACGACCCGCGGCCGCGCGCCGGTCTGCCGCCCGTGTCGTCGCGGCCGGTGGCTGACCGGCACCTGGTGGATGCGGTAGCCCGCGGCGCGCGCGCGCAGCAGGATCTCCGTGTTCACGAAGGCGCCGATCGAGGCGATGGGAATGGCGTCGATCACGTGGCGGCGGAAGAGCTTGAAGGCACAGTCCACGTCCCTGATCCGCAGCCCGAAGAGGAGGCGCACCAGCCCGTTCCAGCCCCAGGCGAGCAGCCGGCGCAGCGGCGGGTCGCGCCGCGCGATGCGCCAGCCCGCGACCACGTCGTAGCGGGGAACCTGGGCGAGCAGGCTCTCCAGCTCGCGCAGGTCGAACTGGAGGTCGGCATCGCTGAAGAAGACGAGCTCGCCCCGCGCCTCCCGGAGCCCCGTGCGCAACGCCGCGCCGTAGCCGCGGTTCGAGGGGTGGCGCACCAGCCGTACCCGGGGATCCCGGGCGGCGCGGTCGGCGACGCAAGCGGCGGTGCCGTCGCGGCTCCCGTCGTCCACCACCACCACCTCGAAGCTCGCTGCGAGGCGCGGCGCCACCCCGAGCGCGAAGTCGAGCAGCGGGCCGAGGTTCGGCTCCTCGTCGCAGGCGGGAAAGACCAGCGAGAGCTCGGGGCGCACGCTCATTCCAGGTAGCCCAGCGCGCGCAATCGCGCCGCGACGCGGGCCTCCTGCTCCGGCGTGTACGCGCTCGGCGGCGGCGCTGGCGCCGTCGATGCGCGTACCGGGATGCCCATCGCCCCGAGGAGCGCCGGCGCCACGTCCGCCAGGCGGGACGGCGGGACCCGGGCCTCGGCGGGCCCGACGCCGATCCAGACACCCTCCGGCCGGTGGGTGCCGTTCAGCCCACGGCCCCTTCCGCCGGCGAGCTCCGAGTCGTCGAGCGTGCGCAGCGCCTCCGGCGCCGTCTCGCGCCAGGGCGTCGCCACCAGCGAGAGGCCGTAGCCGGCCTCCAGCCCGAGCTCCACCACCACGTCGGGCGCACGCTCGACGCAGGGCCCGGAGTGGACCTCTTCGCGCCGCAGCGCGCGCCGCACCACGGGCGTTCCGTCCGGGAGCTTCCAGTCGAGGAGCACGCCGATCACCTCGTCGCGCACCCGCTCGTAGTCCGCCGCCGCCACGCAGCCCGCGGCCTCGCGACCGCGGAGGTTGATCCAGACCCCGGGCTGCGTGTTGGCTTCCTCGGAGAAGGCGGCGGTGTGCGCCCAGTCGAAGCCGCCGAAGCGCGCCACGCTCTCCCAGCGCGCAGCCGCCGCGCGCGCCCGCCGGAAGAGCCCCTCGGCGAGACGCGGCGGGAGCCGTCGCAGCACGAGGTCGCGCGCCGCCCGCGCCAGGAGGTCGCGCGCGGGCACGCTCCCCGGGCGTGCCCGGCGCAGCAGACCGGCATCCCGTAGCCGCGCGTTCAAGCGGACCACGCGGCGCGAGGCGCCTCCGGCGCCGTGGTCGGAGAGCACCACGCAGCCGGCCTCGCCGCCGAAGGCCCCGCGCAGCGCGCCGCAGGCCGCGTCGAGCTCCGCGTAGACCGCGGGCAACGCGTCGCGCCGCGTGGAGCTCGCCCCGGGGTCGTGGCGGGGCGAGTCGGGATCGAAGTCGCGCCAGAAGTGATGCTGGACGGTGTCGCTCTCGGCGAAGACCACGCAGCAGAGGTCCGGCGCCTCGCCGCACCGCCGCAGCTCGCTCAGCGCTTCCAGCGCGAAGGCGGTCTTTCGCCGCACGCGCTCCATCAGCCGCGCCGCCGCGTGCTCGTGCCACTCGCCCCCGCCCGCCGCCTCGTCGAGGTCGCGCACCATCCAGGGGCCGCAGCGCGCGGCGAGCGTGCGGTAGAGCGCAGGGTCGCTGGTCGCCTGGGCCTCGCTTCCCGCGGAGATCGGAGCGTCGAAGCCCGGCACCAGGAGACCGCGCACGCGCTCCGGCGGGTAGGTCGCGGGAACGCCGAGGGCGAGCACCCGCCCGCCGGCCGCACCGATTCGTGCGAAGAGGCTCTCCCCCCGTCGATCGCTCGCGTTCACGAAGCGCACCCGATAGGCGTTCGCGAGCTTCTGGGTGAAGTCGAAGATCCCGTGCTCGCCCGGGTCCGAGCCGGTCAGGAAGCTCGACCAGGCGGGGAAGCTCGTGGGCGGGACGCAGCTTGCGAGCGGCGCGCTCGCTCCCTCGCGCAGCCAGGCGGAGAGATGCGGCAGGCGGCCCGCGGCGGCCAGCGGGCGGATCACGTCGAAGGTCGCCCCGTCGAGGCCCAGCACCAGGAGCGGAGCCAGCCGCCGCTCGGCCTTTCCCGCTTGCACTACGAGAGGTGACCCAGGATCGCGTCGGTGATCCCATCGAGTGTCGCGCTGCCGCCGAGATCTCCGGTTCGGTGCTCCGGCTCGGAGAGCGTGGCGTGCACCGCGCGCACGATCGCGTGGGCTGCGCGGTCCTCGCCCAGGTGCCTCAGCATCTCCGCCGCGGAGAGGATCACCGCCGACGGGTTCGCCAGCCGCTTGCCCGCGATGTCGGGAGCGCTGCCGTGCACGGCCTCGAACACCGCGCAGTCGTCGCCCACGTTGCTCCCGGGCACCACGCCGAGGCCACCCACCAGGCCCGCGCAGAGGTCCGATACGATGTCGCCGTAGAGGTTGTCCATCAGCAGCACGTCGAAGCGCTCCGGCCGCGTCACGAGCTGCATGCAGCAGTTGTCGATGATCAGCTCATCGTAGGCGATCTCGGAGTAGTCGCGTGCCACGCGGCGCGCGCACTCGAGGAAGAGGCCATCGGTCAGCTTCATGATGTTGGCCTTGTGGACGGCCGTCACCTTGTGGCGGCCCTGGCGCTCCGCGAGCTGGAAGGCGTGGCGCGCGATCCGCAGGCAGGCGCGCTCCGTCACCACCTTCAGGCTCTCGACGATCCCCGGCGCCACGCGGTGCTCGAGCCCGGCGTAGAGCCCCTCGGTGTTCTCCCGCACCACGATCAGGTTCACGTCCGCGAAGCGGCTCGGCACCCCCGGGATCGACTTCACCGGTCGCACGCAGGCGTAGAGGTCCAGCGACTTTCGCAGCAGCACGTTCGCGCTCTGGAAGCCGGTCGCGATGGGCGTGGAGATCGGGCCCTTGAGCGCCACCCGATTGGTGCGGATGGAGTTCAGCACCTCGTCGGGCACGGGGGTGCCGTACTTGGAGATCACCTCGCCTCCGGCCTCCACCCGATCCCAATCGATGTGGACCCCCACGGCCTCGACCACCCGCACGGCCGCCTCGGTGACCTCCGGGCCGATGCCGTCCCCGGGGATCAGCGTCACGCGATAGGAATGGGTCGACATGCCGGACCAGCCCCCCTATATTCCCGGCCTTTCCGAGACCCCCTCGCGGAGATCCAGCCGTGGCCATCGAGCTTCTTTGCCGCAAGATCGGCATGACCCGCCTCTACGATGAAGAGGGTCAAAGCATCCCCGTGACCGTCCTCCACGCCGCTCCGAACCCGATCGTCCAGAAGAAGACCGTCGAGAAGGAGGGCTACAGCGCGCTTCAGCTCGGGTTCGCCACGCGCCGCACGTCGCGCACCACCAAGGCCCTGGCCGGCCACTTCAAGAAGGCCGGCGTGGCGCCGACGCGGCTCCTCCACGAGAGCCGGATCGCCCCCGAGGATGCCGCAAAGTACGAGGTCGGTCAGTCGATCGCCGTCGACGTCTTCGCTCGCGGCCAGCGCGTCGACGTGATCGGCACCAGCAAGGGACGCGGCACGGCGGGCGTGGTGAAGCGGCACAACTTCCCCATCCACACCGAGGGACACGGCACCCACGAGTTCTTCCGGCACGGCGGCTCGATCGGCGCCAACAGCTTCCCGGGCCGCGTGATCAAGGGCCTCCGGATGGCGGGACGCCTGGGCAACGAGCGCGTGACCACGCGCAACGTGCTCGTGGTGAAGGTCGATCCCGAGCGCCAGCTCCTCTTCGTGCGCGGTGCGGTGCCCGGCCACGCGAACGGGGTCGTGCGCGTCCGCCAGGCGGCCGCCGCCGGGAGCTAGCGCAGGCCAACCGCATAGCCCTCCGGCGTAGCCGCCCTGCGCCGGGTGTCGATCGCGTGATTCCGCACGGGGGGTCTCCCCACGGCCTACCAGCGCAAGGACGCCTTCTACCAGCGGGCGAAGCGCGAGGGCTTTCGCTCCCGCGCGGCCTACAAGCTACAGGAGATCCAGCGCGCTCATCGTCTGCTGCGCCCCGGTCAGCGCGTGGTGGACCTCGGCTGCTGGCCCGGCGGCTGGCTCCAGGTCGCGGCCGAAGCGGTGGGCCCGGCAGGGCGCGTGGTCGGGGTCGATCGGGCTCCGATCGAGCCTCCGCTGGGTCTTGCGAACGTGATCGCAATCGTGGGCGACCTGACGGATCCCCGCGTCGTGGAAGCGATTCTACAAGAGCTGGGGGGCCCGGCAGATGTCCTCCTCTCGGATGCGGCCCCCAAGCTGACCGGCATCCGCGCCACAGATCGTGCGCGGGAGGAGGCGCTTCTCGGGGCGATCTGCGCACTCGTCCCGGCGCTGCTCCGACCGGGTGGCGACCTCCTGGCAAAGGTCCTGGATGGCCCGGAGGCCGAGGGCTTCGTGCGGACGCTGCGGCCGGCCTTCAGCCGGCTCAGCAGCCTTCGCCCCGAAGCCAGCCGCAAGGGCACGAGCGAACGCTACGTGATCGCTCGAGGCCGCCGGCCGGAGGCGCCCCCCGCCTAGCCCCCTCCCCCGTCCGGAAATCATGACGCCCATCACAAGTCCTCAAGCCGCGCCCCGTGCAGGCCGATTCCTCCACTCGAGCAGGCTCCATCCCCAGGCAGGGGAGCCCCCTGGGGCAGGGACCAGGGGTCCGCCGAAGGAGCGCGGTCATGGGCGGGTACGAGAACGAAGCCCGGAGCGGGCGCAGTGAGCGCTCCACCTGGCGCCGCGGGGTCCTGGCGGCTCTTCTCCCCCTCGGCCTCCTGGCTTGGCAGGTGGATCCGGCCCTGGTCGAGCCCGGCGCGCCCCCGGCCCCCGCTCCTGCGGTGGTCGTCGAGGCTCCAGCGCCCGAGCCCCTCCCGGAGCCGTCGTTCCTGCCGCCGCCTCCCTCGGCCCTCGCGCCTCGGGTGCCCCAGCACGTGGCCCGGGTCTCCATCGAGCTCCCGCCGCGCCATCGCCGAAGCTTCCTGGCTCAGACCTTCGCCGCTGCGGCGATGGAGGAAGTGGCCGCGGCCGCCGATTCGCCGCTGGCGCTGCCGGTGGTGGACGGCCCGTACCCCCTCGGGCTGCCGGACAACCCCCTGACCGATCTGCGGCCGCTCTACTTCATCGACGGGCCGGGGGGAGGCTTCGCGCTGCGCCATCGTCACCCCGGCCCGCCGGTGCCGGTGCCCGAGCCAGGGACTGCCGCCCTGGTGCTGCTCGGAATCGGGGCTAGCGGAGTGCTCGCGCGTCGCGCGCGCTAGGCAGGATCTCGGCCTCGCCAGGCAGGATCTCGGCCTCGAGATCGACTCCGTTCCGCACTCCCGAGATGCGCGCCCGGACGAAGCTCCCGGCCTTTGCGACACCGCGAAGGAACACGACGCCGTCGATCTCCGGCGCCTGGGAGGCCAAGCGCCCGCGGGCCGCGCCGCGCCCCGCCTGATCCACCAGCACCCAGGCCTCTTCTCCGACCCGGCGGGCGAGCTCTTCCGCCATGATCCGGCGCTGCAGCTCCATCAGCTGGCGGTGTCGGCGCCGGGCCACGGCGCGCGGAACCTTGTCGCCGAGCGCGAAGGCGGCCGTGCCCTCCTCGTCCGAATAGCGGAAGACGCCGAGGCGATCGAAGCGTGACGCCTCGACGAAGGCCAGGAGCTCCGCGAAGTCGGCCTCGGTCTCGCCCGGGAATCCCACCAGGAACGTGGTGCGCAAGGTGACCCCGGGGATGGCCTCGCGCAGGCGGTGCACCAGCGCACGCTGGCGCGCGGCGGTGCTGCCGCGCTTCATGGCGCGGAGCACCGCGTCGCTGGCGTGCTGCAACGGCACGTCGACATAGGGCAGCACGCGGCGGCCGTGGGCCAGCACGTCGAGGAGCTCGTCCGTCACCGCAGTGGGGTACACGTAGAGGAGACGGATCCACGCCAGACCCTCGACCTCGTCGAGCGCGCGCAGCAGCTCGGGGAGGCGCGGCCGGCCCGGCAGGTCATTGCCCCAGGACGTCGAGTCCTGGGCCACCAGGTTGAGCTCCTTGACGCCCGCGGCCGCGAGCTGGCGCGCTTCGGCCACCACCGAATCCAGGGTCCGGCTCTGGAAGGCCCCGCGGATCGACGGGATCGCGCAGAAGGCGCAGACCCGGTCGCAGCCCTCGGCGAACTTGAGATAGGCGCTGTGGGTGGGGCCGATCAGCAGGCGCGGGCTCGTCTCGTCGTAGAGATGGCTACGGCCCGCATCCACGTAGACGCCGCGGCCGCGCCCGGCGAGGGCGTCGTCCAGGATCGCGGCCACGTCCTGGAAGCGGCCCGTGCCGACGAAGGCGTCCACCTCCGGCAGCTCCTTCGCGAGCTCCGCGCCGTAGCGCTGGGGCAGGCAGCCCGTCACCAGCAGCGCCCGCAGCCGGCCGCTCTCCCGCAGGTCCGCCAGCTCCAGGATCTCCTGCACGGACTCCTCGCGGGCGCTCTCGATGAAGGAGCAGGTGTTCACCACCACCACGTCCGCATCCTCGATGCGCTCGGCGATGGCGTAGTCGTGGAGGACCAGGGTGCCGAGCATCACCTCGGAGTCGAGACGGTTCTTGGGGCAGCCGAGCGAGCGGAAGTGCACCGAGGCCTTGGGCGCGCGGGGGTCCATGGGGTGGCGGGAGGCTACCGCGCCGGTCGGCGCCGGCGAGCCCCCCGCGGCCGGGATATTCTGGACGCTTCGCCTCGAGGAGGAGCATCGTGCCCGACCGTCCCTTCAAGGTGCTCGGCCTGCAGCAGATCGCGATCGGCGCTCCGCACAAGGCGGCGCTGCGCCGGCTCTGGATCGACACGCTCGGCCTGACCAGGGTCGGTGACTTCCGGAGCGAGCGCGAGAACGTGGACGAGGACATCGCAGTCGCGGGCGAAGGTCCCTTCCGGGTCGAGGTCGACCTGATGCAGCCCATCGATCCCGCGCGCAGCCCGAAGGTGCACGAGCCCGCGCTGAATCACGTGGGCCTTTGGATCGACGATCTCCCCGCCGCGGTGGAGTGGCTCGCGGCGCGCGGCGTGCGCTTCACCCCCGGCGGCATCCGCAAGGGCGCCGCCGGCTTCGACGTCTGCTTCATCCATCCGAAGGGGAACGCCGAGTCTCCGATCGGCGGCGAGGGCGTGCTGATCGAGCTGGTGCAGGCGCCGCCCGAGGTGGTGGAGGCGTTCCACCGGCTTCCCGCCGCCGTCGAGCCCGAGGTGTACTAGCCGAGGGGTGCTCGCGCTCGCGGCGCTCGCCGCCGGCTACGGCGCCGACGCCCGGCCCGTGGCGTGCCCATCGCCCAGGCCGAGCTCCGACGCCGCTGCGCTGCCGCCCGGCTCGGCCCGCGCCAGCCGCAGCAGCGCACGGCGCACGCCGGGGTCGTCGGGCGCGAGCTCGCGCGCGCGCTCGAGGGCTGGCCGTGCGAGGTCGGCACGCCCGAGATCGAGCCAGGTCTCGCCGGCCAGGCGCAGCGACTCGACGTCTCGCGGGTCGAGAGCCAGGGCGTGCTCGTAGCAGCGCAGCGCTCCCTGGGCATCGCCGAGCTTGCGGTCGACGGTGCCGAGCCCGAACCAGGCCGCCGCCGACGGCTGGATCACGAGGCTGCGCTGGTAGTGACGCCGCACCTCGTCCCACTGCTCGGCGGTCGCGCCATTGGCCTCGAAGCGCCGCGCGAGCTGCACCGCGATGTTCTGCTCCACGGCGTGGCTCTCCCGTCCGATCCAGGCCAGAGCCTGGTTCGCGCGCTCCGCGCGCACCACGTCGCCTCGCTCGAGCGGGCGTCGCACGCCGAACTCCATCTCCCAGATCCCGAAGACCTCGACGCAGAGCGCCGCTGCCGCCGCCGCCCAGACGGCGCCGCGCAGCCACCCTCGGGCATCCGCATCCCGCTCCGACCCTTCCGCCGGCTCCGCCGCAGAGCGCAGCAGCACCCGCGCCACCGGGCCGTCGCGCAGCCGCCAGATCACCCCGTCCAGCATGAAGTGGTGAAGATTCACGACGGAGAAGAGCAGGATCGCGAGCCCCGCCTGGTAGGAGAGCGGCCCCAGGACCTGGGGCGCGAAGAGCAACGCCGGCAGCCCCGTGATCGCGGCTCCGGCGAGCAGCGTCTTGCCGAGGTAGCGCGGGAGCGGAGCCTGCTCGCCGGCCCGCCGCGCGTAGTACGACGAGATCCACAGGTACTGCAGGGAGTGGGCGATCGCGATCCAGGTGGTGGCGACGAAGAGGCGTCCGCCGCCGACCCCGCCGCTGAGCTGCAGCCAGGCGGGCACCGAGAACCACACCGCCTGGGTCGCGATCAGGAGCACCGACGGTCCGAGGTCGCGGACGGAGCCCGCTCGGCGCAGCAGCAGGATCCCCGCTCCCAGCAGCGAGGCCACGTAGCCGATGCCGCACGCCACGAACCCCACCCGCGCCGGGCCCGCCGGCAGGCCGATCGACAGGAAATCGAACACCTCGCGGCCGAAGCTCGGCACCGGTGCCACGCCGAGGGAGTGCGCCGGCCCGTGCATGCTGAGGAACGTGAGCCCGTAGGAGCAGACGAACGAGGCGTAGAGCAGGCGCTTCGTGAGCGGGGGCACGTCCACCCCGCGCCGCCGCAGGAACATGAGCGCGAGGCCGTAGTTCTGGCCCGCGAAGTGCCAGGGGCTCCAGGTGATGTAGAGCGTCACCAGGACCGAGCCCAGCCACAGCGCGTGGAGCCCGAGCACGAAGAGCGCCCACAGCACCGCCGTCAGATACACGGAGAAGAGGAGGTAGCGGCGGCGGTCCCGGCTCCTCTCGTAGACGCGAAGAAGTGTCGCCCCATAATGGGGGATGTTCGTCAGGAGCCCGAGCAGCGCGACGGCGAAGGGCTGCCAGGCGGCCAGCGCGGACACCTCGGAGAGCCCGGGCAAGACGAGCAAGAGCAGCAGGTAGATGCCGCCGCATCCGAGCACGAGATCCGGGAGCGGTCCGTAGATCCAGCGCTGCGCGGTCGGCGAGGCGGCGGTCATCGTTCGTCACCCGAGGACCCGACGGGTCCGCCCTTGCGTTGGTCGCGCCGACCGCGCCCGCGGCGGTCGCCCGACGGCCGGCGCCGGCGCGGCGCGACCCCCCGATCATACGCGAGCCGCGGGTCGGCTGCGCAGGCCCGGCGCCCTCGGACCGCGGCCGCTCAGGCCAGCGCGCCCCTCCGGGCCCGCAGGTACTCGAACAGCATCGGGGCCAGCGAGAGGGCAATGATGGCGAGGACCACGAACTCGAAGTTGCGCTTCACCACGGGAACCTGGCCGAAGAGATAGCCGGCGCTCCCGATCGAGAGCACCCACACCAGCGCACCCGTCACGTTCCAGGTGGCGAAGTAGCCGTATCGCATGCGGCCGATGCCTGCGACGAAGGGCGCGAAGGTGCGCACGATCGGCACGAAGCGCGCGAGGAAGATGGTCTTGCCGCCGTAGCGCTCGTAGAAGCGCTGCGTGCGCGCCAGGTGCTCGGGGTTCAGCAGGCGCGAGCGCCCGCTGCGGAACACCATGGGCCCGAGCTTGTGCCCGACGGCGTAGTTCACGGCGTCGCCGAGGATCGCGGCGCCGCTCATCACCAGCACGAGGAGCGCCGGGCTGAGCGGGGAATCCGGCAGCGACGCCAGCGCACCGACGGCGAAGAGGAGCGAGTCGCCTGGAAGGAACGGAGTCACGACGAGCCCGGTCTCGCAGAAGATCACGACGAAGAGCAGGGCATAGAGCCAGGGCCCCATCGTCGTCGCCCACTGGTTGAGGTGGACGTCCAGATGCAGGGCGACGTCGAGGATCTGGTGCAGGAGCTCCACGGTGCCTCCGCGCGGGTCGCGGAAGGCTGACGGATCGCTTCGGGCTTCTCAAGGCGGCCCCGGGCTCGAGGGAACCCCGCGCGGCGCCGCCGCTTCTCGCTCCCGCGCCGCACACCCGTGCGCGCCGGGCGCGACACGCGGTCTCAGGGGTTATCCTGAGCCCGGACTCCGCCGCCCCTTCCCATCGGAGGACCGCCGTGGCCCACCCCCTCCTCGACGTCCGGCGCTTCGGCCAGAGCATCTGGTACGACAACATCCGCCGCAGCCTCATCGCCTCCGGCGAGCTCGCACGGATGGTCGCCGACGACGGCCTGCTCGGGGTGACGTCGAACCCCTCGATCTTCGAGAAGGCGATCACGTCCGACACCGACTACGACGACGCGTTCGAGCGTCTGGTCGCCGCCGGGGTGGGCGACGCCAAGGAGCTCTACGAGCGAATCGCCGTCGAGGACATCCAGATGGCGGCCGACGTGCTGCGTCCGGCCTTCGAGCGCACGCAGGGGTGCGACGGCTTCGTGAGCCTCGAGGTCTCGCCGTACCTCGCCCACGACACGGCGGCCACGATCGAGGAGGGGCTTCGACTCCACGCCGCGGTGTCGCGTCCCAACGTGATGATCAAGGTCCCCGCGACGCCCGAGGGCATGCCGGCCATCACCGCGCTGATCGCCCGTGGCGTGAACGTGAACGTGACGCTCCTGTTCGGACTCGACGCCTACGAGTCCGCGGCCGGAGCCTACCTCGAGGGCCTGGAGCGCCGGGCGGCACAGCGCGGCGATCTGGCGCGGCTGGCGAGCGTCGCGAGCTTCTTCGTGAGCCGCATCGACACACAGGTGGATCGAACGCTGGAGGAGCGCGTCGCCAAGACGGGAGACGCGGTGATGCGTGCGCGGCTCGAGGGACTGCGCGGCAAGGTCGCCATCGCGAACGCGCGCCTCGCCTACGCCCGCTACCGCGACATCCTCTCCGGCGAGCGCTGGAAGGCGCTGGCGGCGCGCGGCGCGCGGCCGCAGCGGCTGCTCTGGGCCAGCACGAGCACCAAGAACCCCGCCTACCCGAAGACCCTCTACGTGGACGAGCTGATCGGCGCGGACACCGTGAACACGGTCCCCGCCGAGACCCTGGAGGAATTCAAGAAGACCGGGCAGGCCCGCGAGAGCCTGACCGGCGGCAGCGTCGCTCGCCTCGAGGAGGCGCGCCGTACCCTGACGACGCTGGGAGAGGTCGGAATCTCGCTGCGCGAGGTCACCGACTTCCTGGTGGCGGACGGCGTCGTGAAGTTCGCGGCGGCCTTCGACGAGCTGCTGGCGGCGGTGGCCCACAAGCGCACGGCGCTCCTCGGCACGCGGCTGGATACGCAGACGGCCTCGCTCGGCGCCGCCGCTGGCGCGGTGGCTGCCGAGCTCGAGGCGTGGCGGCGCAGCGGCAAGGTGCGGCGCCTCTGGGCCGGCGACGCCTCGCTCTGGACCGGCGGCGACGAGGGACGCTGGCTCGGCTGGATGCGCGTGGTGGAGGAGGGGCTCGCCGGTGCCCAGCGTCTCACGGCCCTCGGCGAGGAGATCCGCCACGAGGGCTTTCGCCACGTCCTGCTCCTCGGCATGGGCGGATCGAGCCTCTGCCCCGACGTGCTGCGCCAGACCTTCGGCGTGCTCGATGGACATGCCGAGCTCCGGGTCCTGGACTCCACGGTGCCGGCGCAGGTGAAGCGCATGGCGGACGCGGTGGATCCGGCCCGCACGCTCTTCGTCGTGGCGTCGAAGTCCGGGAGCACGATCGAGTCGAACGTGATGAAGGGGCTGTTCTTCGATCGCGTGTCGCGAGCGGTGGGCGCGGGGCGGGTGGGCCGGCACTTCGTCGCCATCACCGACCCCGGCACCCGGATGGACCAGATCGCCCGCGACGAGGGCTTTCGTCGGGTGGTGCATGGCGATCCCACGATCGGTGGCCGCTTCTCGGCGCTCTCGGTCTTCGGCATGACGCCGGCGGCGCTGCTGGGCCTGGACCCGCACGACTGGCTCGAGCGCGCGCGCGAGATGGTGCGAAGCTGCGGCGCGTTCGTGCCGCCAGCGGCGAACCCGGGCGTCGCCCTGGGAGCGATCCTGGGGACGCTCGCGCGCCAGGGCCGCGACAAGCTCACCTTCGTCCTCTCGCCCGGCATCGCCTCCCTCGGCGGCTGGCTGGAGCAGCTGGTCGCGGAGTCCACCGGCAAGGGCGGGCGCGGGATCGTGCCCGTCGACGGCGAAGCCCTCGGCCCGCCCGCGGCCTACGGCAGCGATCGCCTCTTCGTGTACCTCCGGCTCGCGGGCGGCGTCTCCGCGGCGCAGGACGCGGCGGTCGGCGCGCTCGAGGGGGCCGGCCATCCCGTGGTGCGCATCGAGGTGACCGACGCGCGGAACCTCGGCCAGGAGTTCTTCCGCTTCGAGATCGCCACTGCGGTGGCGGGCGCGCTCCTCGGAATCGACGCCTTCGACCAGCCGGACGTGGAAGCGGCCAAGCAGGCGGCGCGGCGCCTCACCGCGGCCTACGAGGAGACGGGTCGCCTCGAGCCCGAGACGCCGCTCCTCGAGCTCGAGGGGCTGGGGCTCTTCGCCGCGCCGGACGAGCGCGAGCGCCTCGAGTCCGCCGCGCCGCGGGGCCTCGAGGGCGTCCTCGCGGCCCATCTCTCGCTCCTCGCCGCCGGCGACTACTTCGCGCTGAACGCGTTCGTCGAGCGCTGCGCCGCCCACGATGCCGAGCTCCAGCGCGTGCGGCTGGTGGTGCGCGACACGAAGCGCGTGGCCACGACGCTTGGCTACGGGCCCCGATTCCTGCACTCGACGGGTCAGCTCCACAAGGGAGGTCCGCCGAGCGGCGTGTTCCTGCAGATCACCGCCGACGACGCGGAGGACGTGGCGATCCCGGGCCAGCGCACGAGCTTCGGCGTGCTGGCCCGGGCGCAGGCGCAGGGCGACTTCGACGTGCTGGTGGAGCGTGGCCGCCGCATCCTGCGTGTCCACCTGGGGAGCGACGTCCCGGCCGGGCTCGGGCGCCTGCGCGCCGGGATCGAACGAGCGCTCGGCTGAACGTGCGGGACACGGCGTCGCACAATCCGCTGGTGGTCGGCCTGGCGCAGACGCTGCTGCCGCAGCCCTGCGCGCTCGTGATCTTCGGCGGCGCGGGGGACCTGGCGCGGCGCAAGCTCCTCCCGGCGCTCTACAACCTGCTGCTGGACGGCCTCCTGCCCGCGAGCTTCGCGGTGGTGGGCTTCGCTCGCACGGCGCTCGACGACGCGGGCTTTCGTGCCGGCGCACGCGAAGGCGTGGAGCGCCATTCGCGCCGCACGCTCGAGGACGGGGCCTGGCAGGACTTCGAGCGCCGGCTCTTCTGGGTGCGCGGGGGCTTCGACGAGACCGAGGCCTACACCCGACTGAGTGAGCGCCTGGCGGAGATCGAGCCCGGCTGCGGGCTCCAGGGGAGCCGGATCTACTACCTCTCGGTGCCGCCCAGCACGATGGTCGACTGCGTGGAGCGGCTCGCCGCCTCCGGGCTGGCGCGCCGTCCCTCGGCGCAGGGTCCCTGGGATCGCATCATCGTCGAGAAGCCCATCGGTCGCGATCTCGAGAGCGCGCGCGGGCTCAACGCAGCCCTGGGCCGCGTCTTCGACGAGTCCCAGACCTTCCGCATCGACCACTACCTCGGCAAGGAGACGGTCCAGAGTCTGCTGGTGATGCGCTTCGCCAACTCGATCTTCGAGCCGCTCTGGAACCAGCGCTACGTGGACCACGTGCAGATCACCGTGGCCGAGGCCGAGGGCGTCGGCACGCGCGCCAACTACTACGAGGAGGCCGGCGCGCTGCGCGACATGGTGCAGAACCACCTGCTGCAGCTCCTGTGTCTCACGGCGACGGAGCCGCCGTGGGCGCTCAGCGCGGACGTGGTGCGCGACCAGAAGCTCGCGGTGCTGAACTGCCTGCGGCCGCTCTCGGGCCCGGATGTGGACCGCTTCGTGGTGCGCGCGCAGTACGACGAGGGCTTCGTGCATGGCGTTCGGGTCCCGGGCGATGGCGCGGAGAAGAACGTGCGCGCCGGCTCCACCACCGAGACCTACGTCGCCCTCCAGTGCTTCGTCGACAACTGGCGCTGGGCCGGCGTGCCGTTCTACCTGCGCACGGGAAAGCGCTTGCCGAAGCGCGCGAGCGAGATCGCGGTGCAATTCAAGGACGTGCCCCACATCCTCTTCAACGTCGGCGGCGACGAGCCCCTGGAGCCCAACGTGCTCACGGTGCGGATCCAGCCCGACGAGGGCATGTCGCTCCGCATCGCCACCAAGCTGCCGGGGCCGAAGGTGCGGATCTATCCCGTGCGCATGGACTTCCGCTACGGCACGACCTTCGGCGACCAGTCGCCCGAGGCCTACGAGCGTCTTCTGCTCGACGTGATGGCGGGCGACGCCACGCTCTTCATGCGACGCGATGCGGTGGAGGCCTCGTGGACCTGGGTCGGGAACGTGCTCGAGGCCTGGGAGCGGGCGGGCGCCCGCGAGATCCCACGCTATCCGGCCGGAAGCTGGGGTCCGTCCGAGGCCGAGAAGCTGATCGCCCGCGACGGGCGGCGCTGGCGCACGCCGTGAGCCTCGGCGAAGCGGTGCCCCGCATCGCGCCGCGGCCGGTGGACGTGGCGGCGATCGAGCGCGAGCTCGCCGGGCTCTGGCGCGAGACGTCGTCGGCGAGCGAGGGCGGGCCTGCGATCCTGCGGGCCTGCATGTCGAACCTCGTGGTGTTCTGCGCCGATCCCGAGGAGGCGCGAAGCGCCGAGCCGGAGATCGCCGCGGTGGTGGAGCGGCACCCCTCCCGCGTCATGCTGCTGGTGGCGCAGGGGACGCCGCGGGACGACGCGCTCGACGCGAGCGTCTCCGCGATGTGTCACCTGACGGGCCCCGGCCGCGCCGTCTGCTCGGAGCACGTGATGGTGAGCGCCGGCCGCCGGGCGCTCGCGGCGCTGCCCTCCGCGGTGCGCGGCCTGCTGATCGGAGATCTCCCGACCTCGCTCTGGTGGGCGACGCGCGAGCCGCCGCCGGCCGGCGGCCCGCTCTTCGGCGAGCTGGCGGGCCTGGCCGACCAGGTGATCTACGACAGCGCGGAGTGGAAGGATCCGGCGGCCGGGGTGGTGGAGACCGCGCGCTGGGTCGAGGAGTCGGCACGGGCCGCGGTGAGCGACCTGGCCTGGCGACGCTTGAAGCCCTGGCGCCGCGCGCTCGGGCAGGCCCTGGATCCGGAGCGGCTACCGGGGGCCCTGGCCGCTCTCGAGGAGCTCGACCTGGCGCACGGCCCCCACGGTCTGCCCGAGGCCTGGCTCCTCGTCGGCTGGCTCGCCGGGCGCCTGGGCTGGCGGCCGCGTCGCGCCCGCGTGTCGCCGGGGAGCGAGATCGTCTGGGGCTTCGACGGTCCGGCCGGGCCGATTCGCGTGACGCTGCGGCGGCTCGCCGAGGGTCCGCCGGCGCTGCGCGGCCTCGAGCTCCGCTGGCGCGGGGGCGGGGGTCCCCGCAGAGCGCGTCTCGAGGCTCGCGCCGCCGATCGCATCTCGGTGTCGTTCGGCGAGGCGGCGGCTCCGGAGCTCGTGCTCCCGGTGCCGCCCGCCCCGCGCGCCGAGCTCCTGGTGCGACAGCTCCCGAAGCTCGGGCGCGACCGCAGCTTCCGCGACGCCCTCGCGCTGGCACGCCGCCTGGCCGAGGCGCTCCTCCCGTGAACGCGCTGCGGCGTCGTGGCCTCGCGTGATCCTCGCCGGTGACGTCGGCGGCACCAAGACCGCGCTCGGGCTCTTCGAGCCGGTGACGGGAGGCGGCCTGCGCGTGGCGCGTCGCGCGGTCTATGCGAGCCGCGAGCACGCCTCGCTGGAGGAGCTGGTGGCGCTCTTCCTCGGCCCCGAGCGGCCGGCTCTCGCCGCGGCCTGCTTCGGCGTGGCCGGCGCCGTGGTGCAGGGCGCGGTGCGGACCACCAACCTGCCCTGGGTGGTCGAGACCGAGGCCTTGCGCGCGGCGAGCGGCGCCGCACGCGTGGGCCTGCTGAACGACGTCCAGGCGGCGGCCTACGGCGTGCTGTTCCTGCCGGCGCAGTCGCTGGCGGTGCTCCAGCCCGGCGAGCGCCGGCTCTTCGACGGCAACGTCGCGGTGATCGCCGCCGGCACGGGCCTCGGCGAGGCGATGCTGATCTTCGATGGCGCGCGACACCAGCCCGTGGCGTCGGAGGGCGGCCACGCGGGCTTCGCTCCACGCAGCGATCCGGAGATCGAGCTGCTGCGCTTCTTGCGCCGCCGCTTCGACGGCCATGCGAGCTGGGAGCGCGTGCTCTCCGGCCCGGGGCTGCGCAACCTCTACGACTTCGAGCGCGAGCGCTCGGGGCTGGCCGAGCCGGCCTGGCTCGGCACGCGCCTGGCCGAGGGCGACGGCGCGGCCGCGGTCTCGGGCGCGGCGCTGGCGCGCGAGGACGTGGTCTGCGAGCGGGCGCTCGAGCGGTTCGTGACGCTCCTCGGCGTCGAGGCGGGCGATCTCGCGCTGCGCTGCGTGGCCCTCGGCGGCGTCTGCCTCTGCGGCGGCATCGCGCCGAAGGTCCTGCCCGCCCTCCAGGCGGGGGGCTTCCTCGAGGCCTTCGCGGACAAGGGGCGCTTCGCCCAGGCCTTGCGGAGCCTCCCGGTGCGGGTGGCCCTCGACCCCGGGGCGCCGCTCCTCGGAGCGGCGCACTTCGCCTTGCGACTGGAGTCACCCGGGCTCTGATAGGCTGGTCGCTCCCGTGCGGAGGCTTCGATGGCCGAGGTGCCCACCTTCTGTCGCGTATGCGAGCCGGCCTGCGGTATCGAGGCGCGAGTCGAGGAGGGAGCGGTGGTGGCCCTGCGTCCGGACCGCGCCCACGTGGTGTCGCGAGGCTTCGCCTGCCACAAGGGGATCGCGGCCCTGGACGTGCATCGCGACCCGGATCGGCTCGACTTCCCGCTGCGTCGCGGCTGGGAGGGCTTCGAGCGCTGCTCCTGGGACGATGCGATCTTCGGCATCGCACGGCACGTGAAGGCCGTGCACGCCCGCCACGGGCCGGATGCGATCGGTCTCTACGCCGGCAATCCCACCGCCTTCAACTCGCTCCTCGCTCCTGCCCTGGGTGCCTTCTTCGGCCCCCTCGGCACGCAGAGGATCTTCGGATCCGGCACCCAGGACTGCGCCAACAAGTTCGCCGGGAGCGAAGCCGTCTTCGGCTCGAGCACGATCCATCCGATCCCGGATCTCGAGCACACGCACCATCTCCTGCTCCTCGGCACCAACCCCCGCGTCTCCCACATGAGCTTCCTCTCGCTGGCCGATCCCATGCGCAAGCTGCGCGAGGCGAGCCGCCGCGGCGCGGTGATCCGCTTCGTGAATCCCCGGCGCGTGGAGTCGGTGGAGGGGGTGGGCGAGTGGATTCCGATCCGTCCCGACACCGACGTGTACCTGCTGGCGGCGATGCTGTGCGAGATCGAGCGCGGCCCGGGCTTTCGCGAGGACGTCCTGCGCGAGCATGGCCGTGGCGTGGAGGGCCTGAGGGAGTTCGTGCGCCGTCATCCCGCGGAGCGCGTCGCGCCGGTGGTGGGGCTCTCCGAGGAGACGATCCGCCGCCTCGCGCTCGAGTTCGCAGCGGCGCCGAGCGCGGCGGTGCAGATGTCGACCGGCGTGAACATGGGCCGGCAGGGCACGCTCGCCTACTGGCTGGTCCAGATGCTCTCCTTCGTCACCGGGAACCTGGATCGGCGGGGCGGGAACCTCTACTCGCGGGGCTTCTACCCGGCCGCGCGCTCGGGCCGCGTGCGGCCGGAGCGCGAATTCTTCGAGAGCCGCTACGGAAGGCTGCGCCGCATCCGCGGTGCCCTCCCCGGGAACCTGCTGGCCGACGAGATCGAGGATCCCGAGCGACCGCTGCGCGTGCTCTTCGTGGTGGCCGGGAACCCGCTGCTCTCGATGGGCGGCGAGGCGCGGCTGCACCGCGCGCTGGAGCGGCTCGAGCTCCTGGTGTGCGTGGATCTCTACCGCAACGCCACCGGGGAGCTCGCCCACGTGCTGCTCCCCGCGGCGGACATGCTCGAGCGAGGCGACCTGAACCTCACCGGCCTCGGCATGCAGCTCGAGCCCTGGGTGCAGTGGAGCGAGCCGCTGGTGGCGCCGCGGGCCGAGCGGCGCGAGGAGTGGTGGATCTTCCAGCGCCTGGCGCAAGCCGCGGGCTTCGCGTCGTCGCTGGAGGGTGCGGATCCCGCCGGCCTCGGCCGCCTCGATCACATGCTCGCCGCGAGCGGGCTCTCGCTCGCGAAGCTGCGCGAGGCGCCCCACGGCCTGCGCCTGGCGCCGCTCTCCCCCGGCCGCTTCTACGACGACGTGATCCAGACGCCGGACCGTCGGGTGGATTGCCGTCCCGCGGTGCTCGCGCCGGCCCTCGAGCGTTGCGAGGAGATCCTGCGCGAGCTCGAGGCGGAGCCGGCGGACGGGCTGAAGCTGATCGGTCGGCGCGATCCCTGGATGCACAACTCCTGGTACCACAACCTCCCGCGGCTCAAGCGTCCCGGGCGCGAGGAGAACACGCTCGACATGCACCCGGAGGACGCGCGCGCGCGGGGCCTGGTCGACGGAGCGCGCGTGCGCGTCACGAGCGCCCATGGCCAGGTGCTCGCCCCCCTGCGACTCGATCCGTCGCTGCGCCGAGGGGTGGTCGCCATGACCCACGGCTGGGGGCATGGGGGCGCTCCGGGGATGCGCGTGGCGCGCCGTCATCCCGGTCGCAACGCCAACGTCCTCCTTCCGAGCGGACCCGGAAGCTTCGAGCCGGTCAGCAACCAGGCCTTCATGACGGGGATCCCGGTGCGCGTGGAGCCCGCCTTCTGACCCTCTGGTCCCGGCTCCGGCTGCCAGGGACTCCGGCGCGCTCGCGATGCCCCCAGGGGAGACCCGGCTTGACAGCGAGGCAGGCACCTCCGACGCTTCCCCCATCTCGACGGTCCGCCCCCCCGCGAGCCCGGCCCCCGGCCGGGCTTTCGTCCATCGGGGGCCGGCCCGCACCCGAGGGAGTCGATGAAGCGCATCCGGACCCGGGGCATGTTCCTGGTCGAGGACGATCGGAAGTTCTTCGTCCGAGGCGTCTCCTACGGTCCCTTCAAGGCCAACGCCGCCGGGGAGCCCTTCCCCGACAAGAGCACCGTCGAGAGGGACTTCGCGCTGCTGCGCGAGCTCGGGGCCAACACGCTGCGGGTCTACCATCTGCCGCCGGGCTGGCTCCGGGAGCTCGCCCAGGTCTTCGGGCTCCGGCTCATGGTGGGCGTGCCCTGGGCGCAGCACATCCGTTTCCTCGACTCGCGCGAAACCCGGGACGAGATCCGCGGGCGCATCCGCGAGGCCGCGCAGGCGTTGCGCGGCGTACCCAACCTGCTGTCGCTCTTGATCGGGAACGAGATCCCGCCGCAGCTCGTTCGCTGGTACGGCCCCACCCGGATCCAGAAGTTCCTGGAAGAGCTCCACGACGAGGTGAAGCAGGTCGATCCGGAGGCGCTCGTCTCCTACGCCAACTTCCCGATGACGGAGTACCTGGAGCTCGATTTCCTGGACTACGTCTCGTTCAACGTCTACCTCCATCGCGAGGAGGCGCTGCGCCGCTACCTGCCGCGGCTCCAGAACCTGGCGACCTTCAAGCCGCTCGTGCTCTCGGAGTTCGGCATCGACTCCGTGCGCGAGGGCGAGGCGGAGCAGGCCGCGATCGTGGCGCGCACCGCCGCGGCGGCGGCGGAGCTCGGCTGCGCCGGCACCGTCGTCTTCTCTTACACCGACGAGTGGTTCACCGGCGGCTTCGAGATCCAGGACTGGTCCTTCGGCCTGGTGACGCGTGATCGCGAGCCGAAGCCCGCCTTCCACGCGCTGCGCCAGGTCTACCAGGCGAAGCTGCCCAAGCCGCCCGATCCCGCGCCGAAGGTCTCCGTCGTGATCTGCGCCTACAACGCGGAACGCACGATGGAGGAGTGCATGGAGTCGCTGCGCCACCTCCGCTATCCGAACTACGAGGTGATCGTGGTCGACGACGGGTCGACCGACCGCACCAAGGAGATCGCGCAGCGCTATCCCGACTACCGCCTGATCTCGCACGAGAACCGCGGGCTCTCGGTGGCGCGCAACGAGGGCATCCTGGCCGCGAGCGGGGAGATCGTGGCCTTCACCGACTCCGACTGCGCAGTGGATCCCGACTGGCTCACGTTCCTGGTGCATCGCCTGCTCTCCGAGAGCTTCGCGGCGGTGGGCGGCCCGAACCTCCCACCCCCGGAGAGCAACTGGGTCGAGGAGGTCGTGGCGCGCTCGCCCGGCGGCCCCACCCACGTGCTCCTCACGGACTGGGAGGCGGAGCACATCCCCGGCTGCAACATGGCGTTCTGGAGGAAGCACCTGATCGAGGTCGGGCTCTTCGACCCGGTCTACCGCGCGGCGGGCGACGACGTCGACATCTGCTGGCGGCTCCAGAACGCGGGCCATAAGATCGGCTTCTCGGCGGCGGCGCTGGTCTGGCATCGCCGGCGCAGCACGGTGCAGGCGTACCTGAACCAGCAGAAGGGCTACGGCCGCGCGGAGGCGCTGCTCTACTTCAAGCATCCCTATCGCTTCAACTTCCTCGGCCACTCGCGCTGGCTCGGCCGCATCTACAGCGACGTCGGCACGGGGATCCTGGGGCGGCGGCCGGTGATCTACTGGGGCCCCTTCGGCCAGGGCCTGTTCCAGACGCTCTACGAGCCGCCGTCCTCGCTGCTGCGACACCTCCCGGCGACGCTCGAATGGAATCTCGGCGCGCTCGGGCTGGTGCTGGTGGGCGTGTTCTCGTTCCTCGCGGGGACACCGCTCCCGACGCTGCTCCTGATCGGGCTCGGGCTGCTCGGCCTCTCCATCGCCCAGGCGGTCGTGATCGCGCTCGGCGTCGACGTCGAGGGCATCTCGGTGACGCCCTGGAGGGCCCGCAGCCTGATCGCGCTCCTGAACTACCTCGGGCCCTTCCTGCGCGCGATCGAGCGCAACAAGATGCGGGCCCGTGGCCTCTCGCAGGTGGAGCGCATCCGCTTCCCGCGCCTGCGCCAGAAGCCCGACGTCGACCTCCTGCACCGGAGCTTCACGCTCAGCTACTGGAACGAGACCGGCGTCGAAAAGGAGCAGTGCATCTCTGCGCTCCTCGACTTCCTGCGTCCGCGCAAGTATCCGATCGTGGTGGACAACGGCTGGGAGCCGTGGGACGTCTCGATCCATCGCGGCATCTGGGTGAGCGCCGAGGTCAAGCTCCTGATCGAGAACCACGGCGGCAGCAAGCGACAGGTGGACGTGGGCGTGGACCTGCGCCAGACCTCGCTCGCCATGCTGGTGAAGGGAATCCTCGGCGTTGGCGTGGCGCTGGCCGTGGCGGCGGGTGCGTGGGAGATCGGCGGCGAGATCGTGGCAGCGATCGTCGCCACCGAGGGCTTCCTGCTCTACCAGGCCTACCGGCTGGGGCGGACCGTCTACCACGCGACCGAGATCACCTTCCAATCGCTGCCCCTCGATCCCCTGAAGCCCGAGAAGCCCGAGAAGCCCGAGGCCAGGGCGGCCGCCGCCGCGTGAGCGCCCGGCGAGTGGCCGGCAGAGGGCGCGAACGATGAGCATCCTCCGGCGCATCGCGCGCTACCTGCGGCCGCACCAGGGCCAGTTCGCCGGGGCGCTCCTGCTCGTGGCCGTGAACGCCGCGCTGGAGGTGGCCAAGCCCTGGCCGCTCAAGATCGTGGTGGACTCGGTGCTGGGCGACCGGCCGCTCGGCCTGCTCGGCGCCCTCGGCACACCGTCCAGGCCGCAGCTCCTGCTCGCCACCTGTCTCGCTCTGCTGGCGCTCCAGGTGGCGCTGGCCGTGCTCGGGGTGCGACTCAATCACCTGACGATCGGGATCGGGCAGCGCATGGTGAACGACCTGCGCTCCGACCTCCTCTCCCACCTGCACCGGCTCTCGCTCGGCTTCTTCGGTCGCCGCTCCGTCACGGATCTGGTCTACCGCATGACGTTCGACACCTTCGCGGTGCAGGGCCTGTGCATGAACGGCGTCTTCCCGCTGGTGACGGCCGGCGTGCTCCTCCTCGGCATGACGCTGGTGATGGTGCGGATGAACCCGCTGCTGGCCGGGCTCTTCCTGGCGGTGGCGCCGCTGCTCTTCCTGGCGATCCGCTTGCTCGGAAAGCGCATCTCGAGCCTCGCGCTGGCGATGCGCGAGGACGAGAGCCGCTTCCTGGCGGAGACGCAGCGCGGCGTCGGCGCGATCCAGGTGGTGCAGGCCTTCACCGCCGAGTCCCGCGAGCACGCACGCGTGATGGACGCCTCGGGCCGCGCGCTCTCTTCGTCGCGACGGCTCTACGTCTTCGAGACCGGCTACTCGGGGCTCGTGAACGTGCTGATCGCGCTGGGCACCGCGGCGGTGCTTTGGGCCGGCGGAACGCTCGGGCTCGCGGGACGGCTCACGGCCGGCGATCTCATCGTCTTCGTGACCTACCTGGCGTCGCTCTATGGCCCGATCAACCAGATCTCGCAGACCTTCGGCCTGATCCAGGGCGCCACCGCCGGCGCCAAGCGCGTGTTCGAGGTGCTGGACGCGCAGCCGGAGGTGCGCGACGCACCCGGCGCCCGGCCGCTGCCGCGCGTGGAGGGTCGGCTGCGTTTCGAGGGCGTGTCCTTCTCCTATCCCGGGAGCGAGGCGAGCTTCGCCCTGCGCGACGTCTCCTTCGAGGCGCCCCCCGGTGCGCTGGTGGCTGTGGTGGGGCCGACCGGCGCGGGTAAGACCACGCTGATGAGCCTGATCCCGCGCTTCTACGATCCCGCCGCGGGGCGCATCACACTGGATGGTGTGGATCTGCGCGAGCTCCCGCTCACCTGGCTGCGCCGCGAGGTCGGGATCGTGCCGCAGGCGCCCATTCTCTTTCCCGCCACGCTGGAGGAGAACGTGCGCTACGGCCGCCCCGAGGCGAGCGCGGCGGAGCTGGCCGAGGTGCTGGAGAAGGCCGGCGTGCAGCTCTTCCTCGATCGCCTGCCCCAGGGCCTGGCCACGCTGGTGGGCCCCGAGGGCCAGGCGCTCTCCCAGGGCCAGGCGCAGCGCGTGACGATCGCGCGGGCGCTCCTCAAGGACCCGCGGCTCATGGTCCTCGACGAGCCCACCTCCGCCCTCGACGCGGAGACCGAGGCCTGGGTGATGTCGGGGATCGAGCGCGCCATGAAGGGGCGCACCACCTTCGTGATCGCGCATCGCCTCTCCACGGTGCGGCGAGCGGATCTCGTGCTGGTGGTGCAGGACGGGAGGCTCGTCGAGCAGGGGAGCTACGAAGCCCTGCGCCACGCCGGCGGGACCTTCCAGCGCCTGCACGAGGCCGCGCTCCTCTATGGTTCCGAGGCCAGGACACCGGCGCAGCCGGAGGGCGACGCATGAAGCGAGTGGTGGTGCTCGGGCTGATGGGCCAGTACCCGATGGGCGGCATGGCGTGGCAGGTGCTGCACCACGTGATCGGCCTCCAGCGCCTGGGCTGCGACGCGTACTACGTCGAGAACACCGGCGCGCCGCCCTACTCGCCGAGCGCGCGCTCGGTCGTGGACTCGGCGCGCGAGAACGTGCGCTTCCTGAGGGACACCTTCCGCCGCTTCGATCTCGCCGATCGCTGGGGCTACTACGACTGCCTGAGCGATTCCTGGGCCGGCATGGGCCGGGCGCGCGCCGCCGAGCTCCTGGAGCACGCCGATGTGCTGCTGAACCTGTGCGGCGCGACGCGGCCCGATCCCGCGACGCGGCGGCGCGGCTGCCTGGTGTACGTGGAGACCGACCCCAACCTGGAGCAGGTGAAGCTCGCCCAGGGCGATCCCGCCGCGCGCGCCTTCGTGGACGCCCACGACGTCCACTTCACCTACGGCTGGAACATCGGAGATCCGGCCTGCCGCATCCCGGCGGGCGGCGTCGCCTGGCGCAAGACCCATCCGCCGGTGCTGGTCGACCTCTGGGAGTCGCCGTCGCGACGGCGCAGCGCGCCCTGGCGCACCATCGCCACCTACCGCAACCGCGGGAAGGACATCGTGCTCGACGGAGAGACCTACTACTGGTCGAAGCATCGCAGCTTCGATGCGGTGATGGACCTGCCGAAGCGCACACGGGAGCGCATCGAGGTCGCGCTGGTCGCGACCGAGGAAGGGGTGCAGGAGCGCTTCCTGGCCCATCGCTGGCAGCTGGAAGACCCCTACCAGGTGTCCCGAACCGCTGCGGTGTATCGGCGCTACATCCAGGGAGCGAAGGGCGAGTTCTCGGTGGAGAAGGAGGACAACGTGCGCCTGCGCACGGGCTGGTTCAGCGACCGCACCGTCTGCTTCCTGGCGGCGGGACGCCCTTGCGTGATCCAGGACACGGGCTTCGACACGCGCCTTCCCACGGGCACGGGGCTCCTCTCGTGGCGCAGCGCCGACGAGGCGCTCGATGCCCTCGAGCGCGTGGCGAAGGACTACGAGCACCACGCGCGCACGGCGAGCGCGATCGCCCGCGAGTACTTCGAGGCCCGCCTGCTGCTGCGGCCGATCCTGGAGGCCGCCGGGGCGTAGCCGCCCGGTGGCCGCGCGGCGATGCGCCCGCGAGCGGCCGCAGTGCGCCCCGAAGCCTCGGGCGGCCTCGACAGCGTTTTTGAAACATGTTCTAATAAGCGGGATGGCGAGCGAGATGGCCGACCCCTCCCGGCCCGCCCGGCGGCGCGGCCGGCGGAGCCTCTCCGATGGCGCCGCACGCGCGCCGGTGGCGCGCCTCGCCGCGAGCCAGCTCAAGCGCCTGCGCCGCATCGTGGACGTGGCGGTGGGCCTGGCGGAGAAGGGCGGCTTCGAGGCCGTGCGGCTGCGCGACGTGGCCGAGGCCTCCGACGTCGCCCTCGGAACGCTCTACAAGTACTTCCGTAGCAAGGAGGACATCCTCGTCTTCGCCCTGCGCGAAGAGGTGGAGCGATTCGAGGCGGCCACGGCGGCGCGCCCGCCGGAGGGTCGCACGCCCCTCGACCGCCTGACGCACTTCTTCGAGCGCGCCACCGACGGGATGACCCGCCGGCCGAACTTCGCCCGCGCCGTGATCCGCTCGATCGCCGCCGGCGACCACGAGATCGCCACGCAGGTGGCGGCCTTCCACCTGCGCATGACGCGCCTCATCGTGGCGAGCCTGCGCGGCGAGCCCGCCGATCTGGCGGCGCCGCTGGCCGAGACCACGGGCAACGAGCGCGAGGGGCGGGTCGCCTTCGTGCTCCAGAACGTCTGGTTCGCGTCGCTCGCCGGCTGGGCGGGCGGTCTCCACCCGGCCAAGACCGTCGCAGAGCAGGTGCGCGTCGCGGCGTCGCTGATGCTGCACTCCGCATGAGCGTCCTCTCCGCTCCCCACGTCCTCGAGTATCCCTACCGGCGCAGCCTCGGCCCGGTGCTGGGAGCGTTCTTCACCGCGCTGCGCGATCGGCGGCTGGTGGGTGCGCGCACGCCGCGCGGCCGGGTGCTGGTGCCGCCCCAGGAGTGGGATCCCGAGACCGGCGACGCGGTGCAGGAGATCGTGCCGGTGGGCGAGTCGGGCGTGGTGACGAGCTGGGCCTGGGTCCACGCCCCGCGCCGCCACCATCCGCTGGACCGGCCCTTCGCCTTCGCGCTGGTCCGCCTCGACGGCGCCGACACTGCTCTGCTCCACGCCGTGGATGCGGGCGATCCCGGGCGGATGCGGAGCGGCCTGCGCGTGCGCGCGCGCTGGCGGGCGGAGACCGTGGGCTCGATTCGCGATCTCGAGTGCTTCGTGCCGGAGGAGTCCGCGTGAGCGAGCCGGTGAAGAGCATCGTCACGCCGGTGCGTCTGGACTACGTCTACACCGCCGGCCGGGCCTCCACCCGCTTCCTGCAGGGGCTCGCCCAGGGCCGCATCCTCGGCCAACGCTGCCCGGTGACGGGGAAGGTCTACGTGCCGCCGCGCGGCTCGTCCCCCACCCACGGCGTCCCGACCGAGGAGGAGGTGGAGGTCTCGGACAAGGGGACCGTCACCACCTTCTGCATCGTGCGGATTCCCTCGGAGAACCTCTCGGTGAAGCCGCCCTTCGTCTGCGCCCACATCCTGCTCGACGGCGCCGACATCCCCTTCTTCGCCCTGATCCAGGGCTGCCCCTTCGACCAGGTGCGGATGGGCATGCGGGTGCGCGCGGTGTGGGCGCCGAAGGAGGAGCTCGCGCCCACCTTCGAGAGCATCCGCTGGTTCGAGCCGATCGACGAGCCCGACGCCTCCTTCGAGTCCTACGCGGAGCACCTGTGATGCGCGACGTGGCCGTGATCGGCGTGGCCCAGAGCGCGAGCGTCCGCCGCGAGCAGACGCGCAACGAGGTCGAGATGCTGATGCCGGTGCTGGCCGAGGCGCTGCGGCGCTCGGGCCTCCGGCGCGAGGAGATCGGCTTCACCGTCTCGGGCAGCTGCGACTACCTGGCCGGCCAGCCCTTCTCCTTCGTCTCGGCGCTGGACGCCGTCGGCGCATGGCCGCCCATCACCGAGAGCCACGTGGAGATGGACGGGGCGTTCGCGCTCTACGAGGCCTGGATCAAGCTCCAGACAGGCGAGGTCGACAGCGCGCTGGTGTATGCGTTCGGCAAGAGCTCGATGGGCGATCTTCCCGAGGTCCTGGGCTTCCAGCTCGATCCTTATGTGCTGGCGCCCCTCGGCGTGGACGCCGTCAGCCTGGCCGCGCTCCAGGCCCGGGCCTGGCTCGAGGCCACCGGCCGGAGCGAGCGGGATCTCGCCCGGGTGGCGGCGCGGAGCCGGCGCGACGCCCTCGAGAACCCGAACGCGCAGGTGAAGGGCGTCTTCGAGCTGGAGAAGCTCCTGGCCGAGCCCTACCTGGTCGCGCCGCTTCGCAAGCACGATTGCCCGCCGATCTCCGATGGCGCCGCGGCGGTGGTGCTGGCGGCCGACGACGTGGCGCGCCGCGTCTGCCGGCGGCCGGCCTGGATCCGCGGCATCGACCAGCGGATCGAGCCCCACGCGCCCGGCGTGCGCGACCTCGCGCGCTCGCCGAGCACGGCGCTCGCCGCGCGCAACGCCGGCGGCGCGCGGGGGCCGATCGACGTGGCGGAGCTCCACGCGCCCTTCACGCACCAGGAGTGGATCCTGCGCGAGGCCCTGGGCCTCGCCGACGGCGTGGCGGTGAATCCCTCGGGTGGACCCCTCGCCGCCAACCCGATGATGGTGGCGGGCCTCCTGCGGATCGGGGAGGCCGCGCAGCGCGTGATGGACGGGCGCGCTCGCCGCGCCCTGGCCCACGCGACGGCCGGCCCTTGCCTCCAGCAGAACCTCGTCTGCATGCTCGAGGCGTAGGAGACACGAGAATGGGTCGGCCCTGCGCGGTGATCGGCGTCGGACAGACGAAACACGACGTGAAGCGCATCGACGTCTCCATGCCGGGCCTCTTGCGGGAGGCCGCGCTCCGGGCCCTCGACGACGCCGGGATCGGCTTCGGCGACGTGGACGCCGTGGTGATCGGCAAGGCCCCCGACATGTTCGAGGGCGTGGTGATGCCCGAGATCTTCCTCGCCGACGCCCTCGGTGCGGCGGGCAAGCCCATGCTGCGCGTCCATACCGCGGGCAGCGTCGGCGGCTCCACCGCGGTCGTGGCGGCGCAGCTCGTGCAGTCCGGCGCCTTCGAGCGCGTGCTCACCGTGGCCTTCGAGAAGCAGAGCGAGAGCAATGCCATGTGGGCGCTCACGCTCAAGATCCCGTTCCAGCAGTCGGTGGTGGCGGGAGCCGGCGGCTACTTCGCGCCGCTGATCCGGGCCTACATGCGGCGCTCCGGCGCGCCGGAGGACACGGGAATCCGCGTCGCGCTCAAGGACCGGCTGAACGCGCTCAAGAACCCCTACGCGCACCTCCAGTTCCCCGGGATCACCTTCGAGCAGGTCGCGAGCTCGCCCATGCTCTGGGACCCGATCCGCTTCCTCGAGACCTGTCCCTCCTCCGACGGCGCCTGCGCCATGGTGCTGGCGAGCGAAGGCGCGGCGCGACGCGCGCCCGGGCCGCCGGCCTGGGTGCACGCCACGGCCATGAAGAGCGAGCCCACCATGTTCGCCGGTCGCGACCAGGTGAACCCGCGGGCGGGGCGCGACTGCGCCCGCGAGCTCTACCGCAAGGCGGGGATCGGGGATCCGCGGCGCGATCTCGACGCCGCCGAGGTCTACGTGCCGTTCTCCTGGTTCGAGCCGATGTGGCTCGAGAACCTGGGCTTCGCGCCGGAGGGCTCGGGCTGGAAGCTCGTCTACGACGGCGCGACCGCGCTCGAGGGCGAGATCCCATGGAATCCCTCGGGCGGCGTGCTCTCCTCCAACCCGATCGGCGCCTCCGGGATGCTGCGCTTCGCCGAGGCCGCGCTCCAGGTGCGCGGGCGTGCGGGCGAGCACCAGGTGCCGGGCGCGCGCAAGGCGCTGGGCCACGCCTACGGCGGCGGCTCGCAGTTCTTCGCCATGTGGATCGTGGGAGCGGAGAAGCCCTGATGCAGTACAACCTGGCGGACCTCTTCGAGTCCGTGGCCGACGCGGTGCCCGACCGGACCGCGCTCGTCTGCGCCGACACGCGCGCGAGCTACGCCGAGCTCGACGCCCGCGCCAACCGGCTGGCCCACGCCCTCGCGGCGCGGGGCATCGGACCCGCCGATCACGTCGGCCTCCAGCTCCGCAACTCGCGCGAGTACGTGGAGGGGATGCTCGCCTGCTTCAAGCTGCGCGCGGTCCCGATCAACGTGAACTTCCGCTACGTCGAGGACGAGCTCCGCTACCTCTACGACGACGCCGATCTGCGAGCGGTGATCTTCCATCGCGAGTTTGCGCCGCGGGTGGCCGCGGCGCGGGGCGCCGTCGCCAAGCTCGCGACCCTGGTGGTGGTGGAGGACGGGGCCGCGGCCGGCGAGACGCCGACCGACGCGCTCCCCTACGAGGAGATCCTGGCCGCCGCCTCGCCCGCGCGCGACTTCCCGCCGCGCTCGCCCGACGATCTCTACGTGATCTACACCGGCGGCACCACCGGCATGCCCAAGGGTGTGATGTGGCGACACGAGGACGCGTTCTACTCCTGCCTCTTCGGCGGGAACCCGATGGGCCCGCTGCCGTCGCGGCCGGAGGAGGTGGCGGAGCGCGCCAAGGCGCGGCCCGCGCTCGGCATGATGTCCGCGGCGCCGCTGATCCACGGCGCGGCGCAGCTCGGGACGCTGATCGCCTTCATGCAGGGCGGGACGGCGGTGCTCCATCCCCGCTTCGATCCCGACGAGATCTGGCGGGTGATCGAGCGCGAGCGGGCGCTGACGCTCTCGCTGGTGGGCGACGCCATGGCGCGGCCGCTCGCGGAGGCGCTCCACCAGCCCGGCGCGAGCTACGATCTCTCGTCGTTGATGGTGCTCTCCTCCGCCGGCGCGCTCCTCTCGCCGGCGGTGAAGGAGCAGCTCCGCGCGAAGCTCCCGAAGCTCGCGATCCTCGACAACTTCGGCTCCTCGGAGACCGGTGGCCAGGGCATGGACGCCGGCGGCGTCGTCCCGGAGGGCGGAATCCGCTTCCGCATGAACGAGAACACGGCGGTGCTCGACGACGATCTGCGTCCGATCGAGCCCGGGAGCGGACGCGTGGGCCGGATCGCGCTGCGCCGCCGGATCCCGCTCGGCTACTACAAGGATCCGGAGAAGACCGCGCGCACCTTCATCACGGTGGACGGCGAGCGCTGGGTGCTGCCGGGCGACCTCGCGCGGCCGGACGCCGACGGCACCGTCACGGTCTTCGGGCGCGGAGCCACCTGCATCAACACCGGCGGCGAGAAGGTCTTCCCTGAGGAGGTGGAGGGCGTTCTCAAGTCCCACCCCGACGTCTTCGACGCGATCGTGGTGGGCGTGCCGGACCAGCGCTTCGGGCAGCGGGTGGCCGCGCTGGTGCAGCCGCGGCCCGGCCGCGCACCCGGCGCCGAGGCGCTGGTGGCCCACTGCCGCGCGCGTCTCGCGGGCTACAAGGTGCCGCGCGAGGTGCACGCGGTGCCGACGATCGTGCGCTCGCCGAGCGGAAAGCCGGACTACCCCTGGGCGCGGGCCGTCGCGCTCGAGCGGCGCGGAGCCGAGGCGGGAACGGGAGGCTGAGGGATGTCGCAGCTCGGATTCTGGAACCTGGCCCGCGCGAACCCGGACGCCCTCGCGCTGGTGGACGTGGACGGCCGCGAGATTCGCGCCGGCGAGCTCCTCGCGGCGTCGAACCGCCTGGTGCACGGCCTGCGCGCCCTCGGCCTGCGACACGGCGACGTGGTGGCGACCGTGCTGCCGAACGGCGCTCCGATGGTCGAGCTCACGCTGGCCGCCACCCAGGCCGGCTGGTACGTGGTGCCGATCAACCACCATCTGACCGCGCCCGAGATCGCCTACATCCTGGGCGACAGCGGGGCCAAGGCCTTCGTGTCGCACGAGCGCTTCACCGAGGCGTGTCGGGGCGCCGCGACGGAGCTCGGCTTCCCGGGCCAGGCCCGCTTCGCCATCGGCAACGTGGCCGGCTTCCGGCCCTACGCCGAGCTCGCGGCCGGCCAGCCGGACGCCGCCCCCGCCGACCGCGCCGCGGGCGCCGTGATGAACTACACCTCCGGCACCACGGGTCGGCCGAAGGGAGTCCGCCGCCCGCTCCCGCCCCTCGACCCCGACACCATCGCCACGCTCTTCACCGGCTTCCTCGCCATGTTCGGCATCCAGCCGCGGGCAGGGAACGTGCACCTCGTGGGCTCGCCGCTCTATCACACGGCGGTGCTGGTCTTCGCCTCCTCCTCCATCCACTACGGGCACACGCTGGTGCTGATGGACCGCTGGACGCCGGAGGACGCGCTCGCGCTGATCCAGCGCCACCGCGTGACGACGAGCCACATGGTGCCGACCCAGCTCCACCGGCTGCTCGCGCTCCCGCCGGAGGTGCGGGCGCGCTACGACGTCTCGTCGCTCCGGCACATGGTCCACGCGGCGGCGCCGTGCCCGATCGAGGTGAAGCGCCGCATCCTCGAGTGGTGGGGGCCCGTGCTCTACGAGTACTACGCCGCCACCGAGGGCGGCGGCACTTTGGTGCGGCCGGAGGAGTGGCTGGCGCATCCCGGCACGGTGGGTCGCGCCTGGCCCGGCTCCGAGATCCGCATCCTCGACGACGAGGGGAAGCAGTGCCCGCCCGGCACGCCGGGCACGGTCTTCATGAAGCTCGGCGCCGCCAACTTCGAGTACCACAAGGACAAGGAGAAGACGGAGAAGAGCCGCCGCGGCGAATTCTTCACGGTGGGCGACGTGGGCTACCTCGACGCCGAGGGCTGGCTCTACCTCTGCGACCGCAAGAGCGACATGATCATCTCCGGCGGGGTCAACATCTATCCCGCCGAGATCGAGTCGGTGCTGCTGACGCATCCCAAGGTCGCCGACGTGGCCGTCTTCGGGGTGCCGAACGCCGACTGGGGCGAGGAGGTAAAGGCCGTGATCGAGCCCGCGGCCGGCGCGGAGCCCGGCGCGGAGCTGGCGGCGGAGATCCTGGAGTTCTGTCGCGACAAGCTCGCGAAGTACAAGACGCCGCGCACCATCGACTTCCTGCCCTCCCTGCCGCGCGACCCGAACGGGAAGCTCTACAAGCGGAAGCTCCGCGATCCCTACTGGCAAGGCCGCGAGCGGGCGATCTAGGTGCAAGTGAAGCGCGCGGCCCGGCGGCGAAGCCGCCGGTGCGCCTGAGGCTTACGAGTCGTCCATGAACTTCGCGCTCTCCGAGGAGCAGGAGGCGTTCCGCGAGGGTCTGCGTCGCTTCCTGGCGGAAGCCTCGCCGCCGGCCGAGGTGCGCCGCACCCTGGCGACACCCGAGGGTGTGGACCGGGGCCTGTGGAAGCGCATGGCGGAGGAGCTCGGCCTCCAGGGCCTGCTCGTGCCGGAGGCGGAGGGCGGCCAGGGCTTCGGCTTCCTCGAGGTGGCGATTGCGCTGGAGGAGCTCGGGCGCGCCCTCGTCTGCGCCCCCTTTCTCGGCAGCGCCGTCCTCGCCACCAGCGCGCTCCTCGAGTCGGGCGACACCGAGGCGCGACGCAGCCTGCTGCCCGCGCTGGCCTCGGGCGGGAGCTTCGCCGCCCTCGCGCTGCTCGACTCCGGCGCCGGCTGGAGCGCGCCCGACGTGCGCATGGCCTTCGAGCGCGACGGCGCGGCCTACCGGCTCTCCGGCGAGAAGCGCTACGTGGAGGGGGGCGGGGTCGCCGACCTGTTGGTGGTGGTGGCTCGCCGGCCCGGGAGCAGCGGCCGGGAGGGCCTCTCGCTCTTCCTGGTGGACGGTGCGGCCCGCGGCCTCTCGCGCGCCGCGCTGGAGGGCCTCGATCCCACGCGCCGGCTCGCGAACCTGACCTTCGATGGTGTCGCTGCGCGGCTCCTCGGCGCCGAGGGCGGCGCCGGCGCGGCGCTCGCGCGGGTGCTCGATCTCGCGGCGACCGGGATCGCCGCCGAGGACGTGGGCGGCGCCGAGCGCTGTCTCGAGATGGCGGTCTCCTACGCCCGCCAGCGCGTGCAGTTCGCGCGCCCGATCGGCAGCTTCCAGGCGGTGAAGCACAAGGCCGCCGAGGTGCTGCTCGAGCTCGAGAGCGCCCGCGCGGCCGCGCAGTACGCGGCGTGGACGGCGGCCGAGGCTCCGCAGGAGCTCCCGCTCGCCGCGAGCCTGGCCAAGGCCGTGTGCGGCGAGGCCTACCTGCGCGCGGCGGCCGAGAACATCCAGATCCACGGCGGCATCGGCTTCACCTGGGAGCACGAGGCCCACCTCTACTACCGTCGCGCACGGGTCAACGAGACGCTCTTCGGCGAGGCCCGGGAGCACCGGGCGCGCATCGCCGAGCGGCTGGGGCTCGTGTGAAGAGCGGCCGGCGTGGCTAGGCCAGCACCGCGCGCAGTCGGGCGCGGAGCTGGAGCAGGGCGCGCTCGTGGAGCTGCCCGACACGGCCGCCGGTCAGCCCGAGGGTGACGGCGATCTCGTCGAAGCTCAGGTCCTCGTAGTAGCGGAGCTGGACCACGCGCCGCTCCTTCTCCGCGAGACGCTGAATCGCGGCGGCGATGCGCTCGTGGAGCCGGCGCTGGCCGAGGCGGCTCAGCGGATCCTCGGGCGGGGTCTGGACGCCGATCGCCTCGAGGACGCTCGCATCGGCCCGCTCCTCCGGCACGGCGTGGGAGACCATCTCCTCGCCGAGCGCACGCGCCGCGGCAAGGATCTCTTCCTCCTCCCAGCCGAGCGCCTCGGCGAGCTCTCCGTCCGAGGGCGCGCGGCCGAGCCGTTGGCTGAGCGCACGTCGCTCCCCGTCGAGCTCGCGGGCCTCGCGCCGCAGCCGGCGCGGGAGCCAGTCCTGGGCGCGCAGGTGGTCGAGCATGGCGCCGCGGATCCGCATCTCGGCGTAGCTCGGGAAGCTCGCGGCGCGCGTCTCGTCGAAGCGGTGGCAGGCGTCGAGCAGGCCGAGCATTCCGGCGCTCTTGAGCTCGTCGCGGTCCACGCTGACCGGGAGGCGGCTCGCCAGGCGGCTCGCGACGCGGCCCACCAGCGACAGGTGCTGGAGGGCGAGGGCATCGCGGGCATCCTGTGCGGGCATCTTCGACTCCTCGTCCGTCCCCTCGGGATCCATGCTCCGACCGTCTCCCGTCCTTCTTCGTCCCCGTTCTTCGTCCCCGCCGGCACGAGACATCGACACAAACTGCTGTCGGAACGCGGACTTCCCGGCGGTGGCCGCAAGGTACGGGGAAGCGCCGCGGAGCGCCGGTGACGTTCGTCACGAAACGGCCGAGTGTCCGCGGGTTCACGCACGTTTCACCGGAGCGGCACGCGCGCGACCTCGATCGCGCCTCGCATCGGGTCGACGAGTCGCGCCGGCGCGGGTCCTCCGCGAGCGGGATGGGGCATCGGCCCTACGAGAGAACCCTGAGGCTCATCGATCAAACGGCGTTCTACTGTGTCGCGGCCGCGATCCATCGGCCGGGGACGCCGCCGCTGCCACCGTGCCCGGGACCCCGGGGATCAGCTCGGATCGGCTCCCGGAGGCAAGCCCCGCCGAGGGGCCAGGGCCAGGAGGGAGGGCAGGATCAGCAGCGTGCAGAGCAGCGTGAAGCCGAGGGCGAGCATCAGCAGGATGCCCATCTGCGAGGTCCCGGTGTGGCTCGACACCGCGAGGGCTCCGAAGGCCGTCCCCGTCGTGAGGCCGCTGAACAGGATCGCGCGCGCCGTGCTCGATTGAAGCGGACGATCCAGGCCCGCGCGCCAGTTCGTGACGAAGTAGATGTCGAACGCGACTCCAATGCCGAGGAGGAGCGGCAGACCGATGATGTTGGCGAAGTTGAGCGGCATCCCGATCAGCACGCTCGTGGCCAGGGTCAAGAGGCCGGCGAGCAGCAGCGGGGCCAGCACCAGGAGCGTATCGAGCGCGCGCCGGAGCACCGCGAAGAGGAGCAGGCTGATCGCGCAGACGGCAATGATCCCCGCGGCGATGAATGCGTGGACCACGATGCGCGCCGATTCCTGGATCGTCACGGGGGACCCGGAAGCGTCCGGAGCCACGGAGCGGACGGCGTCGACGAAGCGCTCGAGGGTCACGTTGTCCCGCGCGTCCCCCTTGGGAGAGACCTCGATCCGCATCCGCCGGTCCGGGGTCCTCCAGTCACGGACCAGGTCCGCGGGAAGGCTCTCGAGCGTCACGGGCTCCGCCGAGAGCGCGAGCCGCAGGTCGGCGAAGAGCGCGGGGAGATCTCCCACCAGGTCCGACTGGAGCGTCTCGAGGGGCGGCGGCGTCGCGTGCAGGACCCCGTCGAGCGCGTTCGCGAGGCGCCGGGCGGTTTCGTCTCCCGCGCTCGGCTGGCCGAGGCCGCGGAGCCTGGCGACGAGCTCCTTGGTCGCCGCGAGCACCTCGGCATCCGTCGGCGCCGGCGCCACCGTGGCCGGCATGAGCGACGGCAGCACGAGAAAGGCGGCATCTGCGATCGTCGCGAGCTTCTCCGGCTGGTCCGAGGGCACGAAGCTCTCGAGCGTCAGAACCCGATCGACCTCCGGCAGCGCCTCGAGGCGCGGCACCAGCTCGGCGGCCGCCGCGGCGGAGGGGGCCAGGATGTCGATGGTGTAGGGCGTGGCGTTCGGACTCGTGATGAGATCGAGCAGCGTCGCCATCGACTCGGTGCGCGGGTTCTTGAGGTGGAGAGGATCGAAATCGAAGCGCAGGCGCGGGAGGAGGGCGAGCCCGCCGATCGCGAGCGCGACGGTGAGCCAGGCGACCCCGCGGCGCCGCTCCACGAGGAAGCGATCGAGCCGCGCGGCGCCGACGAACCCGACCGGCTCCGCCTCGCCGGCCGGGCGGAGCAACGTGATCAGCGCGGGCAGGAGCGTGAAGCTCAACCCGAGGGCGATCAGCATCCCCGTCCCTGCGATCAGGCCGAGCTCCCGCAGGCCGGCGTAGGAGCTCGGAACGAAGGAGTAGAACCCCACGGCGGTCGTGGCCGCCGCGAGGGGGAGCGGCGTGGTCATCGCGGCCGCCGCCGCGCGCAGGGCCCCGGCGAAGTCCGGAGTCCGATGGCGGCAGTCGCGGTAGCGCACCGCGAACTGGATCCCGAAGTCGACGGCGATTCCCACGAAGAGCACCGCGAAGGCGACCGAGATCAGGTTCAAGGACCCGATGGCCGCCGCTGCGAAGGCCGCCGTGGAGACGAGCCCCACCACGAGCGTTCCAAGGACGCCCACCACGAGGCGCGGCGAGCCCACGGCGAGCCAGACGAAGAGGCACAGCAGCGAGAACGACAAGGCGGCGATCACGCCGGCCCCTTCGGTGAGTGAGCCGAACTCCTCGTCGGACAGCGCGACGTCGCCGGTGAGCCGCACGCGCACGCCGCGATCCGGCGTGAGCCCGAGCGCGCGGGCCGCCTGTCGCACGGCGGCGCTCGCCTTCGCGCCGGGCTCCAGCGCTCCGAAGTCGAGGACCGGCTGCACGAGCAGGATGCGTCGCAGATCGTCCGGGGTCTGCGGGCGATCCGTCAGGAGGGCTTGCCAGGATACCGGGCGGGGCGTGCCCGCGAGGATCGCCTCGACGGAGTCGGAGATCGCGTCGAACGGTCGATCGAGGTCGCGCAGGGTGACCTCGCCGCGCGCGACACCCTCGAGCGACAGGCTGAGCGCATGAAACAGGCCGCGCACGCTCGGGTCCGACGCCAGCTCTCCGATCATGGGCTGGGCACGGATCAGCTGGTCCATGATCTGCGCGAGCTCCTGGCTCGAGAGGAAGAGCATGCCGTTGCGCTTGAAGAACTCGCTGCCGATGGGATCCTGCACGGACTTGAAGAGAGCGGGCATCTGCCGCAGCCCCAGCACGAGCGCCTTTGCGGCGGCGTCCGCCTGCTCGGCCGTCGGCGCGTCGATCACCACCACCAGGCGGTCCGTGCGCTGCGGAAATGCCCGGTCCATCTCCTTGTCGAGCTTGCGGAACGGAGCGTCGCTGGAGACGATGTCCGAGGTGTCGGCGTCGAGGCTCAGGTGCCCGGCCGCATAGAACGCAAGGAGCGCAGCGAGCGCCAGGCTCGCCAGCACCACGGGGAGCGCGCGGCGACGCGAGAAATCGACGATCGCAACGATTCCTCGAGTCAGCAGCTGGCGGGCTCCTTACCAGGGATACCGGTTTCGGCAGGAGAGGGAGGCTCGAGGAGGTGTCGGCAGATCGCCTCGGGCCGGCCGATCGGTGCCGCTTCATACCGCAGCCCCGGGACGCCGGGAAGCCTGGTCGGCCGCACGACTCGACCCGGCGCATAACCCGCTGATCTTGCATGGGTTCGACCCGAGGCGCCCGACCTCGGCCTGCGGGGGCGATTGACGGGGCACGGCTCGGGGAGCCAGCATGGACCCGACGGCCGCCCCGCGTGGCCGGGCGCCCGCATCGCTGGTCTCGGACCGCTCCCGGCGGCCGTCCCATCCGGGAGGTCCGCCATGCAGCAGAACGAAGCCATTCTCTGGCTGCGCCGTCACCCCGACTCGATCCATCGCGATCTCGACGAGTTCCTGCGCCAGTGCGAGGAGGCCGTGCGCGCGCGGGCGGCCGAGCACACCTGGCTCGTGGCCAAGGAGCGCGCCGAGGCCGAAGCCGAGGAGTGGACCCACCACGGGGGCTACCGCGCCTCGGACGCGTGGGTGGCGAAGGAGATCCTCTCGTTCTTCGCCCGGGATCTCGAGGTGCATCCGCCGGCCGAGGACCTGGTGGAGAGCGACGCCCGCCAGGAGGCCGAGGCCCTCGGCGAGGTCGAGCCCGAGGCCCGGGAGGCGGTGGGCGAGTTCGCGCGCGCGGTGGCCGCCGACGCCTCCAAGCGCGCCTGGGGCGAGATCGTGCGCTTCACGCGGAGCTGTCCGCGGGAGTGGATGCGCGAAGGGCGCGTGCACGAGGAGAGCGATTGGGACCGCATGGAGCAGTATCCGGAGCTCGCCTCCCGCGTCCTCCAGATGCTGGCGCACGAGTTCGACGCCCACGCGCACGCGCACTGAGCGGCCAGGGAGAACCGGCGCCTCCGGGTCAGCTCCGCGGCAGGCGCTCGAAGGGGATCTCGCGATCGTTGCCCGGCTCGCGCGGAAGGTCGAGCACGCGCTCCGCCGCCACGTTCTTCTGGATCTCGTCGGTGCCGCCGGCGATGTGGATGGACGGGGCGAAGAGGAACTGGTGCTGCCAGCGTCCGGCGCCGAGGAGCGCGTCGGGCCCCTCGAGCCGCAGCCCGATGTCTCCAGCCTGTGTCAGGATGCGGGCGATGGCGAGCTTCATCACCGAGCTCTCGGCCATCGGAATCGCGCCGCGCGAGAGCTTGGTGAGAACGCGGGCGTTCAGGAGCTCGAGGCTCCGCACGCGGCACCAGAGCAGCGCCAGGTCGTCGCGCAGCAGCGGATCCAGCCGATCGCGCCGCGCGCGCGCCGCCGCGGCGAGCTCCTCGAAGGAGAACATCCGCTCGATTCCGCCGATCGCCATGCGCTCGTTCATCAGCGTCGTCATGGCCACCGACCAGCCGCCGCCCACGGGCCCGACGCGCATCGCGTCCGGCACGCGGACACCGTCCAGGAACACCTCGTTGAAATGGGATCCGCCCGACATCTGGCGCAGCGGACGCACCTCGATCCCCGGCGCGTGCATGTCCACCAGGAAGTACGAGATCCCCTTGTGCTTGGGAACGCTCGGGTCGGTGCGGGCCAGGCAGATGCCCCAGGCGGCGTAGTGGCCGCCCGAGCACCAGGTCTTCTGGCCCGAGAGGAGCCATCCGTCGCCGTCGCGCACCGCGCGCGTCGCGACCGACGCGAGGTCCGAGCCCGCCCCGGGCTCGCTGAAGAGCTGACACCAGATCTCGTCACCCCGCAGCATCGGCGGGAGGAGGCGCGCCTTCTGCTCCGCGCTGCCGTGGGCGATCAGCGTCGGGCCCGCCATCCCGATCCCGACCACGAAGACCGACTCCCCGACGCGCAGGCGAGCGAGCTCCTGGTTCCAGATGATCTGCTCGATCGGTCCGACGCCGCGTCCGCCGAGGGCCTTCGGCCAGGTGAGCGCGGCCCAGCCGTGCTCGAAGAGCACGCGCTGCCAGGACCGGGAGCGCGCGAGATAGCCGGCCTCGTCCGCCTCGGCGCTCGCGAGGTCGAGCCCGTCGGGCGGGGCGTGCGCAGCGAGGAAGGCCCGCGCCTCGGCGCGGAAGGCCGCCTCGGCGGGAGAGTCGCGGAAGTCCATCGCGCGGCGCCTACTCCTCGACGACCTTGATGGCCTGCCGCGGGCAGAGGCGCTCCGCCTCCTTCACCTTGGCGCGCAGCCGCTCGGGCGGGCTCTCCATCAGCACGTGCAGCATGTCGTTGTCGTCGACCTTGAAGACCTCGGGCGCGGCGCCCATGCAGAGGGCGTTGGCCTCGCAGAGGTCGAAGTCCACCACCACCTTCATCGCCATGCCGTCTCCTCCGCGGGGCCGCGCCGCGGCACCGGTCTCGCGCACCCCGCGCGCGCCGCCGTCCGGCCTTCCGAGCGCCCCGGGAGCGGCGATAGCGCGTCGCGCCGGCCCGGTCGAGGCGCCTGGCGGGGCCCCGGGGTGCAGGCCTCAGGATTAGAACATGTTTCATTTTTTTGGACAAGCGAGTAAGCTGATGGATCGAGCCCGAAGCCCCGGGAGGCTTGGCATGTACCTGGAGATGACGCCCGAGCAGCGCGCACTGCGCGACGAGCTTCGGGCCTACTTCGCCCGCATGATGACCCCCGAGCTCGTGGCGGAGGTGAAAAGCTCCGAGGGCGGCGGACCGCTCTACCGGACGGCGCTCCGGCAGATGGGCCGCGACGGCTGGCTCGGGATCGGCTGGCCCCGCGAGTACGGGGGGCAGGGCCGGACGCCGATCGAGCAGTTCATCTTCGCCGACGAGGTGCAGCGGGCCGGCTTTCCCCTCCCCTTCCTGACGCTGAACAGCGTCGGGCCCACGATCGCCCGGTATGGGAACGAGGCACAGAAGCGCGAGTTCCTGCCGAAGATCCTGGCGGGCGAGCTCCACTTCGCGATCGGCTACTCGGAGCCCGGCGCGGGCACCGACCTGGCCTCGCTGCGCACGCTGGCGGTGCGCGACGGCGGCGAGTGGGTGATCGACGGCAGCAAGGTCTTCACCAGCCTCGCCGACTTCGCGGACTACATCTGGCTGGCCGCGCGCACCGGCCCCGAGGGCTCGAAGCACAAGGGCATCTCGATGTTCATGGTGCCGACGACGGCGCCGGGCTTCTCGCTGACACCGATCCACACCATGGGCGGGGTGCGCACCAACGCCACCTACTACGCCGGCGTGCGCGTCCCGGCGGAGAACCTGATCGGCGGCGAGAACAACGGCTGGGCGCTGATCGTGAACCAGCTGAACCACGAGCGCGTCGCGCTCTCGGCGGTCGGCCCGGTGGAGCGGCTCTACGAGGAGACGGCGGCCTGGGCCCGGGGCAGCAAGCTCGCCTCGGGCGGGCGCGTGATCGACCAGCCCTTCGTGCGCGCGAACCTCGCGCGCGTGAAGGCCAAGCTCGAGGCGCTGCGCCTGCTGAACTGGCGCCAGGCCTGGGCCATGAGCCACGGCAAGCTCGACATGGCGGAGGCGTCGGCCGTCAAGGTCTTCGGCAGCGAGTTCTACATCGAGGCCTACCAGCTCCTGATGGAGGTGATGGGCCCGGCCGCGACGCTGCGCGACGGCTCGCCTGGCGCCGTGCTGGCGGGCCGCCTGGAGCGCATGTACCGCGCGATGCTGATCCTGACCTTCGGTGGCGGCACCAACGAGGTGCAGCGTGACATCATCGCCATGGCGGGGCTCGGGCTCCCGCATTACAAGCGCTGAGAGGCGCAGAGACGCGAATGGACTTCTCCTTCGACGAGAACCAGACGGAGCTGCGCGACCTCGCGCGGCGCATCCTGGAGGAGCGCGTCACGCCGGAGCGCCTGCGGGAGCTGGAGGGCACCCCGGACCGCTTCGACGCCGAGACCTGGCGGGCGCTGGCGCAGGCGAACCTGCTTGGTGTCGCCATCCACGAGGCGCACGGCGGCATGGGCTTCGGCCTGGTCGAGCTCTGCGTGCTGCTCTCCGAGGTGGGTCGCGCGGTGGCTCCCGTGCCGGTCTACCCGAGCCTCGTGCTGGGCGCGCTCCCAGTGGCCCGGTTCGGCAGCGAGGCCCAGCGCGCGCGGCTCCTGCCCGGCGTCGCCGACGGCGAGGCGATCCTCACGGGGGCGCTCTCCGAGCTCGGGAACGAGGATCCGCTGCGGCCCGCCACCACGGCGCGTCGCGATGCCAGGGGGTGGCGCATCACGGGCCGCAAGGACGCGGTTCCGGCGGCGCACCTCGCCCGCTGTGTGCTGGTGCCTGCACGCACGGGCGAGGGCACCGTCGGCCTGTTCCTGCTCGATCCGGCGGGCCCCGGCGTCACGCTGGAGCGTCAGCTCGCGACCGGCGGCGAGGTGCAGGCGCGACTCGTGCTCGACGACGCGCCGGTCGGCGAGGACGCCCTCCTCGGCGGGTGCGAGCAGGCACCGGCGGCGCTCCAGTGGATCGTGGAGCGCGCGACGGTGGGGCTCTGCGCCCTCGAGCTCGGCGTGGCGGAGCGGGCGCTTCGGATCACGGCGGACTATGTGACGCGGCGCGAGCAGTTCGAGCGGCCGATCGGCAGCTTCCAGGCGGTGCACCAGCGAGCGGGCGACGCCTTCATCGACGTGGAGGCGCTGCGCTGGACCACCTGGCGCGCGGCCACCCGCCTGGCGCTCGAGGACACCGCCTCCGAGGACGTGGCGATCGCCAAGTTCTGGGCGGCCGAGGGCGGACATCGAGTGGTGTATGCCTCACAGCACCTCCACGGCGGGATCGGCGTCGACGTGGACTACCCGATCCACCGCTACTACCTCTGGTCGCGCCAGATCGAGCTCACGCTCGGGAGCACCCAGCGCCAGCTCGCGCGGCTCGGCGACCTGATCGCGGCGGCCGGGTAGGGAGCGGGCGCGGCCGGGTCCCGAAGGGGCCGAGGCGCCGGCGGGCGGGGCCTCGGGTCGCGGCGCGACGGCCCGTCGCGCGCTATCCCCTCTCCATGCTGCCCACCGCCCCCTTCGGCCGCACCGGCCATCGAAGCACCCGTCTCGTCTTCGGCGCCGCCGCGCTCTGGAACGCCAGCCCGGCAGACGCCGACCGCGCCCTCGAGACCCTCCTCGAGCTCGGCGTGAACCACATCGACGCCGCCGCCTCCTACGGCGATGCCGAGCTCCGCATCGGCCCCTGGATGCGCGAGCACCGCAAGGACTTCTTCCTCGCCACCAAGACCGGCGAGCGGGGCTACGCCGCCGCGCGCGAGCAGATCCGCCGGTCGCTGGAGCGCCTGCGCGTGGATCACGTGGACCTCCTCCAGCTCCACAACCTGGTGGACGAAGAGGAGTGGGAGCGCGCGCTCGGCGACGACGGAGCGCTACGTGCAGCCGTGGAGGCGCGCGAAGAGGGCCTGGTGCGCTGGATCGGTGTCACCGGGCATGGCACGCGGGTGGCCGCCATGCACCGCCGGAGCCTCGAGCGCTTCGACTTCGCGTCGGTCTTGCTCCCCTACAGCCACGTCGCGCTACAAGATGCGGAGTACGCCCGCGACTTCCAGGCGCTGCTCGCGCTCTGCCGCGAGCGCGGCGTCGCGGTCCAGACCATCAAGAGCGTGGCGCGGCGCCGCTGGCCCGAGGGCGCCGCCCCGCGCCGCAGCACCTGGTACGAGCCGCTGGAGGACGTCGCCGCCATCGAGCACGCCGTCCACTTCGCCTTGGGCCTTCCTGGCAGCTTCGTGGCCACCGCCGGCGACCTCGGCCTGCTCCGCACCATCCTGGAGGCCGGTGTCCGCTTCGAGGCGCCGCCGGGCGACGCCACGCTGCGCGAGGACGAGGCGCGGCTCGGTGTGGCACCGCTCTTCGTGCGGGGATATACGGCCACGGCTTGACGGCGCAAGCAGGGCGCGGTGCGGCGGCGCGAGCTCGCGCCGCAGATCCAGTGAGCTTCGTCTCTCGCGCCCGGAAGGAGATCGCATGATCGCGGACGGCAGCACGGTCACGATCGAGTACACGCTCATGCTCGACGACGGCAGCACCGTCGACAGCAACGTGGGCGACGAGCCGTTGATCTACGAGCAGGGTCGCGGGGACATCCTGCCCGCCCTCGAGCAGGCGCTGGTCGGGCTCCAGGTGGACGACGTGCGCCGTGTGACGCTGCCACCCGAGCAGGGCTTCGGCGCGGTCGATCCCGACGCCTTCGACGTCGTCCCGCTCGATGCCATCCCCGAGAACGCGCGCGTCGTGGGGGCGCAGCTCCTGGCGGAGGACCAGGAGGGCGGCCGGCGTCCGGTGCGCGTCCACGAGGTGCGCACGCAGGAGATCGTGATCGACCTCAATCACCCGCTCGCCGGCCAGACGCTCCACTTCGAGGTGCGCATCCTGGCGGTCCAGTAGCACGCCGCGAGCTCATGTAGCTCAGACCTCGGACCCCGCGCTCGCCAGCGCGACGTCGAGCGGGCTGCGGACTCCGCGGCCGCCGCGGTTCAGCACGTGCGTGTAGATCATCGTCGTCTAAAGGCTCCGATGCCCCAGCAGCTCCTGAACCGTGCGGATGTCGTAGCCGTCTGCGAGCAGATGAGTCGCGAACGAGTGACGGAGCGTGTGGCAGCCGGCGGGTTTCACGATGCCAGTTACACGCGCGGCACGCTTCACCTCGCGCTGCACCGCCGTCTCGTGCAGGTGCCAGCGCCGCTCGCGACCGTCTTGCGGATCGACGAAACGCCGGCTCGCGGGGAACACCCACTGCCAGCCCCACTCGCGGGGCGCCGCAGGGTACTTGCGTGCCAGCGCGTCCGGCAGCGGCACACCCGCGAACCCATCGCGGAGATCCTGCTCGAACAGCGCTCGCACCCGGCTCAGGTGTTCACGCAGCGGCTGCTCGCACGCTCGCGGAAATGGCGCCACGCGGTCCTTGGCGCCCTTCCCGCGCCGCACCCGCACCTCGCCGGCGCGGAGATCGAGGCCCTTCACCCTCAGCTCCAGCCCCTCGAGCAGCCGTAGCCCCGAGCCATACAGGAAGCCTGCCACCAGCCGCGGCGTCCCGCGTAGCTCCCCGAGTAGCCGCCGCACCTCCTCGCGGCTCAGCATCACGGGCAGACGCTTCGGCCGCTGCGCGCGCACCAGGTGCTCGAGCTCCGGCATCGGCACCCCCAGCACCCGCAGATAGAGGAAGGCAAGGGCGTTCAACGCCTGATTCTGCGTGGCGGCGGCCACCCGCTCCTCGACGGCGAGGTGGCTGAGGAAGCTCGAGATCTCCGCCGCCCCGAGCTCTCTCGGGTGCTGCTTGCCATGGAACAGCACGTAACGCCGCGCCCACCCGACGTAGGCCTCCTCCGTTCGCGGGCTGTAGTGCCGCAGGCGGAGCTCCAGGCGCAGCCGGTCCAGCAAGCGCAGCGGCCGCACCTCGCCGGGCGGCCCCGAGCCGCGAGCCCTGGTCATGGAGTGGCCCCCGCACCCCGAGGCTGGACGCCTCGGGGACTACAGCGGGGTGAGG
>JAWOLJ010000036.1:0-24930 GCA_033853555.1 Myxococcota bacterium
CGCGCCGCGCGTCGCGACCCGGAGGGCGAGTACGTGCCGCTCGGGGAGCAGGATCCCACGTCCTGGGACGCCACACTGATCGAAGAGGCCGAGGCGCTGCTGCGGCGGGCGAGCGCGCTTCCCGGGACGGGCCGCTACCAGCTCGAGGCGGCGGTGCAGTCCGCTCACGTGGTGCGCCGCAAGCGAGGCCCCGGCGGCCGCTCCGACTGGGCGGCGATCGAACGCATCTACGAGGCGCTCCAGCGGATCACGGGCTCGCCGGTGGTGGCGATCAATCGCGCCGTCGCGCTGGCGGAGCTCCGGGGGCCCGGCGCCGGCCTCGAGGCGCTCGACGCCCTGGCGGGCGACCCGCGCCTCGCCCAGTACCAGCCCTACTGGGCGGCGCGGGCGGGCCTGCTCGCCCGGACGGGCGACATCGCCGCGGCGGACCAGGCCTACGCGCGCGCGATCGGCCTCGAGAGCGACGCCGCCGTGCGCCGCTTCCTCGAGCGGCAGCGCCGGGCGCTCGGGCCGCGCGCACCTTCGCCCCCCGCGGCCTGACGCGGACCCCTGGAACGACGCCGGTTTACGACGCAGGCGCCGTGTGCTTCCCTCGGGCTTCATGCTGGACCCGCGGAGCTTCGTCACCCAACGCGAGGCGATCCTCGAGAGCTGCCGGCGGCGGGGACTGAGCCTCGACCTCGACGGCGCGATCGCGCTCTACGAGCGCGTGGCCGCGCTCCAGACGCGGCTCAACGAGGCCAATCGCCGTCGCAACGAGCACCAGCAGGGCGGCAAGCGGCGCATGGAGACGGCCGAGCGCGAGGCCCACGCGGCGGAAGGCCGGCGTCTCAAGGAGGAGGTGGCGGCGCTCGAGAGCGAGCTCGCGGCGGCCGAGGCCGCGCTCCGCCGCGCCGCCCTCGCCTTCCCGAACCTCGTGCACCCCGACGTGCCGACGGGCGGCGAGGAGGACTTCCGCGAGCTTCGCCGCTGGGGCAAGCCCCCGGTCTTCGACTTCCAGCCCCTCGATCACCTGGCCCTCGGCGAGCGACTCCAGCTCCTCGACTTCGAGGGCGGCGCCAAGGTGGCGGCGCCGAAGTTCTACTACCTGAAGAACGAGGCGGTGCTGCTCGAGCTCGCGCTCCAGCGCCTGGCGCTCGAGGTGCTGCTCGAGGACGGCTTCACGCCCTTCGTGACGCCGGACGTGGCGAAGCCCGAGATCCTGGACGGGATCGGCTTCAGCCCGCGCGGACCCGAGACCCAGATCTACTCGCTCGCTAACGCCGAGCTGTGTCTGATCGGAACGGCGGAGATCACGCTCGGCGGACTCTACGCCGACTCGGTGCTGGAGGAGGACGCGCTCCCGCTCAAGCTCGCGGGGCTCTCCCACTGCTTCCGCACCGAGGCCGGAGCCGCCGGGCGCGAGAGCAAGGGGCTCTATCGCGTGCACCAGTTTTCCAAGGTCGAGATGTTCGCGTTCACCCGCCCCGAGGACTCGGAGGCCATGCACGCGCATCTGGTGGAGCTCGAGGAGCGCATCTTCCAGCGCCTCGAGGTGCCCTACCGCGTGATCGACGTCGCGTCGGGCGACCTCGGCGCCCCTGCCTACCGGAAGTTCGACCTCGAGGCCTGGATGCCGGGGCGTGGCGAGCACGGCGACTATGGCGAGATCACGAGCACCTCCAACTGCACCGACTACCAGGCGCGCCGCCTCGGCATCCGCTTCAAACGGAAGGGTGCGAAGCGGACCGAGCCGGTGCACATGCTGAACGGAACCGCAGTGGCGGTCTCGCGCGCGCTGATCGCCGTGCTCGAGAACCACCAACGCGCCGACGGCTCCGTAGCGATCCCGCGCGCGCTCCAGCCCTGGGTCGGCCGCGATGTCATCCGCCCTCGCGCCTGAGCCGCACGGCGGCCGCGGCCGCCTTGGCTGAGCCGGCTCCCACCCGGGTCCTCGGCACGGCCGGCCACATCGACCACGGGAAGACCTCGCTCGTGCGCGCGCTCACGGGCGTGGACACGGATCGCCTGCCCGAGGAGAAGGCGCGCGGCATCACGATCGAGCTCGGCTTCGCCGCGCTCGATCTCGCGCCCGATCTCCGGCTCGGCGTGATCGACGTCCCCGGGCACGAGGCGCTCGTACGCACCATGGTGTCTGGCGCCACGGGGATCGACCTCGTCCTGCTGGTGGTGGCGGCGGACGAGGGCGTGATGCCGCAGACCCGCGAGCACGTGGCGATCTGCGATCTCCTGGGCCTGGAGCGCGGCGCCGTCGCGCTGAGCCGGATCGACCGGGTCCCGCCGGACGTGGTGGAGCTGGCGCGCCAGGAGGTGGAAGGGCTCCTGGTCGGGACCTCGCTCGCCGGCGCGCCGATCCGTCCGGTCTGCGCGCCGACCGGCGAGGGTGTGCCGGAGCTGCGCGAGACGCTGCTTCGCCTGGCGCTCGAGTCCCTCCCTCGCACGCCGCGGAGCGGCCCGCCTCGCCTCGCGGTGGATCGCGCCTTCGCCGTGCGCGGCTTCGGCGCGGTGGCGACGGGCACGCTGATCGGCGGCTCGCTCTCCGTCGGCGACACCCTGGAGATCCACCCGGGAGGACGTCGGTCCCGGCTGCGGGGAATCCAGCGCCACGGCGTGGCCCTCGAGCGCGTGACGCCGGGCGGGCGCTGCGCCCTGAACCTCCAGGGTGTCGATCTCGCCGAGCTCGCCCGCGGGCAGGTGGTGACGCTCCCCGGGGCGCTCGAGCCGACGCTCCAGCTGGACGCGAGCCTGCGCTGGCTGGCCGTCGCGCCGCCCCTGGAGGACGAAGTCTCCGCCTCCTTCCTCGCCGGAACGCTCGAGCGGCGTGCGCGGGTGGCGCCGATCGGTGCGGCGCGCCTCGCGCCCGGCGCCGAGGGCTTCGTGCGCATCCGCCTGGAAGGCGAGCCCGCTCCGCTCCTCCCGGGGGACCGCTTCGTGCTGCGGGGCTTCGCGCGTACGGAGGACGGCGGCGCCACCCTCGGCGGCGGCACGATCCTCGACGTCGCGCCCCCGCGTCGGCGCCGGAGCGACCCGAGCCTGGCGCGGGATCTCGCGCGGCTCGCGCGGCGCGACCCGGCGGAGGACGTGCGCGTGCGCGTGGAACGCGCGGGCCTGGCCGGTCTCCCGGAGGAGCGCCTGCGCCGCGAGAGCGGCCTCGATGCGGACGCCCTGTCCCGAGCCCTCGATCGGCTGACACGCGAAGAGGTCGTCTGCCGCGCGGGCACGGAGACGCTGCTCGCGGCCGATGCGCTGGCCGACCTGGAGGCGCGGCTCCGCTCGGCCCTGACGGAGTTCCACGCCCGGGAGCCGCTCCGCCCCGGGATGCCGCTGGGGGCACTCCGGGGGCGCTTGCCGGAGAACGTGCCGCCTGCCGCGACGGAGCTCGCGCTCGCACGGCTCGTGGCGTCCGGGCAGGTCTCCCTCGACGGCGACCGCGTGCGAGCCAGCAGCCATCGCCCGAGCCTCGGGCCGGTCGAGCTCGAGGCGGTGGAGCGCCTGCGAGCGGAGGCTCGCCGCGCGGGCCTCGATCCGCCGAGCCTGCGTGACTGGGGCGCGCGGCTCGCGCTCTCCGCGGAGCGAGTGCGCGAGCTCGTGGCGCACCTCGAGCGCGAAGGAGCGCTGGTGCGCGCGCCCGGCGATCTCTTCTTCGATCGCGCGGCCGTGGATCGGCTGCGCGAGCGAGTGGTGGCGCATCTGCGCGCCCACGGCTCCCTCGACACGGCGGCCTACAAGGCGCTGATCGGAACCTCCCGCCGCGCGGCCGTGCCGCTGATGGAGCTCTTCGACGAGGAGAAGGTGACGCTGCGAAGCGGCGAGCGGCGGGTGCTGCGCTCGGGCCAGGGACCGCAGTGACGGGCTGCCGCCTGATCGTGGCGGGCCAGGCGCTGGACGTGGAGGCCTGCCTCGAGGCGACCGGGCTCGACGCGGAGCAGATCTTCCACGGCGAAGCGGTGCAGGCGCTCGACGACTCGGGTGAGCGCACCGCCTGGAGCGGCTTCGTGGTGGCGGTGAGCCGCCGACCGGACGACGACTTTGCCGGCCGGATGGACGACGCGGTGGCCTTCCTGGACGAGTGCCACCTCGAGCTCGCGGCGCTCGCAGCCCGACCCGACGTGGAGGAGCTGCGGCTCGAGCTCGTGCTGCCGCGCGAGGCGGTCTCGAGCGGCCGCACCCCCGCGATCCTCCTCCCGGCGGAGCTCCTGCGCCTGGCCGGCGGAGCCGGGATCGGACTCGCCCTGCGGCCGCCGGCCGCGGAGCGCGAGCCGGCCTGACGCGGAGCGGTAGCGGCGGGAGTTCAGGCGCGGCGCCATCTCACGATGCTCGCGTGATTTTCCGGTTCAGGACTTTTCCAGCTTCGCCCCAGCCACCAGGCATCGGCGCGCTGCGTAGTCCTTCTCGACGGCCCGCGATTCCGGGACGTCCGTGGGCCCGTGCCCGCGCTGCAACCCCCAGCCGACCCGCGTGATCGCCTCGCGCGTTCCTCCGCGGGCGGGCAGGAGACCGCCCATGAACCGCCACAGGGCCCCGCTCTGCCACATCGCCCTCCTCCTTCCCTTGTCCCTCGCGCTCGGCGGCGCCGACCTCGCCGGAGGCGCCCTGCACGAGACGGATCTCGTCTCCGATCAGCCGAACGTGGCAAAGCACCAGGACTCGCATCTCGTGAACTCGTGGGGCCTCGCCTATCTGCCCACGAGCCCGTTCTGGATCGCCGACAACGGCGCCGGAACGCTCACGCTCTACGTGAGCAATGGCGACCCGTTCCCGACCCAGCCGTCCGATCCGCTGGTGGTGACGGTGCCGCCGCCGAAGGGCGGCGCCGGTCCCGCGACACCGACCGGGCTCGTCGCCAACACCGGCCCGGGCTTCGTGGTGAGCGAGAACGGCAAGTCGGCCCCGGCCCTCTTCATCACGGTGACCGAGGACGGCACGGTTTCGGGATGGAGCCTGAACGTCGATCCGCTGAACGCGATCCTCGAGGTCGACAACTCGAAAGGCGGCGCCGTCTACAAGGGCGCGGCGCTCGCCACCGTGAACGGCTCGTCGTTCCTCTACGCCACCGACTTCCACAACGGCCACGTCGACATGTTCAACTCGAGCTTCGGCCTGGTGAAGTCCTTCACCGATCCGACCGTCCCGCAGGGCTTCGCGCCCTTCAACCTGGCGGTGATCGACGGGAAGCTCGTGGTGACCTTCGCCAAGCAGAAGCCGCCGGACAACCACGACGACCAGGCCGGTCCGGGCAACGGCTTCATCGACGTCTTCAACCTCGACGGCACGCAGCCGCGCCGCCTGGTGAGCGGCGGCGTCCTGAACTCGCCCTGGGGCCTGGCGGTGACACCGGACGGCTTCCCGCCCTTCGGCCACGCCCTCCTGGTCGGGAACTTCGGCGACGGCCGCATCAATGCCTTCGACCCGAAGACGGGGTTCGCGCTCGGTCGCCTGCGCGACGATGGGTGCAAGCCGATCGTGATCGACGGCCTGTGGAGCCTCGCCTTCGGCAACGACTTCCTGGCCGGCGAGCCCGACATCCTCTACTTCACCGCCGGCCCCGAGGACGAATCGCACGGGCTCTTCGGCAAGCTCAAGGTCGCACCGAAGCACTGCGACCAGGGGCACGGCCGCTTCGGAATGCACGACCAGCAGGGAAGCGATTGATGCGGACCCGGCCCTCTCAGGCGTGCGCGCCGGCACTCGCGCGCGCGTGGGAGGGCCGGTGCTCCGGCCCGCGTGCCATGGCGCCCGGGCCGGTCAGCGCGCTGCGAAGAGCGGCGCGGCCGAGTCACGCGCCCAGTCGAGGACGTGAAGACCCTCGACGACGTTCGGGAAGATGCCGAGGAAGAGGACGCCGGCGGCGCACGCGATCAGCACCACGAGCTCTCCGGTCGAGAGCACCCCCCACGGGCCCGATTCCGCCGAACGCTCGCGCATGTACATCATCACCGGGAGCCGCAGGTAGTAGTAGACGGACACCAGGCTCGCCAGCACCGCCAGGATCGTGAGCCCGGTCAGGCCGGCGTTCACGGCGGCCGCGAAGAGCACGAACTTCGCGAAGAAGCCCGCGGTGCTCGGAATGCCCGCCAGCGAGAGCATGAAGAGCGTCATGAGCGCGGCCATGCCCGGGCGTTCCTGCCCGAGACCCGCGAAATCCTGGATCCGATCGCACTCGCGCCCGGCATCCGCCAGGGCCGACACCACGGCGAAAGCGCCCACGTTCATGAAGACGTAGGCGAGCAGATAGAACACCACGGCGCCATAGCTCTCGGCGGTGGCCGTGGCGAGGCCGATCAGGATGTAGCCCGCGTGGGCCACGCTCGAGTAGGCGAGCATGCGCTTCACGTTGTCCTGGATCACGGCCATCACGTTGCCGACGACCATGGTCAAGGCCGCGAGCGCCCAGAAGAGGGGCTCCAGCCGCAGCGCCACCGAGGGGAGCGCCACCATCACGACGCGCAGCAGCGCCAGGAAGGCGGCGGCCTTCACGGTGACCGACATGTACGCCGTCACGGCGGTGGGAGCGCCCTCGTAGACGTCCGGCGTCCACTGGTGGAAGGGGACCGAGGAGACCTTGAAGGCGAAGCCCACGATCAGGAGGCCGACGCCGGCGAGCCCGACCAGGTTCGTCGGCTCGAGATGGGTGTGGATGCCCGCGAAATCGGTGGCTCCGGTGACGCCGTAGAGCAGCGCCATGCCGTAGAGCAGGATCGCCGTGGCGAAGGAGCCCACCAGGAAGTACTTGAGCGCGGCCTCGTTGCTGCGGAGGTCCCGGCGCTGGAAGCCGGCCAGCACGTAGATCGGGATGCTCATGAGCTCGATCCCGAGGAAGAGCACCACCAGATCGACGGCCATCACCGTGAGCATCATCCCGGAGGTGGCGAGCAGGAGGAGCGAGTAGTACTCGCCGTGGTTGATCCGGAGCTCCACCAGGTAGGAGACGGACAGCCAGCAGGAGAGGAGCGAGCCCAGCACCACCACGACCACCGCGAAGTTCGAGAATCGGTCGAGCTCGATCATCGGGTGCGCGGGATCGAAGTCCACGGCTCCGCCCGAGAGGAAGGCCTGGAGCGACATCGCGAGGGCGAGCACGAGGAAGAAGGTGGAGATCGCGGCGAGCACGGTGCCGATCCAGACCGGCGTCACCGGGCGTCCGAGGAAGCTCCGCCTCCGCGAGAGCAGCACCTCGCCCAGCAGCACCAGCAGGGCGCCGAGCCAGACCGATCCGATCGGGAGCAGCGTGCCGAGGTTCAGCGCCGGGGCTTGGCTCATCGCCCGGCCTCCGCCAGGGCCGCCCGCGCCGGCGCCTCGAGCCCCACCCGGTCCGCGTGCGGCGCGTTGGCCGAGCCGCCGGCCATCCCGACCTCCACCCGCCGCAGCACCTCCAGCACCGAGGCGTCGAGGCGACGCAAGAAGGGGTCGGGGTAGATCCCGATCCAGAGGATCGGCACGACGATCGCCACCATCACCGCCTTCTCGCGCAGGCCGAGGTCAATCAGGCTACGGTTCTCCGGGTTCTCGACCGGACCGAAGAAGATGCGCCGCACCATCCACAGGAGATACGCAGCGGCCAGCACCACGCCGAAGGTGGCGGGGACCGCGAAGGCGGGGCTCCTGGCGAAGGCGCCGAGCAGGATCAGGAACTCCCCCACGAAGCCGTTCAGCATCGGGAGCCCGATGCTCGACATGGTCACCAGCACGAACAGCGCCGCGTACACCGGCATCGGCTTCGCGATGCCGCCGAACTCCGCGATGTCGCGGGTATGCCGGCGCTCGTAGAGCATGCCGACCAGGAGGAAGAGGGCCCCGGTGGAGAGGCCGTGGTTCACCATCTGGAGGACGCTTCCCTCCAGGCCCTCCACGTTCAGCGCGAACATCCCGAGCATCACGAAGCCGAGGTGCGCGACCGAGGAGTAGGCCACCACCCGCTTCATGTCCTTCTGCACCATCGAGACCAGGGCGCCGTAGAGGATCCCGATCACCGCCAGGGTGAAGATCACCGGCGTGAACTGCACGGCGGCCACCGGGAAGAGCGGCAGCGCGAAGCGCACGAAGCCGTAGGTCCCCATCTTGAGGAGCACGCCCGCCAGGATCACCGAGCCCGAGGTCGGCGCCTCGACGTGGGCGTCGGGGAGCCAGGTGTGGAGGGGCACCATCGGCACCTTCACGCCGAAGGCCAGGGCGAACGCCGCGAAGAGCCAGGGCTGGGTCTGCCACCACACCGCCTGGCCGGCGATCGGGACGTGGGTGTCGAGGATGGCCCGCGCGGCCGTGCCCGGGAGCGCCACCAGGTCGAGGTTCAAGGTCCCGAACTGCTCGAAGTGGAGGTAGTAGACCACGATCAGCGCGACCAGCATCAGCAGCGAGCCGAGCATGGTGAAGAGGAAGAACTTGACGGCGGCGTAGACGCGCCGCGCCCCGCCCCAGACCCCGATGATGAAGTACATCGGGACGAGCATCAGCTCCCAGAAGACGTAGAACTGGAACAGGTTCAGCGCGACGAACGTGCCGATCATCGCCGTCTCGAGGGAGAGCATGAAGAAGACGTAGCTCCGCACCGAGCGCTTGACGTCGTTCCAGGAGGCGAGGAGCACGATCGGCATCAGGAACGTGGTGAGCATCACCAGGAGGAGGCTCATCCCGTCGATGCCGACGAAGTAGTGGATGCCCCAGCCGGGGAGCCAGGGCGCGCGCTCCACGAACTGGTAGCCGGTCCGGGTCGGATCGAACCCGAGCCAGAGCCCGATCGAGAGCCCGAACGTGAGAAGGCTGGCGCCGAGCGCGACGCCCTTCCACACCAGCTCGGGCGCGCGGCCCGCCAGTAACAGCACGAGCGCCACCGCGAGCGGCAGGAAGGTCACCAGGCTGAGCAGATGCGCGTCGATCATCGGCTCACCGCACCATCCAGCCCACCACGGCGATGGCGCCGAGGAGCATCAAGAAGAGGTAGCTCTGGGCGAGCCCGGTCTGGACGTACTTGAGGCCGCGCGAGGCGAAGCCCACCACCGCGCGCGCGGGCCCGTTCACGCCCACGCCGTCGATCAGCCCGGCGTCCACGCCCCGGTAGAGCACGAGGTCGGAGAGCGCCACCAGCGGCCGCACGATCGCGGCGTCGTAGAGCTCGTCCACGTAGTACTTGTTCCAGAGCAGCCGATAGGCGCCCGAGAGCGCCTGGCCGAGGCGCACCGGGAGCTCCGGGTTGCGCAGGTAGAGCAGCCAGGCCACCGCGAGGCCGAGCGCGAAGGCGCCGACGGCGAATCCGGCCAGGCCGAGCTCCCTCGCGTGGGGCACCTCGTGCGCCGCGTGCCCCAGCACCGGCCCGAGGAAGTTCGCCAGGCTGTTCGAGTCCTTCACGCCCAGCATGTCGCCGTAGACCTGGGGCAGGCCCACGATGCCACCGACGATGGAGAGGAACGCCAGGGCCCACAGCGGCACCATCACGGTGTTGTCGGGATCGTGGGCGTGCGCCATCACCTCGCGCGACGCTCGCGGCATGCCGTAGAAGGTCCGGAAGTGGAGCCGGAACATGTAGAACGCCGTGATGGCCGCGGTGCCGAGGCCGATGGCGTAGAGCGCGCGATGCCCGGGGATCTGCTTCGCCGCGTAGGCCGTCACCAGGATCTCGTCCTTGGAGAAGAACCCCGAGAAGAAGGGGAAGCCGCTGATCGCGAGCACGCCCACCAGGAAGAGCCAGTGGGTGAAGCGGAGCTTCCGCCACAGGCCGCCCATCTGGCTCGTGTCCTGCTCGTGGTGCATGGCCAGGATCACCGCGCCCGAGCCCAGGAAGAGCAGCGCCTTGAAGAAGGCATGGGTCCCGAGGTGGAACATCGCCGCGGTGTAGCCGCCGCAGCCGGCTCCCAGGAACATGTAGCCGAGCTGGCTCACCGTCGAGTAGGCGAGGACCTTCTTGATGTCGGTCTGGGTGATGGCGATGGTCGCCGCGAAGAGCGCGGTCAGCGCGCCGGTCCAGGCGATCACGGCCGAGGCGCCCGGCGCCGCGGCGTACAGGAAGGAGAGGCGACACACCATGTAGACGCCGGCCGTCACCATGGTCGCGGCGTGGATCAGGGCGGAGACCGGCGTCGGGCCGGCCATGGCGTCCGGCAGCCAGACGTAGAGCGGGAGCTGGGCGGACTTGCCGCAGGCTCCGACGAAGAGGCAGAGTCCGATCAGCGTGGCGAGCCGCCAGCTCGGCGCTCCCGGCAGGAAGCCCAGCCAGTCCGGCAGCGTCACCGTCTTCTCGCCGATCGCAGGGAAGGCGGCCTGGATGTCGCGGAAGGCGAGCGTCGGGTGACCGGCGCCGGCGAGCGTCCAGAACACCAGGAAGATCCCCACGAGGAACGCGAAGTCGCCGATCCGGTTCACGATGAACGCCTTCATCCCGCAGTAGGCGTTCCAGCGATCGGCGTACCAGAAGCCGATCAGCAGATAGGAGCAGAGCCCCACGCCCTCCCAGCCGAGGAAGAGCAGCAGGAGATTGTCCCCGAGGACCAGCACCAGCATCGAGAACGTGAAGAGGTTCAGGTAGCAGAAGAAGCGCTGGAACCCCTTGTCGTCGCGATGATCGTCGTCCATGTAGCCGATCGAGTAGACGTGGATCAGCGAGCCCACGCCCGTCACGACCAGGATCATCACCGCGGACAGGGGATCGAGCTGAAAGGAGGCCTCGGCGCTGAAGCGCCCGGCCCCGACCCAGGTGTAGAGGCTGTCGATCAAGAGGCGCTGGCCTTCGGGCAGGACCACGAGCTGGCCGAGCACCACGCAGGAGAGCACGAACGAGGCGATCACGGCGCCGCAGGAGAGCGCGATCACGCCGCCGCGCGTCAGCGTGCGGCGCAGGAGCCCGAGCATCACGCCGTGGATCGCAGCCGCCGCCAGCGGAAGCAGCGGGATCCAGCGCAGGAGCGGCGAGGCGATCGCGCCGTCTACCATTTGAGCAGGCTCACGTCCTCGACGTTCATCGAGTCGCGGTTGCGGAAGAGCGAGATCAGGATGCCGAGCCCCACCGCCACCTCGGCGGCCGCCACGGCGATCACCATGAAGACGAAGATCTGGCCGCTCTGCTGGGCGTGTGCGCGCGAGAACCCCACCAGCGCCAGGTTCACCGCATTCAACATCAGCTCGATCGACATCAGGATCACGATCAGATTGCGTCGCACCACGGCGCCCACCAGCCCGATCACGAAGAGGGCGGCCGAGAGGGCGATCACCTGCTCCAGGGGGATCATCGGCTATCGAGCCTCCGCTTGGCGAGGACCACGGCGCCGACGATCGCCGCCAGGAGCAGGAAGGAAGCCACCTCGAACGGCAGCACCCAGCGCGTGAAGAGCTCCAGCGCCACCGCCTGGTAGCCGCCGAAGCCGGCGGGCAGCGGCTGCTGCGCCGGCAGCATCCCCGGGAGCAGCAGCACAAGCCTCCACAGCACGAAGCCACCCAGCAGCACGACGATTCCCTTGGACGCGAGCTGTCGCGAGGGCGGGAACGCGTCGCTCCGCAGGTTCAAGAGCATCACCACGAAGACGAAGAGCACGACGATCGCGCCGGCGTACACCAGCACCTGGAGCGCCGCGATCAGGTAGGCGTCGAGCAGCAGGTAGATCCCGGCCAGCGCGAGCATGGTCACCACCAGGCACATCGCGGCGGCCACGGTGTTCCGGGTGTTCAGCACCATCCCCAGCGCCGAGACCAGCGCCAACACCGCGAAGAGGTAGAAGAAGAGCAGCGAGGCGGTCACTTCGTCGCGCCCTGGATCAGGAGGATCACCGCGCCCGTCACCACGATGTTCGCCAGCGAGAGCGGCAGCATGATCTTCCAGCAGAGGTCCATCACCTGGTCGTAGCGGAAGCGGGGGAGCGTCCAGCGGATGGTCATCTGCAGCCAGATCATCAGCAGCACCTTGGCGAAGAAGGTCAGCACGTGGAGCAGCATGCAGACGCCGTTGGCGAAGCCGTCGCCAAAGGTGGCCGAGACGTGGGCCACGATCCGGGCGCTCGGCAGCCAGGGAATCGACCAGCCGCCGAGGAAGATCGCGGTCACGATCCCTGCGATCACCACGACCTCGATGAACTCGGACATGTAGAACAGGCCGAAGCGCATGCCCGAGTACTCCATGAAGTACCCGGCCACGATCTCCGACTCGCCCTCCGGGATGTCGAAGGGCGGGCGCTTGTTCTCGGCCATGATGCAGGTCAGGAAGAGCACGAATCCCAGGGGCTGGAGCACGATGCCCCAGGTCGGGAGCTGCGCCCAGGACAGCCACGCGGGGAGCGGGTGCATCCAGCCGAAGGCCTCGAGGAAGCCGAAGACCCGGAAGGTCGCGTCCTGGGCGAACGCCATGTCGGTGAGCTTGAGCGTGCCGAAGCACATGAAGACGCCGACGATGGAGAGCCCCATCGTGACCTCGTAGGAGATCATCTGCGCCGAGCCGCGCAGCGAGCCGAGGAGCGCCCAGTTGTTGTTGCTGGCCCAGCCGGAGAGGACGGTGCCGTAGGTCGCGAGCGAGCCGATCGCGAAGAGATAGAGCACGCCCCAGTCCACGTCCGCCACCACCAGGTTCACCGTGGTGTCACCGAAGTGGTAGACGCCGCCGTAGGGGATCACGGCGAAGGCGATGATCGAGGGGATGGCGGCGATCAGCGGAGCGATCAGGTGCATCACGCGGTTCGCGCCCGCCGGTACCACGTCCTCCTTGGTGATCAGCTTGATCACGTCGGCGAGGGGGTGGAGGAGTCCCAGCACCGTGACGCCCATGACGTCGGCGCGGTTCGCGCCCACCCGGTCCTGCATCACGGCGCTCTGCTTGCGCTCGATCCAGGTGATCACCGGCGCGAACGCGCCCACCACCACCAGCACGATGAAGAGCGTCTTGATCAGGACGTCGAGGGGCATCTAGCGCGTCCCCGCCGCGGGGCTTCCGCCCGCCACCAGGGTCGCGAGCAGCCGCCCGTCGTCGCCGACGCTCTCCCAGTCGATGCCGGCGAAGGCCGGCCAGCGCTGCCCGAGCTCCTTCGAGACCGCCCGCGCGTCGAAGCGGCCCTCGAAGCCGGCGAGCCCGAGCGCGACGCCGAGACGCCACAGGATCTCGGCCTCCGCCAGCGCCTCCCAGGCCGGCTCGACCGCCGGGCGCACGCGCTGCACCCGGCCCGCGAAGTTGGTGAGGGTGCCGAGCTTCTCCGCCGCGTGGCGGGCCGGAAGCACCACGTGGGCCACGCGCTCGAGGTCCGAGTGGTGGGTGTCCATCAGCACGACGGTGTCGAGGCGCGCCAGGGCCTCGGTTCCCCCGAGAAGCGACGGATCGAGGACGTCGTGCCCCATCACCAGGAGCGCATCGATCCCTCCGCCGCGGATCCGCTCCAGCAGCGGCCGCGGATCGCCGAAGCCGAGCGCTCGCGCGCCGGTCGCGTTGGCCGCCTTCTCCTCCTTCACCAGCAGCGCGTCGGCGGCGCCGCGCAGCGTCACCAGGCCGGCGCTCTCGGTGCCGAGGGCCTCGAGCAGCCGCTTGAAGACCGCGAGATCCTCGTTGGTGGCATGGGCCGAGGCGAGCCCCGCCACCACGCCGGGGCCCTTCGAGTCGACGAGCCGCCGGATCCGGGCCGCGGCGCGCGCGATGGCGTCCTGCGCGCTGGCCGGCTCGAGCCGCCCGCCCTCGCCCCGGACCGCGCTCTCCCGCAGGCGGTCCGCGGCGCCGATCTCCTTGTAGGAGAGGCGGCCGGCGTCGCAGATCCAGGTCTCGTTCACCGCGTCGTTGCGGCGCGGGAGGTAGCGGTAGACCTTGTTGCTCGCGGTGCCGAGGAACACGTTGCAGCCGTTGGCGCAGCCGGTGCACACGCCCGGCACGTCGTCCAGGAACCAGACCCGGATCTTGAACCGGAAGTCCTTGGTGGTGAGCGCGCCGACGGGGCAGATGTCGGCCACGTTCATGGAGTAGTCGTTCTCGAGCCGCAGGCCCGGGAAGGTCTCGAGCACCGAGCGCTCGCCGCGGTCGAAGACCCCGAGCTCGCCGGTCTTCGGCACCTCGCGACAGAAGCGCACGCAGCGACGACAGAGGATGCAGCGCTCCTGGTCGAAGACGATGGTGGGACCCAGGTCCACGCGCTTCTTGCGCGCCCGCCGCGGCTCCACGGTGCGGGCGTGCTTGAGGCCGTGGTCGAAGGCGTAGTCCTGGAGCTTGCACTCGCCCGCCTTGTCGCAGATCGGACAATCGAGGGGATGGTGGATCAGCAGGAGCTCCATCACCCCTTCGCGTGCGCGCTTCACGCGCTCGGTGCGCGTGTGGATCACCATGCCGTCCTTCACCGGCGTGTTGCAGGCGATCTGGAGCTTCGGGAAGCCCTCGATCTCCACCTGGCACAGGCGGCAGGAGCCGTCGATCGAGAGCTTGGGATGCCAGCAGTAGTGCGGGATCTCGATCCCGTTCATCAGCAGGCCGGCGTCGTCGAGCGCTTGCAGGACGGTGCGTCCCGCACTCGCTTCGAGCTCGACGCCGTCGACCGTGATCCTGGGCATCTCAGAGCTCGAAGCTCGCGGGAAACGGGCACTTGCGCTCGCGCACGTGCGTCTCGAAGTCCTCGCGGAAGTGACGCAGCAGCCCCTGCACCGGCCAGGCCGCGGCGTCGGCGAAGGCGCAGATGGTCTGGCCTTCCATCTTGCTCGCGATGTCGAGCAGGAGGTCCAGGTCCTCGCGCGTCCCCGCGCCGCGCTCGATGCGCTGCATGATCTTGTGGATCCAGCCGGTGCCCTCCCGACACTGCGTGCACTGTCCGCACGACTCGTCACGGAAGAACCAGCCGATCACGCAGCCGACGCGCACCATGCAGGTGGTCTCGTCCATCACCATGACGCCGCCGGTGCCGAGCATGGTCTTGCGCTCGCGCAGGAACTCGTTGGCCATCGGCACGTCGAGCTGGCCCGCGGGGAGGATCGGCATCGACATGCCGCCCGGGATCACGCCCTTGATCTTTCGGCCGTCGGGCACCCCGCCCGCGTGCTCGAAGACGATCTCGTCGAGCCGCGTGCCGAGCGGGAGCTCGTAGAGACCCGGCCGCACCACGTGGCCCGACACACCGAAGATCGTGCTGCCCGGGCTCTTCTCGGTGCCGAAGGAGCGGAACCAGTCCGCGCCCTTCGACACGATGTGCGGCACGTGGCAGAAGGTCTCCACGTTGTTGACCGTGGTGGGCATGCCGAAGGCGCCGTACTCCGCCGGGAACGGCGGCTTCTTGCGCGGCTGGCCCTTCTTGCCCTCGAGCGACTCGAGGAGGCCCGTCTCCTCGCCACAGATGTACGCGCCGGCGCCGCGCACCACCAGCACGTCGTGCTGGAAGCCGCTGCGCATGACGTTGCGCCCGAGATACCCCTTGGCGTAGGCCTCGTCGACGGCGCGCTGGAGCTCGGCGGCGGGCTGCGCGTACTCCCCGCGCACGTAGACGAAGGTGCGCGAGGCGCCGGTGGCCCAGGCGCCGATCAGGATGCCCTCGAGGAGCTGGTGCGGGCCCCGCTCCAGCAGGATGCGGTCCTTGAAGGAGCCCGGCTCCGACTCGTCGGCGTTGCAGACCAGGTACTTCGGCTTCGGCGTGTCCTTCGGCATGAACGACCACTTCATGCCGGTCGGGAAGCCCGCGCCGCCGCGGCCCTGGAGCCCCGACGTCTTCACCAGCTCGATCACCTGCTCCGGCGTCATCTCGCGCAGCGCCTTCTTCGCGGCCTGGTAGCCGCCCCGGCGCTCGTAGCCCTGGAGAGCGCCGAACTCGTCGTCCGCGAAGTGCTCGCTCAGGTAGCTGGTGACGTACGGGACCTTGAGACCCATCCCTACTTCAGCCCGTCCAGGATCTGCTTCGCCTTGGCGAGGTCGAGATCCTCGTGGTAGACGCCGTCCACCCGCATCATCGGGGCATAGGCGCAGGCGCCGAGGCACTCCTCGTGGCCGAGCGTGATGCGCCCGTCCGCAGTGGTCTCGCCGGCCTCCACCCCCAGATGCGCCTCGAGCTGCTTCAGCAGCGTGCGAGCGCCGCGCAGGGAGCACGGCAGGTTGGTGCACACGTAGGCGTGATGCCGACCCTGCGGTCGGTCGTAGAACATGTTGTAGAAGGTGACGACCTCTTGCACGTCGACGGGCTTGAGCTCGAAGAGCTCGGCCAGCTCGCGGGCGGTCTCGAGGGAGACGTGGCCGAGCTCCGCCTGCACCAGGTGGAGCGCCGCCAGCAGCGCGCCCCGCTTCTGGGGAACCTTCGCGATCTCGGTCTCGATCTTCGCGCGGGTCTCGGCCGAGATCACCATTCGAGCGCGCCCTTCAGCCAGACGTAGATCAGTCCCACCGCCAGGACCGCGATGAAGGTCAGCATCTCGACGAAGCCGAACCAGCCGAGCTGCCGGAAGACGGCGCCCCAGGGATAGGTGAACACCGCCTCCACGTCGAACAGGATGAAGAGCATCGCCACCAGGTAGAACTTCACGGAGTAGCGCTGCTTCGGGGAGACGATCGGCCGCTCGCCGCATTCGAACGGGTCGAGCTTCTCGGCGAAGCGACGCTTGGGTCCGATCAGCAGATGCAGGGTCAGCATCGCGCCGGTGACGATCAGCGCGATTGCGAGGTTCACCAGGACGCCGGCGTACTCGGCGAGCATGAGAGCCCCTTCAGCGCGTGAGCCCGCCGCGTGAGCGGACCGCCCGGCGACGATGAGAAGCGCCGGGGGCGAACCCGCGCGCACGTTAGCCACCGCGCTCGGAAGCGTCAAGAAAACGGAACGCGGAAATGGAGGTTAGACTGCGGCCATGCCCACCCCCGTCGGCGTGCTCGGAGCGGGCAGCTTCGGCACCTGCCTCGCGATGCTCTGCGCCCGCGAGCACGAGGTCACGCTCTGGGCGCGCGATCCCGAGACCGCGCGCGCGATCAATCAGGACCGGAGGAATCCCCGATATCTCTCGGACTTCCGGATCCCCGAGCGCGTGCGCGCCACGGCCGAGCTCGGCGAGGCACTGGCTGGCCGCGAGCTCGTGATCTGCTCCGTGCCGAGCCATGGCGTGCGTCAGGTGATGGGCGCGGCCCGACGCTTCCTGCCCGAGGGCGCGCTCGTGGTCTCCACCGTGAAGGGAATCGAGCTCGAGAGCGGCCTGCTGATGCACCAGGTGCTGGGCGAGGTGCTCGGCCCGACCCACGCCCCGCAGATCGTCGCGCTCTCCGGGCCCTCCTTCGCGCACGAGGTCGCCATGGGAAAGCCGACCGTGGTGACGGTGGCCGCGCGGGAGGAGACCTACGCCGTGGCGGTGCAGACCACGCTCTCCTGTCCCTGGTTCCGCTGCTATTCGAACAGCGACATCGTGGGCGTGGAGGTGGGCGGCGCGCTCAAGAACGTGATCGCGCTGGCGGTGGGGATCTGCGATGGCCTCGGTCTCGGGGACAACGCCCGGGCGGCGCTCATGACCCGAGGGCTCGCCGAGATCACGCGGCTCGGTGTGCGCCTCGGCGCCGATCCCCTGACCTTCCTCGGGCTCTCCGGGATGGGCGACCTGGTGTTGACCTGTACCGGCGGGCTCTCGCGCAATCGAGCGGTCGGGCTCGAGCTCGGCCGCGGGCGAAAGCTTCCGGACATCCTGGCCGGGATGCGCCAGGTGGCGGAGGGAGTGCGCACCACGGAGGCCGCCTGCCGACTGGCCGAGCTGCTCGGCGTGGACCTGCCGATCGCTGGCATGGCGCGAAGGGTCCTGGCCGGAGAGCTGGCGCCTGCGGAGGCTGCCGAGCGCCTGATGACCCGCCAGCTCCGAAGCGAGCAGGAATAGAGAACATGTTCCCAAATGATTCCGTCCGGGCGGGACGACCGCCGGGCGGCCCTCCGTCGAGCCCTTGCCGAGCCTCTCGAAATCGACTTTCATTTTCCAGGATGGCTGCCCCGGTCCAGACCCCCACCGCCGGCCTCCCCGATCCCGAAGGCGAGCCGGCCCTGCTCGTCCGCCTGGCGGATCTCCGCCCGGGCGAGGCGGGCTACGTGGTGGCGGTGACCGGGGACGATGCGATCGGGCGCCGGCTCCTCGACCTCGGCCTCCTGCCCGGCACCGCCATCTCGGTGGTGCGCCGCGCCCCGCTCGGCGACCCGGTGGTCTACGAGCTGCGCGGGTATCGCCTCTGCCTGCGCCGGAGCGAAGCGGCGCGCATCCGTGTGCGGCGCCGCCTGGATCCCGCAGCGTGACCGAGGCGGTGCTGGGAGCGCCCCTCCGCCTCGGGCTGGTGGGGAGCCCGAACTGCGGAAAGACCACGCTCTTCAACGCGCTGACCGGCCTGCGCGCCAAGGTCGGGAACTTCCCCGGCGTCACCGTCGAGCGTCGCGAGGGCGAGATCGCGATCGAAGGCCGCCGCGTGGTGGTGGTGGACCTTCCCGGCACCTACAGCCTGACGCCGATCGGCCCCGACGAGGCCGTGGTGGCGCGCCTCCTGGCGGGCGAGCTCGCGGGCGTCCCCCGGCCCGACGCGCTGGTGGCGGTGGCGGACGCCTGCACCCTGGAGCGCTCGCTCCTGCTGGTGGCGCAGGTGCTGCGCCTCGGCCTCCCGGCCTGCCTGGTCGTCACCATGGTGGACGAGCTCGCGGCACGCGGAGGCGAGCTCGACCTGCCTCACCTGGAGCGCGCCCTCGGGGTTCCCGTGCTGGGAGTCGTGGGACACCGCGGACTCGGGCTCGATTCGCTGCGCCACCTGCTCGGCCACCCGGAGCGCTGGAGCCGCCCGCCCATTCTGCCGCCGGGGGAGCCCGTCGAGCGCGCGGCCTGGGCGGAGTCCGTGCTGGCCAACGTGCTGCGCCGGCGACCGGGCCGAAGCCGCATCACCGACGCGATCGATCGGGTGGTGCTCCATCCGGTGGCCGGGAGCCTGATCTTCGTCGCGGTGATGCTCGCCTTCTTCCAGCTCATCTTCGCCTGGGCGCAGCCCGCGATGAACGCGCTCGATCGCACGGTGGGGGCTGCCGCCCAGGCCGTGCACGCTGCGCTCCCGCCGGGCGTCGCAACGGATTTCTTGACCCAGGGGGTGCTCGGCGGCGTCGGATCGGTGGTGGTCTTCCTGCCGCAGATCGTGCTCCTCTTCACCCTCCTCTACCTGCTCGACGACTTCGGCTACATGGCGCGCGCGGCGTTCGTGATCGACCGGCTGATGGGCCGGATCGGCCTCGAGGGACGCTCGTTCGTGTCGCTCCTCTCCTCCTACGCCTGCGCCGTGCCCGGGATCATGGCGACGCGCACCATCCCTTCGCCCCGCAGCCGGCTGGTGACGATCCTGGTGGCGCCGCTCATGACCTGCTCCGCGCGGCTCCCGGTCTACACGCTCTTGATTGGAGCCTTCGTGCCGGCGCGCCGCGTCCTCGGCCCGCTCGGCCTGCAGGGCCTCGCGCTCTTCGGCCTCTACCTGCTGGGCGGTCTCGCGGCGCTGACGGCCGCGGCGGTGCTCAAGCGCACGCTCCTGCGCGGGGAAGGGCTCCCGTTCTACATGGAGCTCCCGCCCTATCGCGTGCCGACGCTGCGGCTGCTCCTGACCCAGGTCTGGGGCAGCGCGCGGGCCTTCCTGCGCCGCGCCGGCACCATCATCCTCGGGGTCTCGGTCGTGCTCTGGACGCTCCTCCACTTTCCCTCGGCCACGCCACCGCCGAGCCTCCCTCCCGCCGCGGCCGGCCGCTTCGCGCTGGAGCACAGCCTCGCCGGGCGCCTCGGCCACGCCATCGAGCCGGCCATCGCGCCCCTCGGATTCGACTGGAAGATCGGGGTGGGCCTGGTGGCGAGCCTCGCGGCACGCGAGGTGATCGTCTCCACGCTGGCGCAGATCTACGCCGCGACCGACGAGGACGCCTCGCTCCGCCAGGCGGTGCGGGCCGACGTGGACCCGCGCAGCGGCCGGCCGATCTTCACGCCACCGACGGTGGCGGCGCTCCTGGTCTTCTTCGTCTTCGCGCTCCAGTGCACCTCCACGCTCGCGGTGATGCGGCGCGAGACCAACTCCTGGCGCTGGCCCGCCTTCGCCTTCGGCTATCTGCTGGTCCTGGCCTACGCCGCGAGCTTCAGCGTCCACCGACTGGTCGGCGTCTGGACGGGGGCCTAGGCTCCCGGGGCCCGCTGCACCGTCGGAGCCGGGCCAACGCCGGAGTGCCGTCCGATGCCCCGCGCCTCGCCTGTCGTATGCGTCGCCCTCGGCCTGGCGGCGTCGACGCTCGTCGCCTGCGGCGCGCGCTACGCGCGCGCGCCGGTCTGGAGCGCCGGCGGAATCGACGTGGCGCTCCGCACGCAGACCCGGCACGGCGAGCCCGTGGACCGCGGCTTCGCCCATCCGGTGGTGATCTCGGGCGCACGCATGGCCCACATCCTCTCGCGGATCGAGGTGCGGAAGGAGGGGGACAAGACCGATGCGCGCCAGCCGGCGATCCCCGCCGAGCTGGTCTACGAGCTCGGTGACGCCCTCGCGCTCGGCCTCGGCAAGGCCACGCCGGCGCAGGACGTGGTGGCGCAGGCGCGCCGTCGCGAGCGCCAGCTCGGGATCTTCACCCAGGAATACCTGACGAGCGTCCTGGTCTACGCCCGAGGCGACCGCCTGCACGTCTTCCTGCAGCGCCTCGACGCGCTGGTGGAGAAGACCTCGGACCTGCGCGAGCAGCCCCTCGGCGAGCCCGATCCCACGCGGCTCGACGGACACTTTCGCGTGGTCGCCTCGGAGGCCATGACGCCGACCAGCGCCCAGGAGGTGGCGGTGGAGTGGCGGGACCCGATCTTTCGCGAGGCCACGGCGCTCCGCGTGGGCCCGGACGGCCGCGTGCTGCGCCGCACGATCCTGATGGACTCGCCCGGCGGTGAGCTCCCCGCCGCGGGCCCCGCCGATCTCCCGCCGGGTCTCTCGGCCGATGCGCTGCGCAAGCTCTCCGACCTCGAGGCCGCGCGCGAGCGCGGCGAGATCTCGGAGAGCGAGTACCGGATCCGGCGACGCGAGATCGTGAACGGGGAGGCACCCTAGAGTGTGGATCCTGGCCGAGTTCCTGCTGCTGGCCCTCCTCGCGCTCGCGGTGCTGCGCTTCGCGCGCCCGCCCTGGCGCGGTCACCTGCTGAACCTGCTCAAGGCCTGGTTCACCGTGCGGGCCTTCTGGCTCCTGCTGGCCCACCCCGTGCAGCTCGAGAGCGGCGCTCGGGTGGCCGCCTGGCGCGTGATCCTCGACACCGTGCGCGGGATCGACGCCACGAGCTTCGCGCTCTTCGTGGCGCTCGCAGCCGGTGTGAAGCTGATCGGGATCCTCTCCTCGATGCTGCGCTGGCAAGTGCTGCTGCGCGGCCAGAAGGTCGACCTTCCCTTCCGCCACATCTTCGGCGCCTTCCTGATCGGTCGTTTCATCGGGACCTTCTTGCCCGGCACGGCCGGCCTCGACGGCTACAAGCTCTACGACGCCGCACGCTTCAGCGGCCGCACCGTCGAGGTCACGGCCGCCACCGTGCTGGAGAAGCTCCTCGGCTTCGCCGGGATCTTCCTCTCCTTCCTGGTGGCGCTGCCCTTCGGCATCTCGATTTTCGGCGACCGCGCAGGACTGGTTGCGGCGCTCACGGTGCCGATCTCGCTCGGCCTGATCGGCGCCATGCTGGCGCTGGTCTGGTTCCCGGGCCTGGTGGAGTGGGGGCTGCGCGTGGTGCCGCTCCCCGGCAAGGCGCGGCTCCAGGGGCTCGTGATGCGGCTCGCCCATGCCGCCTCGGCCTATCGCGATGACAAGCGCCTGGTGCTGGAGGCGCTCGGACTCTCCTTCCTCGTGCACTTCACCACCGCCGCCATGTACTACTTCACGGCGCTCGCGATCGGCGCCCACGGCGCGCACTTCTGGCCGATCGCCTTCGGCTCCTCGATCCAGATCTTCGCCACCGTGGTGAGCCCGTTCACCATCGCGGGCGCGGGGATCCGCGAGGCCGCGCAGTACGTGCTCCTCGGCCACATGATCGGCCCCGGCGCTGCGATCGTCTCCGCGGCGCTCGGCTTCTGGGCGGCCGAGGCCCTGACGCTCTTCGGTGGCATCTTCTGGTGGCTGCGCGGCGCGGACTATCGCCCCGCCTGGTGCCGCGTGGAGGGCGTGCAGGTGGACTACGAGGAGGCGGCGCGCGCGGCGCTGGCGCTCGGCACGAGAGGCCCCGCCGGCGGGCTCGGCGCGCCACCGCCCCTCGGCCGGCGGGTGCGGCTCGCGCTGGCGCTCGGCCTCGGTGCCGGCGTGGTGGCCGGCGTGGTGATCGGCGCGGCGGAGACGGCGGCGATCGCGCGCGAGGGCCTGGGCGGCGAGGCCCAGGTGCTGTGGTACGCACCCCTCGCCTACGCGGCCTTCCTGGGCCTGCTCGGCGCCGCCGGCGGCCTGGTCTTCGGGCTCCTTCCACTCGAGAGCGACGAGCTGCGCGGATGGACGCCGACCCTGGTCTGGCTGGGCGGGGCCCTCCCGCTCGCCTTCGCCATCGCGCTGTTCCGCGTGCGGCGCGATCTCTTCCACGAGCAGCCGATCCCGCTGCCCTGGCTGGCGGCGCTGGCGGTGGGTGGGCTGGCCCTCGCCCTGGCTCTGCTCCTGCTCGGCCGACGCGTCTTCGTGTCACGCGCGGGCGCACTGATGCGGCCTCTCCCGGCGCTCGGGCTGCTGGCGCTCGTCTGCGCCGGCGGTGCGCTGGCGGCGGCGCGCGTCGCACCGGCCCCGCCGCCGCCCGCGGCGGCGCCGCCGGTTCCGCCGGCCCTGGCCGCCCGCCCCAACCTGATCCTGATCATCGTGGATACGCTGCGGGCGGATCATCTCTCGTGCTACGGCTCCACGAATGCGACGCCCCACATCTGCGCCCTCGCCGCGGACGGCGGCACGCGCTACCTGGCGTTCTCGCACGCCTCCTGGACCAAGCCCTCGATCGCGACCATCCTGACCTCGCTCCTCCCGTCGAGCCACGGCGCGATCTCGAAGACCGCGCGCCTCTCGCCGCAAGCGCACCTGGTCTCCGAGGCGCTCCAGACCCGGGGCTACGCCACGGGCGGCATCGTCTCCAACATCAACCTCGCGCCGAGCTTCGGCTTCGACCACGGCTGGGACGAGTACCAGTACCTGGCGCCCGACTATCTGGCGGGGGCGCAGGAGTCCTCCTCGAAGCTGATCCTCTACCAGCTGGTGCGGAAGGTCTTCTTCAAGCTGCGGCCGGGGCATCGCGTCACCGACTACTACCAGGACTCGAGAACGGTGAACGCCCACGCCTTCGACTGGCTGGAGCGGCACCGCGGCTCGCGCTTCTTCCTGTTCCTGCACTACATGGATCCCCACGATCCCTACTTCCGTCATCCCTACGACGGCTACGCCATCGCGCGCGTGGAGACCGAGAACCCGGACCCCGCACGCGCGAAGGAGATGGAGGAGCTCTACTCGGGCGAGGTGCGCCACGTGGACGAGAGCGTGGGGATGCTGGTGGAGCGGCTGCGCGCGCTCGGCCTCTACGACGACAGCGTGATCGTGCTGACCGCGGACCACGGCGAGGAGTTCCAGGAGCACGGCGGCTGGTGGCACGGCACCACGCTCTACGACGAGCAGATCCACGTGCCGCTCGTCGTCAAGTGGCAGAAGGGCGCTGCGGCCGCGCCGCCGGTGGTGGAGGACCACCTGGTGGGGCTCCTCGACGTGGCGCCCACGCTGCTCGGCCGCGCGGGGGCCCCGCTCCCGCCCGCCATGCAGGGCGTGGATCTCGCGCTCCCGGATCCCGATCCCGCCGCGCGCCAGCACTTCGCCGAGGAGGACCTGGAAGGGAACGTGCTGCGCGCGCTTCGCACCTTCGACTGGAAGTGGATCGAGGCCAACTCCGGGAACCCGCGCGGCCTTCCCACGAACGCGCTTTTCCACCTGACGGAGGACCCCGCCGAGCGACGCAATCTCGTGCAGGCCGACCCGGCCAAGGCGGCCGAGCTGCGGAGCCTCGCGGATGCGCAGCAGCAGGCGGCTCGTGCGCATCACGTGGAGGGCGGCAGCGAGCGCAGCCTCTCCCAGGCGGAAGAGGAGCGCCTGCGCGCGCTGGGGTACATCCGGTAGCGGCGGGCGAAGCCCGGACGCTCAGAGCTCTCGGAGCAGACGGTCGTAGTCTGCGTGCGACCCGATTCAGAACCAGATCAGCGCGTCCCCCTCCCGCACCGCCAACGCTCGGTAGCCAAGACCGACGCGGACCGAGAAGATCGGCCGCCGGGCGTGCACCTGCTTGAACCGTAGGCTCGGATGACGGGGATCGACCGCAAAGCGCTGGTACGCCCGCCTCGCGCTGACGCAGATCTCCGGCGGAAGCGCGTCCAAGCACCGCCGAAAGCGGGCCGTCGTCCGGGAGATCAAAGCGAGCGCGGGTCGAGGGGCTTGGTCTTGCGGGAGCGCTCCTCCTCGAGCGCCTCGTCGGCCAGGCGCTCGAGACCCTGCGGAGAGCTGGCCAGCAGCTCCTGCCAGCGGCTGTCAGCAGTTAGCTCCGCGACGATCGCCTGCGCCAGCTCGTCCTGTGCGTCGTCGGGCAGCCGCGAGGCCAGCTCGAAGGCCTTCTCGAGGGCTTTCGTCATCCTCTTCTCCCGGGGACCGACGCCCAGGTTAGTCGCATCGAGGCCCGGTCGCCAACGCGGCGTCGTAGCCGTCAAGCCCGGGGGCGGGGACCCTCTCACGGCTTCGCAACGTAGAGACGGGGAACGATCTCGCCGATCGCCTCGATGGACCGCTTCGCGAGATTCGGAGTGCTGGCGAAGAATCGTATCGTCTCTGCTCCCTTCGTCGCGCGCGGGTGCATGACCTCGTTGCCGCAGGTCACCACGCAGTCCATCGCCGGGCCCAGGTCTTTGAATCGGCGCTCGACGTCCTCTGTCAGCTCGCGCAGTCCCCGGAGCTCCCTCGTCTTGGCGTCCCTGTACAGCTTCACCCCGAGAGCGCTCGACCGATCGATGATCACGGCCTCGAGCAGCGAACGACT
>JAWOLJ010000037.1:0-8286 GCA_033853555.1 Myxococcota bacterium
CTGCCCGCGCAGCCTCCGGCGGGGGCGGGCTCGCGCCCCGGCTCGCGGGCCGCGCCGCTCCTCCTGCTGCTGGCGGGGGTCGGCGGCGTCTGGGCCCTGCTGCGCGCGCTCCGCGGCAAGGGCGACCTGGTGGTCGGGATCGGCTATCCCGCGGAGCGCAAGGGGAGCTTCCACGTCCGGGTGTCGCGGCGTCCGGCGCTCCGCCCGCCCGCCGCCGACCGCAACGAGGCCCGGCGCCAAAGTGGCGCGGAGGCAGCGCTCGCACCCACCGCCACCCGCACCGAACGCTTCCTGGTGACGCGCGAGGCGCAGTTCCAGGGTCTGCCGGCCGGCGACTGCTTCGTGGTGCTGGAGGGCACGCTCCAGGACGCGGGCGGGGGTCCGGCCGAGCCGCGCTTCGAGCAGAAGCGCGTGCGCATCGTGCGCGGCCGCACCGTGCGCCTGGACTTCGACCTCCGGCCCACGCGCTGCCCGGTGGAGCTGGTGGCGCTCGAGCAGGGCCGCCCGCTCGCCCGGGTGCGGGGCGGTCTGCGCGGCAACCCCGCGGCGCTGCGCTACACGCGCGGCTCGTCGCTCCAGCTCTCGCTCCCGACGGGCCGACACACGCTCGTGATCGCGAGCACCGACGCCCTCGCCGAGCGCGAGCTCGAGGTGCGGGGCTTCGAGCCGATCCGCCTCCAGCTCGACCTGGCGCGCGAGGAGGAGGCGCTCTTCGGCCGCTGCCCCGAGGCGGTGGAGGCCTTCCTCGCCGGAAACCTCGAGGCCTCGGCGCGGGCGCTCGACGCGAGCGGGAACGGGCTCGCGGCGCAGCGGGTGCGGGCGCGGCTCCACCGGGAACGGGGCGAGCACGCGCAGGCGGCGGCGGCCTTCGAGGCGGCGGGAGAGCGCCTCGAGGCGGCGCGCTCGCACGTCGCCGCGGGCGCGCGGGAGCGGGCGCTCGAGCTGCTGGAGCCGCTCTTCGCCGGGAGCGCCGCCGAGGAGGCACCGCTCGACACACTCGAGTGGTACGGCGGGCTGCTCGAGGAGGAGGGCCGCTTCGGCCCGGCGCTCGCCGTGATGGAGACCGTGCGCAGCCGCGAGCTCGGACGACCCCACGTGGCCACCCGGATCGAGACGCTGCGCAAGCGCGCCAGCGCCGAGCGCGCGCTCGCGGCGCCGGGAAGCGCGCCCGCTCCCTTCGGGAGCGACGGCCGCTACCAGATCCTGGAGCAGGTGGGCGCCGGCGGGATGGGCGTGGTGTTCCGTGCCCGTGACACGCGACTGGATCGCATCGTCGCGCTGAAGCGGCTGCCGGAGAGCCTGCGCGACCACCCGCGCGCCGTGGAGCTCTTCCTGCGCGAGGCGCGGAGCGCCGCGCGGCTCAACCACCCGAACCTGGTCACGATCCACGACGTGGACCAGGAGGACGGCCGCTACTTCATCACCATGGAGTTCCTGGACGGCCAGCCGCTCTCGACCCTGTTGCGCCAGCGCAGCCGCTTCCGGCCGCGCACCGTGCAGCGCCTGGGCCTCCAGGCGGCGGCCGGTCTCCAGTATGCCCACGAGAACCGCATCGTGCACCGCGACATCAAGACCTCGAACCTCTTCCTGACCCGCGACCGCACGCTCAAGATCATGGACTTCGGCCTGGCGAAGATGGTGGAGGAGGTGCGCCGCTCGTCGACCATCGTGGGCGGGACGCCCTACTACATGGCGCCGGAGCAGTCGCTCGGCCTCGCGGTGGACGGACGCGCCGATCTCTACGCCCTCGGCGTCACCTTCTTCGAGCTCCTGACGGGAAGCCTGCCCTTCACGAGCGGCGACGTCGCCTATCACCACCGTCACACGCCGCCACCGGATCCCCGCGAGCGCGTCGCGGAGCTCCCCGAGGCCTTCGCCGCGCTGGTGCGGGAGCTCCTGGCCAAGGAGCCCGAGGCCCGGCCTGCCAGCGCCGCAGTGGTGGCGGCGCGGCTGCGCGACCTCGATCCGCTGCTCGCGGGAGCGGCCTGAGCTTCCGCCGCCGGCGACGGGCTACGCTGCTCGAACGGAGCGCCCGAGCATGGGTCTCGCTCGAATCCGCCTTCCGCTCGCGCGCTGCGGCGTCGTCGCCGGGCTCCTGGCCTGCGGCGGACCCCGGCCCGCGCCCGTCCTGCCCCTCGACGACGCGCACCTGCGCGCCGCCGTCACCACCCTGGAGACGGAGGCCGCGAGGCAGGGAAGCTTCGCGCTGGTCGAGGGCGGGCTCCAGGCGAAGGTGCGCGTCTGGGAATGGCGGGAGCGCGTCGAGTGGCTGCCCAGCGGTCCCTGGGACGTCGGTCCGTCGGTCCACGTGGTGCGCGAGAAGACGCTGGTGGGGCCGCGCCCGGCCTATCTTCCCTACGCGAGGATGCGTCGAATCGCGACGCGCGAGCGGCTGCTCTCGACCTCCATCGAGCTGCAGATGGACGGCGAGCTGGATCCCGTCGAGATCGACGTCCTCGACGTGGAGAGCGGGCGGCGCATCGCCGGCGCCCTCGAGCTGCTGCGCCGCGCGAGCGGCGGCGATTCAGACGAGGCTCCCGCTCCCTCCGGCGACGGAAGCCATGGAGGCGGGAGCGGTCGGGAGGGTTCGGCCCTTCGGGTCGAAGATCGCGAAGCTCGCCCAGCCGCGCCGCTGCAAGAAGAACTGGAGCGACGTCCCGAGCACGCCCATCCCGTAGCGGACGGAGCGCCGGAAGTTGATGGACGAGGCCTCCTCGAAGTAGGCCGCGGGGCAGCTCACCTCGCCGATCTCGAAGCCCGTATACAGGATCTGCGCCAGCATCTGGTTGTCGAACACGAAGTCGTCGGAGTTCTCGAGGAGCGGCAGCGACTCGAGCACCCGGCGCGAGAACGCCCGGTAGCCGGTGTGGTACTCCGAGAGCTTGGCGCCGCAGAGCAGGTTCTGCGCAGCCGTCAGCATCCGGTTCGAGAGGTACTTGTAGAGGGGCATGCCGCCGCTGCGCGCGCGGCCGCCGAGGACGCGGGAGCCCAGGGCCACGTCGAAGGGCCCGTCCACGATCATGGCGGCCATCGCCGCCACCAGGCGCGGGGTGTACTGGTAGTCGGGGTGGAGCATCACCACCACGTCGGCGCCCAGGCGCAACGCCTCGGTGTAGCAGGTCTTCTGGTTGCCGCCGTAGCCCCGGTTGCGCTCGTGGACCAACGTGTGGAGGCCGAGGCGCCGCGCCACCGCCACCGTCTCGTCGTGGCTGGCATCGTCCGTGACGATGACCTCGTCCACCAGGTCGAGCGGGACCTCGGAGTAGGTGCGCTCGAGGGTCTTCGCCGCGTTGTAGGCGGGCATCACCACGACGATCTTCTTCCCGTGCAGCATGCGTCTCGGCTATCCTCTTCCCGCCTCACCCCGCGACGCGCAGAGCCGCCCGGGTGGCGAAACGGGTAGACGCGGGCGACTTAAAATCGCCTGGCCATCGGCCGTGCAGGTTCGAGCCCTGCCCCGGGCACCCTGGCTCCCGCCGGCGCCGCTTCGCGTCGGCCGGGGCGCCGGGACGCTAGCCCGCCACCGCCGAGCGCCCGAACACCGCCCGGACGTCCTCGGCGGAGAGCAGCCGCTCCAGCGCCTCCCGGTCGAGCAGCGTGATGCGCTGGCACGCGAGCTCCGGGACCTCGACCTCCAGGCGATAGACCTCGCGCGGGTCCTTGAAGATGCGGCGCAGCCGCACGCGCTCGCGCCCGCCCTCGCGGATCTGGCTGCGCAGCGAGCCGAGGATGCGCTCGAGCCGGCGGGCGCTCCGCACCGAGGGCTCGAGGTACGCTTCGAAGCCGCGGCTGCGGCCCGCGATCCTGTAGGCACCGGGGGGCTTCATGGCGCGCGCGAGCATAACCGCTCACGAGCGAGCGCTTCAAGCGTTCCGCGCCAGCCGGCCGCGCGCGACATGCCGGGCCTCGCCGCGCCTCACGCGCGGCGCGCGGCCGCTGCCGGCTCGTTGCCCGCCAGCTCTTCGAGCCGTGCGAGATCGTCCGGAACGCCACCCAGGAACTCCACACCCACGCCCGTCGCGTCGTCGTCCGAGCCCGCGGGTCGCAGCACGACGCGCGTCCAGGCCACGCGTCCCACCGCCTCCAGGGGGCGACCGTCGGGCAGCGCGAGCTCGAGCAGCAGCCGGCGGCCGGCAGCGAAGGGCTCGCGGGTGCGGATGAAGGCGCCGCCGCGCGAGAGGTTCGCGCAGAGCTCCTGCGAGCTGCGGAAGAAGGGCCGCCCGGTCCAGGGATCGATCTCCGGGTCGATGCTCGAGACGCGGATCGAGAGCGCGAGCGGCACGCGCGGGTGGCGCCGCCGCTCCATCGGGTTCTCCGGCATGCTGAATCCCCCCGCGCCTCCGATCGGTCGGGACCCGGTTGCAGCTTGAGTGCGCATCGCCTGCCGGTCGCAGCTCTCGGGCGAGCCCACGTCCGGCTCAAGGGAATCTCGCGCTGCGTCGAAGAAGCCGCCGAGGGCTGCAGCGGGCGGCCCTGGAACTTCGAGAGAGGAGCCATGGCCCAGGCCCCCCGGCGCGGCGATGGCGCGCTCGAGATCCCGTCGACGCTGCGCGCACAGCTCGGGCTCGCGGCCGACGAGTCCGTGCGCGTGCTGGACGCCGGCGCCCGCACCATCCTGCTGGAGCGCTGCGGTGCGAGCGCGGGTGTCGCGCTGCCCTGGGACCGCGAGCTCGTGCTGACCGCCAACGTCCGCGCCTTCCCGCTGGCCGAGATCCTGGGCCTGATCCACGGCGACGGGAAGTCCGGCTTCCTGCTCTTCACCCACGGCGAGCACCAGAAATCCGTCTATCTGCATCGCGGTGAGGTGGTGTTCGCCAGCTCGAACCAGCGGGTGGACCGGCTCGGCGAGTGCCTGCTGCGGGCGGGCGTGATCGGCCTCGAGCAGCTGCGCGAGACGGAGCGGCGCTTCACGCCGCCGGAGCGCTTCGGGAAGGTGCTGGTGGAGCGGGGCTTCCTGACGCCCCGGGAGCTCTGGCACGGCGTCAAGTACCAGGTGGAGGAGATCGTCCGCTCGCTCTTCGCCTACACCTCGGGCACCGTGCACGTGTGGGAGGGCGAGGTCCAGCCCGACAACGTCGTGCGTCTCTCGCTCCCGACGCGCCGGCTGGTGGCCGAGGGCCTGCAGCGCCGCGACGAGCTGCTGAAGTTCCTGACGCTGCTGGAGGATCCGCGGGTCGAGCTGATCCCGGTGCCGGGCGCCGGCGCGCACCTGGCCGGCAGCGAGCGCGCGATCTTCGAGGCCATGGAGAGCGAGCACCACTTCGGCGCGGTGCTGCGCCAGGTGGGGCTCGACCCGCTCTCCGCCGCCCGCACGGTGCAGCTCCTGCGGGTGGTGGGCGCGCTCAAGCTGGTGCGGCTCCCGCCGAGCGACGAGTACGTGGGCGAGGGCGATCTGCACCTGCACGACGAGGAGCTCCTGCGCGCGCGAGTGCAGAGCGGCGTCAAGCTCCTGGCGGAGCTCGCAGCGCCGATCGTCGCGGTGGAGGGCGTCGACGCACTTCGGCGTCGCTTCGAGCGGACGGTGGAGGAGGCGGCGCAACGCCATCCGCGTCTGCTGGAAGGGCTGCGCGTGGGCCGCGCCGCCACGCTCGATCCGGAGGAGCTGACCCGCCGCGCCCTCCAGCTGCCGGGTGATCGCGATGCGCAGGTGACGGCGGCGCTGGGCGAGCTCGTGGCCTACCTCGAGTTCGAGCTCAAGAACCACCCCGCCATTCCGGAGCCCGATCGCTTCCTGACCGGCCTCGAGGAGCTGCGCGCTAAGCTCGCGGTCTGAGGCAAGCGAAGCGCGCAGCGAGGCGCAGCCGAGCGAGGGGCGCCGCCGGGCGGCGAAGCCGCCGGTGCGCCCGAGGCCAGGCGCCGATGCGACGCGGTGCGGAGGGCGGATGGCGCAGGGGTCCCCGGCTCGCGATCGCCTGGCGGTTCCCCTCGACGTGCCGTCCCTCGCCGCGGCCGAGGAGCTGCTGCGCCGCCTCGGCGGCGTCGCCGGGTGGCTGAAGGTGGGTCTCGAGCTCTACACCGCCGCCGGTCCGGCGGCGGTGGAGGCCGCGGCGAAGCACGGCCGCGTCTTCCTGGACCTGAAGCTCCACGACATCCCGAACACCGTGGCGGGCGCCGCCGCCGCCGCGACGCAGAATGGCGTCGAGCTCCTGACCGTGCACGCGGCAGGCGGCGACGCCATGCTGCGCGCGGCGCTCGAGGGAGCCGAGCGGGGCGCCGCGCGCGCCGGCGTGCGCCGGCCGCTGCTGGTGGCGGTGACGGTGTTGACCAGCCTCGACGCCGCCGCCCTGGCGCGCACCGGGGTGGCGGCCGAGCCCGAGGCGCACGCGCTGCGGCTGGCGCGCCTCGCCCGCGAGGCGGGCCTCGACGGGGTGGTGAGCTCGGCCCGCGAGGCCGGGCGCCTGCGGCGAGAGCTCGGCCCCGCCGCCCGGCTGGTCGTGCCGGGGATTCGCCCCGCCGGCGCCGCCGCCGACGACCAGCGGCGGACCGCAAGCCCGGCGGAGGCGATCCGCGCCGGCGCCGATCTCCTGGTGGTGGGCCGACCGATCACGATGGCGGTGGATCCGGCGGCGGCGGCGCGAGGCGTCCTCGACGAGATCGAGCGGGCGCTCCCCGGCGATGCCTGAGGCCGGCTTCGCCGGCGAGCGCCTCCACGGCTTCCATCCCGTGCGCGAGGCGCTCCGAGCCCGGCGGAGGCGCTGCCACCGCCTCGTGCTGCGGGAGGGCCTGCGCCACCCGGAGCTCGCGACGCTGGAAGGGCTCGCCGCAGAGGCGGGGGTCCCGTGTGCGCGCCTGCCGCGGCCGGCCTTCGATGGCCTGGCCGGTGCCGAGGCCCGGGCGCAGGGCTTCCTGCTCGAGGCGGACCCGCTGCCGCTGGTCCCCCTCGAGACCTTCTGCGAGCCGCGGGAGGGCCCGCGCTGGCTGGTCGCGCTGGACCAGGTGCAGGATCCCCAGAACGTCGGGGCCATCGCGCGGGTGGCCGAGGCGGCCGGAGCGCTCGGCCTCCTCCTGCCCCGTCACCGCACCGCGCCCCCCACGCCGAGCGTTTCGAAGGCCAGCGCCGGCGCCCTCGAGGTGCTGCCGGTGGCGCGGGTCACCAACCTGGCTCGTGCCCTCGAGACCCTCCAGGGGGCGGGCTACTGGACGCTGGCTGCGGACCCCGAGGCTCCCGATGAGCTCTTCGCCCTGCCGGATCGGATGCTCCGGGGTGATCTCGTGCTCGTCCTCGGGGGAGAGGGACGGGGGCTCCGGCCCGGCCTCGGCCCGCGGCTCGACCATCGCGCCCGGATCCCGATGCGGGGGCGGGTGGCCTCCTTGAACGTGGCCACCGCCGCGGCGGTCTTCCTGTTCGAGCTGGTGCGAAGAGCCCCGCGCTGAGGCGGCCGCCCGGCCGCGTCGGCCGGCGGCCGTTGCTGCCGGCACCGACCCCGCTATATATTCCGCCCGTTCCTCTCCAGGCTGGCGTAGCTCAATCGGTAGAGCGGCTGATTTGTAATCAGCAGGTTACGGGTTCGAGTCCCCTCGCCAGCTCCGGGTCGGGACGGCTTCGCAGGCAACGGACGCGGCGAAGGACGAACGGAAACTACTCGGCAACCTCGTGGCCGAGCAGCCTCTTCGAGCGGAGCGGTCGACGTGGGAGCGACCGCGAGTTCTTTCGGAGGGATGCGCGGTGAAGGGGTTGCTTCACGTTTTTTCTCGGGATTCCTTTCAGGATGTTCGGGACCGGATTTCGGGTTCGGAGCGGAGAGGTACCGAAGCGGCCAAACGGGGCAGACTGTAAATCTGCTGGCTCACGCCTTCGGAGGTTCGAATCCTCCCCTCTCCACCACAGGAGTCGGCCCGGGGTGGCGACACCCCGGCGGGCGCGGGCGGGAATAGCTCAGCTGGCTAGAGCACGAGCCTTCCAAGCTCGGGGTCGCGGGTTCGAATCCCGTTTCCCGCTCCACGCGCGAGCCAGGGCCGACACCGCGGAGGATCCGAAGAGGGGGGACCCGGCGGGCGCGAAGACGGCGCCACAACGGGCGCGACGGCGGCGCCACGACGGGACGGGAGCGGTCAGGCCCACGTAGCTCAGTCGGTAGAGCACGTCCTTGGTAAGGACGAGGTCAGCGGTTCGATCCCGCTCGTGGGCTCCAGACTCGGGACGATCGGAGAGGACAAGGGATGGCGAAGGCGAAGTTCGAGCGGACGAAGCCGCACGTGAACGTGGGGACGATTGGTCACGTGGACCATGGGAAGACGACGTTGACGGCGGCGATCACGGCGCGGCAGGCGACGAAGAACCTGGCG
>JAWOLJ010000038.1:0-33945 GCA_033853555.1 Myxococcota bacterium
AGCGCTGCCGACCGAAGAACTGGAGACCGTCGCCCTCCGCATCGCGCATCCGCGGATGTCGCCCGACGCGATTGCGGATCTGTTCCGGCGCGCGCGTCCCCCGATTGTTGGCCGGATCAAGGACGACGCGTTCCAACTCGACCTGCGCACGATCGAGGATCCATCCGCGTTGGCGGCGGCCTTCCCGCCGCGCGATTCATGGCGCTTGCGGTAGCGCGGCGCAGGGCGTAGAGACGGGACTATCTCGCTCGCCCTGCCGAAAGGAACAGCCATGCCCGAGAAGACATACAAAATCGTGGATGTGGTCGGAGTATCCGAGGACAGTATCCAGCAGGCGGTGCGCAACGCGCTGAGCAAGGCGCGGGAGACCCTGCGCAACATCGACTGGTTCGAGGTGAACGATATCCGCGGCGCGGTGAAGGCCGACGGCTCGCCGATCTTCCAGGTCGAAGTGCGAATCGGATTCCGGCTCGAGAACCAGTCGATATAAGCAGGCCCGGCTTATTCGAGTCCGTAGCGGCGGCGCTTGCGCCACAGCGTCGCCACGTTGATCCCGAGCATGTCGGCGGCTTCTTCCAGGGTCACCGCCTGCTCCAGCACGCTCTGGATGTGTTTGCGTTCGAGCTCCTCCAGGGTCAGGCCCTGATCGTCGCGGCGCGTCCCGCCCAGCACCCGGTCCGGCAGATCGCTCAGCGCGATCGCATCGCCGCGCGACAGCACCACCGCGCGTTCGATCACGTTGCGCAATTCGCGCACATTGCCCGGCCATGAATATGCGAGCAGCGCGGCGCGTGCTTCCTCGCTCAGCTTGAGCGCGGGCTTGTGATGGACCTCGGCGGAGCGGGCGATCAGATGTTCGGCGAGCGCGATGATCTCGCTCTGCCGTTCGCGCAGTGGGGGCACGCGGATCTCGATCACGTTGAGGCGGTAGTAAAGGTCCTCGCGAAAGCGCTTGTCGCGCACCAGTTGTTCGAGATCCTGGTTGGTAGCGGCGATGATGCGGGCGTCGATGTGGATGGTTTCGGTGCCGCCCACCCGCTCGAACGCCTTCTCCTGCAGGAAGCGCAGCAGCTTGGCCTGTAGCGGCGGGGGAATATCGCCGATCTCGTCGAGGAACACGGTGCCGCCATCCGCCGCTTCCAGGCGTCCGGGCTTGTCCTTGATCGCGCCGGTGAACGCGCCGCGCACGTGCCCGAACAGTTCGCTTTCGAGCAGATGCTCGTGCAGCGTGGTGCATGCGACCTCGACGAACGCCTGCTCGCGCCGCGGGCTCAGGCGATGGATCTGGGCGGCGAGCAGGCTCTTGCCGGTGCCGCTCTCGCCCGTGATCAGCACGGTGCTGTCCGAGTCCGCCACCTTCTCCACCGTCTCGAGGACGCGGCGAAGCGCGGTGGAGGTGCCGACGATGTTCTCGAAGCGGTAGCGCGAGCGCAGCTGGCTCTGGAGCAGACGGTTCTCGGCCTTCAAGCGTCCGTGCTCGATGGCCTGCTCCACCAGCCGCCGCACCACGTCGAGGTTGCCCTGATCGAAGGGCTTCTCCAGGTACCAGAAGGCCCCCGCGCGCAGCGCCTCCACCGAGTGCTCGGCGCTGCCGTAGCCCGTGATCACGATGCACGGCAGGTCCGGCTCGAGCTCGTGCACCTGCCGCACCAGCTCGAGCCCGTTGATTCCCGGCATCTTGACGTCGCAGAGCACGAGATCGATCGGCTGGGACGAGACCAGCGAGAGCGCCTCGCCGGCGTCGCGCGCCGTGGAGACCTGATGGCCGACGCGCAGCAGGATCCGCTCCAGCGCGCGGCGATAGAGCTCCTCGTCGTCGACCACGAGCACGTGGGACTTGCGCAGGGCTTCCTCCGCGCCGGGGGGCGGGCGAGAGCAGGGTACGGGCCGCCGCCCCGAGGTTCAAGGGAGAGGGCGGCCCGCGGCGGCGTTCCGGCTGCGGCCTCAAGGGTCCCGGATCCGGGACCGATACGGAACGCGTGGACCCGCTGCAGGTGACGCCCGACCCTTCCTCCCGGGCGACGCGACCCGACGAGGCTCCGGGTCTCGTCCTGCTGGTGGACGACGAGGCGCCGCTCCTGAGCGCGCTCCGTCGCATCCTCCAGGCCGACGGCCACCGCGTGCTGACGGCCGAGGACGCCGCGCAGGCCGAGCCGCACCTCCACGAGCCCGAACTCGACGTGATCCTGCTCGACCTGGTGCTGCGGGGCGGCTCGGGGCTCGATCTGCTGGAGCGGGTGCGCCGCCTGCGCCCGGAGGTCGAGGTCATCATGATGACGGGCCACGGCAGCATCGAGAGCGCCGTGGGCTGCATCCGGCGCGGGGCGTTCGACTACCTGGAGAAGCCCTTCGACGACGTGCTCCGCGTCCGCACCACGGTGCGCCAGGCGCTGGGGCGGCGGCGGCTGGTGCGGCGGAATCGCGAGCTCGAGCAGGAGCTCCGGGGCCGCGGCAGCCGGGTGGAGCTGGTGGGCAGCTCTCCGCGGATGCGCGCGCTGCATCGCACCATCCAGAGCCTGCGCCACAACGAGAGCCACGTGCTGATCCAGGGCGAGAGCGGGACCGGCAAGGAGCTGGTGGCCCGGGCGCTGCACGCCGCGAGCCGCCGCGCCGAGGGGGCCTTCGTGCCGGTCGACTGCGGCGCGCTGCCCGAGTCGATCATCGAGAGCGAGCTCTTCGGGCACGAGCGAGGGGCGTTCACCGGAGCGCTGGGCGCGGCGGGGCTCTTTCGCATGGCGCACGGCGGCACGCTCTTCCTGGACGAGATCGGGGAGATCCCGGCCAGCGTCCAGGCCAAGCTCCTGCGCGCGCTCCAGTACAAAGAGGTGCGGCCGGTCGGCGCCACGCAGCCGGTGGCGGTGGACCTGCGCCTGATCTCGGCCACCCATCGCGATCTCGCCCGGATGGTGGAGCAGCGCGCCTTCCGCCAGGACCTCTTCTACCGCTTGAACGTGGTGCGGATCGAGATCCCGCCGCTCCGCGAGCGCGCGGAGGACGTGCCGCTGCTCGTCCACCACTTCCTCGAGAAGCATCGGCGCGAGGGGTCGCCGGTGGAGGGGATCGAGGACGAAGCGCTCGATCGGCTGGTGCGCCACGACTGGCCGGGCAACGTGCGCGAGCTCGAGAACGTGATCGAGTCCGCCTTGGCGCTCGCCCGCGGGCCCCGGCTGCGCGCGGCCGACCTCCCGCTGCCGCGGCAGCCCGCGCCGCACGCTTCGCCCCCGCCGGCGCAGCACGAGATCCCGCTCTCGCTGGCGGCCTACGAGCGCTGTGCACTGGAGCGCGCGCTGGCGGCCTGCGGCGGCGATGCGGCGCTCGCCGCGCGGCGTCTCGGCATCGGTCGCAGCACGTTCTACCGCAAGCTCGCGGAGCACGGTCTCAAGCCTCAAGGCTCGCGGCGGGAAGGGCCGGGGCTTGGTCCGGCGGGCGCGATCGGGTAGGGTTCGCCGGTCGGCCCCCACCCCCGCACACCGAAGGGAGTCGGAGCCTGAGCCCCTCGTCACCCGTCGTGCGAATCGTGGTCGCGTTGCCTTCCGGGCAGGACGCGGAGGCCACGCTCGCCGCGCTGCGGCGTCTCGGCCGCGAGGTCGAGCTGGTCCTGGTCCACGACGCCACGCAGTGCCTGGGCCAGGCGCGCGACGGCAGCGTCGATCTGGTGGTCGCGGACCGCGCGCTCGGCGAGGAGACCGACCGCATCCTCGAGGGGCTGCGCAGCGAGGGGCCCCCGGTGGTCGTGGTGGCCGGCGAGGCGAGCGACGAGGTGGCCCTCGACGCGTTCCGTCGCGGCGCGGCCGATTGCGTGGCGGCGAGCGACGACTTCCCGCGCGTGCTCGCGATCGTGGCGTTGGAGCAGATCCGGCGTTGGCGTGCGGTGCGCGAGCGCGGCGCGGTCGAGCGTCGGCTGCAGACGCTCGAGCGCCTGAACGACGTGATCGTGGAAGCGATCCCGGCCGCGTTGGCCGTGCTCGACGCGGAGGGGCGCGTGGTGGGCGTGAACCCCGAGTTCTCGCGCACCTTCGAGGTGTCCGCGGAGTCGGCGCAGGGCCAGCCGCTGGAGCGGCTCCTGCCGCGGGACCTGTTGGAGAGCGGGGGCGTGATCGGGCTCCTGGCGAGGGCGGCGCTGCAGCGCGGGGTGGAGGCCCGGGTGGCTCGCGGGGTCGGCCCCGACGGCTCGCCGCGAGCCTTCGACGCGCGCGCGCGGCGGCTCGGCGACGACGGGCGGCTGCTGCTGGTGCTGGCGGACGTGACCGAGCGCGAACGCCTCGCCAAACGCATCGTGGATCTGCAGCGCTACACCGAGAACATCATCCAGAACCTGAACAGCGCGCTCCTGGTGGTGGACGTGGAGGGCCGCATCACCTTCGCCAACGCGATGGCGGAGCGGATCCTCGGGGCCACCCGCCTGCGCGGCCACTCCGTGGCCGAGTGGTTCCCCACCACGCCGCGGCAGTCGGCGCTCCTGGTGCGCACCCTGGAGGAGGGCCTGCGTTTCCGCGGCGCCGAGGCCACGATCACCCGTGCCGACGGCCAGTGGCTCCCGATCGGAGTCTCCTGCGCGCCCCTGGTGGACGCCGACGGCACGAAGCTCGGGGCGGTGGCGGTGTTCCAGGACCTCTCGGAGATCAAGGAGCTCCAGCGCCACGTGCTCCAGGCGGAGAAGATGGCGTCGATCGGCCAGCTCGCGGCCGGTGTGGCCCACGAGATCAACAACCCGATGGGCTTCATCCACGCCAACCTGTTCCAGATGGCCGAGTACCTCCAGGACCTGCGGCGGCTCTGGGACCGTGCCGAGCTGCTGCGACACGCGGCGGCGGAGGGCGACCTCGCCCGGATCCGCGCGGCGGCCGCGGCGCTCGGCGAGCTGGCCGGCGAGGTCGACGCCGACTACGTGCTGGCCGACTTCGCCAAGGCCGTTCGGGAGTCGCAGGAGGGCTCGGAGCGCATCCGGCACATCGTGCAGGACCTGCGGCACTTCTCCCGACACGACCCGAGCGAGCGCACCTTCTCCGACGTGAACGAATGTCTCGACTCGACCGCCAACATCGTGTGGACGATGATGAAGCACTCGGTGGTGCTGGAGAAGCACTACAGCCAGCTTCCGCGGCTGCGCTGCTATCCCATGCAGCTGAAACAGGTCTTCATGAACCTGCTGGTGAATGCCTACCAGGCGATCGAGGAGAAGCGCGGGCCCCAGGGCGAGCACGGGCGCGTGCGCCTGGCCACGCAGCAGCGGGGCGGCAACGTGGTGATCACCGTGAGCGACGACGGGATCGGGATTCCGCCGGAGAACCTGTCGCGGATCTTCGATCCGTTCTTCACCACCAAGGAGGTGGGGATGGGTACGGGCCTCGGCCTCTCGACGTGCTTCAGCATCGTGGAGCGGCACGGCGGGACGATCCGAGTCGAGAGCCAGCCGGGCGAGGGCTCGACCTTCGAGGTGGTGCTGCCGCTGGCGGCCCAGGACGAGCCGCGGCCGGAGCCCGCACCGTGAGCGCCGAGGGCGCGCGCGGGGCGCGAGTGGTCCTGGTGGTGGACGACGAGGCGCGGATCCTCTCCGCGCTCCGGCGCACGCTGCGGCGGGAGGGCTACGAGATCCTGACGGCCGAGACCCCGGCCGAGGCGCTCCGCATCCTGGAGGAGCGCCCGGTCGATCTGATCCTCTCCGACCAGAAGATGCCCGGGATGAGCGGGCTCGAGCTCCTGGCCCGCGCCGCGGAGCGATGCCCGAGCGCGGCGCGGCTGCTCATCACCGGCTGGACGGAGGAGGTGCCCCAGCGCCAGCTCGAGGCTCTCGGCGTGCGAGCGCTGCTGCCGAAGCCCTGGGACGATGGCGAGCTCAAGCGCACGCTGCGCCAGGCCCTCGGCGCCTCGCGCCCGGGGTGAGTGCCAGCGAAGCGCGCCGCGAGCCGCGGCCGAGCCGCGATCCGACGACCTTGCGCTACGCCAGCCGCGAGAGGTACTCGAGGTCCGTCTTCTGCGAGGCCTTGGTGCCGACCAGGAGCACGCGGAAGCGGCGTACCTCGCCCTTCGTGTAGTAGATGCGACCCTTCCCCGCGAAGCCGAGCTCGAAGATCGAGAGGCCCGGTGGGAGGCCGCCGACCTTGCGCCGCACGGCCGCGCTATCGGGCTCGTCGCACAGCCGCTTCACCGCCTCTTCGGCGCGCAGCTTCAGCGCCTCGTCGTCGAGCGCCACGAGATCGTCCACGGCGTGATCGTCGATCTCGAGGTTCTTGTAGAGCGTCCGCAAGCGACGTCCGACCAGCTCGGTCTCGCGCGTGCGCGGGCCCGCGGGTGCGTTGCGCGCTGCCCGCTTCAGGCTGCTCTGCAGCGAGCGGATCTCTTCGTCGCGCTGCGTGACGTCGCGCAGCGCCTCCTCCAGCAACGACTCCAGCGCCTGGCGCTCCTCGTCGAGCTCGAGCGCCTTGCCGGCCTGTGCGCGAAGCTCCGCCTCGCGCGCGCCCAGTACACCGAGCTTCTCCTGCAGCGTGGCGCGCTCCGCCTGAAGGCGTCGGATCTCCTCCTGCTGCAGCTCCTCGACCGGCTCCACCCGGGAGAGGTGGCTCCGCACCTGAGCGAGCTCGCGCTCGATCTGCTCCGCGCGCTCGGCCGTGACCTGCCGTGCGGCGAGCGCGGTGGAGAAGAGCGCGGCCTCGCGTCGGGCCAGACGGCGGTTGAACCCGAAGAGGAAGCTCACCAGCGCCCCGGCGTACCCCACCAGCACCAGGTTCGCGAGCAGGGAGTTGTGCGGCACCGAGACGGTGACGTCGGCGATCGGCGGCAGCAGGTGCTCCGCCTGGTGGGCCGCCGCCGCAGGGTCGAGGCTGAGCAGCGGAGGCAGGGTGGGGCTGTCGACGTAGAGGGGCGTCCGGCCGTCCGCTCCCAGCACGAAGACCGTCACCGAGACGCCGCCGACCCGCGTCCACCAGGACCGCCGCACGGCGGCATCCACCCGCGACTGGAGCTGCGCCACGAAGTCCGCGGTGGGCTCCACCCGCAAGGCCTGGGTCACCGTCGCCCGGAAGTGGTGATCGAACGCCCGCTCCAGTCCCTTCACCGTGAAGACGTACAAGAAGACGAAGGCCAGGATGGCGACGTAGGTGATGCGGAAGGAGGAGAGCCGGTCGAGCGCCCGGGTCGCGGCCAGCTCCGGCGGCGGCGGAAGCACCTTTCCCTCCGGCGGAACGGGATTGACCATGCCGCGACAGGATACCGGCCCCGCCTGCCGGTCCAAGGGTGCGGGACTCCAGACCTTGCGGGGCCGCAGGGGCCAGGCGGCAGCGCGCACGCTTCTTGCAAAGCTCGGCTAGGGCGGGTGGGGAGGCCGGAGTGCAGGCGTCGATTGGCAGGGCGGCGCCGCGGGCAGCCTTCCACGGTTGGGTCGAGATCACCGTGAACGGGGCCCGGCGCCGCGTGAGCGGGACGGACCTCTGCACCCGCGGGATCGGCCTTCGTGTGCCGACCGAGCCTCCGCCGCCGGCGGCCCCGCTGCTCACGGAGTTCGCGCTGCCGGGGATCGGGCTCCCGCTCGCCCTGCGCGGCGTGGTGGCCTGGTGCGATCCCGGACGAGAGCGCTGCGGGGTGCGCTTCCTGGACATCGATCCCGGCCTCGAGGAGCTGATCGCGAGCTACGTGGCCGGCCGGCTGTAGGCGCCTGACGCTTCCGATACCGTTCGCGGGCCATGCGCGTCGTGGACCTCGACCGGGACATGAGCGACGTGATCCCGACCGGGACCACGCGCGACAGCCAATACCTCTTCGATCGCATGACCCGGCGCACGCTGGCGCTGGCGCAGGCGGCGCCGGGCCGGCGGATCCTGGACGTGGCGAGCGGCTTCGGCCAGGACGCGCTCGCGCTGGCCCGGGCGGGCGCCACGGTGGTGGGCGCCGAGCCCTCGCGTCGCATGCTCGGCTGGGTGCGGCTCGTGCTGGAGCGAGAGCCGCCGCCGCATCCCGCCTTCGTCCAGGCGTGGTCCGACGCGCTGCCCTTCCGCAGCGAGAGCTTCGACGCCGCGATCTGCAAGGGCGCGCTCGATCACTTCGACCGCCCGGAGCGAGCGATCGAGGAGATGGCGCGGATCACGCGAGCGGACGGTCGCGTCGTGCTCGCCATCGCGAACTTCGAATCGCTCGCGTGTCGCGTGGCGCGCGCCGCCGATGCGCTGCGCTCGCGACTCTCGACGGACTCGCCGCGTCGCGGCCGCCGACACTACGACGTGCCGGCGGACCACTTCACGCGCTACGATCTCGGCCTGATGCGCGAGCAGGCGTCGCACGCGCTCGAGCTGGAGCGGGTGGAGGGCGTGTCGCTCGGCTGGGGGCTCGCCGCCTGGACCCGCGCGGTGGAGGGGCTGCCGGCGCCGGTGGCCAGCGCTGCGCTTCAGGCGCTCGGCGCGCTGGCGCGGGCACTGCCCACGCTGGCGGACGTGGTGATCGTGGCCGGCCGGCCGCGGCGGCGGGCCGCCCGCTCCGCCAGCACCTCGCGGTAGACCGCGACGGTCGCCTCCGCCACGCGAGGCCAGGCGAAGGCGCCTACCACCCCGGCGCGGCCCCGGGCGCCCAGCTCCGCCCGCGCCTCCGGCTGCTCCAGCAGCCGCCCGATCTCCTTGGCCAGCGCCTCCGAATCGCCGGGCGGCACCAGGCGGCCACCGCCGCCGATCTCCAGCACCTCGGGCAGCGCACCCGACGCGCAGGCCACGACCGGCGTACCGCAGGCCATGGCCTCCGCGGCGGGAAGGCCGAAGCCCTCGTAGCGGGACGGCACCACGACCAGCGTGGCGCGGTTGTAGAGCCGCACCAGCTCCTCGTTGTCCACCCGGCCCACGATGCGCAGCCGCGAGGCGCAGCCCAGGGCCTGTGCCCGCAGGCGGCCGGGATTTCGCGGATCGTCCTCGTCCACCAGGGTGAGGGTGACTTCGTGCGGGAGCCGCGCCAGCGCGTCGATCAGGCCCACGACACCCTTGTTCGGATCCGAGGCGCGCGCCACGCAGAGGAGCTCGCTCGGGCTGCGGGGCGTCCCGGGCAGCGGCCGGAACAGCGTGGTGTCGAGCCCGTTCCACACCATGCGCAGGCGCGCGGGCGTCACACCGAAGTCGCGCGCGATCTCGCCCGCGCTGGCCTGCGACGAGGTGAGGACGCGCTCCAGCCGCCGCGCCACGAAGGCCTGCATGCCGACGGGGTAGAACTCCATGGTGCCGAGCGCCTCGCGGAAGGTCCGGTCGCGGGCGAAGGAGGCGCGCCGATCCACCGAGAGCGGATGGTGGATCGTGGTCAGCGCGGGCAGCCCCAGCGCGCGCACCGCGAGCAGGCCCCAGCCCAGCGTCTGCACGTCGTGCACGAGGTCGTAGCGCACCCCCGCCCGCAGGCGCCGCGCGATCTCGCGGAAGGCGCGCACGCTGAAGGCGAAGGGCTCGGGCAGGAAGCCGAAGTAGGTGGCGGCGAGCTCGTAGAAGTTCAGGGGCTCGAAGATGCGAAGCGGATCCGGGCGCGGGAGCAGCGCGGCGGGATCGGGATCGAAGCGCTTGCCCCAGAACTGCTGGTTCGGAAGCTCGATCACCTCGCGCGCGAAGGGCAGCGGGTCGGGGTAGGGCGGGCCCACCAGCACGTCGACCCGGTGTCCCAGCGCCGCGAGCTCGCGGGCCAGGAACCAGAGGTAGATCCCCTGCCCGCCGCTGCGCATGTAGCCGCGGTAGGCCAGGAGGCAGACGCGGAGCGGACGGCTCACGGGGCCGCGGCCGCCGCGACCTGGGCTGCTGCGGCCAAAGGACGGGGTCGGCTCCGCTTCTCGGCGTAGAGCACGAGGCTCTTCGGGCACACGAAGTTGAGCCAGCGCTCGAGCCGTGCCATCGCCGGCGAGAGCGTGGCACGCAGCAGGAACACGCGATACGCGCGCACCAGCCGCGACTCGTCGGCCCGTGGCAGGCCCATCACCGAGCGCAGCGCCCAGTACGGGGTGTGGAAGGCATGGGCAAATCCGACGCCGATCGGTGACAGGCCGGCGGCGGCCAGGCCGAGCGCGAGCTGGCGCGGCCGGAAGATCCGGATGTGGCCGCCCGGGCTCTCGAAGTAGTCGTCGCCGAGGCGCAGGTACAGGGCCTCGCTGGTGGCGGTGGGAATGGTCACCGCGACCAGGCCCCCGGGCCGCGTCACCCGCGCCAGCTCCCGCGCCGCCGCGCGGTAGTCGTGCACGTGCTCCATCACCTCGGAGCAGATCACCTTGTGGAAGGTGGCGTCGCGGAACGGCAGCCGGAACGCGTCGCCATGGATCGCCGCCGCGAGCGAGCCCAGCTCGCGCGCCCGTGCGCGGAGCGGACCCGACGCCTTGTCGAGCGAGGCACGGTCGAGATCCAGTCCGACCACTCGCGCGCCGCGGTCGAGCGCGCCGAAGCAGTGGCGCCCCTCGCCGCAGCCCGCGTCGAGCAGCCACTCGCCCGGGCGGAGCTCAAGCCGCTCGAGATCGACGGTGAGCAGCACGGACGGTCTCTTCGAGCACGCCGGCGAGCTCGGCGGCCGCCTGCTCCCAGCGGAACAGGCGCTGCACGCGCAGCCGCGCGTGCCGGCCCATCCGCTCGGCGCGCGCGGGATCGGACAGCAGATTCGCGATCGCGGCGGCGAGCGCGCGCGGATCGCGCGGCGGCACCAGGAGGCCCGCCTCGCCGTCGCTCCCCACCACCTCGGGCAGCGCGCCCACGGCGTTCGCGATCACGGGGAGGCCGCAGGCCATGGCCTCGCTGGCCGGGAAGCCGAAGCCTTCGAAGAACGAGGGCACCACGGCAATGCGGGCCGTCGAGTACTGGGCCACGAGCTCCGGCACCGTGAGCATCCCGCTGCGGAACAGGCGGACCCGCCGCTCCAGCCGATGCTTGCGGACGAAGCGCGGCACCAGCCCGTCCTCCGGGATGCGCCCGTCGACGATCTTCAGGGTCACGTGGTCCGGCAGGTGGGTCATCGCCTCGAGCAGGGTGCCGATCCCCTTCTTGCGATCCTCGGTACGGCCGACGAAGAGCAAGTCCGCCTCGCGCGGCATGCCGGGCACCGGCCGGAATAGATCGGTGTCGGTTCCGTTGTACACGACCGGCACCTCCTTCTCGGGGATGCCGAAGTAGCGCTGGATCTCCCGCCGCGACGCCTCGCTCACCGTGACGATCCGCGCCAGGCGGGGTGCCACCACCTGCTGCATGAACAGCGGGAAGTAGAGCGTGCGGCGGATCTTCTTGCGCAAGGACGGGTCGATCGCGAAGTCCGCCTCGCGGTCGATGTGCAGCGGGTGGTGGATCACCGAGACCACGGGAACGCCACTGGCCTGGATCCCCAGCAGCCCCCACGACAAGCACTGGTTGTCGAAGACCACGTCGAAGCGATGGCGCCGCTGGAGGGCCCGCCAGCGCAGGAGCAGGCGCAGGCCGAAGGTCTGCATCTCCGGAAAGACCCCGAAGCGCGAGACCCCGAGCTCCCAGAGCGTGAGCGGCTGGAGCAGGCGCAAGGGGTCGTCGCGCCGCACGAAGTCCGGGTGCGGCACGCCGAAGACGTTGGCGTTGGGGACGCGATGCAGCGGGATCCCGGGAGCGAGCTCCGGGAACGGCGGCCCCGCGATCACGTGCACCTCGTGCCCCGCGCGCTTCCACTCCCGGGCGAGGTAGGCGGCGTAGATCCCCTGTCCGCCGCAGAACATGTTGCCGCGATAGGTGAGGAGTGCGATGCGCATCGTCACGCGGTGGCGTCGCCGGGGCTCTCGGAGCCGGGCTCGGGCTCCGGCGCGGGCTCGGGCTCCACGTGGACTGTGGCGATGGTCCAGCCCACCCAGAAGACCAGGCCGAGCACGAAGAACACCGCCACCGCGACCGGCAGCGCCAGCGCCCAGTAGCTCCGCACCAGCAGGCCCAGCACGAAGAGCGTCCCGAGCACCACCGCGCCGACACAGATCAGTCCGCCTTGCGCACGCGACGAATCGGTCATGCGGGGCTCCTCCTCGTCCCGGGGCGCCGCCGGCTGCGGATCGCCCGCGACCTCGCAGCCGCGTGCAGCGAGCGGATCGGCGGATGATGAGGAGGACCCTTCCGCCTGTCAACGCGCGGCCTATCCTGCGGCCCGTGCGAGTGATCGGTCTCATGTCCGGGACTTCGGCGGACGGGGTGGACGCGGCCCTCGTGGAGTGGCCCGACGACGCGGCGGTGCGGCCCTTCCGCCTGGTCGCCTTCCGGCAGGATGCGTTTCCCCCGGAGCTGCAGGCGCGCATCCATCGGCTCGCCGCGGCGCGCGTGCCGGGCGGCGAGGCGCTGCGCGAGCTGGCGGCGCTCGACGTCGCGCTCGGCGAGCGCTTCGCCGAGAGCGCATGCGCGGTGGCCGCCGACGCCGGCGTCTCGCTCGAGGTGGTCGACGCCATCGCCTCCCACGGCCAGACCGTGGCCCATCACCCGGAGCTCGGCGCCACGCTCCAGATCGGCGATCCCTCGCGCATCGCGGAGCGCACGGGAGTCCCGACGGTGGCGGACTTCCGCCCCCGCGACGTGGCGGCGGGAGGCGAGGGTGCCCCGCTGGCGCCCTTCTTCCACTTCGCGGCGCTCGGCGACCCGCGAGAGGGTCGGCTGGTCCTGAACCTCGGCGGGATCGCGAACGTGACCTGGATCCCTCGCGGCGCCGGACCCGACGACGTCCACGCCTTCGACGTGGGGCCGGCCAATGCGCTCCTCGACGGCGTGACCCAGGGCCTGAGCGGAGGGAGCGAGCGCTTCGATCGAGATGGCCTGCGCGCGCGCCGCGGGCGGGTCGACGCGCGCCTGCTGGCGGAGCTGCTGGACGACGACTTCCTGCGGCGGCCTCCGCCGAAGAGCACCGGCCGCGAGCGCTACGGCCTGGCGGAAGCGGAGGCGCTGCTGGAGCGCTCGCGGCGGGAGGGCCGCTCCGGCGAGGATCTGCTCGCCACGCTGGTCGCCTTCACCGCCCGCGCCGTCGCCAATGCGTGTCGCGACTTCCTGGGTGGCGCAGCGGCGGTGGAGCGCCTCCTGGTGGGCGGCGGTGGCGCCGAGAACCCCGTCCTGATGGAGGCGCTGCACGCCGCGCTCCCCGGCGCGCGAGTCGAGCCCTTCGACGCGGCCGGGGTGCCCGCGCGTGCGGCCGAGGCCATGGCGTTCTCGCTTCTCGGCCGCAACGCGCTGCTCGGGCTGCCGAACCACCTGCCGCGCTGCACCGGGGCGCGGCGCGCGGCGGTGCTCGGCGAGATCGCTCCGGGTCGGGACGGACGGCTGCGCGCACGCTCGCGCTAGATCTTGACGACGAGACCGTCGTCGGCAGTCTCCAGGGCGAGCGTGCCGCGCCGCGCGGCCATCTCGGCGCCGAGATGGGTCAGCACCATGCGCCCGCAGTCGAAGGCGCCGCGGCGGGGAGCGAGCAGCTCGTAGCTCAGGTGGAAGTCGAGCGGGCTGCGCACGAAGGTGCACTCGCAGACGAAGAGGTCGGCCCCGGCGACCCGAGCCGGGAGCTCCTCGAACCAGCCCGTGTCCCCGCTGTAGACCACGCTGCCCCGCCCGGTCTCGACGCGAAAGCCGTGGGGGGCGGAATCGGGCTGGTGGCGCGTCTCGAAGGGCAGCACCCGCATCGGACCCACCTCGGCCGGGTCGCCGGCCCGCAGCTCCTGGAAGAGCAACGGGAAGGACCAGCTCCGCTCCTCGAGCCCGTGACCGAGGACCACCGCCGCCGCCCGCACGCGCGCCTCGATCCCGGGCGGCCCCACGATCCGCAGCGGCCGCCGACGGCCGTCCTCGTAGAGGCAGGCCAGGAGCAGGAGCGGGAGGCCTCCGAAGTGGTCGGCGTGGAAGTGGGACACCACGATCGCGTCGAGCTCGTCGCGCGCGATGCCGAGGGCCGAGAGGCCGCTGTTCGTGGTGGCGCCGCAGTCCAGGAGGACCGAGCCCGCAGGCCCTCGCAGCAGGATCGCCGCCTGGCGACGGCCCGCCGCGCCGAAGGCGTCGCTCGTGCCGACGAAGACGACCTCGCTCACGGGTCGCCACCGGGCGGAGCGCTCTTTACCGGATGGAAGCCGCCGCCGGCAAAGACTCCGCCTCGCGCCTCGAGGCCGGCAGGCACCTGCTCGCCGTCCCACACCACCACCCGCTCCAGGCGGGCGCCCGCGCCCACCCGCGCCCCGGCGCCGAGCACGAGGCCGGGGGCGAAGCGCGTGCCTGCCCGCGCAGCGAGGGCGTCGGCGTCCAGGTAGGAGAGCCGCGTCGGCGAGAGGTTCACGGCCAGGTATTCGGCGAGTGTCCCCACGGGCTCCCAGACGCAGGCGGGGTCGCCCGGGCGATCTCCCGCCACCACGCCGCGAATGTCGGTGGCGCCGCGCTGCAGCGCGGGCGCCCACCAGTCGTCGAGGTGGCTGAACACCTCGCGCTCCGGAAGGTCGTCGAAGCTGCGGGCGGCGACCACGTTCACCCAGGTATAGAGGCCGGCACGGACCTCTCCCCCGAGGTCGAAGCGGCGCGCGATCCGGCGCACTCGACCCTCCCCGTCCACGCCGATCGTACCGAACGTGGCCCCGCGGGCATCGTCCCGGAGCAGCATGGTGACCGCATCTCCCCGGGCGCGGTGGAGCGCCACCAGGGCGCCCAGGTCGGCGTCGGCCAACATGTCGCCGCCGATGATCAGGCAGGGATCGGTCTCCCGCAGGAAGTGGGCCACACGGCGGATTCCGCCGCCGGTGCCGAGGAGGGTCTCCTCGTGGGAGAAGTGCAGCCGAAGGCCCGACGGGCAGTGCGCCTCCGCCGCCTCCCGCAAGCGCTCCGGGAGGTGGTGCAGGTTCACGATCACCTCGTCGACGCCGTGGCGGGCCAGCCAGGCCAGGGGATAGGCCACCAGGGGAAGGCCCCGCACCGGGAGGGCGGGCTTGGGCCGGAGCCACGAGAGCGGGCGCATGCGCGTCCCGAGGCCGGCGGCCACGATCATCGCGCGCACGGCTGCTCCGGAAGCTCCAACACCAGCTCCGCCAGGCGCGCGAGACGCCGATCCGTGTCGGCGAGGGCGACTGCGGCGGCGCGCAGGTGGCGCACCGTGGTCGGGACGAAACGCAGCCAGTGCCCGTCGCCCCGGCTCGCGTGGTAGAGGAAGACCGCGTGGTCCTTCCCCTTGCGCGTGAGCGTCAGGAGGTCGAAGCGACGCAAGAAGACGTCGGCCGGCGGCGCGTCGGGCAGGAGGGGCCGCACCCGCGCGAGGTGCGCGCGCTGCTCCCCGGGTGCCAGCTCGACGTAGGAGTCGCGCAGCAGGCACACCAGGTCGTACTCCGGGGGCGCGAGCCAGGCGCCCTGGAGGTCGATCAGGACCAGGCGGGCTCCCGGCGGCGCGCCCGGTCGCAGCAGCAGGTTCGCGCTCTGGAGGTCGCGATGCGAGAGGCGCGCCGGAGCCCCCGCTGCGGCCTCGGCCACCACGTCGAAGGCCTCCTGCACCACCGCGGCCTCGGCGGGGCGCGCTGCCCGGCCGAGGGCCTGGGGCAGGCTCCAGCGCACGAAGAACGCGGCCTTGTAGTCGAAGAACGGCCGGTCGAGCCGGCGCTGGAAGGCCGGAAGCGCGCCGCCGGGGTCCTGCACCGCCTGGAGCCGGGGCACCAGCGCACACGCTTCCGTGTAGAGCGCCTCGCGCTCGGAGGCCGAGGCGTCGGCCACCGCGTCCGCGAGCGAGCGCGAGCCCAGGTCCTCCAGCAGCTCGATTCCGGCCTGCGCGTCGCGTGCGAGGAGCGCCGGGACCGGGAGGCCAGCCGCCTCCAGGAAGCTCCGCAGCGGCTCGAGGGCGGGCTCGGGCGGGAGCCCCGCCGGACGCCGCGCCGGATCCTCCGGCGCCTCCAGGCGCGCCACCGCGCTCGCGGGGCGCACGCCCGCCGGGAGCCGCACCCGGTAGAAGCGGCGCAGGGCCATCCCCTGGTGCAGCGGCTCGAGCGACGCCGGCTCCACGCCGAGGCGCTCGCGCACGAGCTCGCGCACGCGCGGGAGCAGCGGGTCCTCGGCGCTCAGGTGGGGTCCCTCATCGGAAGAAGACATGACACGCCGCCGTGGCGGCGGCGAAGCCCGCCAGATCGCCGACGAGGCACGCGACCAGGGCGTGTCGGCTGTCGCGCACGCGGACCGCGCCGAAGTAGACCGCGAGCACGTAGAAGGTGGTCTCCGTGGTGCCCTGGTAGGTGCTCACGAGCTCCCCCACGAAGGAGTCGGGGCCGTGCGCCTTCAGGATCTCGCTCATCACGCCGAAGGCCCCCGAGCCCGAGAGGGGGCGCAGCAGCGCCATCGGCAGCGCCTCGGCCGGCACGCCGAGCCGGCCCGTCAGCGGGTCGAGCGCGCCGATCAGGAGATCGAGGGCCCCGGAGGCGCGGAACATCGCCACCCCCACCAGGATCACGATCAGGAAGGGGACGATCCGCACCGCCACCTCGACCCCCTCGCGGCCACCCTCCACCGCGGCCTCGTACACACGGACGCGTCCCCGCACGCCCACCAGCAGCAGGAAGGCGATCAGCGCCGGCAGCAGCCAGCTCGCCGCCAGCCCCTTCGCCACCTCCAGGGCCGGGCCGCTCGCGAGGCCGCTCCGGACGTGGAGGACGAGCGCGGCCAGGAAGAGGAGGCCGAAGCCCCAGATCACGGCCTGCGCTCCCGCCGTGGGCGGCGGGACCGAGCTCGGACCGGGCGCAACGGGCTCGGGCGTCGCGGGCGGAGCCTCCGCTTCGCCGAGCTCGCCGGCCGGAAGGGGTCGTACCCGGTAGCGCGGGCTCCGTCGCAGCAGCAGCGCCATCGCCACCGCCGTGACGCACGAGACGCTGGTCGCGATCAAGGTCGGGACCCAGATCGAGAACGGCGCGGTCGAGCCGGCCGCGGCGCGCACGGCCGCCGTGCCGAGGGGGAGCAGGTGAGGGCTGGTCGCATTCAACGCGAGGAAGAGCACCATCGCGTCCGTGGCCACACCGGGATGAGCGTTCAGCCGGTCGAGCTCCACCATCGCCTTCAAGCCGAAGGGCGTGGCGGCGTTGCCGAGGCCCAGCATGTTGGAGGCGAGGTTCAGGATCATCGCTCCCATCGCCGGATGATCCGCCGGGACCTCGGGGAAGAGGCGCTCCATCAGCGGGCGCAGGATCCGCGAGATGGCGAGGAGCAGGCCGCCGTCGCGCGCCACCCGCATCAGCCCCATGAAGAAGGCCATCAGGCCCACCAGGCCGATCACGAGCTGCACCGCGGCGCTGGCCGAGTCGATCACGCTCTGCTGCAGGGCGTCCATCCGCCCGCCGAAGGCGGCGCAGAGCACCGAGGCGAGGATCAGCGCGAGCCAGATGGCGTTCAGCAAGGCGTCCCCCCCACGCCGCCCGACGTCCTCGCGTTGCCGCGGCGCAGCCTCACGGATACGTTCGGCGCCGTCAAGCCTGGCACCGGGAGTCGATTGTTGCCGCGCCCGCACCGCTCTGGACGTCCGCCGCTCGCCCGGGCGCGACGGCTGCTCGCCGCGCGCAGGGGGCTCGTCCTGCTCGCGGCGGCATCGCTCGGGCTCATCGGCCGCGCGGCGCCGGCGGTGGAGCCGGCACGGGCGGCCTCGAGCTCGGACGCCCTCGGCGCGGGGCTCGACCAGGTGCTCGCGAGCGCGACGCTGCGCGGCGCCCGCAGCGCCGCGCTGGTGATCCGGGCCGACGACGGCGCGGTGCTCTACGCCCACGACGCCGACCAGCCGCTGGTCCCGGCCTCGAACCTGAAGCTCCTGACGGCGTTCGCCAGCCTCGAGACCTGGGGCCCCGCCCATCGCTTCACCACCGAGGTCCTGGCCGACCGCGCGCCCGACGGCGAGGGCGCCGTCGCCTGGCTCGCGGTGCGGGGCGGCGGTGATCCGGCCCTCACCTCCGAAGACCTCTGGCGCCTGGCCGCCGATCTGCGCCTGGCCGGGCTGCGCCGGGTGCGCGGGCCGCTCGTCGTGGACGACGGCTACTTCGACCGCGAACGCTGGAACCCGACCTGGGGCGAGATCAGCGAGCGCGCCTACCACGCGCCGATCGGAGCGCTGACCGTGAACTACGGCGCGTTCCGTGTCGACGTGTCGCCCGGGCCGCATCCCGGCGCGCCGGTGCGCGTCGCCGTCGATCCGCCGGTCCCCTATCTGGAGGCGCGCGTGCGCGCCGTCACCACGTCGCCGGGCACGCGGCCCGCGCTCGAGGTGCAGCGCGTCGCCGACCCGGAGGCCGAGCCCCTCCTGGTATCGGGCGGGCTGCCGGCCGGGAGCGAGCCCTTCACCCTGGAGCGTCGCGTGCAGGACCCCGCGCGCTACGCCGGCGCGGTGCTGCGGCTCCAGCTCCAGGCGGTGGGCATCACCGTGGACGGACCGACTCGATACGGTGTCGCAGCGGAGGGCGTGCGGCTGCTCGGATTCGAGGGCCGGCCGCTCGGTGAGATCGTGCGCCTGATGCTCAAGTTCAGCAGCAATCCGATCGGCGAGGCGCTGCTCAAGGGGATGGGCGCCGCGGCGAGCGGCCCGCCCGGGACCTGGGAGAACGGCGTGGCCGCGCTGCGCGCGCAGCTCTCCGCGGCGGGCCTCGACGCGGGCTCGCTCACGCTGCGCGACGGCTCGGGCCTGTCTCCCGAGGACCGGGTGTCGCCGCGCTTCCTGGTGGCGCTGCTGCGCGCGGGGATGCGCTCTTTCGCGCTCGGCCCCGAGCTCGTCTCCGCGCTGCCGATCGCGGGAGCCGACGGCACGCTGCGGCACCGGGAGCTCGACGAAGCGGGTCGCGTACGCGCCAAGAGCGGGCTCCTGGCGCGCGCGGTGGCCCTCTCCGGCTTCGCCGACGGTCCGGACGGGGAGCGACGGATCTTCTCCGTGCTCCTCAACGGCTATCGCTGCGGCGATGACGAGGCGATGAAGGCGGCGGATGCGTTCGCGGCGGCGGTGGCCGAGCGCATGCAGCCGCGGCCGACGCCCGCGGCCGGCGAGGCCGCGACGGAGAATCGCGAGACGGCCGCCGCGCCGTGAGCGCGGCCGGGTCGACACCGACCGAGGACCCGACTCCGCCCGGGTCCTCGGTCGCAGGCGCGCTCAGCGCGCGCGCATCTTCCCCTTGCCCAGCAGGAGCCAGTCGAGGGAGACCTTCTCCTTCAGCGCGAGCGTGATCAAAAAGTCGGTGTGGGGTGTGGTCCCGCTCTCGTAACGGTTGACGTTCTGCTGAAAGACTCCGAGATCACGGGCAAACTGGCGCTGCGAACGCTCGCCGCGAACCTGGGCGAGCCTCTCGGGAAGCTTCTTCTTGAGGCGCTCCACGGCGGCCGACGACATAGTGGCGTTCTCCTGCTCTCGCGTCTCCAGGACGTGCGGCCCCCGCCGCACATCACTTCCTGACTCGGGAATCACCTCGCTCCGGCGTCACCTTCCCTTGTCACGCACTCTCGAGTGAGTGGAAACGCCTTCCATCCACTCACTCTAGCAGGTCACGGGAATGCGTCACAGGTGGCGGGCCCCTGGTCGAGTCGCGCGCGCCCCCGTCGGGGCGGTCACCCGAGGACCGACGCGCAGACCCCGGGGAAGATTCACGGCCCCTGCGCGCGCCGGACGATCGGGGGTGTCGGCCGCTTGACGCTCGACACGCGGCGTGATGACCTGACCCGGGGTCAGCTCGCTGCGGGGAGGTCGCGTGCGCGTGATCGCAGGCCGCCTCGGCGGACGCCGTCTCCTCGTGCCGCATCCCGCCACGGCGCAGCGTGGCGCAGGGCGAGCCCGCGGCCGCGCGGACCGAGGCTCCCGCGCGGCTCGGGCGGCGACCCCGGTTGGTGACGCGCTCCGCCCCACCTCGGACCGGGTCCGCGAGGCGCTCTTCGGGCGCCTCGGGGACCTCGACGGCGCGCGGGTGCTGGACCTCTTTGCCGGCATCGGGGCGCTCGGGATCGAAGCGCTCTCGCGGGGCGCGGCGGAAGCGGTCTTCGTCGAGCGCGCGGCGCCGGCGCTCGCGGCGCTGCGCGCCAATCTGGCGAGCCTCGGGCTGGAGGCGGTGGCGCGGGTGGTGCGCGGGGACGCGGCGACGGTGGCGGCGCGCCTCGGTCGGGCGGGGGAGCGCTTCGATCTGGTGCTGCTGGATCCTCCCTATGCCTCGCGCCAGGCTGCGCCCGCGCTCCAGGCGCTGGTGGCCTCCGGGGCGCTCGCGCCGCACGCCACGGTGGTAGTCGAGAGCGGGCGACGGCATCCTGTGCCGCCGGTGCCGGGCCTCCGCCGGGTGCACGAGCGGCGGTACGGCGACACGGTGCTCCTCACGCTGGCCCCCGAGGGCCGGCCCGACGCCGACGGAGGCTCGACGCAGGCATGACCGCTTCTTCCCCGTCCCGGCTCGCCCTCTTCCCCGCGAGCTTCGATCCCGTGACGAACGGGCACCTCGACATCATCCAGCGCTGCCACCGCGTCTTCTCGGAACTCGTGGTGGCGGTGGCCAACAACGTGGAGAAGCGCGGGATGTTCAGCGTCGACGAGCGGATGGAGATGCTGCGCTCCGCTCTCGGGGATCAGCCGGGGATCCGCATCACCGCCTTCGACGGTCTGCTCGTCGACTACGCGCGTCGCATCGGAGCGCACGTCGTGATCCGCGGCCTGCGCGCGGTCTCGGACTTCGAGTACGAGTTCGAGATGGCGTTGATGAATCGTCGGCTCTTCCCCGAGATCGAGACGCTCTTCATGATGACGAGCCAGCAGTTCTTCTACGTGAGCTCCTCGCGGCTGAAGGAGCTCGTGAGCTTCGGCGCCAACATCGACGAGTTCGTGCCGCCTCTGGTGGCGAAGAAGCTGCGCGAGAGGCTCGGCAGGAGCTGACGTGGGGGAGCCGGCGGGCGTCGCGGCGTCGCGCCCGATTCGCTTCGGGACGAGCGGCTGGCGCGGCGTGCTCGGCGAGGAGTTCACCTTCGCCCGGGCGCGGGCCGCCGTGCGAGGCGTCGGCGAGTGGCTCTCGGCGCGCTCGGCCGGGGCGCGCGTCCTGGTGGGCCACGACCGGCGCTTCCTGGGCGAGCGCTTCGCGGAGCAGGCCTGTGGGGTGCTCGCCGCTTGCGGGCTGCGGCCGCTGCGCGCGCGGGGCACGGTCGCGACCCCGGTGGTGGCCCACGCCCTGCGTGCACGCCGCGCCGAGCTCGCCCTGGTCTTCACCGCGAGCCACAACCCGCCCGAGTACCAGGGGCTGAAGGTGCTCGGCCCCGGAGGGGCCAGCCTCGGTGCCGAGGAGACGCGCCACATCGAGGGCCTGGCCGATGCGGCGCTCGGGCGAGCGGTGCCCGAGGCCGAGGCGCGCGGCCGGCCGCTCGAGCTGGTCGAGCCGTACCTCAGCGCGCTCCTCGCCTGTGTGGACGCCGACGCCTTCCGCCGCCGCGGCCTGGTCGTCCACTACGACGCGCTGCACGGCGCCGGGGCGGGCGTGCTGGACGAGGCCCTGCGCCGGCTCGGGGCGCGCGTGTCGCCGTCGCATCTCGGCGCCGATCCGAGCTTCGGCGGTGCGGCGCCCGATCCGCTCCCCGAGCGGCTCCTCGGGCTGCGACGAGCGCTGGTCCGCGGTCGCGGCCTGCGGCTCGGGCTCGCGACCGATGGCGACGCCGATCGCTACGCCGCGGTGGATGCCGACGGGACACCGCTTCGCGAGAGCGAGGCGCTCGCGCTGCTGGTGGACCACCTGGCCCGTGCGGGCCGCGTGAAGCGCGGCGTCGCGCTCTCGATCGCGACCGGCTCGCTGGTGGAGCGCGTGGCGAGCGCCCACGGGCTGCCCGTGACGCGGCATCCGATCGGCTTCAAGTACCTCGCGGCGAGCTTCGCAGCGGGCCAGGCCGACGTGGCCGGCGAGGAGAGCGGGGGCTTCGCCTGGTCGCGTCTCTCCTTCGACAAGGACGGCGTCCTGGCCGGCTGTCTCCTCGCGGAGCTGGTGGCGGCCGCCCGCACGTCGCTCGGCGAGAGGCTGCGGGAGCTCCGCCGTCGCTTCGGTCCTTCGGCCTGCGGCCGCATCGCCGTGGAGGCCGACGCGCCGGCGCGCGCGGCGCTGGCGGCCTGCCTGGAGGATCCGCCGCCGCGCGTCGGGTCGAGCCCGGTGCGCGCCGTCTCGCGCGAGGACGGGCTGCGCCTCGGGCTCGACGACGGCTTCCTGCTGCTCCGCGCCTCGGGAACCGAGCCGCGCCTGCGAATCTACGCCGAGGCGCCCGACGAGGCGCGGCTCGCGCGCCGGCTGGCGGCGGGCCGGCGACTGCTGCGCGACACGCACGGAGGTCGCTCCCCCGGGGCGCGGCGCTAGCGAGCCTCTCCCGCGCCCGATAACCTGCCGCACGAGCGTGAGAAACGCGCCGCTCGGACCGAGGACGCGCCTCCGCGCGCAGGGCGGCCGCCCCGGCCGCGCGCAGGACGCGCAGAGACCGACGCGGGAGACGACGGGATGGCGGAACGGCGGATCCTCCTGGCCGTGACGGGCGGCATCGCCGCCTACAAGATCCCGGAGCTGGTGCGGGCCTTCCGCCGCGCCGGCCACGCCGTGCGCTGCGCCCTCACCCGCGAGGCCACCCGCTTCGTGGCGCCCCTGGTGCTGCAGACGCTCTCGGGGCAGCAGGTCCGGAGCGACCTCTTCGATCCCGCGGAGGAGGGCGAGATCGACCACATCGCCCTGGCCGACTGGGCGGAGCTGGTGCTGGTGGCGCCGGCCACCGCGCACGTGCTGGCCCGGATGGCCCACGGTCTCGCGGACGATCTCGTGACGACGCTGCTGCTCGCCACCCGGGCGCCGGTCCTGGTGGCGCCGGCGATGAACGTGAACATGTGGCGCCATCCGGCCACACGAGCAAATGTCGAGGTGCTGCGCGGGCGCGGCGTCCGCTTCGTGGGCCCCGAGGCCGGCTTCCTGGCCTGCGGCTGGGAGGGCGAGGGTCGGATGGCCGAGCCCGCCACGATCGCCGCCGAGGCGGAGCGGGTCCTCGGTCCGCGCTCGCTGGAGGGCGAGGTGGTGCTGGTCACCGCCGGCGGCACGCGCGAGCCCGTGGACGCGGTGCGTGCGCTCGTGAACCGCTCCTCGGGCAAGATGGGCTTCGCGGTGGCCGCCGAGGCCGCGCGGCGCGGCGCGGAGACCGTGCTGGTGGCGGGACCGTGCGCGCTCGAGACGCCGGCCGGGGTGCGACGGGTGGACGTGGAGACCGCGCACGAGATGCGAGAGGCGGTGCAGGCCGAGCTGCCCCGCGCCACCGTCGTGGTGATGGCGGCCGCGGTCGCGGACTTCCGGCCCGCCAACCCCTCGGCACGCAAGATCAAGAAGGAGGAGCTCCCCGCGGAAGGGGGCCTCTCCCTCGAGCTCGTGCGCAACCCCGACATCCTGGAGGAGGTCGGTCGCGCCAAGGGCGATCGGATCGTGGTCGGCTTCGCCGCGGAGAGCCACGATCTGGTGGCCGCCGCCCGCCGCAAGCTCGAGCGCAAGCGCTGCGATCTGATCGTGGCCAACGACGTGACGCGGGAGGCCGCGGGCTTCGAGAGCGACACCAATGCCGTGGTGTTCGTGGGACCGCGGGGCGAGGCCGAGGAGCTTCCGCTGCTGCCGAAGAGCCAGGTGGCAGCCCGTCTGCTCGATCGCGTGGAGAAGCTGCGCGGGGCCCACGCTTGAAGCGCGCCCTCGCCGCGGGCGTCGCGGCGCTCCTGCTCGCTGCGGCCGGCCCCGCGCGCGCGGCGCAACACGTGAACCTCGTGGTCGTCGCGGGCAGCATCAATCCCGCCTCCGCGGACTACCTCGAGCGCGGCATCAAGCAGAGCGAGAGCGACGGCGCGGTGGCGCTGGTGATCCAGCTCGACACGCCCGGGGGGCTCCTCGCCTCCACCAAGGACGTGATCCAGGCCATCCTGAACGCGCGCGTCCCGGTGATCGTCTACGTGGCGCCCCGCGGCGCCTGGGCCGGCTCGGCCGGCACGTTCATCACGCTGGCCGGCCACGTCGCCGCGATGGCGCCCGGCACGAGCATCGGCGCCGCCCATCCCATCGGGATCGGCGCTCCCGGCGGAGGCGACAAGCAGGCGCACGACGACGTCGCCGAGCGCAAGGTCGAGAACTTCGCCGCAGCCTTCATCGAATCGATCGCGCGGGAGCGCAAGCGCAACGTGAGCTGGGCCGTGAAGGCCGTGCGCGAGTCGGTCGCCATCTCCTGGGAGGAGGCCGTGAAGCTCGGCGTCGTGGACTTCGTGGCCGACGACGTGGCGGACCTGCTGCGCAAGAGCGATGGACGCGAGGTGACGGTCGCCGGGACTCCGCAGCGCCTCGCGCTGAAGGACGCATCGGTCCGCGAGATCCCGATGGGCCCGGTGACGCGGTTCTTCGACGTGCTCGCCGATCCCAACCTCGCGGTGATGTTGATCCTGGCGGGCCTGCTCGGGCTGTACGTGGAGTTCACCACGCCCGGGGTGATCATCCCCGGTGTCGTGGGGGGCATCTGCCTCCTCCTCGGCTGCATCAGCCTGCAGATCCTGCCCTTCTCCTGGGTGGGGCTGCTGCTCCTCCTGGGCGGGATCGGGCTCCTGGTGGCCGAGGTCTTCCTCTCGTCCTTCGGGGTGCTCTTCGCGCTGGGCGTGGCGGCCTTCCTGCTGGGCGGAGCGATGCTCTTCGACCGACCCGAGATCAGCGACCTGAACGTCTCGTTCTGGTCGGTGCTGGTTCCGGCGGTGGCGGCGCTCGCGCTCTTCGGGGCGGCGGTGGTCTTCGGTGTCGGCCGCTCACTGCGGCGGCAGCCGGTGGCCGGGATCCACGAGCTGGTGGGACGGATCGGCCGTGCCGAGAGCGCCCTCGCGCCCGAGGGCACGGTCTTCGTGCGGGGGGAGTACTGGCAGGCGCGCGCGGACGAGCCGGTGCCGGCCGGCGGGCGCGTGCAGGTGACGGCGGTGGAGGGGCTCCGGCTCCGGGTGCGGCGCGCGCCGGAGGAGGGTCCGGGCTAGTGCAAGGGAAGCGCGCAGCGAGGCGAAACCGAGCGGAGGTGCGGCCCGGCGGCGCAGCCGCCGGTGCGCCTATCCTAGGCGCCGGTCCGGAAGGTCCGGCAAGGGAGGGGACATGTTGACCGCTCCGGTCATCGTCGTGGGCATCCTGGTCGCGCTCTTCGTCTCCGGCGTGCGCATCCTGACGGAGTACGAGCGCGGCGTGGTGTTCCGGCTGGGCCGCTTCAACGGCGTCAAGTCGGCGGGCTTTCGCTGGATCATCCCGGGCGTCGACCGCCTGGTGCGGATCAGCCTGCGCGAGATCGTGATGGACGTGCCGGCGCAGGAGGTGATCACCCGCGACAACGTCTCGGTGAAGGTGAACGCGGTGATCTACTTCCGGGTGCTCCACCCGGAGCGCTCGGTGATCGCGGTGGAGAACTATCTGTACGGCACCTCGCAGATGTCGCAGACCACGCTGCGCAGCGTGTGCGGACAGGCGGAGCTCGACGAGCTCCTCGCGGAGCGCGAGCACATCAATCGCAAGCTGGCCGAGATCATCGACCAGCAGACCGAGCCCTGGGGCGTGAAGGTGCGCGCGGTCGAGCTGAAGCAGATCGACCTTCCCGACGAGATGCGCCGCGCCATGGCGCGCCAGGCCGAGGCCGAGCGCGAGAAGCGGGCCAAGCTGATCCACGCCGAAGGCGAGTTCCCGGCCTCCGAGCGCCTGGCCGAGGCCTCGACCATCCTGGCGCGCGAGCCCGCCGCGATCCAGCTGCGCTCTCTCCAGACGCTCACCGAGATTGCGGCGGAGAAGAACTCGACCATCCTGTTCCCGCTGCCCCTCGACCTGATCCGGCCGCTCCTGGAGCGGCTGGAACGCGGCACCTCGGCGGAGCGGCGCTAGGTGGCGGCGGGACGCGGCGCGGGCTCGGCCGAGGAGCAGGTCCGCCGCAGTGTGCGGCGCACGCTCGCCAACGTGATCACACTGGTGGTGTGCCTGGTTCTCCTCGGCGGCTGGGTGCTGCTCGGCCTGTACAAGCTCGAGACGGGCCAGGCCGCGGTCATCCTGCGCTTCGGGCGCTACGCGCGGACGGTGACCGAGCCCGGCCTGCGGCTGCACCTGCCCCCGCCCCTCGAGAGCCACGAGATCGTGAACGTCTCCTCCATCGAGAGCGAGGAGTTCGGCGTGCGCCCGGGCGAGACCACGGAGCCCTCGGGCGAGGAGGCCCTCGAGGCCGCGGTCCAGACCAGCGACAACAACATCGTGAACCTGGGCTTCGTCGTGCAGTACAAGATCAAGGATGCCTTCGCGAGCCGATACCGCGTGGCCGATCCACGCTCGACCCTGCGCGACGCGGCCCAGGCGGCGATGCGCGAGGTCGTGGGTCGCACCACCGTCGACGGCGTGCTGACGGACAAGCGAGGCGATGTGGCGAGCGAGACCCGGGAGGTGCTTCAGGGGATCCTCGATCGCTACGAGAGCGGCCTCGACGTGCTCGGCGTGCAGCTCCAGGAGGTCCAGCCGCCGGGCCCGGTGCGCGACGCCTTCGACGACGTGCTGGCCGCGAGGCAGGACAAGACGCGCGCGGTGAACGAGGCGGAAGGCTACGCGAACGAGGTGCTGCCCAAGGCCCGCGCCCGGGCGGCCGAGCTCGCGGCGGAGGCCGACGCCTACCGGCAGTCGCGCGTCGCCGAGGCAACCGGCGAGAGCCAGCGCTTCAGCGCGCTGCTGGCCGAGTACCGCAAGGCGCCCGACGTGACGCGCAAGCGCCTCTACATCGAGACCATGGAGGCCGTGCTGCCCCAGGTGGAGAAGGTGATCGTCGAGCCCGGAACCGCGGTGCCCTGGCTGCCGATCGGACGCGGCGAGAAGGCCGCGCTCCCGCCCCTCGCCGCTCCGGCGCCGTCCGCGCCCAAGGCCGGCGCCCGATGAGGCGGCTCCTCTTCTTCGGGCTCATCGCGCTCGCGGCCTTCTCGGCGCTGGTCTATGCCGGAAATCTCGGGTGGGGGCCCCTCGTGATCACGCGCGAGGGCGAGCAGAAGCTCGTGCTGGTGTTCGGCAACGTGGTGTCGACGCTCACGAAGCCCGGGCTCTCGCTGCGCGTGCCTCTGATCTCGGATGTGGTGACGTTCGATCAGCGCCGGCTCTACCTGAACGCCGAGCCGCTGCCGATCCAGACCCGCGACGAGGAGCGCATCGTCGTCGACGACTACGTGATCTGGCGCATCGCGGATCCCCAGGCCTTCTACGTGTCGTTCCCGACCGGCCTCCCGCAGGCGGAGGCGCAGATCGACCGCGTGGTGCGGGCGGACCTGCGCGAGGTGGTGGGCCGTCGCACGCTGGCCGAGATCCTCACGACCGCGCGTTCCGAGATCATGGAGTCGATCACCCGGCAGAGCGACGGCGAGCTGCGGCCGGCCGGGATCGCGATCGACGACGTCCGTCTCAATCGGACGGAGCTTCCGCCCGGCACCGAGAAGAACGTCTACGAACGCATGCGCACCGAGCGCGAGCGACTGGCCCGCAAGCTCCGCGCCGAGGGCGACGAGCAGGGGCGCCGCATCCGGGCGCAGGCCGACGGTCAGGCGCGCGTGATCGTCGCGGAGGCCACGCGCGACGCCGACATCGCGCGCGGGCAGGGCGACGCCGAGGCCGCGCGGATCTACGCCGAGGCCTACTCGAGCGATCCCGAGTTCTACGGCTTCGTGCGAAGCCTCGAGGCCTACAAGAAGACGCTCGGCCCGGGAACCACGCTGGTGCTTCCGCCATCGGCGGAGTTCTTCCGCCTGCTGGAGTCGGAGGGCCCGCGGCGTTGAGGGATCGGAGCGCGACGGCCCGCTAGCGCGGCACGCGCGAGAGACGCCATCCGCCGAAGGTCAGGAAGGCCGCGAGCACCAGCCAGGGCGGGAGCGCCGGCGGCGCGACGCCCTGGAAGGCCAGAGTGGAGCCCAGGTTGCGCAGGACGAAGAAGAGGGCGACGAGACCGATGCCCTGCAAGGCGGGCGCCGCCAGGCTCTTGGTGTCCTCGACGCGCAGCGCGAGCGGCAGCGCCAGCAGCGCGAAGAGCAGGACGCTCAGCGGGTCGGAGAGCCGCTCGTGAAGCAGCGCCTGGAGCCGCGTGACGTCGGCGCCGTCGCGAGCGCGGGAGGCGATGTACTCCCGCAGGTCTTCCAGCGTGAGCGTGGACGCGCTGGCGTCGAGCAGGGCGAGCTCGGACCGCCCTTGCACCACCAGGGTGGTCTCCGCCAGGCGCTCCACCCGGGGCGGAGCGGCGGGCTGATCGGGATCGAAGCCGAGCGCCACCGCGTTCTCGAGCACCCAATGGCCGCCCGGCTTCACGCGGCCTCGGGGTGCGCGCAGGATGCGCACCAGCCGGCCGCGCTCGTCGAGATCGTAGACGCTCACACCCTCCAACGTGCCCGCATCCGGGTCCGAGCCCCGGACGTTGTAGATCGTGCGCCCCACCTGGTACCAGAAGGAGCCGCGGCGGAAGGTGACCGGCGTGGCATCGTCGTTGCCCCTTTGGAGCGCGCGAGCCGCCTGCACCACGACGGTCTCGTCGAGCACCAGCGCGACGCCCGACAGCACGAAGGCCGCCATCAGCAGCGGCACGGCGACACGCAGCGGCGAGACGCCGCCGGCCTTGAGCGCCGTGACCTCGTGCCAGCGTGCGGCGAGGCCGATCGTCATGAAGGCGCCGGCGAAGCAGGCCAGCGGGACCAGGATCGGCAGGTAGCGGGCGGGGGTGCGCAGCGCGAGCGTGAGGGCCAGCGCGCCCAGGCTCCCCTCGGCCTGACTCAGGATGTCGTCGAGGTTCAGCAGCAGGTCCGCGATCAGGATGACCAGCATCAGCACGGCGAGGATGGCGAGGAAGTAGGCGAGGAAGCGGCCGAGGAAGTAGCGTGAGACGAGCTTCACGCGCAGGAGGCTAGCCGTTGCGGATCGTCGCGGGTAGCGCTGCGCTCGAGCGGCCACTCGAGCGGGCGGTGGTCACCGTCGGAAACTTCGACGGCGTCCACCTCGGTCATCGCGCCATCATGGACCAGGTGGTGTCGCGCGCGCGCGCTCATCGCGGCGCCGCGGTGGTCTGGACCTTCGACCCGCATCCGCGCAAGGTGCTCCAGCCGGAGCGTCCGACACCCCTCCTCACCACGCTGGAGCAGAAGCTCGAGCTCCTGGAGGCTCTCGGGGTCGACGTCACGATCATCGAGCCGTTCACGCCGGAGTTCGCGCGCACTCCCCCGGAACGCTTCGTGCGCGAGCTGCTCCACGGCCGGCTGCGGCCGATCGAGGTCTACGTGGGCTACGACTTCCATTTCGGGCACGACCGGGAGGGTTCGATGCGGCTGCTGACCGAGCTCGGGCCGCGCCTCGGCTTCGCGGTGACGATCGTTCCGGAGGTGACGATCGGCGAGAGCGACGTCAACTCGACGCGCATCCGCAGCCTGCTGGCGGAGGGCGACGTCGCCCAGGCCGCCACGCTCCTCGGACGCTTCTACACCGTCCGCGGGCGCGTGGTGCCCGGAGATCGCCGGGGGCGCACCCTCGGCTTCCCCACGCTGAACCTCGAGCTCGACAACGAGATCCTGCCTGCCGGCGGTGTCTACAGCGGCCGCCTGCGCTTCCTGGACCCCGGCACGCCCGCCGCCGGATCCGTCTTTGGCGCCGTCACCAACGTGGGACGGCACCCGACGTTCGAGGAGCGCACGGCGCCGATCGCCGAGGCCCACCTGCTCGGGTTCCAGCGCGACGCCTACGGCCGCAAGGTCGAGCTGTCCTTCGAATCGCGCCTGCGGGAGGAGCGGCGCTTCGCGGGGATCGAGGCGCTGCGCGCCCAGATCGCGCGCGACGTCGAAGAGGCCCGCCGCCGACTGGAGGGGTCGTGATCCGACGCCTCCGCTGGCGGGACCCCTGGATCTGGATCGCCATCGCCGTCACGGTGGCGACCCTGGTGCTGGCGCTGCGCGACGTCTCGTTCGGCGAGGTCGCGCGCGACATGGGCCGGGCGAGCCCCTACTGGCTGCTCGGGCTCGGCGTGCCGGGGCAGATCCTCGGGGTCTGGATCCGGGCGCGGCGTTGGCGCCACCTGACCGATGCGCTGCAGCCGATCCCGCAAGGACCGCTGTTTCGCGCCACCGCCGTCGGGCTGATGGCGAACAACGTCTTTCCGCTGCGTGCCGGCGAGGTGCTGCGCGCCTGGGTCCTCGCGCGCGAGTGTGGCGCGGGCGTGGCCGGGGTCTTCGGAACCATCGTGCTGGAGCGAGTGATCGACTCCATCTGCTTCCTCGGTCTCGCGTTCGGCGTGATCGCGTTCGGCGTCGCTCGCCACGGCGGGCCGCTGGCGGCCGCCTCCGGGCCGTTGGCCGTGATGGCGGGGGCGCCGCTCCTGGCGGTGCTCGTGCTGCGCATCGCTCCCGAGGCCAGCGTGCGCCTCTTCGAGCGCGTGCTCGGTCCGTTGCTTCCCGCCTCCACCACGGCGAACGCGGCGGCCCTGCTGCGCCGTTTCGCCGAGGGCCTGGGCTCGCTGCGCGGAGGCGCCCATCTCTTCTGGATCGCCTGGGACTCGGTCCTGCTCTGGGGGATCAGCCAGATGATCCCCTTCCTGGCGGGGATCCTGGCGCTCCACCTCGACCTCGGCGGCCTCGGGGCGTCCCTCACCGCCGCCTACACCACCATGATCGTGGTCGGGGTGGCGGTCTCGATCCCCTCCGCCCCCGGCTTCTTCGGCCCTTATCACCTGGCCTGCCGCGAGGCCCTCTCCCGCTTCGGGGTGCCGGATGCCCAGGCCCTCGCCCTCGGCACCCTGGTGCACGCGGTCTACTGGGTCACCGTGACGGGGCTCGGTCTGGCCGTGCTGCGGCGCCGCGGGGCCTCGTTGCCCTCCCTCGAGGCGGCCGCCCGGGCCGGGGAACCTGCCGTCGCGCCAGGGGGTTCGGGCACGCCTGCACCCCTGGGTAAAGATCCGTCCGACCGTCGCCGATAACCCACCGGGTTCTCATGGGTTTCCCGGGCGCGGAGAGCGCCGCGCCGCGGGACCCGTGATCGCTTGGCTGGGGAGAGGGCGGCGTTGAACGAGCGCATGGGGGAACTCCTCGTCAAGGAGAACCTCCTCACGTCGGAGCAGCTGCGGAAGGCTCGCGAGGAAGCCCGCACCAAGGGCGGGCGCCTCGGCGCGCAGATCACCAAGCTCGGCTTCCTCCAGGAGGCCGAGCTCACGGACTTCGTCGCGAAGCAATACGGAGTCCCGGCAGTGAATCTCGACGAGTTCGAGATCGATCCCGCCGTGATCAAGCTGATCCCCGAGGATGTCGCGCTCAAGCACACCGTGATCCCGGTCAATCGGGCGGGGAGCACGCTGATCCTCGCCACGGCGGATCCCTCCAACATCTTCGCCATCGACGACATCAAGTTCCTGACTGGCTACAACGTCGAGGTGGTGGTCGCGTCCGAGGACGCGATCAAGCGCGCGGTCGACCGCTACTACGACAAGAGTGCGTCGCTCGCCGACGTCATGGGCGACTTCGACGACAGCGACCTGGAGGTGGTCCAGGACTCCGACGACCTCGACGTCACGGAGCTCGCGCGCGAATCCGAGGACGCCCCCGTCGTCAAGCTCGTGAACCTGGTCCTGACCGACGCCGTGAAGCGCGTGGCCTCGGACATCCACGTCGAGCCGTACGAGAAGGAATTCCGCGTCCGCTACCGGATCGACGGCGTGCTCTACGAGGTGATGAAGCCGCCGATGAAGCTCCGCAACGCGATCACCTCGCGCCTCAAGATCATGGCCGAGCTCGACATCGCCGAGCGGCGCCTGCCCCAGGACGGCCGCATCAAGCTCAAGATGGGCCGCGGCAAGGAGATGGACTTCCGCGTCTCGGTGCTGCCCACCCTGTTCGGCGAGAAGGTGGTGCTCCGGCTCCTCGACAAGTCGAACCTCCAGCTCGACATGACGAAGCTCGGCTTCGAGCCCGAGCAGCTCAAGGGCTTCAAGGACTGCATCCACCGGCCGTTCGGCATGGTGCTGGTGACGGGGCCGACCGGCTCCGGTAAGACGACCACGCTCTACTCGGCGCTCTCGGAGCTCAACAAGATCAGCGAGAACATCTCGACGGCCGAGGACCCGGTCGAGTTCAACCTGGCAGGCATCAACCAGGTGCAGATGCACGAGGACATCGGCCTGAACTTCGCGGCGGCCTTGCGCTCCTTCCTGCGCCAGGACCCGGACATCATCATGGTCGGTGAGATCCGCGACTTCGAGACGGCCGAGATCGCGGTCAAGGCCGCGCTCACCGGCCACATGGTGCTCTCGACGCTGCACACCAACGACGCCCCCTCGACGGTGAACCGGCTGCTCAACATGGGCATCGAGCCCTTCCTGGTGGCGTCCTCGGTGAACTGCATCGTGGCGCAGCGTCTGGCGCGGCGCGTGTGCAGCGACTGCAAGGAGCCGGATCCCGAGGTCACGAGCGAGGCGCTCGTCGAGGCCGGGATGAGCGAGGAGGAGGCGCGCGGCGTCGCCCCGGTGCGGGGCCGCGGCTGCCGGACCTGCTCCGACACCGGCTACAAGGGGCGTGTCGCCGTCTACGAGGTGATGGAGCTCTCGGAAGCGCTCAAGGAGTTCGTGCTGAACGGGGCCTCCGCCGCCGAGCTCAAGCGCGAGGCCATCCGACTCGGGATGACCACCCTGCGCCGCAGCGTCCTCAACAAGGTCCGCGAGGGGATGACCACGCTCGCCGAGGTCTTCCGCGTCTCGGCGGCGGACCGCTAGGAGATCGGGTCGGCATGGCGAACCTGCACCAGCTGCTGAAGGCGATGATCGAGAAGGGCGCGAGCGACCTTCACATCACGACGAACAGCCCGCCGCAGCTCCGCATCGACGGCAAGCTGCACCCTCTGAAGACGCCGCCGCTGGCGGCTCCCGAGACGAAGCAGCTCTGCTACTCGATCCTCACCGACGCCCAGAAGCACCGCTTCGAGGAGCAGAGCGAGCTCGACCTCTCCTTCGGAGTACGGGGGCTCTCGCGCTTCCGGGCCAACATCTTCATGCAGCGCGGCGCGGTAGCGGGGGCATTCCGCGCCATCCCCTACAAGATCCTGAGCTTCGAGGACCTCGGCCTGCCCAAGGTGGTGTCCGAGCTGTGCAAGAAGCCGCGCGGACTGATCCTGGTCACGGGTCCCACCGGCTCGGGCAAGTCGACCACGCTCGCCAGCATGATCGACCGCATCAACACCGAGCGCAACGAGCACATCGTCACGGTGGAGGATCCGATCGAGTACCTGCACCCGCACAAGGGCTGCGTGGTGAACCAGCGCGAGGTGGGGGCGGACACCAAGAGCTTCGCCAACGCGCTCAAGTACATCCTGCGCCAGGACCCGGACGTGGTGCTGATCGGCGAGATGCGCGACCTCGAAACGATCGAGGCGGCGTTGACCGTGGCGGAGACCGGTCACCTGGCCTTCGCCACGCTGCACACCAACTCCTGCGTGCAGACCATCAACCGCATCGTGGACGTGTTCCCGCCGTACCAGCAGGCGCAGGTGCGCGCACAGCTCTCCTTCGTGCTGGAAGGGGTGATGTGCCAGTCGCTGCTGCCGAAGGCCAACGGGCCGGGACGTTGTCTCGCGCTCGAGGTGATGATCCCGAACCCCGCGATCCGGAACCTGATCCGCGAGGACAAGATCCACCAGATCTATTCGATCATGCAGACCGGGCAGGCCAAGTTCGGCATGCAAACGCTCAACCAGTCTCTCTATGAGCTCTACGTCAGGAAACAGATCTCCTACGAGGACTGCATCGGACGCTCGTCGGTCGTTGAAGAGCTGATCCAGATGCTCGGACGGTCGGGCCTCGCAGGCGCGCAGACCACCGCCAAGGAATACCGGTAAGCGGACGAAACGACGAAGCCATCGCGACGAGGTGATGAATGGCGACAACTGTATTTGTCTGGGAAGGCAAGACCCGGCAGGGGACGGTCCAGAAAGGCGAGATCAGCGCCAACAGCAAAGATGACGTGATGGCGCTGCTGCGCAAGCAGAACATCACCCCCGTCAGCGTC
>JAWOLJ010000039.1:0-29870 GCA_033853555.1 Myxococcota bacterium
GTAGGAGGGGCTCAGCCCTCCGGATCGTCCGCCCGCGTGCGGCGACCCAGGGAGCCGGCCGGATGCCGCGCGTGGAAGTCCGCGCGAGTGAAGCCCCGGGCGTGCTCGAGCGCCGCGGCGAGCGCGCCCACCACCAGCACCTGCGCCGCCACGCTGGCCCGCGGCGCGAGCCCGAGGGGCCCGCCCTCGCGCGCGACGCCGGCGTCGAGCAGGACGTCGGCGACCCGCGCCAGCGTGGACTCGAGGCCGCCGGTGATCGCGATGACGCGCGCTCCGAGGCGCCGAGCCACCGCCACCGCCAGGTGTAGCTCCTCGGTCTCGCCGCTCGCGCTGATGGCGATCACCACGTCGCCGGCCACGATCTGGCCGGACGAGCCGTGCACGGACTCGTTGGCGTCGTAGAAGTTGGCCGGCGTGCCGGTGGAGGCCAGCAGGGCCGCCCCGTAGCGGGCGACGTGCCCCGACTTTCCGACACCCGTCACGTGGACGCGCCCGCCGCGGGCCTCCGCCTCGCGCACCAGCGCCGCCGCCCGGTCGATCCCCAGCGGATGCAGCCGGCTGCGCAGCCGCGCGATCTCCTCCGCCGCCACGTCGAGCACGGCCAGGGCCTCGCGCGCATGGGGGCTCGGCGCCGGCGGCGCGGGCAGCGGCGCGAAGGCGATCGACGGGCCGTCGTAGAGCTCGAGCACGCGGGCGCGCGCCGCCGCCGCGTCCTCGGGAAATGCGCCGAGGCGCTCCACGCATGCGGCGCCGCAGGCGTTCGCGAGGCGTCCCGCGTCGGCCCAGCCGAGGCGGTGGTGGAAGGCGACCAGGAGGCCGCCCAGGAAGGCGTCGCCCGCCCCGGTCTCGTCCACGGCCTTCACCGGCCGCGCCGGCACCCAGCCCTCGAAGTCTGCCGCGGCGATGGCGCAGCCGGCCTCGGCGTCGGTCACGATCACCGCGCGGTTGCCGAAGCGCGCCCGGATCCCGCGCGCCAGCACCAGGGCGTCGCTGGTGTCGGGGAGGAGCTCGCGCGCCGCCGCCTTCGAGGGCTTCACGAGCTCCGCCCCCCGCAGCAGCGCCGAGAGCTCCGCCTCCTCGCCGAGGCCCGGCACCGCGTCCGAGGGCGGAACGTCGAGATCGACCCAGGCGGGAATGCCGGCCTCGCGCGCCACCGCCATCGCCTCGAGCGCGGTGGCGAGGGGGAGCTGCGAGACCTCGGTGGTGAGGCGCGCCGCGCGGCGGATGAACGCCGTATGGTGTCGCCGGATCTCCTCCGGCGGCGTCTCGCGGGTGGCCCCCGGCGCCATGTAGATCGCGCGCGTGCCGGCCGCGTCCACGAAGACCTCGGCCAGCGAGGTGGCGGAGCCCGCGGGAACCAGATGCCGCTCGATGCCGTGCCGGTCCATGGCGGCTCGCAGGAAGCGGCCGTCCTCGTCGTCGGGCTGACGGCCGAAGATCCCCGCACGCAGGCCCAGCACCGCTGCCCAGCCCAGGTGATTCAGCACCACCCCGCCCACGAAGCGCGTGGTCGGAGCGCCGCCCGCCAGCGGCTCGAGGATGCACTTCTCGTCGGGTCCGAGGATGCGCGGCGCGCGGTGGAAGCGGTCCACCACCATGCTGCCGATCCCGGCCACGTCGAGGCGGCCGTCGCTCGTCGGGGTGGTCACGCGAGCGACCTCGCTCTCGGCGCGTCCGCGGGCGCCCGGGTGATCCAGGGTGCGCCGATCCGCTCGCGCGCGAGCTCGCGCACCCGGGCGAACGCTTCGTCGAAGCGCGTCGCGGCGTCGGCTCCGAGCGGCGGGGTTCCCGGCGCCACCGCGTCGCTCGCGATCACGCCGAGAAGGCGCAGCGCGCGCTTCAGACACGCGATGGTGGCGCAACCCCCGCCGCTGCGCGTGGCGGCCCGGAAGGCCTCGAGCACGCCGCGCACCTGCTCCATCCGCTCGAGGTCACCGGCCCGTGCCACCTGCCAGGCGCGCGCCCATTCCCGGGGAAGCGCGTTGGCCGGCCCGGCCACGACACCGATCGGGATCGCGCCGCCCGTCCACCAGCGGACCCAGCGCTCGCGCAGGCCGGACCAGGCACCCGTCGGCGGACGGAAGATCTCGAAGATCAGGAGCGCGTTGCCGACGTAGATCCCGAACTCCCCGCGCTCTCGAAAGTGGCGCGCGGCGCGAGTGTAGTTGCCGAGCACCTTGCGCGGCGCCGACACCTTGATCCCGCGCACGAAGTCCAGCCGGGAGAGCGCCTTCACCTGCCGCGTGCGGATGTGCGGCACCCGCGGGTCCAGCGCGATCTCGGCGTTGTCGTAGAGGAAGAGCGGAACGCGGCGCGGCCGCGCGTCCAGGAGATCCGCCACGTCCCGCATCACGAAGCGCACGGGATCGTCCACGCCCGCGATCGAGAGCGGCGCCAGCACCACCGCGTCCACCCCGCGCGTCGCGAGCGCGAGATCGAGGTTCTCGAGCGTCTCGCGCGGCGTCGGGGCGGTGATGCCCGCCCAGACCTCGACCGCCCGCCCCGCCGTGGGATCGATCCCGGCGTTGGCCTTGGCCGCCTCCTCGCCACAGACCTGGATCACGCGCTGGCGGACGGCGTTCCCGACCCGGTCCCACTCGCCGGTGGTACCGGCCGCGAAGAGGATGTCCGCCCCCCAGCCCTCCTGGATCACGTGGCGCACCACGGCGCGCTGGTCCTCCTCGACCAGGCCGCCGGCCTCGTCCAGCACCGTCACCACGGGCACCGAGAGGCCGGGCCGCGGGCGGATCTCCTCCACCGTGCGCATGCCACCCCCGCGCGGGAGCCTAGCGCCTCGGGCGGCGCGGGCGCAGCGAAAGCTCGCGCGCCGGCGGCGAGCCCGCCGCGGCGAGGCCGGCGGAGGCGAGGCCGGCTAGGAGCGGGCGCCGGTCAGGGTGGAGCGCCCCGCGTAGCGAGCCCGTGCGCCGAGCTCCTCCTCGATCCGGAGCAGGCGGTTGTACTTGCAGACCCGGTCGGTGCGGCAGAGCGATCCGGTCTTGATCTGTCCCGCGCCGGTCGCCACCGCCAGATCGGCGATGCTGGTGTCCTCGGTCTCGCCGGAGCGGTGCGACACCACTGCGGCGTAGCCCGCCTGGCGCGCCAGCCGCATCGCCTCCAGGGTCTCGGTGAGGGTCCCGATCTGGTTCAGCTTGATCAGGATCGCGTTGGCCACCCGCGCCTCGATGCCCCGGCGCAGGATGCCGGGGTTCGTCACGAAGAGGTCGTCACCCACGAGCTGCATGCGTCCGCCGAGCGCTCGGGTGAGGGAGCCCCAGCCCTCCCAGTCGTCCTCGGCGAGGCCATCCTCGATCGACACGATCGGGTAGCGCGAGACCCACTCCTCCCAGAACGCGATCATCTCGGCCGAGCTCTTGCGCGCCCCCTCGCCCTCCAGCACGTAGGCGCCGTCGCGATGGAACTCGCTCGCCGCGGGATCGAGCGCGATCGCCACCTGCTCTCCGGGCCGGTAGCCCGCCTTCTCGATCGCCACGAGGATCAGCTCGATCGCCTCGCGGTTGCTCTTCAGATCCGGCGCGAAGCCGCCCTCGTCACCGACCGCCGTCGCGTAGCCCTTCTGGTGCAGCACCGCCTTCAGCTGGTGGAACACCTCCGCGCCCCAGCGCAGGGCCTCGGCGAAGCTCGGCGCGCCCAGGGGAAACAGCATGAACTCCTGCAGGTCCACGTTGTTGTCGGCGTGGGCTCCGCCGTTCAGCACGTTCATCATGGGGGCGGGCAGCACGCAGGCGGCCTCGCCGCCGAGCAGACGGTAGAGCGGGAGGCCCGCGGCGGCGGCGGCGGCGTGTGCGGCGGCGAGCGAGGCCCCGAGGAGCGCGTTCGCCCCTAGACGCTCCTTGGTGTCGGTGCCGTCGAGGGCGATCAGGGTGCCGTCGAGCTCCGCCTGCTGGGCCAGGCCGCCGAGCGGGCGGCCGATCACGGCCTTCGCGATCTCGCCGTTCACGTGGGAGACCGCCTTCAGGACACCCTTCCCGCCGTAGCGGCGCGGGTCGTGGTCGCGCAGCTCCAGGGCCTCTCGCGAGCCGGTGGAGGCGCCCGAGGGCACGGCGGCGCGGCCGACTGCCCCGCTCGAGGTCGCGAGCTCGACCTCGAGAGTGGGATTCCCGCGGGAGTCGAGGATCTCCCGCGCGTGGAGCCGTGTGATCGTGAGCTCTGCCATCGAATCTCTCCTCTTCGCGGCCGGGGCGGGCAGGCTAGCCCGAGGCCTCTCCGCTCGCCCTCGGCTCGCGGCGCGCCGCGGCCGCGCTGGCGCGGGGGAGCACGACCGGCGATCCGTCCGGAGCGGAGAGCACGTCGGCCTCGATGCCGAAGGCCCGGCGCAGGCGCTCCGCCGTGAGCACCTCCGCGGGGCGGCCGCTCGCCAGGATGCGCCCCTCGGCGAGGAGCGCCAGGCGGTCGCAGAAGCGCGCCACCAGGGCGAGGTCGTGGGAGACCACGAGAGCGCTCCGTCCCTCGCGCGCCACGGCGCGCACGAGCTCCAGCACCTCCACCCGATGCCGCAGATCGAGGAACGCGGTGGGCTCGTCCAGGAGGAGCACCCGGGGATCCTGGGCCAGCGCTCGTGCCAGCATCACGAGCTGGCGCTCGCCGCCCGAGAGCTCGAGGAGCGGCCGATCGGCCAGGGCGGCGATCCCGACCCGCTGGAGCGCGTCACTCGCCAGTGACACGTCGGCGGGTGACTCGAAGCCGAGGAGGCCCAGGTGCGGCGCCCGGCCCATCAGCACCACCTCGCCCACCCGGAAGGCGAAGGGGACGAAGCTGTCCTGGGGCACCACCGCCAGGGCCCGGGCCAGCGCGCGGCGTCCGAGCTCGTCCACGGGCCGGCCGTCCACGAGCACGCGCCCCGCCGACGGGCGCAGCACCCGGCTCGCGATCCGCAGCAGCGTGGTCTTTCCCGCGCCGTTCGCGCCGAGGATGCCCAGCACCTCGCCCTCGGCCAGTGCGAGGTCCACGCCGCGCAGCACGGCGTTCCCGCCGAGACGCGCGTGCACCCCCTCGAACGCCAGCGGCGTGGTCACCGGACCAGCCGCCGTACCTGGCCGCGCCGCAGCAACCACAAGAAGAGAGGGCCCCCGGCCAGGGCCGTGACCGCGCCGACCGGTAGCTCGCGGCCCGGCATCAGGCTACGCGCAAGAGTGTCGCAGACGACGAGGAAGCTCGCGCCGCCCAGGGCCGACGCCGGAAGCAGCAGGCGATGGTCCGGGCCGAGCACGAGCCGAAGCAGGTGCGGAACGATCAGCCCCACGAAGCCCACCAGCCCGGCCACCGAGACCGCGGCCCCGACCAGCAGCGAGGTGGCGAGCAGGAGCACGCGTCGCACCCGCTCCACCTCCACCCCGAGCTGGAGCGCCGACTCCTCGCCGAGCGCCAGGAGATCGAGGCGGCGGGCCAGCGGCAGGGCGCAGCCGAGCCCGAGCGCCAGGAAGGCGGCCACAAAGCCCGCCACGTCCGCCCGCGCCGCCGAGAGGTTCCCGATCAGCCAGAGGAAGATGCTCGCACCCTCGGCCAGGCCGGCCAGCGAGGCCAGGAAGACGATCGCCGCCGAAGCGAAGGCGTTGAAGACCACGCCGGTGAGAAGGAGGCTGGTGGGCGAGAGGCGCCCCTGCACCCCCGACACCAGGAAGAGGAGGACCGTGGTCGCGACGGCGCCGGCGAAGGCGGCGGGCGGGACCGCTCCATAGCCGAGCCCGAGCGCGGAGCCGAAGCCGAGCACCACGATCCCGCCCAGCGCTGCGCCGCCCGAGACGCCGAGCACGTAGGGATCGGCGAGGGCGTTGCGCAGGAGGGCCTGGAACAGGACTCCCGCCACCGAGAGCGCCGCCCCGACCAGCGCCGCCAGCGCCACGCGCGGAAGGCGCACGCGCAGCACGATGTCGGCCGCCGGCCCGCCCTCGCGGCCGGAGAGGGCGCGCAGCACCTCCGCGGGCCCGATGCCGCTCGATCCCACGCAGATTCCGAGCGCGAGCGCTGCCACCAGGAGGAGCGCCAGCAGCCCGAGCACCCCGATCAGCCGGCGCCGCGTCAGGACCCTCATGGTCTCTCCGGCACGGGCGGCGCGCCGGCGGTGGCGTCGTCCGCGGGAAGCGCGAGCTCGAGGCCGTGGATCGCGCGCACCAGCGCCGCCAGCGCGCGGTCGAGCCAGGGGCCGGGCAGCGTCACCAGGCCGGCGGGCAGCACCACGACACCGCGCTGCGTCAGAGCCGGCAACGAGGGCCAGCGCGACCAGAAGGCACGGGCATCGCCGGGCTCGTTCGAGCTGTCGAGGATCCGCTCCGGCGCGCCGTCGATCAGCCACTCCTGGCTCGCGCGAGGGTAGGGCTCGGGGAAGGCGGCTCCCAGGTTGCGGCCGCCGGCGGCCTGGATCATCTCGTCGATGAAGCTCCCGGCGCCGGCCACGTAGAGGGGATCGCGCTGCAACACCAGCACCACCCGCGGGCGCGGGAGCCCGGCGGTGAGCCGGCGCGCCTCCTCGAGCGCGCGGCGCTCGGCGTCCGCGCGGGCGCGCGCGGCCTCGGCGCGCCCGAGGCGAGCGCCCACGGTCTCGAGCGCTGCCAGCACCTGATCGAAGCGCACGGGGTCGAGCGCCAGCACCGGGATCCCGAGGGCGTCCAGCCGCTCGCGGAAGTCCCGCTGCTCGGCGCTCGGCACCAGGAGCACGAGATCGGGCCGTAGCGCGACCACGGCCTCGAGGCTCGGGTTGTAGAGCCCGCCGACACGAGGAAGCGACGCTACGTCGGGCTGCTCTCGTGCAGAGAAGTCGTCCACGCCGACCAGGCGATCGCGGGCGCCGACCGCCAGCACCATGGCGGTGAGCGACGGATTGAGCGAGACCACACGCTCCGGGGCGGCGGCGGTCGCCCGCCGGGAGGCGAGCCCGAGCAGGAGCGCCACGGCGAGGAGCGGTCGGCGCGAGAGTGCAGCGGCGCGACGCATCGGCCTCCCGGAGAGCTCGGAGACGCGGGATCGGGTGCCGGAGGCCCGGGCCTCCGGCACCGCGGCCCTTCACGTTAGCCGTGTGGCGGGCCGCCGCCCGGCCTCAGTGACCGGGCGCCGTGGTGCGGCCCTCCAGCGTCACGAAGGGACGCATCCGCTCGAGGGCGCTCCGACCGATGCCCTTCACCTCGAGCAGATCCTCGACCCGCTTGAAGCCGCCCCGGCTCTTGCGGGCGTCGAGGATCGCGCGGGCTCGCGCCTCGCCGACGCCCGGGAGCGACTGGAGCTCCTCCAGCCCGGCCGTGTTCACGTTCACCACGCCGTGGGTCGGCGCCGCGTCCGCCGCGCGGGCGGCGGGCACGGCCAGGAGAAGGCTCCCGGCCAGTGCGGCCGAGAGGGCGCCGGCGCGCGCGACGGCCCGGCCGGCCGCCACGAGCGCCCGGAGCGAGCGGCTCTGTTGCTGCATGTCGATCTCCGCGGGACCGCGGGGCGAGGGATCAGTGATCGCGACCCACCGCGTAGCGAGCGGCGGCGAGGAGCGCCTCCTTGGCGGGGCCGGCGGGGAAGGGCGCGATGGCGGCGGTCGCGCGTGCGACGTGCTCGTCGGCCCGGCGCACCGTGTCCTCCACGCCGCGGTACTGCGCGACGAGGCGGATCACCGCCGCGAGATCGGCGTCCGCCAGGACCGTGGCGTCGGCAAGGCCGTCGGGCGAGACGGCCGCCGCGCGCGCGGCGCGCTTCAACAGCTCCGCCACCTCGTCGCGCTCGGCGTGGGTGCAGCGCTTGAGCGCGAGGAGCACCGGGAGCGTGACCTTGCCCTCGCGCAGGTCCGCATAGCGCGACTTCCCGAGGGCGGCCTCGCCGGCCTCGTAATCGAGCGCGTCGTCGCGCAGCTGGAACGCCAGACCGAGCTCGCGGCCGAACTCCGCCAGACGCCGCCGCTCGGCGCGCGTGACACCGCCGAGGATCGAGCCTGCCTCGCAGGCGGCCGACAGGAGGGCCGCGCTCTTGCGATCGATCACGCGGTAGTAGTGGGCCTCGGTCACCGAGGGATCGAAGCTGCGCTGGAGCTGCAGCAGCTCGCCTTCCGCCATCTGGCGGATCGTGTCCGCGAAGACCCACAGGATGTCGGGATCCCCGTCCTCCACGATCATGGAGGAGGCCCGGGCGTAGAAGAAGTCCCCGACCAGGATCGCGCGCCGGTTGCCCCACACCGCGTTGGCCGAGGGGCTTCCGCGGCGAAGCTGGGAGAGGTCCACCACGTCGTCGTGCAGCAGCGTCGCGGTGTGGAGGAGCTCCACCGCCGCCGCCACCTGTACGCAACGCGGTCCGGTGTAGCCGCAGAGCTCGGCGGCCAGGAAGAGCAGCACCGGGCGGATCCGCTTCCCGCCGGAGGAGAGCACGTGCTGGCCGATCGCCGCCACGAGCTCGCTCTCCGAGGCGAGCTGCTCGCGCATGGCGCGCTCGACCTGGTCGAGGCCGTCGGCCAGACGCTCGAGCTCGCGCGGGAAGAGGTTGGAGGCCTCGGGCATGGCTGCGACGCTAGCCGCGGCACCGACGGCCGTCAAACCCTGCGACGCCAAAAAGCGCTGCCAGATCGTGGGGTTAACTTTCGGACACGGAGCTGTGGACGGGCGTCCCCGCGGACCCGCGAGGTGCGCTCCACCGCCGCAGCCAGCGCACCGCCGCCGACAGATCCGCCACCGGGACCGGCGTGGCGCCCGGCGGCGGCTCGACCCCCGAGCCCTCGGGAAGCAGCACCCGGCCGTAGCCCAGACGCGCGGCCTCGCGCAGCCGCAGCTCGAGGCGTGACACCCGCCGCACCTCCCCGCCGAGCCCGAGCTCGCCGCACGCCGCGACGTCGGGCGGGAGCGGAAGGTCGAGCCGGCTCGACGCCAGGGCGAGCGCCACCGCGAGATCCGCGGCCGGCTCGCTCACGCGCACGCCACCCGCGACGTTCACGTACACGTCGCGCTGCACGAGATCGACGTCGGTGCGACGGTCCAGCACCGCCAGCAGCAGCGCCACCCGGCCGTCGTCGATCCCGAGGCAGGTGCGGCGCGGCGTCCCGTAGCCGGCCGGCGCCACCAGCGCCTGGACCTCGAGGAGCATGGGACGCGTGCCCTCGAGCACCGGCACGATCGCCGAGCCCGGAGCCCCCGTCCGCCGCTCGGCGAGGAAGAGCTCGCTCGGGTTGGCCACTCCCTCGAGGCCGGCGCCGGTCATGGTGAAGACGCCGAGCTCCTGGGTGGACCCGAAGCGGTTCTTGGTGGAGCGAAGCACGCGGAACGCGTGGCTGCGCTCGCCCTCGAAGGAGAGCACCACGTCCACCAGATGCTCCAGCACGCGCGGCCCGGCGAGGGTCCCCTCCCGGGTGACGTGACCGACCAGCACCACGCAGGTGCCATGGACCTTCGCCGTCTGGGCGAGGAGCGCCGCGCTCTCGCGCACCTGCGCCACCGAGCCGGGCGCGGACTCCACGCGCTCGGTGTGGACGGTCTGGATCGAGTCGACGAGCACGAGCGCGGGCTCGAGCTTCCGCCACGGCTCGGCCAGCGCCTCCACGCGGGTCTCCGACACCACGAGCACGTCGCCCGACACGCCACGGAGTCGCTCGGCGCGCAGGCGAACCTGCTCGGGGCTCTCCTCGCCGGTGACGTAGAGGACGCGCCGGCCCGCCACGCCGAGAGCGCCGGCGAGCTGGAGCGCGAGGGTGGACTTCCCGATTCCCGGCTCCCCGCCGAGGAGCACCACCGAGCCCGGAACCAGGCCGCCCCCAAGGACGCGATCGAGCTCGGGGGAGCCGCTCGCCAGGCGGGGCGCCGCCTCGACGTCGATGGCGGAGAGGGGCACCGGGGCCGCACCGCCGCCCGGGTGCTCGGCGCGCAACAGATCCCGAGGCCCGGAGCCCGCCGCGACGCCCGCCGGCTCCTCCACGAGCGATCCCCAGGCGGCGCACGCAGGGCAGCGGCCGAGCCAGCGCGGCTGCTGGGCGCCGCACTCGGTGCAGGCGAAGACGCTTCGCGGCCGGGCCACGATGGAGAGTCTACCTGGCCAGACCGTCGACCATCAGCGTATCCTCTGGTTGACAGCCCCCGCGCCGGCTTTCTAGGCTTCGCGCGCCGCTGGGAGGCTCCCCGCGGCAGGCCGCTCCGAGGAGGCGCCGTGCTCGAACGCTACTCCCGCCTGGCCGAACGCTCGCTCCGCGACGAACCCCCCTCCGAGGCGGAGGCGCTCTGGATCCTGGATGGGGCGGACGTGGAGCTCCTGCCGCTTCTCCAGGCCGCCTTCGTGCCGCGCCGGCGCTGGTTCGGCAACAAGGTGATGGTCCACATCCTGAACAACGTGCAGAACGGCCTGTGCCCGGAGGACTGCGGCTACTGCTCCCAGAACCGCGACTCCAAGGCCGAGATCCGCAAGTACGCGATGAAGAGCGACGAGCAGATCTTCGCGGAGGCCGAGCACGCGGCCCGCGCAGGCGCGACCCGCTACTGCATGGTGCTCTCGGGACGGGGGCCGACCCTCGAGCGCACGCGCAAGCTCGCCGAGCTGATCCGGGGCGTGAAGCAGCGCTGGCCGATCGAGGTCTGCCTCTCGGTGGGCCTGCTCGACGAGGAGCGCGCACGGATCCTGGCGGAGGCTGGCCTCGACCGACTGAACCACAACCTGAACACGAGCGAATCCCACTATGCGGAGATCTGCTCCACCCATGGCTTCCAGGACCGGGTGGCCACGCTGGTGGCGGCGCGCAAGTGCGGGATCGAGGCCTGCAGCGGTCTCATCATGGGGATGGGCGAGGCGAGCCGCGACCTGGTCGAGGTGGCCTTCACGCTGCGCGAGCTCGAGGTGCCGTCGATTCCGCTGAACTTCCTGATCCCGATCGAGGGAAACCGGGTGGCGTCGGACGGGTCGCTCACGCCCGAGCGCTGCCTGCGCGCGCTCGCGCTGCTGCGCCTGGTGAACCCGCGGGCGGAGATCCGCGCGGCAGGCGGCCGCGAGGGCCATCTGCGCGCGCTCGGCGCGCTCTGTCTCTGGCCTGCGAACTCGATCTTCGTCGAAGGCTACCTGACCACCCGCGGCGACTCGATCCGCGAGACCTATCGAATGATCCGCGACGCCGGCTTCGAGGTCGACGGAAACCCCGCCTACGAGCGTGAGGCGTTCGAGGGGGAGGCGCCTCCGGGCGGCTTCCGTCTCGCGGACGGCGCGCCCGTCGTCAAGCCGGAGATCGCGCGGCAAGGTCGAGGCGTCGGCCCCTCCTAGCATGCCGCTCGAACGCATCGCCGAGGAGACGCTGGCCGCGCTGCACCAACGCGGTACGCATCGACGCATGCGCGTCCTCTCGGGCCGGCAGGGTCCGCGCATGCGGGTGGACGGCCGCGACGCCTGGCTCTTCGCCGGCAGCAACTACCTCGATCTCGCCGCGCATCCGCGCGTGGTGGAGGCCGCGGCCGAGGCGGCCCGGGAGTGGGGCTGCGCCGCCGCGGGCTCACGCCTGATCAACGGCAACAGCGAGCTCCACGAGGACCTGGAGAGCGAGCTTGCGCGCTTCGTCGGGTGCGAGGCCGCGCTCGCCTTCGCGAGCGGCTACATGGCGAACGTGGGCGTGCTCCCGGCGCTGATCGGGCCGGGCGACGTCGTGCTCTCGGATGCGCTGAGCCACGCCTCGATCGTGGACGGCTGCCGGCTTTCGCGGGCCGAGGTGCGGGTCTTCCCGCACGGCGATGCCGACGCGCTCGCACGCCTCCTAGCCGAGGTGGCGCGGCCCGGCCGCCGCGTGCTGGTCGCGGTCGACGGCGTCTACAGCATGGACGGCGACGTGGCGCCGCTCCCGAAGCTCGTGGACGTGGCGAAACGCTTCGGCGCCCTCGTGCTGGTGGACGACGCCCACGGCCTCGGAGCCCTCGGTCGCGGAGGCCGAGGCAGCCTGGAGCTCACTGGTGTCCGCGAGGGCGTGGACGTGCTGGTGGGGACGCTCGGCAAGAGCCTGGGCTCGTTCGGCGCGTTCGTCGCGGGCTCGGCGCAGCTGCGCGAGCTCCTGGTGAACACCGCCCGAAGCTTCGTCTTCACCTGCGCGCTCGCTCCGCCGCAGGTGGCTGCGGCCCGCGCGGCGCTCGGTTTGGTCGAGCGCGAGGCCTGGCGGCGCGAGCGCCTGCAGGCGAACGCGGAGCGGCTGCGTCGCGGCCTCGCCGCGTGCGGGCTCTCCACCGCACCGAGCAGCACCCACATCGTCCCCGTGGTGATCGGCGACAACGAGCGCACGATGAGGCTCTGCGAGCGGCTGCTCGTGCGCGGCTTCTACGCCCAGGGCATCCGACACCCATCGGTGCCAGAGGGCACGGCCCGGCTGCGGCTCACGCTGATGGCGACGCATCCGCCGGGGGCGGTGGACGCGCTGGCTGCGGCGGTGGCCGAGGAGCTCGCGACGCTGCCGTGACTCCGTCCGACCCGAGCGGTCGCGGCCTCTTCGTGACGGGCACCGACACCGGCATCGGGAAGACGGTCGTCGCGAGCGGTCTGGTGCGCGGGCTGCGGGCGCGAGGCCTCGACGCGGTCGGCCTGAAGCCCGTCGAGACGGGCGTGGGCCCCGCCGGCCCGCTGGACGGCCTCGCGCTGCGCGAGGCGGCCGGGAACGCGGAGCCCCTGGAGTGGGTCTGCCCCGAGCGCTTCGCGCTGCCGGCGGCGCCCTGGGTGGCGGCGGAGGAGGCGGGGCGAGGCGTCGATCTGGCGCGGATCCGCGCGGCGTTCGCCCGGCTGCACGCGCGTCATGCGTGCGTCATTGCGGAGGGGGCGGGGGGCCTCCTGGTGCCACTCACCCCCGGCCTCGACATGGCGGACCTGGCCCGCGAGCTCGCCCTGCCCGTGCTCGTGGTGGCGCGGGCCTCCCTCGGCACGGTGAACCACACCCGGCTGACCCTGGAGGCGCTCGAGCGGCGCGGCCTCGCGCTGGCCGGAGTCGTGATCTCCCACGCCGCTCCGCTCTCCCACGCCGACGCGCGGAACCTGGAGGCGCTGCGGCGGATCCTCGGCGCGCAGCTGGTCGGCGAGGTGCCCCCGCTTCCGCCCGGCGCGTGGGCGCCGGCCGAGGCGTTCGCCTGGGAGCGGCTGCTCCCGCTGGTGGCTTGAAGGCGGGCTCCGACGCTCGAGTGCGTCGGCGGGACGGCACTCAGGCGGGGTGCACCCGCCGGCCGGCGACCCAGGTCTCGCGAACCGCCCCGTTCTCCTCGAGCACCACCAGGTCGGCTCGGGCGCCGACGCGCAGCGTGCCCCTCTCGCTCTCGATCCCGAGCAGGCGTGCGGGGCGAAGCGTCGCGGCGGCCACCGCCTCCAGGAGGTCGAGCGCCGCGAAGGCCCGCGCATTCGTCACCGCGCGATCGAGGGTGAGGCAGCTCCCGGCGAGCCGTCCGTCGGCCAGCCGCAGCACGACGCCGTCGCTCCGCACTGACCCCGAGCCGAAATCCGCGGCGGCGTCCGCCGGCAGGTCGACCCGGTCGCTGATCAGGACCAGGCGCCCGGCCTTGGCCCGCGCCGCGATCCGCACCGCCGTCGGGTCGACGTGAACGCCGTCGCAGATCAGGTCGCAGCTCAGCCGGTCGTCGGCGAGCGCGATCCCGACCAGGCCCGGCGCCCGGTGATGCAGCGGCGACATGGCGTTGAAGAGGTGCGTCACGTGACGCGCCCCCCGCGCCACGGCCGCAAGAACCTGCTCGGCGCTGGCGGCCGAGTGCCCGAGCGCCACCACGATGTCCCGGTGAAGCAGCTCGGGAACGAGCGCCTCGACGCCTGGGGCCTCGGGGGCGCAGGTCACCATGCGCAGCCAGCCCGCGCCGCGCGCCAGCAGGTCGCGGACCTCCGCGAGCTCCACCGGCCGGATCGCGGCCGGCGGCTGTGCGCCTGCGGCGCGGGGCGAGATCCAGGGCCCCTCGAGGTGGATGCCGATGGGCTCGGCGCCCGGCCATCCGCCGCGGGTCATGCGCTCCGTGACGCGCGTCATGAGGCGCGAGAGAGCCGCGGCCTCTTGCGTCACGGTGGTGGGCAGGAAGGCGGTGGTGCCGTGACGCACCAGGAGGCGGGAGGCCCGCTCCAGGGCGTCCGAGACCGTCGTTGCGCCCGCGAAGGCGAGCTCGCCGTGGAAGTGGAGGTCCACGAAGCCGGGCGCCAGGGCGGCGCCTCCGAGGTCCGCTCGCCGCGCGTGCGCCGGTGCCGGGGCGCCGGGCCCGAGGCGCGCACGGATCCGCTCCCCCTCCAGGAGGAGGCTCCCGAGGGTCGGCGCCAAAGCCTCGGGGTCGAGGAGCAGGGCGTTCGCGAGCAGGGTCGGCCGCACGGCTCGGCGCAGTCTAGCCGAGCGCGGCGGGGGCCTTGCCGAGCGCCGCCGAGCCTCCCGTGCGGCCGGCCCGATGGCGTCGCCGCCGAGCCTGGCGCCTCAAGGCCCCCGCCGGGACCACCGATCCGATGGGCTGGAGGCGAGCGCCGTGCCGATCGACGAAGACCTCCAGGTGCTCGACGCGAAGATCAAGCAGCTCAAGCTCGACTACGACCAGTACTTCCTCGGCTCGCGCCCCCGGGAGCCGGCGCAGCTCCGGGCCGAGGTCTCGAAGCTCGTCACCCTATACTCCAACACCGCGATCCAGAACACGGCGGCCCGCTTCAAGTTCCAGACCTTGTGCAGCCGCTTCTTCGTGTTCCGGCGGCAGTGGGACGAGGCCCTCCGACAGATCGAGGCCGGGACCTACAGCCGGCACCTCTTCAAGGCGAAGCTCCACGAGGACCGGCGTGGAGGCAGACGGGCCGAGGCACCGGCGGGCGCGGCGACGCGGGGTCCTGCCGCGGGCGCGCCGGATCTCTTCGAGGCCTACCTGACGGCGTGTCGGGAGTGCGGGCAGGAGAGCAGCGGCATGACGCGCGAGAAGCTCGACGCGTTGCTGGCACGGCAACGCGAGCAGCTCCAGTCGCGCTTCGATTGCGAGGACGTGCGCTTTCGCGTGGTGGTGGAGAACGGGCGGCCCAAGCTCAAGGCCACGCCCGTGGGCTCCCGGAAGGGAGCCTGATCAGCGCCGGCCGGCGACGGCGATCCGGTTCACGGCACGCGAGAGTGCGCCCTGCTGCATCTTGAAGTGCGCGGCTTCGGTCTCGGCGGCCTTCAGCGCGGCAAGCTCCCGCTCGGCCCGTTGCTTCGCTCGCTCCGCCCGGGCCACGTCGATCTGGTCCGACAGCTCGCAGGCGTCGGCGAGGATCACGACCTCGTCGCCGCTCACCTCGGCGAAGCCGCCGGAGATCGCCGCGTAGAGCGTGCGATCCGGCATGCGGATCCGCGCCTCGCCCACCTCGAGGCTCGAGAGGAAGCGCACGTGGCCCGGCAGCACGCCGAACTCCCCTTCGCTTCCGGGGAGCGTCACCTCCTGCGCGCGGTCGCGGAAGACCTCGCCCTCGGGCGTCACGATCGTGACCTGCATCGACACGCGAACCTCCGGAGCCGGCTGCGCGCTTCGCTTGCGCTCAGACCAGCTTCTTCGCCTTCTCCGCCGCCTCCTCGATCGTGCCCACCATGTAGAACGCCTGCTCGGGCAGCTCGTCGTGCTTGCCGTCGAGGATCTCGCGGAAGCCCCGGATCGTGTCGGACAGACGCACGTAGCGACCCGGTGTGCCGGTGAACTGCTCGGCCACGTGGAAGGGCTGGGAGAGGAAGCGCTGCAGCTTGCGCGCTCGCGAGACGGTCAGCTTGTCCTCCTCGCTGAGCTCGTCCATTCCCAGGATGGCGATGATGTCCTGGAGGTCCTTGTACTTCTGGAGCACCTGCTGCACGCCGCGCGCCACCTGGTAGTGCTCCTCGCCCACCACCTGCGGATCGAGGATCCGGCTGGTGGAGTCGAGCGGATCCACCGCGGGGTAGATCCCGAGCTCGGCGATCTGGCGCGAGAGCACGGTGGTGGCGTCCAGGTGGGTGAACGCGGTGGCCGGAGCGGGATCCGTGAGGTCGTCGGCCGGCACGTAGATCGCCTGGACCGAGGTGATGGAGCCCTTCTTGGTGGAGGTGATCCGCTCCTGGAGCTCGCCCATGTCGGTGGCGAGCGTCGGCTGGTAGCCCACCGCCGAGGGGATGCGGCCGAGGAGCGCCGACACCTCGGAGCCCGCCTGGGTGAAGCGGAAGATGTTGTCGATGAAGAGAAGGACGTCCTTTCCCTCGTCGTCGCGGAAGTACTCGGCGACGGTGAGCGCGGAGAGTCCGACGCGCGCTCGGGCCCCCGGCGGCTCGTTCATCTGGCCGTACACCAGCGCGGCCTTGTCGAGCACCGTGGTGCCGTCGGCGAGCTTCGCCTCCATCATCTCGTGCCACAGATCGTTGCCCTCGCGGGTGCGCTCGCCGACGCCTCCGAAGACCGAGTAGCCGGCGTGCTCCTTCGCGATGTTGTTGATGAGCTCCATGATCACGACGGTCTTGCCCACGCCGGCGCCACCGAAGAGGCCGATCTTCCCGCCCTTCGGATAGGGCGCGATCAGATCCACCACCTTGATTCCGGTCTCGAGCGCCTGCACCGTGGTCGCCTGGTCCACGAACTCCGGCGCCGGTCGGTGGATCGGGAAGCTCTTGTCCGAGCCGATCGCGCCACGCTCGTCCACGGGCTCGCCGATCACGTTCATGATCCGCCCGAGCGTCTTCGGGCCGACCGGAACGCGGATCACGTCGCCGGTGTTGCGCACCGGCTGACCCCGGACCAGGCCGTCGGTGGTGTCCATCGCGATGCAGCGCACGGTGTTCTCGCCGAGGTGCTGCGCCACCTCGACCACCAGGTTGTCCTGCCGGGAGTCGATGGCGGGATTGGTCAGGCGGAGCGCCGTGTAGATCTCGGGTAGATGCCCGGGCGGGAACTCGACGTCCACGACGGGACCCATCACCTGAACGATCTTTCCGTTTGCGGCCTCGGCCATGTCCTCTCCTAGAGCGCCTCGGCGCCCGTGATGATCTCGACCAGCTCGCGCGTGATGGCGGCCTGACGCGCGCGGTTGAACTGGAGGGTGAGACTCCCGATCATCTCTTCCGTGTTGCGGGTGGCGGACTCCATCGCCGCCATGCGCGCCGCGTGCTCGCCGGCCTGGTTCTCCAGCAGCGCCCGGTGCACCACCACCTCGAGCGCCTTCGGCACCAGCGCCGCCAGCAGCGCCGCGCTCGCGGGCTCGCTCTCGAACGGCTGCTCCTGCGGGGGAGCGACGCCCTCGGCGGGCTTCGGCACCGGCAGGATCTGCACGTCCCGGGGCTGCTGCGAGAGCGGGGACACGAACTCGCTCACCACGAGGATCACCTCGTCCACTTCGCCGCCCTCGTAGCGGGCGGCCAGCCGACGCGCGATCTCGACGGCGTGCTCGTAGCGGATCTCGCCCAGCGCGACGTAGGTCTGGGCCACCTGGCCGGGCCGGCGGCGCTTGAAGAAGTCCGCCGCCTTGCGTCCGACCAGCGTGAGCACCGCCGCGCGGCCCTTGCGCTCCTGATCCGCGATCACGCGCTGGGCGTGCTTGAGCACGTTCGAGTTGAAGCCGCCCGCCAGACCGCGATCGGAGGTCACCACGACCACCTCCGCCGTCTGGACCTTCTCGCGCGGCTCGAGCAGCGGGTGCTCGATCGGACGCTGGGCGTGCGCGATCTCGATCAGCAGCCGGGCCATGCGCATGGAGTACGGGCGCGCGGCCAGCACCGCGTCCTGGGCGCGCCGCAGCTTGGCGGCGGCGACCATCCGCATGGCGCGCGTGATCTGCTGCGTCTTGCGAACGCTGGTGATCCGGCGCTTGATGTCGCGGAGGCCTGCCAAGGCTACGCCGCCGCGCTCTCGGCGGCCTTCGAGGGCTGGAAGACAGCCGCGAATGCGTCGAGCGCTGCGACGAGCCGCGTCTCGGCGTCCTTTTCGAGCTTGCCGCTCTTGCGGATCGCCTCGACCACGTCGCCGTGCCGCTGCTGCACGTAGGCCAGCATCTCGCCCTGGTAGCGCTGGATGTCCTCGATTGCGTACTCGCGCACCCAGGAGGCCCGTCCCTCCTGAGGCGTCGCGGCGTAGATCGAGATCACCTGGAGCTCCATCGGGAGCGGGGAGTACTGGGGCTGCTTCAGCATCTCGGTCATGCGCTCGCCGTTCGCGAGCTGCTCCTGGGTGGCCTTGTCGAGGTCGCTCCCGAACTGCGCGAAGGCCGCCATCTCGCGGTACTGAGCCAGCGAGAGCTTGAGCTTGCCGGCGACCTGCTTCATGGCCTTGGTCTGGGCCGCGCCTCCCACGCGCGAGACCGAGATGCCGACGTTGATGGCAGGCCTCACGCCGGAGTTGAAGAGGTCGGTCTCCAGGAAGATCTGGCCGTCGGTGATCGAGATGACGTTGGTCGGAATGTAGGCGGAGACGTCGCCCGCCTGGGTCTCCACGATCGGGAGGGCGGTCAGGCTCCCGCCGCCGAGGGTGTCGCTCATCTTGGCCGCCCGCTCGAGCAGGCGCGAGTGCAGATAGAAGACGTCGCCCGGGAAGGCCTCGCGGCCGGGCGGGCGGCGAAGCAGCAGTGAGAGCTGCCGGTACGCGACGGCCTGCTTCGACAGATCGTCGTACACGATCAGCGCGTGCTTGCCGTTGTCGCGGAACCACTCGCCCATGGTGCAGCCGCAGTAGGGCGCGATGAACTGGAGCGGCGCCGCCTCGCTGGCCGTGGCGGCCACGACGATGCTGTAGTCCATGGCGCCGTACTGCTTCAGCTTGTCCACCACCTGGGCCACCGTGCTCTGCTTCTGGCCGATCGCCACGTAGATGCAGAAGACGTCGCCGCCCTTCTGGTTGATGATGGTGTCGATCGCGATCGCGGTCTTGCCGGTCTGGCGGTCGCCGATGATGAGCTCGCGCTGCCCGCGGCCGATCGGCGTCATGGCGTCGATCGCCTTGATCCCGGTCTGCAGGGGCTCGTGCACGGATTTGCGCGTGACGATGCCCGGCGCCTTCAGCTCGACGCGGCGCCGGTCCTGGCTCTCGATCGGGCCGCGGCCGTCGATCGGGTTGCCGAGTGCGTCCACCACGCGGCCGAGGAGCCCCATCCCGACGGGTACCTCGATGATGCGGCCGGTGCGTCGCACCAGGTCGCCCTCGCGGACGTGGGCGGCCTCGCCCATCACCGCGATGCCGACGTTGTCCTCCTCGAGGTTCAGCACCATTCCGGTGACGTCGCCGGGGAACGCCACGAGCTCTCCGGCCATGGCGCTGCCCAGGCCATACACGCGCGCGATGCCGTCGCCGATGGAGAGCACCGTCCCGGTCTCCGCGACGTCGATCTCGCGGCCGTATTCCTTGATCTCGCGCTTCAGGATGTCCGTGATCTCGCCGGGTCGGATGTCCATCATTGTCCCTTCGTGAGGTTCGCGCGCAGCTGCTCGAGCTGCGTCTTCAAGCTGCCGTCGTAGACCAGGTCGCCGACCTTCGCGACGACTCCGCCGAGGAGGCCGGGGTCGAGCTCGACCTCGAGTCGCACGTCGCTGCCCGTGCGCGCGGCGAGGGCCGCTCGCAGGCGCTCGCGCTGGGCGTCGCTGAGGGGTGCCGCGCTGGAGACCCGCGCCTGCACGCGGCCGGCGGCGAGGTCGGCCAGGCGGTCGAATTCCTCCAGCACGGCCGCGAACTCGACGATGCGCCGGTGGTGGATCAGGAGGGCGAAGAACTTCCGCAGCAGCGGGCTCGCGCCGAGGCGATCGGCGACTGCCTCCAGCACCGCGGTGCGCTGCGCCGCCGGGTAGAGCGGGCGCAGCAGCACCTCGCGCAGCTCCGCGTTCTTCTCGAGCAGCGTCGCGAAGCCGCCGAGCTCCCCGCGCACGGCCTCGACCCGGCTCTCGTCCTGGGCCAGGGCGAAGAGGGCCCGCGCATAGCGCTTTGCGGCTCCGCCGGATCGCACCGTCCTACCTCGCCGCGGGCGCGCCCGCGGCGCCCTGCTGCACACGGCCCACGAACTCCTCGAGGAGCCGCGTGCGATCGGCTTCCGTCACCTGCTCGCGCACGAGCTTCGTCGCGAGCTCCACCGCGAGCTCCGCCGCCTCGCCGCGCAGCGCCTCGCGCGCGCGACGTGCTTCCTGCTCGATCGCGGCCTGGGCGTCGCGGCGGATGCGCTCGGCGGCGAGGCGTGCCTCCTCGACGATGCGCCCCCGCTCCGCCTCCGCGCGCTCGCGCGACGCGGACTGGATCGCCGCGACCTCGGCGTCGAGACGCGCGATCCGGCCCTCCCACTCGGCGAGCCGGGCCTGCGCGTCGGCGAGCAGCGCGCCCGCACGCCGGAGATCCTCCTGGATCGCACGCCGCCGATTGGCAAAGAACTGCGACAGGGGCTTGCGGAGCGCGTAGATCAGGACCCCGAGGAGCAGGAGGAAGTTGAAGGCGTGGGCGAGGAGGGTCCCGAGCCCTCCGCCCTCGTGCCCGCCCTCCTCGGCCAGCGCGACGCCCGGCGCGAGCAGCGCCACGGCCAGGATGGCCAGGCGCGCGATCACGAGAGGCTTCGCCCGAGGACGCGCGCGGCGGCCTCGCGTGCCAGCGACTCGGCGTCGCGGCGCAGGAACTGCCGCGCATCCGTCACGGCGCGCGCCACCTCGCGGCGCGCCGCCTGGAGCGAGCGCTCCGCCTCCTGGCGCTCGCTCGCGACGCGCGCCGCGTGCTCGCGTCGCTCGCGCTCGAGGACCTGCTGGCGCTCGGCCTCGGCGCCGGAGCGCGCCTGCTGCACCGCCAGCTCGAAGCGCTGCACGAGCTCGCCCGCATGCCGTTGCACCTCGTCGGCGCGGGCCTTCGCGCCCTCGATCCGCTGGTGCCGCTCGTCGAGCACGCGGAAGATCGGGCGGAAGAGCAGGGCGTCCAAGATCGGGATCAGAACGGCGAAGCCGACGATCAGGTAGACGAGCTTGGCGTCGGGATAGATCTGCAGGCCGCCCTCCGAGGCGAGGGCGGGAGTCGCCGTCACGAGCAGCGCGCTGGCGGCCAGAGGGGCGGCGAGCCCGGCGAGGATCCGTCGATCCGGTTGGCTCAACACTCTCTCCAAAGGCAGCCCGAGGCGGGGCTCGGGAGTCGAGGGTGCGGCCGCAGCCCCGCGGCTTCGTCACCTCTCGTGCGGTTGGGCTCGCTCGCTCCGTTCGGGGAGTCGGCAGTCGCCTCGTTGGCCGCGCGACTCCTTCGCCGGCGGCCGGGCAGGTGACGAGGCGGCGCATAGGTTTACACAGCCGCCGCCGAGTTCAAGACGCGCGGGCGCCCTTCGCCGGGCCTCCAGCCGGGCCCCCGGTCCCGGCGGGTCGGGTCTCGCAGCGGCCGTTCAGGACGCAACCTTCGGCCAGCACCAGCCGGGGCGTACGGACGTTGGCGCGCACCCGCGCGCTCGGCAGGAGCTCGACGCGACCCCGGGCCTCGATCTCGCCCTCGAGGGTGCCGGCGACCACCAGCTCGTCCACCTCCACGCGGCCCTTCACCCAGCCCGCCTCGCCCACCAGCAGGGCCCCGGTGGCGCGCACCTCCCCTTCGAGCCGGCCATCGATGCGCACCGAGCCCCGGTAGGTGAGGACGCCCGTGAACTCCGCCTGGGCATCGAGGGCGGGTGCCAACGTGCTCCAGCGACCATCGAGAGGAGATACCGCGCTCATCGTCCCTCCAGGATCCGCCGGACCACGCGCTGCAGGTCCTCTGGACCGAAATACTCGATCTCGATGCGCCCGCGGGCCGGCGCTCCCACGAGTCGCACCTGCGTCTTCAAGGCGTCGCGCAGGGCGTCCACCACCTGCGTCAGGTTGGGGTCGCTCGCGGCGGGGGCCTTGCGAGGGCGGGGGCGTGCCGGCGGGCCGCTCGCCTCCCGCGCCAGGAGCTCGGCCGCGCGCACGGAAAGCTCCTCGGCCACCACGCGGTCGCGCAGCCACCGCCTGCGCTCGGGGTTGCTCACCTGGAGCAGCGCCTTGGCGTGACCCGCCGAGAGGCGCCCGCTCTCCACGTCCTCCTGGAGCTCTCGCGGGAGCTCGAGCAGCCGGATCAGGTTCGCCACCGTCGAGCGATCGAGCCCGACGCGACGGCCGATCTCCTCCTGGGTGTGCCCGGCATCGGCCAGCGCATGGAAGGCCAGGCCGAGCTCGATCGGATTCAGGTCGTGCCGCTGCACGTTCTCGATCAGCGCGAGCTCCAGGCGATCGCGGGGCGCGACGTCGGCCACGACGGCGGGCACGCTGGTGCGACCTGCGAGCCGCGCGGCGCGCCAGCGCCGCTCGCCGACCAGCAGCTCGTAGCGCTCGCCCGTCCGCCGCACCACCACGGGCTGCAGCACACCATGACGCAGAATCGACTCGGTCAGGCTCTCGAGCTGCGCCGCGTCGAAGCGACGGCGTGGCTGATCCGGGTTGGGATCGATGCGATCGATCGGGATCTCGTAGACGCCGGCGGCCTCGGCGGACGGCTCGGCGGGTGCGCTGCCCGAGGGCGGCGCACCACCCAGCAGGGCACCGAGGCCGCGTCCGAGAGCGGGGCGCCTATTCGACACGCGGGCCGTCACAAATTGGTGTCGGAGGACCGATCCGGCGCAGGATCTCCTCCGCCAGCCGCAGGTAGCTGACCGCTCCCTTGGAGTGGATGTCGTAGAGCAGGATCGGCTTGCCATGGCTCGGCGCCTCGCTGAGCCGCACGTTGCGGGGAATCGCGGTGCCGTAGACCTGCTGCGGAAAGTGGGCCCGCACCTCCCGCATCACCTGGTGGCTCAGGCTGTTGCGGCTGTCGACCATGGTGAGCGCGATGCCCTCCAGGGCCAGAGCGGGATTCAGGCCGCGGCGCACGAGCTCGACGGTCTCGAGCAGCCGCGCAAGGCCCTCGAGCGCGTAGTACTCGCATTGCAGCGGGATCAGGACACCGCTTGCTGCGGCCAGGGCGTTCAGTGTGAGGAGGCCGAGAGAGGGCGGACAGTCGATCACCACCAGGTCGAACTCGTCCCGCAGCGGTGCCAGGGCCTGCGCCAGCCGGTGCTCCCGCTCGGGGACCGTCACCAGCTCGATCTCGGCCCCCACCAGGTCTCGACCCGAGGGAGCCATCTTGAGGTGCTCGAGCTCCGTGGGGACGACGACGTCCTCGAGGGGGCAGGCGCCGATCAGCGCGTCATAGATCTGCGGCTTCGGGTCCGTGACGCCGTAGGCGCTGCTGGCATTCCCCTGGGGGTCGAGGTCGATCAGCAGCGTAGGCCGTTCGGAGGCGGCGAAGCAGGCAGCCAGGTTCACCGCCGTGGTCGTCTTCCCCACCCCGCCCTTCTGATTGACGATCGCGAAGATGCGTCGCGCCATGCCGTCCGGTGTCGAGGGTTGAGGGTGGCTTCCCCGTGGGGATCCCGAGGCTTCCCACTAAGTACCACAGGCCCCCGCCGGCCGTCTATCCGGAAGCCGCAGCTCGCTGTCCCATCCAGACGGAACGCGCCCGTTCCGACAGCGGAATCCGATAGGTCAGGAGCTCGGACCGGGCCAGGCGGAGGCCGCTCGGCAAGGGAGGAGCCACCCGCGCGCCGGGGAGCACCAGCCAGCCTCCGGCGGCGACCCAGGGAGTCATCCACTCGAGCGCTTGCGCCGGCCGCGCCATGGCCTGGGCCACGACCAGGGCATGTGCTTCGGCCGGGATTTCCTCGGCGCGGCCGAGGTATGGCCGCACGTTCTGCAGGCCGAGGAGGCGGATGGCGGCTCGCTGGAAGTGGTGCCGCCGCTCCCGCGACTCGACCAGCGTGATCCGGGAGCCCGGTCGCAAGAGCGCCAGTGGGAGGCCGGGAAAGCCAGCGCCGGCACCGAGGTCGGCCACGGTCGCGCTGGCCGGGAGGATCTGCTCGAGACCGAGCGCGTCGAAGACCAGGCCGTGGAGGGCCGCTTCCGGTGTCCGCTGCGCCGTCAGGTTGATGCGTTGGGCCCAGGCCGAGAGGAGCACCGCCAGCTGCGCGAGCTTCTGGGCAAGCGGAGTGAGCCGGTGATCCGGCACCGAGCCGAGCTCGGCGAGGGCGCTCCGCGCCTCGGCTACGAGCTCGCGAGACGGCCCGGCGCGCGTGGCGGCGGGGGGCACGCTGGGTTGTTCCCCGTGGAACGCGGCGGCCGCCCGCCCGCCACGTTCCCCGTGGAACGCTCAGCCGTCGGACCGAGAGGCGTTCGCCGTGGCCTGCCGGCGAGCCTCCTCCCACTCGGGGGCCCCCTCCGGCACCACCACCACCTGCCGGTAGCGGCCCGTGCCCACGCTCATGGTGGCGACGCCCTCCCAGTCGCGCAGGGCGACATGAATGATCCGGCGGTCCTTCGGGCTCATCGGGTCGAGCGCTACCGAGCGCCTGGTCTCGCCGGCGCGCTCTGCGGCGCGCTCCGCCAGCCGGCTCAAGTACGCCTCTCGGCCCTCCGGGTCCCCCTCGGCATCGATCACGACGCGCTTCGCATTCTCTCCCTCGATTCGCACCGCGACCTGGTTGACCAGGAGCTGGATTGCATCGACGGTTCGCCCGTCGCCCGCAGCAAGCCGTGCGGCCGCCGGGCCGCTCAGCTGGATCACCGTGAGCTCTCCCTCGCTCGCCTGCGAGATGCTGAAGGGCCCCGCCTCGATTCGCTCGACCAGGCCCCGGACGAAGTTGCCGACGGCGTCCAGCTCTCCTTGCGGGGTACCAACGGAGGGGCCAGCCGCGGCCTGCTGCTCCTCCGGAGCGCCCCGATCGCCGCGCTCCGCCCGCTCCGGGCGCCCGCTTCGTCCCTCGCCCCGCTCGCGATCCCGATCCCGGTCCCGATCCCGGTCCCGATCGCGGTCCCGGCCGCCCCGCTCGCGCGGCCCTCGACCTTCGCGGAAGCCCCCCTCGCCTCGCCCGCGCTCCCGGTCGCGCTCCCGTTCCCGTTCCGCCGGCGCCGGCGCTCTTCGCCGGGCGTCTCGCGGGGCGGCGACGATCATCGCCCGCGCCGCCAGGCCGGACACCTCCTTCGGATCGAGCTCGATGATGCTGAGCTCGGACTCCTCGAGGCCGAAGAAGCCGGTCGCCTTGGCCACGACCTCGCTCCGGGTCTCGCCCACGAACTCTCGGCCTTCGCTCTTCGGGTCGTACACGGTGATCTCCTTGGATCTACGTCTTCCGCAGCTCGCGCTGGAGGATGAACTGGTGACCAATGGCCAGGAGGTTGCTCACCAGCCAGTAGAGCACCAGCCCGGACGGAAACTGATAGAACAACACGGTGAACATCACCGGCATCACCGTGCTCATCATGCGCGCCTGCGCAGGATCCATGGTGCTCGGCGTCAGCTTCTGCTGGAGCACCATGCTCCCGCCCATCACGATGGGAAGGAGCCGGAACGGCACCCCCAGGCCAGGGATCACGAAGAGCTGCTCGGGTACCGAGAGATCGTGGATCCAGCCCACGAAAGGCGCCTGCCGCAGATCGATCGAGCTCTGGAGCGCGTAGTAGAGGCCGATGAAGACCGGGAACTGAACCAGCATCGGCAGGCATCCCCCGAGGGGATTCGCGCCCGATTCCCGATAGACCTTCATCATCTCCTGGGACAGCGCCTGCCGATCGTCCTTGAACTTCTCCTGTAGCGCCTTGATCTTCGGCTGGAGCTCGCTCATGCGCCGCATCGAGCGCATCTGCCGCGCGGTGAGCGGTGCCGTGACCAGCCGGACCATCAGCGTGAGCAGGATGATCGCGACCCCGTAGTTCGGGATCACGCCGTAGGAGACGTGCAGCAGCCAGGCGAAGCCGCGAGTGAGCGGCGCCACCCACCAGTACCCCAGCGCCTCGGCTCGCTCGACGCCGGCCCCGAGCGCCACCAGCCGCTCGGGCTCCTTCGGCCCGATGTATCCCCGGAACTCCCGCGCACCACTTTGCCCCGGTGGCACCTGGAAGGCGCGCATCGCCAGATGCGTCATACCCTCTCGTCCCGGCTGCAAGGGCACGAACTCCGCGCGCGCCTCGCGCGGCACCTCCGGGATCAACGCCGCCACGAAATAGCGCGTCACCGCGCCCGCCCAATCGACTCCGTCGGAGAACACCACGCGCTGACCCGGCGCTGTCCCGGAGAGGCGGGCGAAGAAGCCCGGTACCCCGACCGCGGCGAGGAGGTCGTGGCTATACTCTCCATTGTGTAGGGCGGCCAGCGCGTAGTCCGCGAAGTCCGGACCGTGGCGCTCCCGGGCGATCCACTGCACGGCGAACTCCGGCGAGACCGTGGCGCCCGAGCCGTTCACCACCTCGAGCTGGAGCCGGAACGCATAGGAGTCCGGCTCGAACACGTAGGTCTTCCGGACCGTGAGCCCGCCCGAGGCGTACTCGAAGACCACCTTTCCAGCCTCGGGCTCCGAGGCTCGGAACTCCACGTCGCGGAGATCGCCGAGCCCGAGCCCCTCGAACGGTGCGACGAGCGCCCCGGCGCCGTCCGCACCCGCGGTGGTCAGCTCCACCGGCGGGTGCTCGGGCACGGACGCATCGAAGTAGCGGGTGAGCTGCCAGTGGACGAGAGCGCCGCCCCGCGTCGAGAGCGCCGCCACATAGAGCGGCTCCTTCACCTCCAGGATCCGTCCCGCCCCCGCTGCGACCACCGCGGGTGCCAACTTGGCTGCGCCCGGCGGGCTCGGCGCGGGGCCGGGCCCGGGCGACGCGGGCGCAGGTGCCTCGCCGGCGGGCGAAGGGCCGGGTGCCGATGCGGTCGCGGCCGGCGACGCAGGCCGCGGATGGGGCTGGTGCTCCTGGTAGAGCTGCCATCCCAGGAGGACCAGGAAGGAGAGCGCGAATGCGAGGAAGAGGTTCCGATCCACGGGGCCTCTCTAGGGCACCGGATCCCACCCACCCGCGTGAAGCGGGTGGCAGCGCAGGATCCGACGCAGGGCCAGTACGAGGCCCCGACGGGCACCATGGCGCTGGAGAGCCTCGATGGCATAGCTCGAGCAGTTTGGCGCGTAGCGACAGCTCGGCCCGAGGACCGGGGCGAGGCTCATCTGGTACGCGCGGATCATGCCGACGAGCAGCAGGGCCGGCCGGGCGCTCACTGGGCCTCCTTTGGCACGCTCACGAGCTTCGCTGCCGCCGCCAGCTCCTGGAGATCCCGTGCGATCTCACGGCCCGGGAGCTCCGCCGCCGGGGGACGCGCGATCACCACGAGATCGGCTCGCTCTTCCAGATGGCCTCGCTCCCGCCGAAACCACTCGCGCACCCGCCGCTTCACTCGATTGCGCACCACCGCATCGCCCACCTTGCGGCTCACGGTGATCCCGAGGCGCGCACCGGCGGCCTCGGGCGTTCCTTCACGGATGACGACCAGCAGGATGAAGTACCGCGAGGCGCGGCGGCTGCCCTGGGACCCGATCCGCCGGAAGTCACGAGGGTGGCGCAGCCGCGAGGCCCGGTTCAGGCGGGCCCCCGTCCCCGTCACCTACTTCGACGGGGTGGTGACCGCCAGCCGCGCGCGTCCCTTCGCTCGGCGCCGCTTCAGCACGTTGCGGCCTCCCTGCGTCCTCATCCGACGCCGGAAGCCGTGGACGCGCTTTCGGCGAATGCGGCTCGGCTGGTACGTACGCTTCATCGTGAGCGCCTTCGCTGGCCTCGGCGGGCCCCGCGGCCGGCATGCCGCAGCGGTGCAGCGGGTCCGACCCGTGAGCGCGCGAGGTTACCCAGCCATTGCGCGGGGTGTCAACGGCCGCCAGGACGCCCTTCGCCGAGAATCCCGCAGACGACCGACGTTCCTCGACGAAGGCGTGGTAGAGTGCAGGGGTCCCCGGCATCGCCCCCCGGCCGATGGACGTATCTCCAGGTTCCCGGATAGAGAGAAAGCGCTTGCTGCACACGCATCTCGCAGGGTTGTCGACGTCGGCGGCGGCTCCTGCTGCAACCATCTCCCTTCAATCCATCAAGGAGTCCGGAGAGGCATGAAGCTCTCGATCTCGAAGACGGAACTGCAACGCGGCCTGGCGCGGATCCAGGCCATCGTCGAGAAGCGAAACTCGATGCCGATCCTCTCGAACGTTCTGCTCGAGGCATCGAAGACCACGGCGGGCGGACGCCTCCAGCTCACCGCGACTGACCTCGAGGTGGGAATCCGAGGCTCCCACGACGCCGAGGTCACGGCGCCCGGATCGCTCACGGCCTCGGCCAAGAAGCTCTTCGAGATCGTGCGCGAGCTCCCGGACGAGCCGGTCCGACTGGAGAGCACGGCCAACTCCTATCTCGAGATCCGCTGCGCCCGCTCGCGCTTCGTCCTCGCGGGCACGGCCGGCGAGGAGTACCCGACGCTCCCGACCGCGACACCCGGGCGGACCACACGGATCCAGGCGGTGGTCCTCTCGGCCATGATCGAGCGCACGATGTACGCAGCCTCGGCCGACGAGACCCGCTACAACCTGAACGGCGTCTTCTTCGAGGTGCTCCCGGAGGGCGGCAAGCTGCGGATGGTCGCCACCGACGGTCACCGCCTGGCCTACGTCGACCGAGCAATCGCAACCGACGTCTCCGGTCTGGCGAGCGGAGTCATCATCCCGCGGAAGGGGCTGGCGGAGCTCAAGCGTCTCGTGGACGAGGAGGACGCCGACGAGATCGAGCTGGGCTTTGAGGGAGAAAATGGCCTCGCCCGGAAGGGAGACGTCACGCTCGTGATGCGGCTGATCCAGGGTGAGTTCCCGAACTATCGGCAGGTGCTCCCGAAGGGCACCCGGCACCGCCTCGTGGTGCCGTGCGATCCGCTGCTCCAGGCGCTCCGGCGTGTCGCCCTGCTCTCCACCGAGCGGAGCCGCGCCGTACGGCTCCAGCTTCAGGAGGGTCGACTCGTGCTCTCGACGAGCAGCCCGGAGCTGGGTGAGGCCCACGAGGAGCTCGACATCGACTTCGCGGGGCCGGAGCTCAACCTCGGCTTCAACGCCCGATACCTTCTCGACGCCCTCGGGGCGATGCACGCGAAGGAGATCGAGCTCGGGCTCCAGGACGAGCTCTCCCCGGCGCAGATCCGTCCGCTGGACGATGCCGACACACTCTCGGTCGTGATGCCGATGCGGCTCTAGCACGAGCGGAGATTCCCTCCGGACACGATCCTCGAACCTTTACGATGACTTAGACTTGCACTACCCTCCGCCCGCGCGTCCTCCAGGGCGCGCCCGCGGGCGGCCGGCGCCTCACCCCGATCGCCGAGCCCGAAGCCCGCATGCTCGAGGCGCGCAGGAAGGCAAGCCCAGCGAGGAACGCCCGTTCGTGACGTATGACGCGAGCTCCATCGAGGTCCTCGAGGGCCTCGATCCCGTACGAAAGCGCCCGGCGATGTACATCGGGTCGACCGGACCCGATGGCCTGCATCACCTCGTGTACGAGGTCGTCGACAACTCCATCGACGAGGCGCTGGCCGGCTACTGCCACGAGATCAGCGTGGTGATCCATGCCGACAACAGCGTGACCGTTGTCGATGACGGTCGCGGAATCCCGGTGGACGAGCACCCCACGGAGAAGCGCCCAGCGGCCGAGGTCGTGATGACCACGCTGCACGCCGGGGGCAAGTTCAACGAGAGCACCTACAAGGTCTCGGGTGGGCTGCACGGCGTCGGCCTCCACGTCGTCAACGCGCTCAGCGAGTGGTTCGAGGTCCGTGTCCGACGCAGCGGCAAGGAGTACTTTCAACGCTACGAGCGCGGGGCCCCGGTGGCACCTCTCAAGGTGATCGGACCGGCGGAAGGGACGGGGACCGAGCAGCGGTTCAAGCCGGACGCGACCGTCTTCGAGACCGTGGTCTTCGAGCGCGGCACGGTGGAGCGGCGGCTCAAGGAGCTGTCGTTTCTCAACCCGCAGGTCGCGATCCACTTCAAGGACGAGCGCGACGGGACGTCAGAGACCTTCCATCACGCCGGCGGGATCGTCGAGTTCGTGCAGGACCTCAACACCTCGACCAACCCGCTGTTCCCGAGCCCCGTATACCTTCACGCGAAGCGCGACACGACCGATA
>JAWOLJ010000040.1:0-34125 GCA_033853555.1 Myxococcota bacterium
CGGGATGCCGACGGCGTCCCGTTCGCGCTGCGTTGCGTTGTACCCTGACCCGGAGGCGACAATGACCGACAAGGCACGAGACATCGCTCTCTGGACCGAACTCGCCGCGAAGGAATTGCGCGGCAAACCGCTCGACAGCCTCGACTGGCGCACCTCCGAAGGGATTGCTGTCAAACCGCTCTACACCGCCGCCGACCTCGAAAGGATCGAGGCGGCGGGCTTTCCGTGGCGCGCCGCGATCCCCGGCGTGCCGCCCTATCTGCGCGGCCCGCGCGCGACGATGTATTCGAACCGACCGTGGACGATCCGCCAATACGCCGGCTTCTCGACCGCCGAGGAGTCGAACCGCTTCTACCGCGAGTGCCTCGCGGCCGGGCAGATGGGGCTGTCGATCGCGTTCGATCTCGCGACCCACCGCGGCTACGACAGCGATCATCCGCGGGTCGTCGGCGATGTCGGCAAGGCCGGCGTCGCGATCGACTCGGTCGAGGACATGAAGATCCTGTTCGACGGCATCCCGCTCGACCGGATGAGCGTGTCGATGACGATGAACGGCGCGGTCTTGCCGGTGCTGGCCGGCTTTATCGTCGCGGCCGAGGAGCAAGGGGTCGCGCAGGACAAGCTTCAGGGCACGATCCAGAACGACATCCTGAAGGAGTTCATGGTCCGCAACACCTACATCTACCCGCCCGGGCCGAGCATGCGCATCGTGGCCGACGTGATCGAGTACACGGCGAAGCAGATGCCGAAGTTCAACTCGATCTCGATCAGCGGCTACCACATGCAGGAGGCCGGCGCGAACGCGCTGCTCGAGCTCGCGTTCACGCTCGCCGACGGGCTCGAGTACGTACGGGCCGCGCTCTCGAAGGGCCTCGACATCGACGACTTCGCGCCCCGCCTCTCCTTCTTCTGGGCCATCGGCATGAACTTCTACATGGAGATCGCCAAGATGCGGGCCGCACGCCTGCTCTGGGCGGAGCTCATGCAGCAGTTCTCCCCGCGCAAGACGGAGAGCTCGATCCTGCGCACCCACTGTCAGACCTCGGGCTGGAGCCTGACGGAGCAGGACCCGCTGAACAACGTGGTCCGCACCACGATCGAGGCGATGGCGGCGGTCTTCGGCGGGACCCAGTCGCTCCACACCAACGCCTACGACGAGGCGGTGGGTCTTCCCACCGACACCACGGCGCGGGTCGCGCGGAACACGCAGCTGATCCTCCAGGAGGAGAGCGGGATCCCGCACGTGATCGATCCCTTCGGCGGCTCCTACTTCATGGAGTCGCTCACTCACTCGCTGGCCGCCGAGGCGCGCAAGGTGATCGCCGAGGTGGAGGCGCTCGGCGGGATGGCGCGCGCGGTGGAGTCGGGCATGCCGAAGCTCCGGATCGAGGAGTGCGCCACGCGGCGGCAGGCCCGGATCGACCGCGGTGACGACGTGATCGTCGGCGTGAACAAGTACCGGCTCCACGAGGAGCAGCCGATCGAGGTGCGCGAGGTCGACAACACCGCGGTGCGCGAGGCCCAGGTGGCGCGCCTCGCGCGGATCCGGGCCACGCGGGACGGCCGCGCCGTGCAGGCGGCGCTCGAGCGGCTCGAGGCGCTGGCGCGCTCGGGCCAGGGCAATCTGCTCGAGGCCGCCGTGGAGGCGGCGCGCCGGCGCGCGACGGTCGGCGAGATCTCGGATGCGCTGGAGCGCGTCTTCACCCGGCATCGGGCGGAGCTGCGCGCGGTGTCGGGGGTGTATCGCAGCGTGTACCAGGACGACGAGAGCTTCGAGGCCGTGCGCCGCATGGTGGAGGAGTTCGCGCGCGCCGAGGGCCGCCGGCCGCGCATGCTGGTGGTGAAGCTCGGTCAGGACGGCCACGACCGCGGGATGAAGGTGATCGCCACGGCGTTCGCGGATCTCGGCTTCGACGTGGACATCGGACCGCTGTTCCAGACGCCGGAGGAGGCGGCGCGCCAGGCGCTCGAGAACGACGTGCACGTGGTGGGCGTGTCGAGCCAGGCGGCGGGCCACCGGACGCTCGTGCCCCAGCTCGTGCAGGCCCTGCGCGCGCAAGGCGCGGCGGACGTGGTGGTGGTGGCGGGCGGCGTGATCCCGCCCAAGGACTACGAGTTCCTGCGCGCCCACGGCGTGGCCGCCGTGTTCGGGCCCGGGACGGCGGTGCCCGACGCCGCGCGCGAGGTGCTGAAGGCGATCCGGGCCCGCGCGGCATGACGCGGCCGGGGCTGGGCGCCGCCGCCGTCTGGCGTGACGCGGTGCGGGCGGGCGACCGGCGCGCCATCGCGAAGACGATCACGCTGCTCGAGAGCACGCGCGCGGACCACGCCGTCCTGGCCCAGGAGATCCTGGAGGCGCTGCTCCCCGACACCGGCCGGGCGGTGCGGCTCGGCATCACCGGCTCGCCCGGAGTGGGGAAGAGCAGCTTCATCGAAGCGCTCGGGCTCCACGTGCTGGAGCAGGGTCGGCGCGTGGCCGTGCTCGCCGTCGATCCGAGCAGCCCGGTCTCGGGCGGGAGCATCCTCGGCGACAAGACCCGCATGGAGCGGCTCGCCCAGGAGAAGAACGCGTTCATCCGCCCGTCGCCCTCCGGTGGTGCACTCGGCGGTGTCACGCAGCGCACGCGCGAGACGATGCTGGTCTGCGAGGCCGCGGGCTTCGATCCCGTGATCGTGGAGACGGTGGGCGTGGGGCAGTCGGAGGTGGCGGTCGCCTCCATGGTGGACTGCTTCCTGGTGCTGCTCCAGCCGGGTGCCGGCGACGCCCTGCAGGGGATCAAGAAGGGCGTGCTCGAGCTCGCGGACGTGCTGGTGGTGAACAAGGCGGACGGCGAGCAGAAGGCGCTCGCGCTGCGGGCGGCGCGGGAGTACACCCATGCGCTCGCGCTGCTGCGGCCGGCCTCGGCGGTCTGGCGGCCCCCGGTCCTGGCGGCGAGCGCCCACACCGGGGAGGGGGTGGCGGGGGTCTGGGAGGCCGTCCTGGCCCACCGGGCCGCGCTCGCCGCGTCGGGCGAGCTCGAGGCCAAGCGGCGAGGCCAGGCCCGGGCCTGGTTCTGGAGCCTGTTGGACGAGGGGCTGCGCGCGGCCTTCCGGCAGCATGCCGGGGTCGCGGCGCTCCTCGAGCCCCTGGAGCGGGCGGTCGCCGAGCAGCGCGCCACTCCGGCCGCTGCGGCCCGGGAGCTGCTCGCCGCCTTCCGGCGGGGCTGATCCGTCGGCGAGCCGCGCGCGAAGGCGCCGTCTCCCTCTTCACCCCGTCCCCCGTCCTGCCGATCCCAGAGGGTCGAGGGGCGCCGCCTCGGAGGGCCGGCGCGCGAGGTGGACCGTGCAGATCAACATGAGCCAGCGCGAGATCACCGTGAAGGTGGTCTACTACGGCCCCGCGCTCTCCGGAAAGACCACGAACCTGCAGCAGCTCCACGCGCTCATCGATCCCGCCGCGCGCGGCAAGATGGTCACGCTCGACACCGCGGACGACCGCACGCTGTACTTCGACTTCCTGCCGATCCAGTTCGGCACCGAGAGCGGGTTCTCGGTCAAGATCAAGCTCTTCACGGTGCCCGGCCAGGTGATGCACAAGAGCACCCGCAAGGTGGTGCTCGCGGGCGCCGACGCGGTGGCCTTCGTCGCCGACTCCCAGCGAGCCTCCGCCAGCGCCAACGCCTACTCCTGGCGCGACATGGAGGCGAACCTGCGCTCGAACGGGATCGACTTCGATCGGATCCCGAAGGTGGTGCAGTTCAACAAGCGCGACCTCACCGACGTGAAGCCGCTGGAGGAGATCCGCGACGCGTGGAAGGACATCCCGACCTTCCCGGCCGTGGCGCTGCGGGGCGAGGGCGTGATCGAGACCTTCCGCGAGCTGCTGCGGCGGCTCTACCGCTCGCTCGACGCCAAGCACGGCTTTGCTGCGAACTTCGCGCTCTCCGAGGAGTCGTTCCTGGCCGGTGTGCTCCGGCCCTTCGGCAACCGCTCCCGCACGGGCGCGGATGCGGCGTAGCTCGGCACCCTCGGCCCGCCCGCAGGACGCCGCGCCCGATTCCAGCATCCCGATCCGAGAGATGGCCGTGCAAGCCGCGGGACGCCGAAGGCGTCCCCGCGGCGCGCAGCGAGCCAACGGCGAGCGGAGATCAGAGAAGGCGTCCCCGCGGCGCGCAGCGAGCCAACGGCGAGCGGAGATCCGAGAACGCCCGTCTCCGGTTTGACACCCCAGTCAGCCGCTGATAGCTTGCCGGCGAATCTCCCCGTGCCGCCGGCTGCGCGCCCGTGCCGAGGGCCGACGGAACCGCGAGCGGCCCTCTCCTGATGGCCGGCGGTCCGTACGGGAGTCGCGAGGCGAGATGCCGGCTGAGCCGAAGATCCCGACGGCCCGACCCCGGACCGTCGTTCCCGATGCCGACGACGTGGTGGTACCGGTCGAAGTCGCCCTGCAGGAGATCCGCGCCGGGCGCATGGTGATCCTCGTGGACGACGAGGATCGCGAGAACGAGGGCGATCTCTGCATGGCCGCCGAGGCCGTGACGCCCGAGGCCGTGAACTTCATGGCCCGCTATGGGCGCGGGCTGATCTGCCTCTCGCTCACGGAGGAGCGGCTCCAGCAGCTTCGCCTCTCCATGATGGTGCCGGACTTCGACAACACCTCGAGCTTCGGCACCGCGTTCACGGTGTCGATCGAAGCTCGACACGGCGTCACCACCGGGATCTCCGCGGCCGACCGCGCGCACACGATCCAGGTGGCGATCGCCGAGGACACCCGGCCGCAGGACGTGGCGCGCCCGGGCCACATCTTCCCGCTGCGCGCGCGGGACGGGGGCGTGCTGCGCCGGGCGGGGCAGACCGAGGGCTCGGTCGACCTGGCGCGGATCGCCGGCTTCAAGCCGGCCGGCGTGATCTGCGAGATCATGAACGACGACGGCACCATGGCGCGCATGCCCGACCTGGTGGCCTTCGCCCGCCGGCACCATCTCAAGATCGTCACCATCGCCGAGCTGATCCAGTACCGGCTGCGCAACGAGAAGCTGGTGCGCCGCGCGGGCGAGGCCCTGCTGCCGACCGCCGCCGGCGGCGAGTTCCGCGCGGTCGTGTACGAGAACGACATCGACCACGTGGACCACGTGGCGCTGGTGAAGGGCGAGATCGGCCCCGACGACGAGGTCGTGGTGCGGGTGCACAGCGAGTGCCTGACCGGCGACGCCTTCGGCTCGCTGCGCTGCGACTGCGGCGAGCAGCTCGAGGCCGCGATGAAGCTGATCCAGGAGGAGGGCAAGGGGGTCATCCTCTACATGCGCCAGGAAGGGCGCGGGATCGGCCTCAAGAACAAGATCAAGGCCTACTCGCTCCAGGATCGGGAAGGCCTCGACACGGTTCAGGCGAACGAGCGGCTGGGCTTCCCGCCGGACCTGCGCGACTACGGCGTGGGCGCACAGATCCTGGTGGACCTCGGCGTGCGGAAGATGCGCCTGCTCACCAACAACCCCGGCAAGCGCGCCGGGATCGAGGGCTACGGCCTCACCATCGTGGAGCGGCTCCCGCTCGAGATCGCCCCGAACGCCAAGAACCTCGACTACCTGCGCACCAAGAAAGAGAAGCTCGGTCACGTCCTCCATCTGATGAGCTAGCCAGAGCCCGCACGGCGCGGGCGGGGAGTTTCCTTGTTCCAGAGCATCGACGACGTCCAGCAGCGCCTCGGCGCGCAGGGCTACATCTGCGGCAAGAACATCGCGACCGTGGTCTACCTGGCGGGCCGTCTGGAGAAGCCGGTGCTGGTGGAGGGCCCCGCCGGCGTGGGCAAGACGGAGCTCGCCAAGGTGGTGGCCGCCGCCACCGGCCGGCCGCTGATCCGCCTTCAGTGCTACGAGGGGCTGGACGAGGCGAAGGCGCTCTACGAGTGGGAGTACTCGAAGCAGCTCCTCTACACCCAGATCCTGAAGGAGAAGTTCTCGGAGGTCCTGGTGGGGGCGCGCGGCCTGCGCGAGGCCGCGGAGCGCATCGGCGCCGAGGACAACGTGTTCTTCTCCGAGCGCTTCATCGTGCCTCGGCCGCTGCTGCGCGCCATCACCGCGAAGCAGCCGACCCTGCTCCTGATCGACGAGGTGGACAAGTCGGATCCCGAGTTCGAGGCGTTCCTGCTGGAGGTGCTCTCGGACTTCCAGGTCTCCGTCCCGGAGATCGGCACCTTCACGGCGGCCCATCGCCCGCTGGTGTTCCTCACCTCGAACGACGCCCGCGAGATGACCGACGCGCTCAAGCGCCGCTGCCTCCACCTCTTCATCGACTACCCGACCGAGGAGGAGGAGTTGCGGATCCTGGAGGTGCGCCTCCCCGGGATGGAGCGGCGGCTGGCGGAGGAGCTGGTGGGCGTGATGCAGCGCCTGCGCAAGCTCGATCTGAAGAAGACGCCCTCCATCAGCGAGACCCTGGACTGGGCACGCGCCCTGCTGGCGCTGAACGCGACCCAGCTCGAGGAAGGCCTGGTGCGCGACACCCTGAACGTGATCCTCAAGTACGAGGGCGACATCAAGAAGGCGCAGTCCGAGCTGGGGCGGCTGATCGTGCGCAAGGCCGAGGCCGCCCGGCCGGAGCCCGCCGGGCCGGCGGCGCCACCCGCCGCCCCGCCGGCCAAGAAGGGCACGCTCCACTAGCCGAGAGCCCGGCCCCGGGGGCGCGATGCACCGCAAGATCCTCGAGTTCGCCAACCTGCTGCGGAAGAGCGGTGTGCGGGTCTCCGTGGCGGAGGCCCTCGACGCCTACCGCGCGCTGGACGAGCTCTCCCTGGACGATCGCGCGGTCTTCCGCGACGCCCTGCGCGCCGCCATGGTGAAGCGATCGGACGACGTCCCCACCTACGACCAGCTCTTCGATCTCTTCTGGTCGGGCTTCTACGACAACCTGCGCCAGGCCTTCGACGCGGTGGCCGGCGGCTTCGAGGCTGGAGAGGTCGACCTGGAGTCGCTGCTGAAGGCGCTGGAGCAGCAGATGAGCGGGATGGACCCCGCGGAGCTGAACCTCTCGGACCTGGCGCGGGCGCTCCTCACCCAGAACCTGGCGCAGCTCGAGCAGATGATCCGCGAGGCGGCCCAGCAGGCCGGGGCGCAGCGCATCGAGAACATGCTCCAGATCGGGTTCTTCAGCCGTCGCATCCTGGAGCGGTTGAACGCCGAGGGGGCGGTGCAGGAGCTGCGCGACCTCGCGGGCCGGCTCGCGGCGGCGGGGATGCCCGACGCGCAGGTGGAGGCGATCCGCGAGCTCGCCAACCGGCTGATGGAGGCGTTGCGCAAGGCCGTCCGGAACTACACCGAGCGCGAGCTCCAGCAGCAGAACTTCGACTACATGGAGCGCTTCCGCCGGGAGACCCTCACCGAGAAGAGCTTCTACCACCTGACCGAGGACGAGATCCGCCAGATGCGCGACGTGGTGCATCGCCTGGCGCAGCGGATCAAGAACGTGCTCTCGATCCGGCGCAAGCGGGAGCTCCGGGGAAAGCTCGACCTGCACCGCACCCTGCGCCACAACATGTCCCACGGCGGAGTGCCCTTCGAGCTCTTCTTCAAGCAGCGCAAGAAAGAGAAGCCGAAGCTCGTGATCCTGTGCGACGTCTCCTCCTCGGTGGCGAACGTGTCGCGCTTCATGCTCCAGTTCATGTACACGCTGCAGGAGGCCTTCACCAAGATCCGTTCCTTCGCCTTCGTGGCGGAGCTCGGCGAGGTGACGCAGCTGTTCCAGGATCACGACGTCTCCACCGCGATCGACCGGGCGCTCGAGGGCGGCGACGTGATCAACGTCTACACCCGCTCGAACTTCGGATTCGCCTTCCACCACTTCTGGAAGAACTACATGGCCGCGGTGGACAAGAAGACCACCGTGCTGATCCTCGGCGACGCCCGGAACAACTACAACGACCCCCGCGGCTGGTGCCTGCGGGATATCCACACCAAGGCGAAGAACGTGGTCTGGCTGAACCCGGAGAGCCCCGGCGCGTGGGGCTTCGGCGACAGCGTGATGGACAAGTACCTGCCGTACTGCGACGTCGCGGAGGAGTGCCGGAACCTGCGGCAGCTCTCGAAGGTGGTGGACCGGCTCCTGCTCTGAGCGCGGCTCCGCGCCGCTGTGTCGTCGTCGCCCTCGTGCGAAGCCGCGCCCCGAAACGAAGAGCGCCCCGCTCGAAGCCGAGCGGGGCGCTCAAAGGGGGAGGGCGGTGGACAGATGATGGGGGGTGAGAGGTTGGACATTTCTTGCAGAAATGTCTAATCCACCGCCGCTCCAAAACCCTCCTGAATCGCTCGAGGGAACCCTCGTGCCGACCATCATGCCCGGCCGCCCGTACCTTGTCAAACGCGATTTGTCCGAGGCCGGGCCGCGGCATCGGGGAGGCCTTGAGATCCGCCGGGTTCTCTTGGGGTCTGCAAGTGGCGCCTGAGCTCCGGGACGGACCCGCCGATTGCGCGCGGGAGGGCCTCGCCTAGGCTCCGGCCGCGCGCCCGCTGGGGCGCGCCAGGAGCTCCCGATGGACGTCGCCAAGCGCTTCGCCCTGCGCACCTTCGGCTGCCAGATGAACGTCCACGACTCCGAGAAGATCGCGAACCTGCTGCATCACCATGGCTACCGGCCGACCGAGGCCCTCGACGAAGCGGACCTCGTGCTGGTGAACACCTGCTCCATCCGCGAGAAGGCGGAGCACCGCCTCTACAGCGATCTCGGCCTCCTGCGCGCCTGGAAGGAGGCGGCGCCGGGGCGGCTCCTCGGGGTCGGGGGCTGCGTGGCCCAGCAGGAGGGCGCCGCGCTGCTCCAGCGCTTCCCCCAGGTGGACTTCGTCTTCGGGACCCACAACCTGCGCCTGGTGCCGAGCCTCGCCGCCGCTGCGGCGGTGGGCTCCCGCTCGTCGCGCACGGAGGAGTCGCGCTCGCTCGAGCGCTTCGACCTGCCGGAGCGGCACCCGGACTTCGACGGCGAGAGCCCCGGCCGCGCCTACGTCACGGTGATGGAGGGCTGCGACATGTTCTGCAGCTTCTGCATCGTGCCGGCCACCCGCGGCCGCGAGATCAGCCGTCCCGCCGCGGACGTGGAGGCGGAGGTGGCCGCGTTGGCCGCGCGCGGCGTGCGCGAGTTCACCCTCCTGGGCCAGACCGTGAACGCCTACGGCCGCCACGACCGGCGCCGTGGCCGGTCCGCGGCGGCAGGGACGCTTCCGTTCGGCGAGCTGCTGGGGCGCCTCGGGCGGATCCCCGGGGTGGCACGCCTGCGCTACACGAGCCCGCACCCCCTCTTCTTCGACGACGCGCTGGTCACGGCCCACGGGGAGGTGGAGGCCCTGTGCCCCCACGTCCACCTGCCGCTCCAGAGCGGCTCCGACGCCGTGCTCGCCCGCATGCGGAGGCGCTACACCGCCGACGACTACCGCCGGGTGGTGGACCGGCTGCGCGCGGCGCGGCCGGACCTCGCCCTCACCACTGACCTGATCGTGGGCTTCCCGGGCGAGAGCGACGCCGACTTCGAGGCGACCCTCGCGCTGGTGCGCGAGGTGGGCTTCGTGGACGCCTACTCCTTCAAGTACTCCCCGCGTCCGGGGACGGCGGCCGCGGCCGAGCCCGACCCGGTGCCGGGTCCCGTGGCCCAGGCCCGGCTGGAGGCCCTCCAGGCCCTGCAGCGGGGCCTCACCTTCACCGCCCACCAGGCCCGGGTCGGCGGCGAGACGGCGGTCCGTCTCGAGGGGCCGAGCCGGCGCGGCGGCCGGCAGCTCTCGGGCCGAGACCCCTGGCACCGCGTGGTGAACGTGGCGTGGGCCTCCGGGGATCCGCCCCCGGCCGGAAGCTTCCTGCCGGTCCGCATCGTGGGCGCAACCCCCCACTCGCTGGTCGGCGAGGCCCTCCAGGCCTCCTGACCTCGCCCCCTCCCCGAGCCGGGTGGCCCGGCGGGCCCGGGCGCCTGCGCGGGGTTGAAGGAACGCCCCCGAATTGCCGATGAGTCACGCAGGCGTGGCGGCCCGCGGCCGCGCCGCCGGGAGATCCATGTCGCGAGCGCGCATCCTGGCCGTGGACGACCAGCCCTACTTCCGGGCCTTCGTGGAGGGGATGCTCACGGAGGAGGGCTACGAGGTCCGCACCGCATCCAGCGGGGCGGAGGCGCTGCGCTGGATCGAGCGCGAGCGCTTCGACGTCGTGCTGACCGATCTCGTGATGCCCGAGATGGACGGCTCGGAGCTGGTGCGCCGCATTCGCGAGCGCGAGCCTGAGCAGGAAGTCGTCGTGGTGAGCGGCGTCGGCGACGTGAAGACCGCCGTGGACGCGATGAAGCTCGGCGCGACGGACTACCTCCTGAAGCCGATCGACCGCACGGCGCTGACCCGCTCCCTCGAGAGCCTGCTCCAGCGCAAGCGCCTTCGCGACGAGCACTCCCGGCTGATGGAGGAGAACCTCGAGTACATGGGCGTGCTCTCGCTCTACGAGCGCGCCATCGGGATGATGGCGACGCTCACGCTCGAGCCGCTGGCCGAGCGCATCGTGGAGGGCCTGTGCCTGGAGACGCGCGCCCAGAGCGGCGTGCTGTGGGTGGCGCGGGAGAACGGCGCGCCGGGCCTGCGCCTGCTCGCGCTGCGGGGCCTGGTGCGCTCCTCCGAGGAGCCCGCCGAGCTCACGCTCGAGGCCGCCGAAGCCGAGCCCGCGCCCGATGCGACGCAGGCCGGCGGCGCCTCGGCGGCGCTCCGCGTGCCGATTCGCCACGGCGGCCGCCTGCTCGCGCTCGCGCGTCTCGCCGACCGCCTCGACGGCCGCGACTTCGATTCCCGCGACCGCGCCTCCGCCGAGAAGTTCGCGGAGCTGGCCGGGCTCGCGGTGGCGAACGCATTGCGCTTCCGCTCGCTCGAGAGCCGCTCCTTTCGCGACCCGGCGAGCGGTGCCTACACCGAGGCGTACTTCCAGGACGTGCTGCGGAACGAGCTCCAGAAGGCCGACCGCTTCGGCCGCAGCTTCTCGCTCCTCCTGCTCGCCCTCGAGCCGGCGACGCCGCCGGGCCTCTCGCGCGAGGAGTGCCTGCGCTTCCGTCACGACCTGGCCCATCACGTGGGCCGCGCGCTCCGCTCCACCGACCTCCTGGCGGAGCACGGAAGCGCGAGCTTCGGGCTCCTCCTGCCCGAGACCGACACGCTCGGCGCCGCGGTGTTGAAGCGCCGCATCCGCGATGCACTGGAGCAGAGCGACCTCCTCCAGGCCCTGGAGGAGCGCGCGCGGCCGCAGGTGCTGCTGGCCGCCGTCAGCTACCCGGCCGACGCCACGCAGCTCGAGACGCTGTGGCAGCTCCTGCAGACGCGCCAGGAGGAGGAGCGCCGCAGCCTGGTGCGCTCGCTCGGCCTCGACGCCAGCTCCTTCGCCGCCAGCGTGCACGCGCTCCTGGCGCGCGCCGCGCCCGCTCCGCCGGCGCTGCCGGAGCAGGTGTCGCGCTTCGTGCTGGAGGAGGTGGCGCGCCGCCCGCGCGAGCGCGGGCTCCTCTTCCTCGCGCCCGGCGCCGCGCTCGCCGGGGCGGTGCGCGAGGGCCTGGAGCGCTTGCGTGGCGCCTCCACCCGGACCGAGATCGTGCTGGTGGACGAGGGCCCGGCGGATCCGCTCGCCGGATCGCCGGTCACCTGCGTCTCCCCGCGCCGGGTGGGAACCCGCACGCCGTTCCTCGTCTACTACGGCGAGGGTCCCGCCTACGCGCTCCTGCGTCAGCGGGAAGGCGACGGCTCTTCGAGCGGGATCTTCCATACCGCCGATCGCGCGCTGGTGGAGCATCTGGCCTTCCAGCTCCAGCGCGATCTCGGCCTGCCGGTGGCGCCATGAGCCCTCGCGCGAGCCAGGGCGCGGCGGTGGTGCTGATCGCCGACGGCGACATCGAGCGCGCCAAGCGCCTGGAGGAGGTCTGCGCGGCGCGCGGCTGGACGCCGCGGCGCTCCCCCCACGGCGCGGCGGCGCTCGAGCTCGCGCTCTCCGAGCTGCCCCACGTGGTGGTGGCGGCCCGGGACCTGCCGCTGATCGACGCGCGCAAGCTCGCCGAGATCCTGCGCTCGAACCCCCGCACCCAGACCGTGCGCTTCCTCTTCCTGGGCGCGTCCGCCGATGGGGGCCCGGCTCCGATCGGCGACGACGCGATGCCCCTCGGCGCCGATCCCACCGACGTGGCAGGCCGCATCGAGGCGATCCTCGCCCAGCAGGCGCGCATCCGGGCGATGGATCGGGGCGAGGGCGACGACCGCGAGGTCGAGGGCAAGCTGTCGCAGATCCCGCTGCCCGACCTGCTCCAGCTCTTCCACCTGAACCGCCGCACCGGGACGCTCGAGCTCACGCGGCGCGATGGCGAGGGGCGCGAGGAGCACGCTCGCATCCACGTGCGCGACGGCAACGTGATCCAGGCGCGCGTCGGTGCGGTGGAGGCGGAGAAGGCGCTCTTCCGCCTGCTCGCCTGGCGCAGCGGCTCGTTCGCCTTCACCCAGAGCCGAAGCTCGATCCCGCCGCGCATCCAGACCCCGACGCGGGCGCTCCTGATGGAGGGCATGCGCCAGCTCGACGAAGCGGAGCGGCTGCGCCAGAGCCTGCCGCCGGGCGACGCGCAGGTCTCGCTGCGTGTGAAAACGAGCGAGCTCCCGAATGTCGTGCACCCGCTCACCCAGGAGGTCCTCCTGCTGCTCGAGATCTACTCGCGCGTGCAGGACGTGGTCGATCGCTGCTCCTATCCCGACTACCAGGTGCTCCGCACCCTTCACACGCTGGTGGAACGCGGCCTGGTGCAGCTCCGGCGCGGGCCGGCCGCCGCGGCGCCCACGGGAGCGCCCGGACTCTTCTCCCCCGCGCAGGCGCGCCGCCTGCGGGAGTGGCTGGACGCGCAAGCCACCCACGGTCCAGGCGAGCTCGATGCGAAGCTCCTGGTGGTGGGGGCCGAGCCGGCTGCGACCCACGATTTCGTTCGGCTGCTGCGGGGCCTTCCCGGCGCCACGATCGAGGGCGAGTTCGCGCGGGGCCGCTTCAACCGCGACGATCTCGCCCGGATCGGACGCCTGCCGGTGGACGGCGAGGTGGGGATCGAGCTCGTGCACGTGCCCGTGTCGCCGCGCTGCGCGCCGCTCTGGCCGCTCGTCGGCCACGGGGCGCTCGGGAGCCTGTTCCTGCTGGCCGGCAACGTGCGGCAGGCCGCGGTCAGCCTGGACGGGCCGGCCAGCGCGCTGCGCACGCTCCCGCGTGCGCGCAGCTTCCACGTGATGCTGCTGCGCAAGGACGAGCGCTCGGCGCCGGAGGAGATCCAGGAGAACCTCTCCCTGCTCGACGACAGCTCGCTCTTCCTGGTGCCGCTCGAGAGCGGCCGCGATCCGCGCGCGCTGCTGCGCGCCCTCTTCGCGCGGATCCTCCCGTGAAGGCGGCCGATCTGGCGCGCATGGAGCTCTTGCGCGAGCTCAGCGCGGAGGAGCGCGAGGCGGTCTCGAAGGAGCTCGAGGCCGCGGCGCTGGCCGAGGGCGACGTGCTCTACCACGAAGGCGACGAGGCCGACGGCCTGGTGCTCCTGCTCGAAGGTCAGCTCCGCATCTCGAGCCTGAGGAGCGGCACCGCCGGGGTCGTCGGGCCGGGCGCGGCGCTCGGCGCGCTCTCGCTGGTGGCGCTCGGCGCGCGCGAGGCCACCGCGGTGGCGGACTCGAGCTGCCGCCTGCTCTGGCTGCGCCGGCTCGCATTCCGTCGCCTGGTCGAGGACGCGCCGCGCGCGGCCTGCCGCCTCCTCGAGGCCGCGACCTGCGAGTTCGTGTCGTCGGTTCGACAGGGGATCGAGCTCCTCGTCCCGCCCCGTTGACCGGGCGGTCCGCGGGCCGTAGACTCGCGCCCCAACTCGGGAGGCGAGTAGCCGGGATGTCCGAGAGCCGCATCCGCGAGGGGCTCACGTTCGACGACGTCCTCCTCGTGCCCGGCGCCTCCGACGTGCTTCCCAAGGACGTCGACCTCCGCACGCAGCTCACGCGCGAGATCTCGCTCAACATTCCGCTGGCTTCGGCGGCGATGGACACCGTGACCGAGCACGGCACGGCCATCTGCATGGCGCAGAGCGGCGGCATCGGGATGATCCACCGCAACCTGCCGGTGGAGACCCAGGCCGCCGAGGTGGACAAGGTCAAGCGCTCCGAGTCCGGGATGATCGTGGATCCGATCACGATGCGGCCGGAGCAGCCGATCGCCGAGGCCCTGGCGGTGATGGCGCGCTACCGGATCTCGGGCGTGCCCGTGACGCGCGACGGGAAGGCGGTCGGGATCCTGACCAACCGCGACCTGCGCTTCGTGAAGGACATCTCGCAGCCGATCTCCAACGTGATGACCCGCGAGAACCTGGTGACGGTTCCGCCCGGCACGACCATGGATCGCGCGAAGGAGCTGCTGCACGAGCATCGCATCGAGAAGCTCCTGGTGGTGGACGCGGCGGGGATGCTGCGCGGGCTCATCACGATCAAGGACATCGAGAAGACCGAGCGCTTCCCCCACGCGGCGAAGGACGCGCTCGGCCGCCTGCGCTGCGGCGCCGCCGTGGGCGTGGGCCCGGATCGGCTGGCGCGGGCCCAGGCGCTGGTGGACGCCGGCGTGGACGTGGTGGTGGTCGACACCGCCCACGGCCACTCGCAGGGCGTGCTCGACACCGTGATGGAGCTGCGACGCACCTTCCCCGAGCTCCCGCTGGTCGGCGGCAACGTGGCCACCGGCGAGGGCGCCGAGGCGCTCATCAAGGCCGGCGTCTCGGCGGTGAAGGTGGGGGTCGGTCCGGGCTCGATCTGCACCACGCGCGTGGTGACGGGCGTCGGCGTGCCGCAGCTCACCGCGGTGATGGACGCGGTGGCGGTGGCGAGCCGGTTCGGGGTGCCGGTGATCGCCGACGGCGGCATCAAGTACTCCGGCGACATCGTGAAGGCCCTGGCCGCCGGAGCGGGCGCGGTGATGATCGGCTCGCTCTTCGCGGGCACCGACGAAGCGCCGGGCGAGGTCATCCTGTACCAGGGTCGCTCCTACAAGATCTATCGCGGGATGGGCTCGATCGGGGCGATGAGCGGCGGGAGCCGCGATCGCTACTTCCAGACCGACGTCCACGAGCCCGACAAGCTCGTTCCCGAAGGCATCGAGGGGCGCGTCCCCTACCGCGGCAGCCTCACCAACAGCCTCCATCAGATGGTGGGCGGCCTGCGCTCCGGCATGGGCTACTGCGGCGCCCACGATCTCGCCGAGCTGCGCGCCCGGGCCCGCTTCGTGCGGATCTCGTCGGCCGGCCTCCAGGAGAGCCACGTGCACGACGTGATCATCACGAAGGAGGCCCCGAACTACTGGATCGATTAGACTTTCGCTGTCGCCCCCCCGCTCCCGCCGGCTCCCTCCGGCCGGCTCGACGAGGACCGCCGCCGGATGCCCGCCGACCCCCATCGCGACCGGGTGCTGATCCTGGATTTCGGCTCCCAGTACACGCAGCTGATCGCGCGTCGCATTCGCGAGCAGCGGGTCTACTGCGAGATCCACCCGCATCGCCTCTCGGCCGACGAGGTGCGCGCCTGGCGGCCGGCCGGGATCGTGCTCTCCGGCGGCCCCTCGAGCGTGCTCGATCGCGACGCGCCGGACATCGATCTCGGGATCCTCGATCTCGGGGTCCCGGTGCTCGGCATCTGCTACGGGCTCCAGCTCCTGGCGAAGCGCCTCGGCGGCGTGGTGGAGCGGGCCGCGCACCGGGAGTACGGCCGCGCGCAGCTCAAGCGCGAGCGCGACGACGCGCTCCTCGAGGGCCTGCCCGGCGGCGTCGAGCGCACGGTCTGGATGAGCCATGGCGACCGCGTGCTGCGGCTCCCGCCGGGCTTCGTCGTGCTCGCCACCAGCGAGGGCTCGCCCTTCGCGGCGGTCCGCCACGCCGAGCGCCCGATCTGGGGGATCCAGTTCCATCCCGAGGTGTCGCACACCGAGGGAGGGCGGGAGCTGCTCGCGAACTTCGTGCACCGCATCTGCGGCTGCGGCGGCGCCTGGACCGTCGAGGCCTTCGTGGACGAGGCGGTGGAGCGGGTGCGGAGCCAGGTCGCCGGAGGACGGGCGATCTGCGGGCTCTCGGGCGGCGTCGACTCGGCGGTGGCGGCGGCGCTCGTGCACCGCGCGATCGGGGATCGCCTGACCTGCCTCTTCGTCGATCATGGCCTCCTGCGCGAGGGTGAGCGGGCGGAGGTGGAGCGCAGCTTCCGCGATGCGCTCGGAATCCCGCTCCGCACGGTCGATGCGACGGCGCTCTTCCTGGATCGCCTGCGCGGCGTGGTCGATCCCGAGAAGAAGCGCCGCATCATCGGCCACGCCTTCATCGAGTGCTTCGAGGCCGAGGCGAAGACGCTCGGACAGGTGGACTTCCTGGTGCAGGGGACGCTCTATCCCGACGTGATCGAGAGCGTCTCCGTGCGCGGGCCCTCGGCCACCATCAAGACCCACCACAACGTGGGAGGCCTTCCGGAACGGATGCGCCTGCGGCTGGTGGAGCCGCTGCGCGAGCTCTTCAAGGACGAGGTGCGGGCGGCGGGACGTCGCCTCGGGCTGCCCGAGTCGCTGATCGGTCGCCACCCGTTCCCCGGCCCCGGCCTCGCGATCCGGGTGATCGGCGAGGTCACGGAGGAGCGACTGGCGGTGCTGCGGCGGGCCGACGCGATCCTGATCGAGGAGATCCGGCGGGCCGGGCTCTACGACCGGATCTGGCAGGCCTTCGCGGTCTTCCTGCCGCTCCAGAGCGTGGGCGTGATGGGCGACGAACGCACCTACGAGCACGCGGTGGCGCTGCGCTGCGTGGCCTCGCTCGACGGCATGACCGCGGACTGGTACCCGCTCCCGCCGGAGGTCCTGGCCCGGATCTCGAGCCGCATCACCAACGAGGTGAAGGGCGTGAACCGGGTGGTGTACGACGTCTCCTCGAAGCCGCCCGCCACGATCGAGTGGGAGTAGCTGGTGGCGCACGCGCCCTTCGTCCACCTCCACCTCCACACCCAGTACTCGCTCCTCGACGGCGCGATCAAGCACGACGCGCTCTTCGAGCGCGTGCACGAGCTCGGCATGCCGGCCGTGGCCATGACCGACCACGGCAACCTCTTCGGGGCGATCGAGTTCTACGAGAAGGCGGTCAAGGCCGGCGTGAAGCCGATCCTCGGCTGCGAGGTCTACGTGGCCGCCGGCTCGCGCTTCGAGAAGGAGAAGCGCGAGCGCGATGCCAGCGGCTTCGACGCCATCTCCCACCTGCTCCTGCTCGCGATGGACGACGCCGGGTACCGGAACCTGCTGTTCCTGGTCTCGAAGGCGTACCTCGAGGGGTTCTACTACAAGCCCCGGATCGACCTCGATCTTCTGCGCGAGAGAAGCGGCGGGCTGATCGCCACCTCGGGCTGCCTCTCGTCCCTGGTCTCCCGCGCCATCACCTCGGGCCAGCCCGAGACGGCCTGGGGCCTGGTGGAGCAGTTCTCCGGGATCTTTCCCGGTCGCTACTACCTGGAGCTCCAGCGCCACGGGATCCCGGACCAGGACCGCGTGAACGCGGAGCTCCTGCGCATGGCGGCGGACCTGCGGCTCCCGCTGGTCGCGACCAACGACGCCCACTACCTGCGCTGCGACGACCACGAGCCCCACGAGGCGCTGCTCTGCATCGGCACCGGCACCACGCTGGAGGATCCCCAGCGCTTCCGCTTCGACGGGCGCGGCTTCTTCGTGCGCTCGGGCCAGGAGATGGCGGAGCTCTTCCACGACCATCCCTCGGCGGTGGCCAACACCCTCGAGATCGCCGAGCGCTGCAACCTGGAGCTCGACCTCGGTCGCTTCCATCTGCCGGAGTTCCAGGTGCCGGCGGGCACCACGCGCGAGGCGGTGCTGCGCGAGCAAGCCTGGGCCGGGCTCAAGCGCCGGCTCGGCCTCGCGCCGGACGAGCCCTTCACCGGCAAGCACCAGGTCTACGTCGAGCGCATGGACCACGAGCTCCGCGTGATCGGGCCCATGGGCTTCGCCGGCTACTTCCTGATCGTCGGCGACTTCATCGACTACGCCCGCCGCAACGGAATCCCGGTGGGACCGGGCCGTGGCTCCTCGGCGGGCAGCCTCGTGGCCTACAGCCTTGGAATTACGGGTGTCGATCCCATCGAGTACGACATCATCTTCGAGCGCTTCTTGAACCCCGAGCGGATCTCGATGCCCGACATCGACGTGGACTTCTGCATCCGCGGGCGCGATCGCGTGATCCGCTACGTGGCCGAGCGCTACGACGGCGAGGGGATCGAGCGGAAGCGCGTGGCCCAGATCATCACCTTCGGGAAGCTCCAGGCGCGCGCGGCGATCCGCGACGTGGGGCGTGTCCTTGGCATGGCCTACGGCGACGTGGATCGGATCGCGAAGCTCGTGCCGGAGACCCTCGGGATCACTCTCGACGACGCCCTGGAGCAGTCGCCCGAGCTGCGCGCGCGCGCCCAGGCCGACGGCCAGGTGGCGAAGCTGATCGAGACCGCTCGCAAGCTCGAGGGCCTGACGCGCCACGCCTCGACCCATGCGGCGGGGGTGGTGATCGGGAACCGGCCGCTGATCGAGACCGTCCCGCTCTACCGGGACCCGAAGTCCGGCGACGTGGTCACGCAGTACGACATGCGCTGGGTGGAGCGGGTCGGGCTGGTGAAGTTCGACTTCCTGGGCCTGAAGACCCTGACGCTGATCGCCGACTGCGAGGCGCGCATCCGGGCGGGCGGCGACTCCGGCTTCTCGATCGAGCGCATCCCGCTGGACGACACGCCGAGCTACGAGCTCCTCTCGCGGGGCGACACCGATGGCGTGTTCCAGGTGGAGTCACCCGGGATGACGGACCTGGTGGTGAAGCTCCGGCCCCGCGCCTTCAAGGAGCTGATCCCGATCGTCGCGCTCTACCGCCCCGGTCCGCTCGGCTCCGGGATGGTGGAGGACTACATCAGCCGCAAGCACGGTCTCACCAAGGTCAGCTACCTCCTGCCCGAGCTCGAGGAGCTCACGGCCGAGACCCTCGGCGTGATCGTCTACCAGGACCAAGTGCTCCAGATCGCGAACCGGCTCGCGGGCTACAGCCTGGGCGAGGCGGACCTGCTGCGCCGCGCCATGGGGAAGAAGAAGGCCGAGGAGATGGCGCAGCAGCGCGAGCGCTTCGTCTCCGGCTGCGTCGAGCGGGGCATCGCGGAGAAGAAGGCCAACGAGGTCTTCGATCTGATGGCCGAGTTTGCGGGCTACGGCTTCGCGAAGTCCCACTCCACGGCCTACGCGCTGATCACCTACCAGACGGCGTATCTGAAGGCGAACCACCGCCACGAGTTCCTGGCGGCGCTCCTGTCGTCGGAGACCGGGAACCACGACAAGCTCGCGCGCTACATCCACCACGCCCGCGAGCACGGGATCGAGGTGCTGCCGCCAGACGTGAACGACTCCGAGCGCGACTTCACCGTGGTGGCGCAGCGGATCCGCTTCGGGCTGGCCGGCGTGAAGAACGTGGGCGAGGGCGCGATCGAGGCCGTCCTGGAGGCCCGGCGCGACGGCGGGCGCTTCCAGGGCCTCTTCGACTTCGCGGCGCGGGCGGACGCCCGGCGGGTGAACCGGCGGGTGGTGGAGAGCCTGGTGAAGTGCGGGAGCTTCGACTCGCTGCACCCGAACCGCGCCGCCACCTGGGCGGGGCTCGATCTCGCCCTCGAGCGCGGGGCGGCGGCCCAGCGCGACCGCGAGATCGGCCAGGAGAGCCTCTTCGCCGCCGCCGCCGGCGCGCCCGCCGCCGCGCCGCCGCTGCCCGAGACGCCGCCCTGGACCGATCGGGAGCGGTTGGCCCACGAGAAGGAGGTGCTGGGCTTCTACGTGACGGGCCATCCGCTGGACGCCGTGGCCGGCGCGCTGCGCCGCTTCGCGGACACGACGGCGGGATCGCTCGAGGGCAAGGAGGGGCGCGAGGTGCGGGTGGGCGGGCTCCTGACCGCGCTGCGCGAGACGCGCACCCGGCGCGGCGACGTGATGGCCTTCGCCACCCTCGAGGACCTGGAGGGGAGCTTCGACCTCGTGGTCTTCGCCGAGCCCTATGCCCGTCTCGGAGGCCTGCTGCGCGGCGCGCTGCTCCAGGACGGGAGCGAGCCCGCGCCGGTCCTCGTCTCCGGAACCCTGGAGGGCGGCGACACGCCGAAGATCCTGCTACGCGAAGCCGTGTCGCTGGCCGACGCCGAGGAGAAGCTCGCCTCGCAGCTCGTGCTGCGCGTGGTGGCGGGCGAGCTCTCGCGCGATCGCCTGGTGGCGTTGCGGCGGGTGCTGGAGTCGCACCCCGGCGACTGCACGGTGGTGCTCCGGGTCACGCTGCCGGGAGAGAGCGAGACGGTGCTGGCGCTCCCCGACGCCCGCGGGGTGCGGCCGGTGGAGGCGCTGCTGCGCGACATCGACGCCCTCTTCGGGCGCCCGGTGACGGAGCTCGCGCTGTGAGCCGGCCGGATCGGCTGCGCCGCCGGGCGGGCGCCGAGCGGGCCGTGCTGGCGGCGCTGCTCGGCTTCGCGCTGGCCGGCGCCGCGCGGGCCGACGTGCGGCGGGTGGAGGCGGAGGGTGCGGTGGCGGTGGCGGACGGGGCCGCGCCGGCGGTCACCGGGCTCCGCCACCAGGCGGTGCAGGCGGCGCTCGCGAACGCCGCGGTCCAGACCGGCCTCGAGCTGGCCGGGCTCGCGCCCGACGATGCCGCGGCCCGCGCGCGCGTCGGCCAGGCCCTGGGCGGCGGCGCCGCGGCCTTCGTGGTGAGCTATCGCGTGCTCGAGGACCGTGGGCTCGAGGCGCGCCGCGTGCTCGAGGATCCCGCGGTGACGCAGGAGTACGCGGTCCGGATCGAGGCGCGGGTGGACGCGGGGCGGCTGCGCCGGCGGCTCACCGACGCCGGCATCCTCGGCGCGGACTCCCAGCCCCCGCCGCTCGCGACGCTCCGCCTCGTGCTGGTGGACCTGCCCTCGTACGCCGTTCTCGAGCGCGTGCGGACGGCGCTGGTCCAGGGGGCCGGTGCGTCCTCGGCGGTGCCGGTCGAGTTCCGCCACCGCGAGGCGACCCTCGAGGTCGCCACCGATCGACCCGCACCCGAGCTGGTGGCGGCGCTCCAGGCCGCTCTGGCGCCGGGCATCGGACTCGAGCCGCTCCCGGGAGCGGCCGACGCGCCGCTTCGTCTGCGCGTGCGGAGCGACGGCGCGGCGGCCTCGCCGAAGGCCTCCGGCAATTGACTCCCCCTTGCGAAAACGCTACGGACTGCGCCACGTTAGCGTGACCTCAGGCACGTAGCTCAGTGGGAGAGCACCACCTTGACACGGTGGGGGTCGGCGGTTCAATCCCGCCCGTGCCTACCACGCTTCGCCGCGGACGAGCGGGCGCATGCGGTGCGCCGGCCTCGCCTGCCGCACAGGACGGGATCGCCATCGAGCCCCCCATGCACCGACGCCCGTCATGAGCGAGATCGCGGTTCGCCTGCCCGACGGCCGCGCGCTGCCGGCGCCGGCCGGCTCGACCGTGCTCGCCGTGGCGGAGCGGATCGGCCGCCGGCTGGCCCGGGACGCGGTGGCGGGCGTCGTGGACGGCGCGCTGGTGGACCTGCGCCAGCCGCTCACCCGCGACGTCTCGCTCGAGATCGTGACCGCGCGCGACCCCCGGGCCGGCGAGGTGATCCGCCACTCCGCGGAGCACGTGATGGCCGACGCCGTGAAGCGCCTCTTCCCGGGCGCCCAGGTGGACGTCGGGCGCACCGATCACAGCGAGAAGTTCCAGTACGACTTCCTGGTGGAGCGGCCCTTCACGCCGGAGGACCTCGAACGCATCGAGGCGGAGATGGCGCGCATCGTCGCGGAGGACGCAACCTTCACGCGCAGCGTCCTCTCGCGCGAGGAGGCCCGCGCCAAGTTCCACGCAATGGGCGAGGAGCTCAAGGTCTCGCGGCTCGACGACATCCCGGAAGGCCAGCCCATCACGATCTTCGCCCACGGACGCTTCGAGGATCTCTGCCGCGGTCCCCACGTGCAGCACGCGGGACAGATCGGCGCCTTCAAGCTGACCGAGGCGGCGGGCGCCTACTGGCGGGGCGACGAACGCAACCCGATGCTGCAGCGCATCTACGGCATCGCCTTCGCCACGCGGCAGGAGCTGGAGGAGCACCTCGCGCGCCTCGAGGAGGCGAAGCGCCGCGACCACCGCCGCCTTGGCCTCGAGCTCGATCTGTTCCACATCGACGCGACCCTCGCGCCGGGCTCGCCCTTCTACCATCCGAAGGGCATGGCGCTCTACAACGGCCTGGTGGACTACATCCGCTCGCTCTACCCGAAGTACGGCTACCAGGAGGTGATGACCCCGCAGCTCTACCGCGCCGACCTCTTCAAGACCTCGGGCCACTACCAGGAGTTCCACGAGGACATGTTCTGGTTCGAGGGGGACGAGGGCGAGGAGCTCGGCGTGAAGGCCATGAACTGCCCCGGCCACTGCCGGCTCTTCCAGTCGGAGAAGCGCTCCTACCGCGACCTCCCGCTGCGGTTCGCCGAGTTCTCGCGCCTGCACCGCAACGAGCGCAGCGGCACGCTCACCGGCCTCACGCGCGTGCGTGCGCTCGCGCAGGACGACGCCCACATCTACTGCGAGCCCGAGGAGGTGCCGCGGGAGATCGAGCGCTTCTTCCAGATGACGAGCGAGGTCTACCGCGACCTCGGTCTCTCCGGCGTGAAGGTCTCGGTGTCGACGCGCCCCGAGCGCTTCCTCGGCGATCCCGCCGACTGGGAGCGAGCGGAGCGGGCGCTGGTGGACTCGGTGCGCCGCGCGGGCTTCGAGTGCGGGATCAAGCAGGGCCAGGCCGCCTTCTACGCCCCGAAAGTGGAGTTCGACTTCCAGGACGTGATCGGCCGCACCTGGACGCTCTCCACGCTCCAGGTGGACATGGCGATGCCGGGCCGCTTCGACCTGCGCTACATCGGCCGCGACGGCGCCGAGCACCGGCCGGCGATGCTTCACCGTGCGATCCTCGGCTCGCTCGAGCGCTTCATCGCGATCTACCTCGAGCACACGGCGGGCGATTTCCCGCTCTGGCTCGCCCCGATCCAGGCGGTGGTGCTGCCGATCGCGGAGCGCCACGTGGAGTACGCCGCCAAGGTCCAAGGGGCGCTGCGCGCGGCCGGCGTGCGCGCGCGGCTCGACGCCCGCAACGAGAAGCTCGGCTTCAAGATCCGCGAGGCCGAGACGCAGAAGATTCCGTGGATGCTGGTCGTCGGGGACCAGGAGGAGGCGAACGGGACCGTCGCTCCGCGTCACCGCCGCGGCTCGAAGGAGCCGGTGGAGACGCTCCCCGTCGACACGTTCGTGTCACGTCTCGCGGAGGAGATCCGCACGCGACGCGTCGAGAGTCCCGCAGGAGGAACCACGTATCGCTGAGCTCAAGAAGGACACCGTCCGCGTGAACGAACGGATCCGCGCCCGCGAGGTGCGGGTGATCGGGTCGGGAGGGGAGCAGCTCGGGGTGATGAGCCCCGAGGTCGCGTACCAGCGCGCACAGGAGGAAGGCCTCGACCTGGTGGAGGTCGCGCCCAACTCGAGCCCGCCCGTGTGCCGGATCATGGACTACGGGCGGTACAAGTACGAGCAGAAGAAGAAGTCCACCAAGAGCCGGGGGCACGCGGCGACGCTCAAGGAGGTGAAGCTGCGCCCGCGGACCGACGAGCACGACCTCGATTTCAAGATGCGCAACGCGCGGCGCTTCTTGCTCGAGGGCGACAAGGTGAAGGTCACGATCATGTTCCGCGGACGCGAGATCGTGCACCAGGCGCTCGGACGACAGCAGCTCGATCGCGTGAAGGAGCTGGTGGGAGCTCTCGCCAGCGTGGAGAGCCCGCCGCGCATGGAGGGGCGCTTCCTCTCCATGATCCTGGTGCCCAACCGCGAGGCGGTGCTGGAGATGAAGAAGGCGGAGGAGGCCGCCGCCCGGGCGGCGGCGAAGGCGGGCGAGCAGCAGGCGGCGGGCGTGAAGCCCGCGGCGGGAGAGTGAGATGCCGAAGATGAAGACCCACCGGGGCGCCGCGAAGCGCTTCAAGAAGACCGGGACGGGCAAGATCGCGCGCATGAAGAGCGGGAAGAGCCACATCCTCACCAAGAAGTCCATGAAGCGGAAGCGACGCTTGCGCAAGGAGACGCTGGTGGCGGGAGTGGACGAGAAGCGGATGAAGATCCTGCTGCCCGGCGGCTGAGCCGGCGCGGGCGCCAAGGAGAGAACGATGCCTCGAGTGAAGCGCGGGACCGCCGCGCACAAGCGCAAGAAGCGGATCCTGAAGGCCGCCAAGGGCTACTACAGCGGCCGCCGCAACCTGCTGAAGACCGCGCGCGAGGCGGTGGAGAAGGCGCGCAAGTACGCCTACCGCGACCGCAAGCAGCGCAAGCGCCAGTTCCGCAGCCTGTGGATCGCGCGCATCAACGCCGCGGCCCGCGAGCACGGCCTCTCCTACAGCCGCCTGGTGGCGGGCCTGGCGGCGGCGGGCGTGGAGATCGACCGCAAGATCCTGGCCGACCTCGCGGTGAACGACGGGGCCGCCTTCGCCAGGCTGGCCGAGATCGCCCGCTCGCGGGCGGCCTGATCGGGGCGTGACGGCCGAGGTCGAGAGCCTGGCCGCCGTCGAGGCCGAGGCTCGCTCCGCGATCGCTGCGGCGCGGGACGTGGCCGCGTTGAACGAGGTCCGCGCCCGCTTCCTCGGCCGGAAGGGCTCGGTCTCGGCCGTGCTGCGCGGGATCGGCGCGCTCGCGCCCGAGGAGCGCGCCCGCGTGGGCGAGGCGGCCAACCGCACCCGCGACACCATCGAGAGCTGGGCGCGCGAGCGGCGCGAGGCGCTGGAGCGCGCGCAGCGCGAACGCGCGCTCTCCGAGCGCCGGCTCGACGTGACGCTGCCCGGCGTCGGCCCGGCGCCCGGACGCGCGCACCCGGTGGCGCGCATGGAGCGGGAGGTGGTGGAGTTCTTCTCCGGGCTCGGCTTCTCGGTGGAGGAGGGGCCCGAGGTGGAGGACGAGCACCACAACTTCGACGCCCTGAACTTCCCACCGGACCATCCGGCCCGCGACGAGCACGACACCTTCCTGGTGGACGGCGGCCTGATCCTGCGCACCCACACCTCGCCGGTGCAGATCCGGGCGATGAGCGGGCGGCAGCCGCCCTTTCGCTTCATCGCGCCCGGGCGGGTCTATCGCCACGACCTGAGCGCTCGACACTTCCCCATGTTCCACCAGGTCGAGGGCTTCATGGTGGACGAACGCACGAGCTTCTCGGAGCTGAAGGGAATCCTCTACGCGTTCGCCCGCCACCTGATGCGAGCGGAGGTCGAGCTGCGCTTCCGCTCCAGCTACTTCCCCTTCACCGAGCCCTCGGCGGAGCTCGACTACCGCTGCCTGCTCTGCGGCGGAGCGGGCTGCGCCACCTGCTCGCAGTCCGGCTGGATCGAGTGGGGCGGCTGCGGGATGATCCACCGGCGCGTCCTCGAGAACTGCGGCATCGATCCCGAGCGCTGGCAGGGCTTCGCCTTCGGCATGGGCATCGATCGCGCCGCCATGCTGCGCTACGGCGTGCCGCTGATCCGGACCCTCTTCGAAGGCGACCTGCGGGTGCTGGGGCGCCTGTGAGCCGCGCCCTTCGCGCCGTCGCGACCACGGGGAGTCGCTGATGCGTGTTCCCCTGGGATGGCTCGCGGAGTGGCTGCCGCTCCCCCCGCTCGACGCGCTGCGCGAGCGCCTCACGCTGGGCGGCCTCGAGGTGGAGGGCGTCGAGCGGCTCGGCCCCGACTTCACGGGCCTGCGCGTGGGGCACGTGCTGGAGCGGACCGCGCATCCCAACGCCGATCGCCTCTCGCTGTGTCGAGTGGACGTGGGCGAGGCGGCGCCGATCGAGGTGGTGTGCGGTGCGCCGAACGTGGCGGCCGGACAGAAGGTGGCGGTGGCGCTCCCGGGCGTGCGGCTTCCCGACGGGCGGAAGCTCGAGCGCTCGAAGATCCGGGGCGTGGTCTCGAACGGCATGATCCTCTCCGCGCGCGAGATCGGCCTCGGCGACGATCACGCCGGCATCCTGGTGCTCGATCCGGCGGCGCCGGTGGGCGCGCCGCTCGCCGAGGCGCTCGCGTCCGGCGAGACGGTGCTCGAGATCGCGCTCACGACGAACCGCGGCGATTGCGCCTCGCTCCTCGGCCTGGCCCGCGAGGTGCGCGCCCACTTCGGCGGCGCGATCACGCTCCCGCCCTGCGAGCCTGCGCTGCGCGCGGACCTTCCGGCGGGCGTGCGCGTCCGCGTCGACGATCCCGACGGCTGCCATCGCTACGTGGGGCGCGTGGTGCGCGGCGTCCGCGTGGGGCCGTCGCCCGACCGGGTGCGCCGGCGCCTCGAGGCCGCCGGCCTGCGCTCGATCAACAACGTGGTGGACGCGACGAACCTGGTGCTCCTCGAGCTCGGGCAGCCGCTGCACGCCTTCGACCTGGATCGCCTGCGCGGGGGCGAGGTGCGCGTGCGCTCCGCGACGGCCGGCGAGAAGATCCGCACCCTCGACGGCGTCGATCGCGAGCTCGCCGCCGAGGACCTGGTGATCGCCGATGCCGAGCGAGCGATCGCCATCGCCGGCGTGATGGGAGGCGCGGAGAGCGAGGTCCACGCCGCCACGACGAACCTGCTCATCGAGAGCGCGCAGTTCCGTCCCGGCCGCGTGCGCCGGACCTCGCGCCGACTCGGGCTCAAGAGCGAGGCCTCCTATCGCTTCGAGCGCGGCGTCGATCGCGAGGGCGTGCGCCGGGCCGCCGACCGCTGCGCGCAGCTGATCACGGAGCTGGCCGGGGGAAGCGTCGCCGCGGACTGCCTGGACGTGGCCGGCTCGCCGCCGGCGATGGCGCCGGAGATCCGGCTCGATCCCGCGCGCGTGAATCGTCTCCTCGGATCGGAGTTCCGGGCGGAGGACGTGCGGGGGCTCCTCGCCCGGGTGGAGGTGGTCGCCGAGCCGGCGCCGGACGGGACGCTGCGCTGTCGCGTGCCGAGCCATCGCAACGACCTCTCGCTCCCCGAGGATCTGGTGGAGGAGGTGGCGCGGATCCACGGCTACGACCGGATCCCGATCCGCCTGCCGCTGGCGCGGCTCGCCTCGCCCGGCCTGCCGCCGGCGCGGCGCATCGCCGAGCGGGCGCGGGACGCGCTGGTGGCGGCGGGCCTCACCGAGGTGATGACCCTGGCCTTCATGCCCCCCGGCGACCTCGACCGCCTGGACCTCGGGCTCGACGACCCGCGCCGGCGCACGGTGCGGGTGCTGAATCCCATCTCCGAGGAGGAGTCGCGCCTCCGCAGCACGGTCCTTCCGTCTCTCCTGCGTGTCGCTCGCGAGGGCCAGGCGCGACGCTACCCGGTGGTGCGGATCTTCGAGACGAGCCGGAGCTTCCACGCCGGGGGCCCGGGGGGCTTTCCGGAGGAGCCCTACGGCCTGAGCGTGCTCCTGGTGCGGGAAGGCCGCACCAGCCTGTGGGAGCCGGCGGCCCCGCCGCCCCTCTTCTTCGAGCTGAAAGGGCTCGCCGAACGGCTGCTTCTGGGTCTAGGCTACGCCGTCGCGTTTCGTGCGGGCCCGGGTGAGCCGTACCTGCACCCGGGGGCCCGCGGGGCATTCGACGTGGATGGGCGCGTCGTGGCTCGTTTCGGAGAGCTCCATCCGGAGGTGACGGCGGCGTTCGAGCTGGAGGGCGAGTGTGGCGCGCTCGAGGTGGACCTCGGGGCCCTGGCGGCCTGCCGCGAGCGGGAGGCGCGCTACGAGGAGGCTTCGCGTCAGCCCCCGGCGCGACGCGACCTGGCCGTGGTGCTCGGCCGCGAGGTCGCGGCCGGCGAGGTGCTGGAGGCGATCCAGCGCACGGCGGGGCGGGAGCTGGTCTCGCTCGACCTGTTCGACCGCTACGAGGGCCCGGGCGTGGCGGAGGGCCGGGTGAGCCTCGCCTTCCGGCTGGTCTTCCAGCGCGCCGATCGCGCATACACGGAGGCGGAGATCGCGGCCCTCATGGACCGCGTGGTGAAGATGCTGGCGCACCGCTTCGCCGGGGAGCTCCGCTAGTGCAAGCGAAGCGCGCGCCCCGGTCGCGCAGCCGCCGGTGCGCTCAGGATCCAGCGAGACCTCGGAGGGGGAAGAGGCATGACGAAGGCGGACATCGTGGAGCAGATCTACGAGAAGGTCGGCTTCTCCAAGAAGGAGTCGGCGGAGCTCGTGGAGAAGGTCTTCGAGATCATCAAGCAGACCCTCGCCGACGGGGAGAAGGTGAAGATCTCGGGGTTCGGAAACTTCGTGGTGCGCGAGAAGAACGCCCGCAAGGGTCGCAATCCGCAGACCGGCGAGGAAATCCGCCTCTCGGCGCGCCGTGTCCTCACCTTCAAGCCGAGTCTCGTGTTAAAGACGATCCTGAACGAAGGCTCGCCGGGAGCGCTGGTCGACGAAGACGAAGACGATGAGGATGAGGACGACGACGACCGGGACTAGCAGAAAGCGCTCCCGCTCCGGCCCGCGAGCCCGGACGGGGAGGAAGAAGCGCATGGCGACGCGGAGCGCGGCAGCGCCGGCGACGCGCGGGAGCGATGGCGAGACGCCGTCGGACGGGAAGCTCTACTACCGGATCGGCGAGGTCAGCAAGCTCACGGCCGTGAAGCCCTACGTGCTGCGCTACTGGGAGAGCGAGTTCCGCTGGATGGCGCCGGCGAAATCGCGCTCGAAGCAGCGGCTCTATCGCAAGCGCGACATCGAGGTCATCCTGCTGATCAAGCGCCTGCTCTACGAGGAGCGCTTCACGATCGCCGGCGCGCGCAAGCGACTGCGCGAGCTCGGGGTGGCGCGGGCGCTCGAAGGGCCCCAGCTCGACCTCGGCCTCGAGGTGGATCATCGCGCGCGCTACAAGCGGATCCGCGAGGAGCTGGAGGCGATCCGCGGGCTGCTCTGAGACACGGGCTCACTCCGCGCGGACGAGCGACGCCGAGAGCCCGCAGATCAACCCGAGCCAGACCGGTCCGGCGAGCCGCCAATGGCGCGGCCGGGGCTCGCCCTCCACGTGGAGATCGACCTCGGCGGAGGCGAGCTGGAGCCGATCGTCCATCTCGCCGAGGCCGCGCACGTTCGGAATCGGCTCGAGGCCCTTGCGAAGCGCGATTCCGGTGAGGGCGTCGGCATCGAGCGGCGGCGCGTTGGGGTCGTTCAGGTCCGGGTGCGCGACGTTCGTCTCCGGGTCTTCCGGCGCAGCCAGCACGTAGCGGTCCTCGCTGCCGCGCCGCAGGCCGGTGCCCCGGGCCGGGAGCAGCCGGAACTCGCGGCCGCCCGGCCCTTCGAGCAGCAGGAAGAGCGGATCGTCGCTCCCGGCCATGCGGTCGTTCCCGACCTGGATGCGCACCACGATGCGACGCACGCGGGCGGGGGTCGGGGAGGCAGGCGGCACGCAGGCTCCTTCCAGGGCGCGGGGAGGCCGCGGGCAGGGTACGCGGGGCCCGCGGCCGCCTCAAGGCGGGCGTGTCGAGGCGGAGGGCCCTCCTCTAAACTCGGCGCGTGCCGGCTCTCCCCCCGGATCGGCGTCGCGCGGTCGCGCCCCGCCTCGGCCTCGCGGCCGCGCTCCTCGGCCTCGCCCTGGCGCTGGCGGGAGCGGCCGCGGCGGAGGAGCCCTGCAGCCCCTGGCCGGGCGAGCCCTCGCCGCTGCCGAATGCCCACGACACGGATCGGCTCCTGGCCGGCTGGGCGCGGGCCCGCGCCCGCGAGCTCGGCGGGGTGGCGCAGGAGCTCGAGGCCGTGCGTCCGATCGACGCCCGGCGGCTCTGGGTCCATGCGCTCTGCCTCGACCCGGGCTCCGCGACGGTGCACGAGGGACTCGCGCGATCCACACCGATTCGTGTCGTGCGTCCTTCCGTGGTGATGGCGTCGCATCCGGCGGCGGACGCCGCGCCGCGGGCCGGCTCGCTGGCGGATCAGGTCGAGGCGCCGATCGTGCTGCCGAGGAGCGGGGCCGGCGAAGGCGGGGATCTGGGGGAGATCGACTCGAGCCTGCGCTATGCGCAGCGCCTGCTCCAGGCGGCTCGCTTCGAGGACGGGCTCCGCACCGCGGAGCGCGCGGAGCAGAGCGCCCGCGCCGCGGGCGCGGGAGCGGCGGTGCGGGAGCGGCGGGCGCGGGCGGCGGTGCTCTGCGCCACCGCCGAGATCGCCCTCGGACGCGACGCGGCGGCGCAGGCGAGCCTGGAGCGTGCGCTCGAGGCCAGGCCCGAGCTCTCGCTCGATCCCGCCACCACGTCGCCCAAGGTGGTGCGGGCGCTCGAGGCCGCGCGGGCGGCTCGGAAGGCGGAGCGATGAGGCTCCGGCGGGTGCAAACGCTATGGCTGGCGGGCCTGGCCCTCGGCTGCGGATTTCCGCGGCACGCACCGCCGCCGGCGCGGCTCTCGGTGGAGGTGCTGAGCGGCGCACCCAGGGCGCTGCCCGCGCCGGGTCGGCCGTCGCTGGTGGTGCTGGTCGACGAGAGCGAATCGATGCGACAGCGGCTCTCCGCTGGTGGCACGCGCGCCGCCGCCGCACGCGCCGGCGCCGCGAGCCTGCTCCGTGGGGCGCCGCCGGGAAGCGAGCTCTCGGTGCGCGTGCTCGGCGGCGACGGCGTCTGCGATGCGGGGACGGCGATCGGCTCGACGGACCCCGAGATCCTGGCCCGCCTGGTTTCGCGTCTCGAGCCCCGCGGCGCGAGCTCCCTCGCCGCTGCTCTCGACGCGGTGCGGGCGGGCCTGCACGATCGCGACCGGGCCACACGCACGCGCGTCGTGGCCTTCACCGATCTCGAGCCGCGCTGCGGCGGCGACCTCTGCGCCGCGGCCGGCGCGCTGGTGGACGCCGGCAGCGCGCTCGACCTCGTGGTGCTCGGCGGCCGCAGCGCGCCTCTCTGCCTGGCCCAGGTCGAGGCGCCGGCCGGACCGCCGAGCGCGCTCGAGCGCGCCGCGCCGCCGCCCGGCTTCCGGGTCGAGGCGGAGGGCGACCCGGAGCCGCGGGTGCTGGTCCAGGGGGTGGCCGGTGACCCGGTGACGACGCTCCCGCCCGGCGCCGCGCGGATCGTGCTCGCGCTCGACCCGCCGCTCGTCCTCGGGCCCTTCGATCTCGCCTCGGGCACTCTGACACGAGTGCGTGTCGTAGACCTGCCGCGCCTCGGGCCCGGCGGCCGAGCCTGGCACGTCGAGACGGTGCCGGCGGGGGAGGCGGCGGCGCCGTGACGCGTGAGATCCTGGACCGAGATCCCTTCGGCGTGACGGCCGATCCCGGGGCCTACATCCCCCGGCTCGCCACCGAGCGTGCGCTCGCGGCGCTGGAGCAGGGTCTCGCGGAGGGGGTCGGACCGCTCGTGCTGTGTGGTCCGGCCGGCCTCGGAAAGACGTTGCTGCTGCACGTCCTGGCGCTTCGCTTGCAGCCCCGTCTGCGAGCGGTCGTGCTTCCGTACTCCGCGCTCTCGCCGGCCGAGATCTGTGTATGGGCTCTCGATCTCCTGGGCGAGCCCGCGCAGGCGGGCGATCCGGAGGCGGCGCTCCTCGCCCATGCCGCGCGCCTCCAGGCCCAGGGCTCGGGTCTCCTGCTCCTCCTCGACGACGCGGGCTCGATGCCTGCGGACACGGCCCGGCGCATGGCGCAGCTCGCGGCCGACTCCCGGGGCGCGCTCCGTCTCGTGGGTGCGGCGGTGGACGATGCGCGCTCGGGACGCGTCCTCGCGGCCCTCGGCGCGGACGCCCGGGAGATCCGCCTGAGCGTGGGGATGGATCCGCGGGAGACGGCGCTCTACGTGCGGGCGCGGCTCGAGCGGATGGGGGCGGGTGACGACGAGCGGCGCCGCTTCGACGCCGAGACCCTGGAGCGGATCTCGCGAAGCTCGGGCGGGGTGCCCCGCGTGGTCCAGCAGCTCGCCTCCGAGGTGCTGTGGCGACGCGGTGACGCACGCGTGCGTCCCGCCTGGGCGCTCTCCACCGAGCCGCTTCCCGAGGACGAGGACGTGGCGGCGGCGGAGGTGGGGGAGACCGCCGAGCCCGTCCGGAGCGACGCGCGCCTGGCGACGCTCCTGGAGCGGCGCGAGCCCGAGGAGGCGGGGGAGGGCGCCATCTGGCGCGCGCTCTCGCGCACGGCGGCCGAACGCTCTGCGCCGGAGACCCCGGCGTCGCGGGCGAGCGAGGCCGCGCCGCCCGCCGCGGCGTCGCGGATCCAGGCGGCGGCGCCGTCGACGCCGCAACGGAGCGATGCGGCGCCTGAAACCTCCGCCGCCGAGCCGGCTCCCGCGGTGCGACGCGAGCCGGCCGCTGCACCCGAGGCGTCGGCTCCCCTCGTGCACGGGCTCCGCGCTCTGAAGGAGGAACGACGCGTCGCGCCGCCATCCGCGGCCGCAGCGGTCTCCGCGGCGCCGACGTCGCGCGAGACCCGTGCCGCCACGCCGTCGCGCCCGCTCGGCCCGGCGGTGCCCGATCGCACGGCCGCAGCCCCCAGGGCCGGCGCGCGGGCACGACCGAGCGAGCGGACGGGGACGCCCACGACCGCCGGACGCGCGCGGCGCGCCCCGCCGCAGCCGGCGGCGGCGTCCGGGCGCACGAGGCGCGTCGTCTACGCGGGGCTGGCCCTGGCGGTGGTCCTTGCGGGAGCGCTGCTCCTGCTCCGCTTGCTCCCGCCGCAAGCTCCGACACGCGAACGCGACACCGCACAGGCGCGGCCGTCCGAGAGGCCCGTGCCGCCCGCTGCCGCGCAGCCGGCTCCGACACCGATGAACGTTGCTCCGCCGCCGACGGCCCCGTCTCCGACGCCCGAGAGCGCCGAGGCGCCGAGCTCGCCGGAGCCGGTGACACCCCCGCGCGTCGAAGCGCCCGCGGCCGCGACGCCGGAGGCACCCGCGCCGGCGGCTCCCGCCGCGAGCCCCGCCGCTGCGGCGAGCGTCGCGCCCTCCGGCGCCACAGCGTCTCCCGCCACGGCCCCACCGGCGGTCTCGGAGCCTTCGCCCGCTGCGGCGGCTGCTGCCACGCCGGCGGCCTCCGAGTCGGCGGCGTCCGCGCCCACGGCCGCGGCGCCGGCGGCCGCCACACCCCGAGCGCCCGAGACGCCGGCCGAAGCAGCGCCTCCCCCCACGCCGGCTCCGCAGGAGGCGGCGAGCCCTCCGCCGGTCGCCGCACCCGCGCCTCCGACCGCGGTCGTGGTGCCGACGATCCCCGTGCACGTGAACGCCACGCCCTGGGCGAGCATCGAGGTCGACGGCCAGAGCCTCGGCGAGACGCCGCTGGCCGGGATCCCCCTCACGCCGGGCACCCACCGCTTCCGGGCCAGCTTCCCCGGCGGCCGGGTCGTGGAGCGGGAGGTCCGCATCGACGCCCGCCATCGCCGGGTGGTCTTCCGCTAGGCCCGAGCGCCCGGGACGCCTCCTCGGTTTACAGCGCCCGTCGAGCCCGCTACCTCTCCGCCTCGTCGGGCCGTAGCGCAGCTTGGTAGCGCGCCTGAATGGGGTTCAGGAGGTCGCGGGTTCAAATCCCGCCGGCCCGACCAATCGAATCCATGACCTGCGATGACTGAGCGAGTGGGTGGGTGGCTCGCCCGCTCCCGTGGCCGTTCGCTCGCGCGCGGGGCCTGAGCGTCGCAGAGGAGACCGCGGATCCGGCCGCTCCCAGCGGTAAGATTCTCCACGCGCGGCCGGAGCGGCACCGCGATCCGCTGGGTAGCACTCACGGCCGCGCCGTTGCGCTCGTAGCTCCTTGCGCGGAGAAGCCATGACCAGCCAGCCCGATTCAACCCCGCCGGGCCGAGACACACAGGAGGCCGCTCTGAACAAGCGCCTCGAAGACCTGGGCTGGGGGCTGTTTCTCCTGATGACCGGCGCCCTCTGGCTGGTGCCGGCGGAGCGGGTTCCCCACGGCGCCTGGCTGATCGGCACCGGCCTTCTCCTGCTGGCGCTCAATGCGGCCCGCTACGTCACGGGCATGAGGATCAGCATCCTCACGACGCTGTTGGGCGCGGTTGCATTGTCGGGTGGCCTGGCCGACCTGACCGGTGTGAGGTTCCCGCTCCTGGCCATCTGCCTCATCGTCATCGGAGCGAGCATGATCCTCAAGCCGCTGCTCGGTCGAAGTACCTGACCTCTCGGGTCGA
>JAWOLJ010000041.1:0-4473 GCA_033853555.1 Myxococcota bacterium
CTCCCTCTTCGAGGGGTCCGTGGCCGCCGCGGCCAGCAGCTCGGCGAGCGGATCGAGCGGCGCGGTGGCCGCGGCGGCGCCGGCCGGCGCGGGAAGGTCGTCCTCGCCGGCCGGCCCGGCCTGGCCGGCCGGCGCCACCTCGCCGCGCGCCAGCAGCGCCGCGTAGTCCACCTGGTTCACCTGGATCCCATGACGCGCAGTGGTGTAGAAGACGCGTTCGAATCCGCCGGCCTGCTCGAGCGCCTCGCGCTCGGTCACCAGCACCTGCACCAGGGCGCGAAAGGAGTCGAGATCGAGGCTCGCGTCGAAGCGCAGGCGTCGCACCGCGCGCACCACCAGCTCCCGCGCGAGCTCGTCGAGCCGTCCCCGGCCGACCGCCACCCCCGCCTCGGGCAGCCAGAAGCTTCCGCTCCGCACCTCGAGCTCGAGGGGGCCGTGACCGGCGAGCTCGGTCTGGAAGGCGCGCAGCCCGCGCTGGAAGAGCTCCGCGAGCTGGGGGTGGGTGTCGGGATAGAACTGGCGGCCCTTCACCACGCGCCCGAGCTCGACCAGGAGCGTCGTCACGTCGCTCGGCGTGCGACCGCTGCCGCCCTCCCGCGCGCCCTCCGTCGGCTCTGCCGCTTTGCGATCCGCCGGCTGCATGTCCGCTCGCCCGGAGGGATGAGTGGCGGAAAGGCCCCGCCGCCGGCGACCCCTCCGCCGACCCCGGGCTCCGCAGCCACCCCCCGTCGCCCCCTCATCGACCGGCAGGCAGCTCGTCTTGAAGGGAGACCGGCGAGGGGGCTACCCTGTTGCCGGTGCCCGGACCCCCCTTCCGGGTCGCCGTTCCCTCCTCCACGGTCCCGGCGGAAGCGCCATCGGAACGCCCGAAGACACCCCCCGCGCCGCCCCGCCGGGCGGCTTCGTGCCGTGGCTCGCCACGGCCGGCGGGCTCGGGTATGCGCCGGTGGCCCCGGGGACGGTCGGAGCCGCCGCGGGAGTGGCGCTCTTCTGGGGCCTCTCCCGCCTGGGAACGCCCCTCTATGCCCTCACGCTGGCTGCAGGGGTGGGCCTGGCGGTCTGGGCCGCGGACGGCGCCGAGCGGGCCTTCGGGCGCAAGGACGATGGCCGGATCGTGATCGACGAGGTGGTCGGCCAGCTCCTGAGCCTGCTCCCTCTGATCCCCCTGGGGCGTGATCGCTCCTGGGGCTGGGTCGTGACCGGATTCGTCCTGTTCCGCTGCTTCGATGTGTGGAAGCCCGGGCCGGTGCGCCTGGCCGAGGAGCGCCTGCCCGGCGGGCTCGGCACGGTGATGGACGACGTGGTGGCGGGCCTGCTCGCGGCCATCGCGCTCGGGCTCGCGGCCCTCGGCCTCGCGGCCTTCGGGCCCGGAGCGCAGACGCGATGAAGGCGGAGATCCTGACCATCGGAGACGAGATCCTGCGCGGGGAGATCGTGGACACCAACAAGGCGTTCCTGGCGGAGCGCCTGCTGCTGCTCGACGTCGAGCCGCGCTTCCAGTGCACCGTCGCCGACGACCCGGCGGACATGACCGACGCCTTCCGACGTGCGGCGGAGCGATCCGACGTCGTTCTGGTGTCGGGAGGGCTCGGTCCCACGCGCGACGACCTCACGATCGAGGTGCTGGCCACCACGTTCGGCCGCAAGCTCGTGCTGCACCCGGCCGCGCTGGAGGCGCTGCGCGGCTTCTTCCGTGCGCTCGGCCGCGAGATGAGCCCGAACAACGAGAAGCAGGCCTGGCTGCCGGAGGGCGCGGAGGCGCTGCCGAACCCGATCGGCACCGCGCCGGGCTGCTTCCTGGAGGAGCGGGGCACCTTCTTCTTCTGCCTGCCGGGCGTGCCGAGCGAGCTCCGGCGCATGATGGACGAGCAGGTGGCGCCGCGCATCGCGGCGCGCCGCCCCGGCGGCGCCGTGGTGCGTGCGCGGCTGCTCCGCTGCTTCGGACTGGGCGAGTCCGCGCTCGACCACGCGCTGGCCGACGTGGCGCCCGGCTGGGGCGGGAGCGTGGTGCTCGGCTTCCGCACCGCCTTCCCCGACAACTTCGTGCGGCCGGTGGTGCGCGCGGCGGACGCCGCCGCTGCGGAGGCGACGCTCGATCGTGTCTGTCGCGAGATCCGCGAGCGGCTCGGGCCGCTGGTGTACGCCGAGGGCGACGAGACCCTGGAGCGGGTGGTGGGACGCCTGCTGCTCGAGCGCGGGCGCACCATCGCGGCGGCCGAGTCTTGCACCGGCGGGCTGGTGGCCGAGCGCATCACCAGCGTGCCGGGCGCCTCGGACTACTTCCTCGGCGGCGTGGTCGCCTACGCCAACACGGCCAAGGCGGCGCTCCTCGGCGTGCCCGAGGAGCTGCTGCGCCGGCACGGAGCGGTGTCGGAGCCCGTGGCGCGGGCCATGGCCGAGGGAGCGCGTGCGCGCTTCGGCGCCGATCTCGGCGTCGCCACCACGGGCATCTCGGGGCCGGGCGGCGGCACGCCGGAGAAACCGGTGGGCCTGGTGCACGTGGCCCTGGCCCATCCCGCCGGCACCCACGCCGACCGCTTCGTCTTCCCGCTCGATCGCGCACGCCATCGCACCCTGGTGACCCAGGTGGTGCTCGACTGGGTGCGGCGCTGGCTCCTCGGCCTCGAGCTCGCGGCGCCGTCGCTGCTGCGGAGGGAGCGATGATCCGGGCCTTCTTCGCGGTGGAGCTCGGCGCGGCCGCGCGGGAGGCGGCCGCTCGCTGCATCGAGGGGCTGCGCGAGCGCGGGCGCGGTCGCCTGAGCTGGGTGCGGCCCGAGGGCCTGCACCTCACCCTCCGCTTCCTGGGCGACATCGCGCCCGACCAGGTGGCGCCGCTCGCGCTCTGCGTCGGCCCCGAGGCCGCCGCCGTTCCGCCCTTCGGCCTCGAGCTGGGCCAGGTCCACCTCTTCCCCTCGCCGCGCCGGCCGCGGGTGGTGGCGCTGGAGGTGGAGCCGGCGCAGCCGCTCGAGGCGCTGGCCCGGGCGGTGGAGCGCGGCGTCGTGGCGGCGGGCTTCGCCCCGGAGCCGCGGCCCTTCCGCGCCCACGTGACGCTCGGGCGGGTGCGCGACGGTGGCGTGCCGTCGCTCGACGGCGAGCCGGCGCCGTCCGCCGCGCCCTTCGAGGTGCGCGAGGTCGTGCTCTTCGAGAGCCGCCTCGGTGCGGGCGGCTCGGTCTACACGCCCCTGGAGCGGCTTCCGCTCGGCACGGGCGCTCCGGCGGCCTCGGTCCATCCCCAGGCGTCACCAGGTGGTGCCGCCTCCCTTCACCCTCAACTCGGATCCTCGGAGGAGCACTGACATGGCAGCGACCACTCAAGGCTCGGGCGGCCGCGCGGACGCGCGGGACGCCAGCAAGCGCAAGGCGATCGAGCTCGCCGTCTCGACCATCGAGAAGCAGTTCGGCAAGGGCTCGATCCTCACCATGACGGAGGACGCGATCGACCGCGAGATCGACGTCATCCCGAGCGGCTCGCCGAGCCTCGACATCGCGCTCGGCATCGGCGGCTACCCGCGCGGGCGGGTGGTGGAGATCTTCGGCCCCGAGTCGAGCGGCAAGACCACGCTGGCCCTCCACGCCGTGGCCGAGCTGCAGAAGCAGGGCGGCATCGCCGCCTTCATCGACGCCGAGCACGCGCTCGACGTGGGCTACGCCCGCAAGCTCGGCGTGAAGGTGGAGGACCTGCTGGTCTCCCAGCCCGACACCGGCGAGCAGGCGCTGGAGATCGCCGACGTGCTGCTGCGCTCGGGCGCCGTGGACCTGGTGGTCGTCGACTCGGTGGCGGCTCTGGTGCCGAAGGCCGAGATCGAGGGCGAGATGGGCGATCAGCACGTCGGGCTCCAGGCGCGGCTCATGAGCCAGGCGCTGCGCAAGCTCACGGGCACGGTCGCCAAGTCGAACGCGACGGTGGTCTTCATCAACCAGATCCGGATGAAGATCGGCGTCATGTTCGGGAATCCCGAGACCACCACCGGCGGCAACGCGCTCAAGTTCTACGCCTCGGTGCGCCTCGACGTGCGGCGCATCGCGGCCATCAAGGACGGCGAGGAGGTGGTGGGGAGCCGCACCCGCGTGAAGGTGGTGAAGAACAAGTGCGCGCCGCCCTTCCGCCAGGCGGAGTTCGACATCCTCTACAACGAGGGCATCTCGGTGGAGGGCGACCTGCTGGATCTCGCGAGCGAGGCCGGCATCGTGGAGAAGAGCGGCTCCTGGTTCTCCTACGGAGGGGAGCGCATCGGCCAGGGCCGCGAGCAGGCGCGCAAGTTCCTGAAGGAGCAGCAGGACGTGCGCGGCCGCGTCGCCGACGCCGTCTACGCGGCAAAAGGGCTGAAGCGGCGCGTGCCGGCCGCCGCCGCAACAGCCGCCGCCGAGGCGTGAGGCAAGCGAAGCGCGCAGCGAGGCGGAGCCGAGCGTAGGCCGCAGCCCGGCGGCGCAGCCGCCGGTGCGGCTCGAACCGGAAGCGCGCAGCGAGGCGGG
>JAWOLJ010000042.1:0-19052 GCA_033853555.1 Myxococcota bacterium
CGACCTCCTGATCTACCAGCTTACCGTGGAGGCCAAGAAGCGCGTCGACGAGATCGGCCTCAGCCGCCGCGAGCTCGCCCGGCGCCTCAGGACCTCCGTTCCCCAGCTCTACCGGCTGCTCGACACCGCCAACACCCGGAAGTCCATGAATCAGCTGGTCTCCCTCCTCCAGATCCTCGACTGCAATGTCGAGCTATCGGTCAAGGACAAGGAGGCCCTCGCATAGCCGCGCGATGAGGAGGCAGGGAGGCGTCACTGGCCGAGTCGACCCACTGAACCTGCCCCGATCTTTCCTCCCATCTCTCGCCAACGTAAGCTTCACCGTCAAGTGGACAGTTTGAAGCTGGCCTCCCTGCTCGATGAAGCCGCTGAAGTCGATCAGCATCCCGTCCCCAGGTTCTCGGCGGACGGCGCCCGACCGCGCACGGTTTACCCCCCCAGCACCCGCTGCGCGGCCTCGACCATGTTCGCCGCCGCGAGGGCGCCGGCGGCGCGGGCCTCGGCGGCGCTGACGCCGAGCCACACCGCGCCGTGGCAGCGGGCGTTGCGGGCGAGGTCGACGTCGCGGGCGGCGTCGCCGATGACCCAGCTCTGCGCGAGCTCGGCACCGAGCTCGTCGCGGGCGCGCTCCAGGAGGCCCGGCCGGGGTTTCCGGCAGTCGCAGCCCTCGTCCGGGCGGTGCGGGCAGAAGTAGCTGCGCTCGATCGGTACGCCCTGCCGCGCGAGGTCCGCCTCCAGGTGCTCCTGGAAGCGGCGGTAGTCCTCCTCGCGGAAGTAGCCGCGGCCGATCCCGCTCTGGTTGGTGACGATGGCGAGGCGGAAGCCCGCGTCGAGGAGGAGGCGCAGGCCCTCGACCACCTTCGGGAGGAGGGCGTAGTCCGACAACCGATGGGTGTAGCCCGCGTCCCGCACCAGGGTGCCGTCACGGTCCAGGAAGACGAAGCGGCTCACGCCCGGAGGCTATCACGCAGCAGGCGAAGCTCCGCGCCGCCGGAGCCGCCGATCCGGCCGCCGAAGCGCTCAGCCAGGTAGCGCTCGGTGAGGGCGGCAAAGGCACGGGCGGCGGGCTCGGGCAGGCGCGTGGCGGCGCGGCGTGCGAAATCGCGTGCGGGGAGGGCGGCCTCACGCACCAGGCCGCGGCGAGCGAGCAGGCGCAGCGCCGCCGCGTACTCGGGCGGGAGCGTGGGGCGCGCGCGGCGGCGCCGCAGGGCCCAGGCGACGAGCGCGCCGCAGGCGAGCGCCGTCAGGATTCCGCCGGCCAGCGGCCGGAGCAGCGGGCGCAGACCGCCGAGCACGCCCCGGGTCGCGGGCTCGCGCGGCACTTCGCGCCGCGCGTGATGCCAGGCATTCCAGACCGCGCGCAGGCCGCGCGCCTGGTCCGCGCGATCGAAGTTCACGACGTGCTGGAACCACCAGAGCTCGAAGGCGCTCTGGAGCTCGTCGAGCCGCTCGCCGATGCCCAGCGCGGGCTCGGCGCGCAGGCGCAGGTCGGGGGGCGTCGGGTCGTAGGTCACCCAGCCGGCGTGGCGGTAGTGGATCTCCACCCAGGCGTGGGCGTCCGAGTGCGTGAGCTCGACGAAGCCGCCGATCGCATTCTCGTGTCCCCCGGCTAGGCCATTCACGAGCCGCGCCGGAAGCCCGAGGCTCCGCGCCAGCACGGCCATGGCGCTCGCGAAGTACTCGCAGTGGCCCGCGCGCTGGCCCAGCAGGAAGGCCTCGATCGGCGAGCGCGGATCCTTGGGATCGATGCGCGGCGGCGTGTCGGTGTAGTGGCCGGTGCGGCGCAGGTAGCTCTCGATCGCGCGGGCGCGGTCGGCGTCGCTCCGCGCGTCGCCCACCGCCTCGAGCGCGATCCGGTGCACGGCGCTCGAGAGGGGCGGGAGCTCGAGGTAGCGTTCGCCGTCCCGCGGCGGCTCGGCCACGTCGTCCCGCAGCTCCGCATCCGAGGGCTGGTGCGTATCGCTCGCAACGGTGTAGCGGACGCGATCGTTGAGGCCGCGCGAGGCGTAGATCCCGCCATTTCGGTCGCGCAGGATCCGGCCGAGATCGCCCTCCACCGAGAGCGGCGCGGGGACCGCGAAGAGAACGCCCGAGGGCACGGGCTCGCGCACCACGCGCTGCACCAGGTCCGCCGCAGAGCTGCCCCGCCCGAGCTCGAGCCCGATCTCGGGATCGCCAAAGAGCACCCGCCGCTCGCTGCGCGCCACCGACCAGCGCCGCCCGTCGAAGCTGTCGAAGGCGAGGCCCCGCCAGTAGGCGCGCTCGCGCGGGGGCGGCGTGCCGCGCAGCGTCTCCACCCGCAGCAGCACGCTCGGATCGCCGCGGATGCGGCCAAGGTCACCGAGCTCCACGCGGTCGCTGAAGCCCGCCATGGCGCTGCCGGGATCCTGGAGCGGCCCGCGCACCAGGTGGCCAGGCAGGCGCGGGAAGAGCAGGAAGAGGAAGAGCGCGAGCGCGAGCGAGAGGATCGACGCCACCACCGTGGTGCGAAGGAGCGCCGGCGTGAGGACGCGGTCGGCGGCGGCGGGCGTCCCGGCCTCGAGTGCCTCGGTGCGGAGCGTGTGCACGATCAGAGTCCAGACCGCGGTCGGCAGGAAGAGCGCGAGGAGCGGCGCGAAGAGGAGGCTGTCCGTCAGGTTCGAGGCCAGGATCACCTGGAAGAGGGCGAGTGCCACCAGCAGGAACTCGGAGCGACGCGGGCGGGCGTCGAGGAGCTGGAGCCCCTGGGCGAGGAGCGCGAAGTGGGCGAGCGCGACCAGCGAGCCCGAGCCGCCCCGCGCCACCGAGAGGCCGGCCGCCACCGCTCCCAGGAGGAGCGTGTTCAGGACCCAGGGGCTCCGCTGCCAGACGAACGGTCGCGCGCGAAACACCACGGCGTGGAGCAGCAGGAGCGACTGGAGCGCCGCCGCCCAGGGCTCGAGCTGGCCCGTCGCCATCAGAGTGGCGCTCGCGACACCGGCGAGGATCACCGCGGCCAGCGGCCGCGGCGACTCCAGCGAGACCCGGAACTCGCGCCGCGTCACGCCGCGCTCCGTGGCGCGCGCGGCCCGGCGGCTCCGGCGGCCGCCGGCTCGGGCTCGACCCGCGCCAGGAAGCGCAGGATCGCCCGGCGCTGCCCCGGGCCCGAGCCCGCGGCGAGGCGCACGGCGTCGGTGCGGAGCGAGACGCTGGTCCCGGCCTCGAGGAGCGCCACCGCCTGGGAGGCCGCGCGGCGCACCGCCTGCTCGAAGCGCTCGCCGGGCGGGATGCCACGCGTGCGCAGCACCACCTCGGCCTCGGCGTCGCGCTCGCGCTCGAGCTCGCGTGCGACGAGGCGCCCGCTGCGAAGCGACGCCCGCCAGTGGATGCGGCGCACGGCGTCGCCCGCCCGGTGCTCGCGCAGGCCCGAGGCCTCGCCGCCGGCGGAGCGCTCTGTCCCGGCGGGCCGGCCCGCGCCCGGGCGCTCGAGCTCGACTGGCGGCGCCACGCCGGGCTCGTGGGCGGGATAGACCAGCGCCGTCTGCGGCGCGTCGATCGTGAGGGCCTTCGAGAAGAGGCCGAAGGGAAAGCGCGTGGAGAGCCGGAAGCCCGCGAAGCCGAGCTCGCCGCGCCGCTCGGGGCTCAGCCGGTAGAGCCGCATCTCGCTCCCGCCCGGCGGCATGCGCAGCACGAAGACGCGGCCGGCCGGGTGCGGGCGCGCCCCCGGCGGCTCGGCCTCCGGGAGGAGCAGGTCCTCCACCACCAGCGCGAAGGCCGCGATCCGCTGCTTGGTGTTGCGGATCTCGAGCCCGACCGAGGCCGGCGCTCCCGCGAAGAGCTCGCCCGGCACCCGACGCTCCACGGTGACACCCCGCAGCGCCGACTCAGAGAAGACGCCCGAGAGCACCAGGAAGGAGAGCATCAGCGAGAGCACCAGGTAGAGCAGGTTGTTCCCGGTGTTGATCGCGGCGAAGCCCACGCCGAAGGTCAAGGCGAAGAAGATCCAGCCCGCGCGCGTCGGATGCAGGCGGCGCGGCGGGCGCAGCCAGCGGGCGAGCCGATCGCCGAGGTCCGCGCTCGTGCGGCCCTGCGCCCTCGGAGCCCTCAGAGCGGAACGGGCGTGCGCTCGAGGATCTCGCGCAGGATCCACTCCGCCTCCTCGGGGCCGCGGGCGCCGCTCCCGTGCGGATCGGTCACCACGCGATGGGCGAGGACGTCGAGCGCGAGCTCGCGCACGTCCTCCGGGATGCAGAAGGAGCGCCCGTCCACCAGCGCGCGCGCCTGCGCCGCGCGGCGCAGCGCCACCGCGCCGCGCGTCGAGACGCCGAGGCGAAGCCCCTCGTGTCCGCGGGTCTCGGCCACGATCGCGAGGAGGTACGCCACCAGCGAGTCGTCGAACTTGACCTGCTCCGCCTGGTGCCGGAGCGCCCGCACGTCCGAGGCCGAGAGCACGGGCCCGAGGCGCGGGAGCTCGGTCGCGGCGGGATCGTCGCGCAGCACCGCCGCCTCGTCCGCCGGCGCGGGGTAGCCGATCCGCAGCCGCATCTGGAAGCGATCGAGCTGCGACTCCGGCAGCGGATGCGTGCCGAAGTGCTCGAGCGGGTTCTGGGTGGCGATCACGAAGAAGGGCGAGGGGAGCGCGTGGGTGACACCGTCCAGGCTCACCCGCCCCTCGCTCATGGCCTCGAGGAGCGCCGACTGCGTGCGCGGGCTCGCGCGGTTGATCTCGTCCGCGAGCACCACGTTGGCGAAGAGCGGCCCCGGCTGGAAGACGAAGCTCCCGGTGGGGCGGCCGTCGTGGGTCTCCGGCACCGCGCCGCCGAGGATGTCGCTCGGGAGGAGATCGCTCGTGAACTGGATGCGGCGAAAGCTCGCGTCGATCGAGCGCGCGAGCGCCTGGGCCAGGGTGGTCTTGCCCACGCCGGGCACGTCCTCGAGGAGGAGGTGGCCGCCGGCCACCAGCGTCTCCACGGTGCGGCGCACCACCTCGGGCTTCCCGCGCAGCGCCCGCTCCATGTTCGCGCGCAGCCGCCCGGTCGCCTCCGCCGCCTCGTCCGCGCTCTGCAAGCCCCCTCCCGCCGCGCCGCCGCACGCGGCGGAACACCGCGTCGCCAGAGGACGTTTCGGCCCTGCGCGGGGGAATCCTGAGGCTCGGCGCGCGCGGCCTGCGCGCGCGCGAAACCGCTTCAGCCGCCGGCAGCTCCGGGCGCTTCGTGCCCGTCGGGCCGCGGCTCGCCGGCCGCCGGGAGGACGCCGGCCGGCGCCGGCCCGAGGAGCGCCGTCCGGGGATCGTCGGCGTGGGCGGCCTGCTCGGCGGCCGCGAGGAGGGCGGGGAGGTCGCCACCCAGCGCCGCGAGCCGCGCCGCGTAGCGCGGGAGATCGGCGGTGTAGGCGCCTTCGAGCGCCAGGCAGGCGTCGTTCAGGCCCGCCTTGGCGGCGAGCTCCGGGGCGCTCTGGGTGTGGAGCGGGAGGGCGGCCAGGCGGGTGCGCGCCAGGCTCTCCAGCCCCTCGCGCGCGGCGTCGCGCGCCGGGCCCGCGGGCTCGTGCGCGTAGAGCGCCGCCACGCCGCTCCGCAGATCGAGCAGCAGCTCCGAGATCGCGCGCTCGTCCGACACGCGATCGCGTTGCTCGCGGGCCGCCGGGCTCGCCGCGCCGTCGCGCGCGGCGAAGAAGCGCACGCTCGCCTCCTGACCCACGAACGTGGCGAGCCCCTCGTCGAAGTCCGCATCCCCCGAGACGAACACGGTTGCGTGTACGAGCTCGTGGAGCAGCGTCTCCACCAGATCGCCCGCGCTCTCGCGGAGCATCGGCGTCGTCACCGGATCCTCGAACCAGCCGAGGGTCGAGTAGGCCGGCACCGGCGCCAGGCAGACGTCCATCCCCTGCGCCCGGAGCTCCGCCGCCTCGGCCCGGGCCTCGTCGGGGTCGAAGTAGCTCTTGTAGGGGACGCGCCCCACCACCGGGAACCAGAAGCCCGCCGGCTCCACCTCCCCCGGCCGCGTCGCCACCACCGCCGTCACCACCCGGTCGCCGGGCCAGGGCGCGTAGCTCGTGTACTGTCGGTCCACCGCGAGGCCGAGGCCGGTGGCGAAGCGGCGCACGGATTCCACGAGGGCCAGGCGCTCCCGCAGGTCCTCGGGTGTGGCGGGATCGTGGAGCACGCGCTCGACGGGCGTGCGGGCCCGCAGGAGCCGCCACTGGCCGCCGGCCACGTGGGCGAGGTAGCAGCCGGACGCCATGGCCAGGGCCAGGACCCCGAAGACCGTGCGGATCGTCGCCGAGACCGCCGACCGCGACGTGGCCGAGCGCGCCGCGGCCGAGGCCTTCGCGGCCGGGGCCCTCGGCCTGGAGGAACGGGAGGGGGACGAGCCCGCACGCATCCGCTTCCTCCTCTACGCGCCCACGGCGCGCGGCGAGGCCGTCCGCACCGCCGTGGCGGGCGTCCTCGGATCGGCCGGCTCGGTGGGCGAGCCCGAGCCCGTGAACGGCACCGACTGGTCCGAAGCCTGGAAGCAGGGCCTCGGGCCTATCGAGATGGGCCCGCGCCTGGTGATCCGGCCCTCCTGGGTCTCGCTGACCCCGCGGCCGGGCCAACACGTGCTCGTGATCGATCCCAAGCAGGCCTTCGGCACCGGCGCCCATGCGTCCACCCGCCTCGCCCTCGAGCTCCTCCACGCGATCGCGGGCGAGCTCCCGGCCGGGCCGCAGGTGCTGGACGTCGGCACGGGCTCGGGCGTGCTGGCCCTCGCGGCGCTCGCGCTCGGCGCGGCCCGCGTGGTGGCCTTCGATCTGGACCCGCTCGCCGCCGAGGCCGCCGCGGAGAACGCCTTCCTGAACGGCCTCTCGCCCCACCTGCGGCTCTTCACGGGCTCGATCGAGGCCCTGGCGCCGGTCGCCTTCGATCTCGTCCTCGCGAACCTGCTGCGAAACGAGGTCACGCCGCTCCTCTCCGCGCTCGCCATCCGCACCCGGCCGGGGGGCCACGCCATCTTCACCGGGCTTCTCGACGTGGAGCGGGCCGAGATGGAGGGGCGCCTCGCGGCGGCCGGCTTCACCGTGGAGCGCGCGATCCTGGCAGAGGAGGCCGACGGCGATGCCTGGCTGGGCCTCCTCACGCGGCGTTGATCCGCGCGCGCCAGTCGTCGAGGAGACGCGCCAGGGTGTCGTCGAGATCGATCGCCGGCTGCCAGCCGCTGACGCCGCGCAGCCGCGAAGCATCCCCCACCGACACGTCCGTGGGTCGGAAGCGCAGGGGATCGACCTCGATCTCCGGCCGCACCCGCGCGAGCTTCAAGAGCCGCTCCAGGATCTCCCGCACCCGCCGCCCGCGCCCGCTCGCCACGTTGTAGATCCCGGCCGGCACGGCGCGGTCGAGCAGCCGCAGGTACGCCGCCACCACGTCCTCCACGTCGAGGAAGTCGCGCACGGCGTCGAGGTTTCCCACGGCGAGGCGCGCCGGCCGCCGGCCGGCCTCGATCTCGGCGATCTGCCGGGCGAAGCTCGCCGCCACGAAGGCCTCGCTCTGGCCCGGCCCGGTGTGGTTGAAGGGCCGCACGCGCACCACGTCGAGCCCCCGCTCCGCGAACGTGCGCCCCAGGAGATCCGCCGCCGCCTTGCTCCAGGCGTAGGGCGAGCCCGGGCGCAGCGGCGCCCGCTCGTCGAAGGGGGCGGCCCCGGGCGGCGCCGAGCCGTAGACCTGCCCCGAGCTCACCAGGAGCAGCCGCGCCCGCGGCGCCGCCGCCTCCAGCGCCGCCAGCACGGAATGAGTCCCCAGGAAGTTCACCTGCGCCACGGCTTCGGCCACTTCGAAGGAGCCGGCCACCGAGGAGAGGGCAGCCAGATGGATCAGGGCTTCCGGGCGCGCCTCCTTCACCGCCGCCCGCACCGCCGCGGCGTCGCGCACGTCCAGGTCCGTGTCGGTCGCGAGAACGCTCGCGCCCTGCGCCGCCAGGCGCGGCAGGAGGCGGCTTCCCACGAAGCCCGACGCGCCCGTCACGAGGATGCGCACGGGCCGAGGGTGCCGGAGCCGGCGGGCGCGTGCTACCGCGAGGGCGCGCCCGCGGGCGGGTAGGGTGCAAGGGCGGCCAGGTCAGCCGAGTGATTTGGGCGAGCACGGCGAGCCGCTCGGAACGCGAGGACTACGAGACGCAGCCGGAGCGATGAACAAGCGCCTCTCGATGCGGTGGGAGGCGGCGTAGACCAGTGTTCTCGCGGCTTCGCGGATTGGACGCTGAGCGGGCGCCGAGAGCGTCAACAGGTAGCGCCGCGGCGGGGCGCCTGACGCGAGAATGCTACGATCATGGAGTTCGGTCACGCTATCGGCGCGCAGCGACAGCGCCTGCTGGACGGCGTGGCGGGAGGCCGGAAGCCATGAGCAAGACAGCCCAGAGGCTTCTCGATCAGGCTCTCCGGCTCGACGTTTCCGAGAGGGCCGAACTCGCGGCGGAGCTGCTCGCCAGCCTGGATGGGGAGCCCGAGGAGGACGTGGAAGCCGCATGGGCCGCAGAGATCCGGCGTCGGGCAGAACGCGCTCGATCTGGTGAGGACTCGGGACGGCCTTGGGCGGAGGTCCGCGACGCGGCCAGGGGCGCGTTGAGCAAGCGTTGACGCTCCCGCTCACGATCAGCGAGGAGGCCGCCGCCGAGATGGTCGAGGCGGCCCGCTGGTACGAAACCCAACGGGCGGGTCTCGGCACGGACTTTTTGGACGCAGCGGACGAGGCGGTGAGCCGGATCGCGGACACTCCACGCATCGGATCGCCCGTACCGGGAATCTCGGATCAGATGATCCGGCGCGCGCCGGTCCGGCGCTTCCCCTACCACGTCGTGTATCTGGAGCTTCCCGATCGGCTCCAAATCCTCGCGATCGCGCACGATCGCCGCAGACCGGGGTACTGGGCAGGACGCCTTCGCATTTGACCGTCGCCGCGCCGCCCCGACTGGCGGGCGAGCTTCCGGTAGACATCCCTGCCGTGGCCGATCGCCGCGACCTCGAGCACGCGATCACCTCGGACCGTGTCGGTCACTCGGTGGTGGCCGACGCGGCTTCGTTCGCATCCCCGCGCGCCTTGGATCGACCTCCCACCGTTGGGAGCCGGCCGGAGCCGAGGCCCTCCGCGATTCGTCCCTCTGGCTACCTGGTCGAATTCGAGACCACGGCCTCGTCCCGGTCCGAGACGCGGTTCGGCGTCTCGGCGAACTCCTCGCGGAGCTCCGACACCGTCCCGCCCTTCGCGGTCCCTCTTGCCGGCTGGTCCTGGCCGCGGCCGGCCGCGACGGCCCGACGAACCAGGGGCGCGGGTGGGCCGGGGGGTACGCTTCGTACGGAGCGTGCCTTTCAGGAGCAGCCCGCCGGCGGTCGAGCGTGAACGCCCGGCCACATCACCTCCGGCAGCGCGCGGGCAACCAAGAGAGCGACGCGGGTCCGCGATCCGCAGGTCGGCGGCTAAGGTCTCCACTCGCCCCGGTGGGCGCTTGACCGGCCCCCCGCGGCCGGAGTAAGGGGAGCCATGATCCTCGGCGTTGCGGGACCTTACGCGGCCGGCAAGGGGGAGGTGATCGCCTTCCTGGAGAGCCGGAGCTTCTACGCCTTCTCGCTCTCGGACGTGATCCGCGACGAGCTCCGGGGCCAGGGCCTGACCGAGACGCGCGAGCGCATGATCGCGACCGGCAACCGCCTGCGCGAGGAGCACGGCCCGGCGGTGCTGGCGCAGCGCCTGCTCTCGCGCCTCCTCCCCGACCGCAACTACGTGATCGACTCCGTCCGCCATCCGGCCGAGGTGGCGGCCCTTCGCGCGGCGGGGCGCGACTTCAAGCTCCTCTGGGTGGATGCGGACGAGACGCTCCGCTTCGAGCGCCTGCGCGCCCGCGGGCGCCAGGGCGACCCGCAGTCGCTGGAAGAGCTCCGCCGCATGGAGGCCCGCGAGAAGGGTGGCGAAGGCGCCGCCGGCCAGCAGCTCGAGAAGGTGCGCGCGCTCGCGGACTTCGTCGTGCGAAACGACGGCGACCGGGCGGCGCTGCACGCCGAGGTTCAGCGCATACTCGAACGCTCCTTACATTTCGAGCGCCCGGGCTGGGACGAGTACTTCATGAGCATCGCCCGGGTCGTCGCCTCGCGCAGCAACTGCGTGAAGCGCAAGGTCGGCGCCATCATCGCCCGCGACCGTCGCATCGTCTCCACGGGCTACAACGGCACCCCCCGCGGCACCCGCAACTGCAACGAGGGCGGCTGCCCGCGCTGCAACGCCTTCGCCGAGGGCGGCACCAAGCTCGACGAGTGCCTCTGCTCCCACGGCGAGGAGAACGCCATCACCCAGGCCGCCTACCACGGCGTCTCCGTCCGCGGCGGCGCCCTCTACACCACCTTCTGTCCCTGCCTCATCTGCACCAAGATGATCATCAATGCCGGCATCGACGAGGTGGTCTACAACGCCGAGTACCCGATGGGAGATGTGTCGCTCGCGCTGCTACGGGAGGCGGGGGTGAAGGTGAGGCAGCTCGTGCTGGCGGGATTGCCGTCTCCACGATAGTCGGTGTCTCTGTGGCCCTACAAGGGGCCGGGGGTGAGCCAACCCATGACGGAGACGACAGGAATTCTTCCGTCTCGGGGGAGATGGCGACGCGTAGCCGCAAGACTCCGGGACCGCCTGTTCACTGGGTCGCTACGATTCCTTGCTAGCGAGGAAAGGATCTTGCGACACGCCTACGCTGTCGAGCTCTGGACGAACGAAGTTCCCGTGTCTCTCCGCCACGCCATCGTAGTGATAGGGCTAATCAACGTCGCGTTCATTGCCGCAGACTGGTGGACGTTCACCGACAAATTCTGGCTGTGTTTAGCTGCGCGTATTCTGTTGACCGCGGCGCTCCTTCTTCTCTGGAATCCAAAGAGCGCGAAGGAGCGCCTTCTCGCTGGGCTTCTTCTCTACTCGGCTACTGGTTTGATGATTATCTGGGTCATCGTCGCTGCCGGTGGTACCGCGAGCGAGTATTCTCCGGGCCTAGTCCTTCTCCTTGCAGGGATTCCGATCTTATTACCAGTTTCCGCGCTGCAGGCGTCCTTAGTGGTCGGGCTACTCCTGGCGACATATACCGCTATCCCCTGGATTGACCCGGATCCAATATCACCACGGGCGCTGATCCTGCACTTGAGCTTTCCCTGGGCGGCTGCGTTCGGGGCACTCATCGCCTGTCACCGCCTAGATGCGGTCCGATTCGCTGACTATTGCAAACGCCACGCGCTTCAAGTGGCTGGCGAAAAACTCCGCGCCTTGGACGAAGCAAAGTCGCGATTCATCGCAAACATCAATCACGAACTCCGGACACCTCTGACATTGTTGCTATTACCCCTCGAGGAGCTTCTCTCCGCGCAGGATTACCAGCTCTCGACCACGCAGCGAGAATATTTGAAAATAGTCCAGAGCAATGCGAACCGACTGCTCTCGCTAGTCAACAATGTGCTGGCGGCCGCTGCCTCGGCAAACGGTCAACCTGAAATGCTCCCACGGGCTATTGAGATTCAATCCATCATTGAGGATACAATTTCCGACCTGCGCCCCGCGGCTATTCGGAAGCGTCTGGAACTTGGGACGCAGGGCGCCGCCGCCGGTGGCGCAATAATCGGAGATCCGGAGGCTCTCAAGCGTGTCTTCCTAAACATCGTGGACAACGCAGTAAAGTTCACGCCGGTTGGGGGAAGGATTGAGCTCTCTGTGGCGTCTGCCAGCGACGGCGTCGAGATCGCCGCCCATGACAACGGAATCGGGTTTCAGAAGCACGACGCTGAGCAGATCTTTGAGCCATTCATCCAACTGTCCGATGGCCCGGGCCGTCGCGATGGGGGGCTCGGTCTTGGGCTCGCGATCGCGCGAGATATCGTCGAGCGCCATGGAGGCCGAATCTGGGCGGAGAGCGAAGGTGTGGGGCAGGGCGCGACCATCCGTGTTTGGCTGCCGCGCGTTGCACCCCATAGTGCAGTTGGGTCGCGAACGACCGTGGTCAATCCTGAGCTGGGTGTCCTTCCTTGTAGAGCCGTCGGCGAGAAGAGCATCGCGAGTCTAGCCGATCAAGTAGAGGCCCAGCAGTCGCCGTTCCACGAAGACAGCGGAGCGCGCACACCGCGTACTACACACCAAGTCTTAGTCGTGGAAGACAACCCCGAAATGCGGCGACTTCTCGCGCGACTGCTCTCACAGGAATGTCATGTCCGCACCGCGATCAGTGGGAATGAAGCGCTGCAACAAATTCGCGACGACCCCCCGGATCTTGTTCTCGCGGACATCATGATGGAGGGTCTCTCCGGGATCGAACTGTGCAAGGCGATCAAAGACGATGACGCGATCCGGGGGATACCAGTCATTTTGGTTACGGCATTGGCGGATCAAGACGATAGGATCAGTGGATTGGAGCTAGGTGCAGATGACTATTTGGCCAAACCGTTCCGTGCTCGCGAGCTAGTTGCGAGGGTTCGCTCGCTGCTGAAGCTGCGATCGGTGCAGCGTGATCTGATTGTGAGGAACAGAGCGCTCGAAGACGCTATTGAGGCGCTCAATGCATCAAAGCGGCGAAGCGAGTTGTATTCGCGCGCTGTGTCCCACGATCTCCGGGGGCCCATTGCTGCTGCCGGAGCAGCGATCAACGCTGCAATTCGGACGCAGCCAGCGGAGACAGAAGCGGTGCTTTCGATCGCGGCAGAAAATCTATCGCGCGCTGACCGGATGCTCGTGGCACTACGGTCTCTTGCGCGCACTGTGGGAACGCCAGAGGAAAGCGACGATATCGAAGTGGGTGCCTTGGTGGAGGATGTGATCGCGGGGGTGAGGCTAGCGCGCGGTGGTCACCCGCTGCCCGTTTCGCTGGGGATCGATAGGGGGCGTCTCCGAGGCAGACCGGAGAAGCTTGGGCACGTATTGCGCAACCTGATTGAAAACGCGCTGCGAGCGATTGAAGGAAGGGAGGATGGGCAGGTTTGGGTGGAGGTCAGGGAGGAGAGCGGGCAGACCATTGTCAGGGTGATCGACAACGGCTGTGGAATTCCAGCCAGCATACGCCAAGCGATTTTTGAGCCATTTCAGCGCGGCCCTTGCAGTAGACCGGGGAGCCTAGGCATCGGCCTCGCATTGGCGCGGCAGATTGTCGAGGAGCACGGCGGGAAGATTGACGTCGAGTCGCAACCGGGTGAAGGCAGCAGCTTCACGGTGACTCTGCCGCTGATGATCAGGCAGGTCAGCAATGCCTGAACTGAATCACCGACGAGTTCTCGTTGTTGAGGATGACCCGGCGCACTTGAGGCTAATGGCTGAAGCCGTGCGCTCCTTAGGCGTTGCGGTTGAGGAGGCGGCGACGGCGGGCTCGGCTATCGCGACGCTCGCTCGTACGCCAATCGATGTAGTCCTTTTGGACGTGGCCCTGCCGGATGTCGATGGCTTCGAGTTACATCGCTCGATAAGACGACTACAGCCTGCCCCTCAGGTAGTGTTCGTTACCGCCAACGACCTCGTTGAGAGTGGTGTAACAGCGGTCCTCGACGGAGCGGCAAACTACGTGGTAAAGCGAGAGAACTATCTCGAAGTCGTCGTTCGTGTGGTAGGCGAGCTGGTCGAGGAGTCGCGTCCGCAGCGAGACTTTGGAAGATTCGCTGCGCGAGACCGAACGGCCACGCTGATCGGGGAGAGCTCCGCAATTGCTGAGGTGAGGCGGCTAATTGACGATTTTGGCGCAACGGACGCAACAGTGCTGATCTCCGGTGAGACAGGCACCGGCAAGGAGCTCGTAGCGCGCGGCTTGCACGAGCGGAGTCAGCGGCGAGAGAAACCGTTTGTCGCTGTCAATTGCGCAGCGATTCCGGAAAGCCTCGTTGAGAGCGAGCTGTTCGGGGCTCGGAGGGGATCATACACGGGGTTGCAGCACGATCGCCGCGGAGTCATTGGGGAAGCGAATGGCGGCACGCTGTTCTTGGACGAGGTGGGTGATTTGTCCCTCTCGGCACAGGCGAAGCTGTTGAGGCTTCTTGAGAGTAGCCGATACCGCCCAGTCGGCGGGCTTGCTGATCTCGAAGCGACGTGCCGGTTTGTCGCAGCCACGAACCGCGACCTGCGGGCTGATGTTAGGAGTGGGCGGTTCCGCGGAGATCTGTTCTTTCGGCTCGATGTCCTTCGAATTGAGCTTCCTCGCCTTTCCGAGCGCCGGTGCGATATCCCGCTCCTAGTGAGAGAATTTCTCCACGATTGTGGGGCGAATGAGGCTGAGCGGTGGATCCAAGAGAGCGCGTGGCGGCAACTGATTTCCGAGCAATGGCGAGGCAACGTGCGCGAACTGCGCCACGCTGTTCAACGTACGGTGGTCCGGTGGCGCGGAGGACCAATCGAAAGGTTTGAGGTCGCTTCGGAGACTGGGGTGCAGGCGCCAAATGGCGACGAATGGAAGCTCTCGCGTGAGCAGCTTGAACGACTGATGCTCGGGTATCGAGGGCAACTAGCAGCGGTCGCGAAAGAGCTTGGTGTGAGTGTGAGAACGATTCAGCGACGCGTGCGGGCGTATGGCTTGGAGCCCCGAAGGTTTCGCTCCAGCGTGCGGAACAGCTGACACCTAAGGCGGAGGCACCAAGCGTGTCGGCCACGGGGCTTGGGCCGGAGCGGTGATGAGCTGGTTTGCCAGGATATCGGGGAAAGTAGCTTTGGGAGAATGGCTGGGAAGGAACCGGTTGATGCTGGTACGGGCTGGTGGATCGCCAAACAGGGAATCACAGTCGTGGCCCGAGTCGGAGTGATGACAGGGCTGGGTGCGAGGACGGTGACCTTGCTGCCGTATACGACAGTGCCTTAGGAGCGGTGCGTAGCGGGCGGGTGTCAGAGAAACAGAATAGCCACTAACTGCCGATCGTGGCGGCGGGTTGATTAGGATGCGGATGGTGCTTCCGACTGGCGAATTGTACGAGGATCGGAGAGCAAGTCTCTGGACAATCGAGTCTTCAGAGGAGATTCGGAGTCTGCTCGACGAAGCTAGGCGTCAGGGAACTCGTCTGGCGGGAGCGCTCAACCACCAAGCGGATCGGGAGGTCGCTAGGGTTGTGGCGGTGGATGGTCAACGTGTCGTGATGGAGGTGCAAAACTTCCAGGAACGGCCTCAGGGGCGGCACCGGCTATCGCTAGACCTCGGCGGGAGGCTCTTGCAGTTTGAGGCGGTTGAGCAGGGCCAACGAAGCGATGGGACCAAGGAGTTCCGCCTTCCTCGAGTGATCTTCATCGTAGAACGGCGAGAAGCGGACAGGAAGGGATGCGACGGTCGGGGAAGAGGACCACGCGTCAGTCTGCACCTGGGAGACGGGCGAGTTCTAGAGGGACACGTGGTCGACGAGGGAACATGCGGCTTGGGTCTAGTCGTACCGGGTGCTGTTGGGAGCGGCGAGCAAGAATGGATACGAATCCGCTTTCTTGAAGGAGAGCGTGCGGGCCAAGAGATCTTTGGGGAAGTTCGACACGAAGCAATAGGAGAGCAGCGAAGCGGGTGGGCAAGAATTGGTGTCAGACTCTCCGAGGTCCCGAGCGTTTCGTTCGCGTCCGTGGAGCGAATTGACCAAGGCAAAGCGAGGCGGATTGCGAGCGAGGTCGAAACGCGTTTTAGATTGGTCAAGGCAGCGGTGCGTCAATCAGCGTGGGCTCTCGGGAGTCGCATGGTAGGACGGCACATTGCCACTCCAGAAGTTCCCGTCGTCGACTTTCGGGACAGCCGAGGAGAGGGAATTAGAGCAATTGTCGACCACGTTGGGAACCCGCGCGGAGCACCAGCGGTGATCATGCCGCCGGCATGGGGAAAGACGAAGGAGACGCTGTCGCCGCTCGCAGAGACGATTTTGGAGACGTTTAGGAAAGCAGGAGAGTCGGTTGTAGTCGCTCGATACGATGGGATCCGACGGAAGGGCGAATCATTCAATGAGCCGGACTGTCTCATCCCGGGACGTGAGTTTACCCGTTTTACGATCTCGCAGGCGCTGCGAGATATACGCTCAACATTGGATTATCTCCACAGTTCGCCGACGTTCGGCGCGAGGACCTCGATTCTGGTGACATTTAGTGCATCAGCGATCGAAGGGCGGCGCGCGGCGGCCATGGAGCAGGACGGGAGAATTGGAGGATGGATTAGCGTAGTTGGGGCACCTGATCTCCAGTACGCGATGAGAGTTCTGTCGGGCGGTGTGGACTACTACGCGGGCCTTCGGAGGGGATTTCGCTTTGGCGAACAGGAGGTGCTCGGCACGTTGATGGATATCGACCTTGCGGGCCTGGATGCGATAGGGAACGAGCTGGCAAGCCTGGAGGATGCTCGCCGCGACATGGCGCAGATCCGAGTACCGATTACGTGGATTCATGGAAAATATGACGGTTGGATGAATTTGGAGCGTGTGCAGGACGTCCTCGGGTGCGGCGATCCGCGAGGCAGACGTCTTATTGAAATTCCGACCGGGCACCAACTGAAAACGAGCCGGGAGGCGCTAGAGACATTCAAACTGATCGCCTCGGAGATTGGTCGGATGGCCCTCGGACGGTCAATCCGGGGGGTGGTGCCAGATCTCGACCGGCTGGAGCGACGCCGAGCGGCTGAAAGGCGACGTCTGCCTCGGGTGCCGGTCGATCTCCGCACGCTGTGGAAGGACTACCTCGTGGGTCGCGATGGCCGCCTCGGAATCGAGCTGATGACAGCCTCAGAGATCTACGACGACCTGATGATGAAGCAGGTTGAAGGGTTGCAGCTGTTCCCTGGCTGTCGCATCGCCGACCTCGGATCAGGTACGGGCGCGCTCGCTCAATTCCTCGCTTCACGAAAGCTTTGGGACAGGATGGTGACGATTCATGAGGTCGATTTCGTTCGGGAGGGACTGTTGCGGTCTCGGGAGAGACTACTTGATCCACGCGAGGGAGCGGCGCAGCTGCAGGCGCGCGCAGTCGTAGCGGATCTCAATGTCGGCCGGGCACGGCTGTATGTACCACTGAAATCGGGTGCGTATGACCGGATTCACGCCGGACTGCTGCTTTCGTACCTGGGCGGGCCGGCCGAGTTTCTGGCAGAGGCCCAGAGGCTGCTCAAGCCGGGCGGCCGCTTGGTGGTGTCTAGCCTGCGCCGCGATGCCGACATCTCGAAAATCTATCGCGATGGGATTGCTGAGATGTCCTCCGAGAAAGTAGGAAGGCTTTTTGGTGCCGAGATTGCGGGAGGCATTGAAGACCGCCTTCGACGCTTCCTCAATGACGGCGCAAGAATCCTGGATCTCGAGGAGCGCGGACACTTCCGGTTCTGGGACGAAGACGAATTGGGGGCGATGGTTTGCGCCGCGGGCTTTTCGAGCATCGAAACAGAACGAGCCTTTGGCGATCCTCCGCAAGCCGTAGTGGTTGCCGCGGTTCGACGCTAGGTTGAGCCGCTTGGGTTTTCCGGGCCAGATCTAGGGTTAGTTTTCAGCGGTTTGTAGTCTCGTGCCGGTCTCCAAGTCCTCGATCCGTGCCGCAAATTCGGCCGGCGCCAGCTCCCCGAGAGACTGGTGAGGCCGACTCTCATTGTAGTCCCGTCTCCAGGTCTCGATCTTCGTCTGGGCGTCCTCGAGCGACTCGAACCAGTGGACGTTCCAGCATTCGTCGCGGAGTGACCCATTGAAGGTCTCGATGAAGCAGTTGTCCGTCGGCTTCCCGGGGCGGCTGAAATCGATTCGGACCCCGTGATAAGGCGCCCACAGATCCAGCAGGCGCCCAGAAAACTCGCTGCCATTGTCGACGAAGATCCGCTTCGGCGCCCGACGCTGTGCCACCAGCGGGTTGCAGACCTCCACGACGTGCTCTGCCCGAAGCCGCTGGTCGACCTTGATCGCGAGCGCCTCGCGACTGAAGACATCCACGATCGTCAGCGCCCGGAAGCGCTGCCCGTTGGTCAACTGGTCGGCGACGAAATCCATGCTCCAGGCGTCATTCGGACGACGCGGCTCGAACCGTTCGCGCCGGGTCACGAACATCTTGCACCGTTTCGGCAGCTTGCTGCGAAGCTGCAGGGCCTCCTGGCTGTAAAGCCGATAGACCTGGTTTCTGCCCAACACCCAGCCTTCGCGGCGCAGCAGCACACGGATGCGCCGGTAGCCGAAGCGAACCCGTGTCCGGGCGAGCTCATGCATCCGTCTAAGCAACGCCAACTGCGGATCCTTGACGGTCCGGTAGTGCCAGACGCTGCGACGCAATCGAACCAACCGGCAGGCCCGCCGCCGACTTGTGGCATAGTGGCCGCAGAGGTAGTCGACCCCCTGCCGTTTCAGCGCGAGCCGGGCGCTTTTTTCGAATTGATGTCCTGGAGCATGGCTTTGTCCAGGCTCAGCTCGGCGACCCGCTTCTTCAGCCGCGAGTTCTCGTCCTGCAGCTGCTTCAGCTCACGGACCTGGTCCGACTCCATCCCGGCGTACTGCTTCTTCCAGCGGTAATAGGTCTGCTCCGAGATTCCGACCTGGCGAACGATGTCGGCCACCGGCATGCTGAGCTCCGCTTGCTTCAGCACCGCCACGATCTGCTCGACCGAGAATCGCTTCTTCTTCACGGCAAACTCCCCGGATCACTCTGGGCCCCCGTTTGCCGAAAACTCACCCTCGCCGTGGTCCGGATTTCCTAAAGCAGCTCAGCCGCGCGCGCCTCTGTCGCTCGAGGCCCCCAGGCGCCCTCAATCGGATCTGGTCCTTGGACTTCATGCACGATGCGCTCTACGGCGGCCGGCGCTTTCGCACGTTGAACGTGCTCGACGAAGGCAATCGGGAGGCGCTGAGGATCGAGGTCGCGACCTCGATCCCCAGCCAGCGGGTCATTCGGGCGATGGATCAGCTGATCGAGCTGCACGGGAGGCCTGCCGCGCTGCGCCTCGACAACGGGAGCGAGCTTACGAGCCACGCCTTCGTCGACTGGGCCCGCGAGCGGGACATCGAGCTGCGCTTCATTCAGCCTGGCAAACCCAACCAGAACGCCTTCATCGAACGCTTCAACCGCACGTACCGGACGGAGGTTCTCAATGCCTACGTCTTCGAATCGATCGAGCAGGTGCAGCAGATCACCGAAGACTGGCTCGTCGAATACAACG
>JAWOLJ010000043.1:0-103295 GCA_033853555.1 Myxococcota bacterium
CGGCGAGCGTGGCGGCACCGCGCGAGCCGGCCACGGTGACCGCCGCCGGCAGGCCGAGCGCGCGCGCCCGCGACGCCAGGGCGGCGGCGAAGCCCGCTTCGGAGCGGTGGAGCGCCGTCACGCCGCCGGCGTCGACGAAAGCCCGCGCTTCGGCGAGCCACGCGCCCGCGCCGCGCGGCGCGATCTCCGCCCGCGGCGCGACCGAGAGCGCGGCGTCGAGCAGCGCGTCGCGGGCGGCGCGCTCCAGGGCCGGAGAGGCCACGCGCACCTCCAGTGCCGCGCAGACCGCGCGCGCCTGGGCGACGCTTTGATGCGTCGAAACGCGGGCACGGGCCGCTTCGGGCGAGACGGCCAGCAGCGCGGCGCGCGGGCCGGGCCCCGCCGCGATGGCGAGCGGGCGGCCGGCGAGCTCGGGCCGCGCGCGCCACTCCGCCACGAGCGGGAGGTCGGGCACCAGCAGGCAGGCGACACGCACGCCGGATCTCCCCGGTTCGCGCCGTCGCCGAACGGCGCGGGGCTGGCGGCCTCATGCGGCCGGCGGGGCCTCGAGGCGAAGCGCGACGAGGCGGTCGGAGGGAGCGCCGTCGCGCCGGCGCACCAGGGCGGCCTCGGCGTCGAGCCCCTGGAGCAGGACCGGAGGGCCCACGAAGCGCGCGCCCAGCGGTCGCAGCTCGAGGGCGAGCGCCGCCGCGGGGCCGGCGAGCCGCGTGCCCGCCAACAGCACGAGCGTTCCCTCTGCGCCCGCCGCCGCTCGCGAGAGACGCGTCCAGGCCACGGGGGAAAGGGGCGGGGGAGGCGCCGCGTCGCACGCCAGATCCATCACCACGAGCGGAAAGCCGCGGGACTCGATCAGCCGCTCGGCGCTCCGCAGCGCGGCGGCCGGCCGGGGCGCCCGCACCCACAGCACGCGCTCCAGGACGACGCCCGTCGCCGCTGCCGAGGGTGGATCGAAGGCGTCGGCGGCGTCTACCCAGGCCGCCTCCGTTCCGGCGCGGGTGGTGCGGGCGAGCAGGGAGAGGGCGAGGGCGGTGCGACCGGAGGAGGCGGGCCCGGCGATCTCGCAGAGGCGGCCCCGTGGAAAGCCACCGCCGAGCAGCGCATCGAGGGCCTGGAGGCCGGTGGCGAGGCGGGGGGCCTCCTCCAGCGGAAGCCCGCCCCGGCGCAGACGAGCGCCGAGCTCGTGGAGCAGGCCTTGGAGTCGGGACTCGAACCGGGATTCGATGGAGGCGCCGGGGGTGGAGGACACCTCCCGATTTTCGCTTTTCATTCGTCATCGGTCAACGTGCTCTGCCGGGCCCCTCCTGCTCGATCACGGCCTCGAAGAGGCGCAGGCGCGGCGGGCCCTGGAGCACGCCCTCGGGGGTGCGGGCCTGGGCGTGCGCCTTGCGGAACGCCTCCGACCGGGTCCAGGCCTCGAAGGCCGCCCGGCTCTCCCAGGTGGAGTGCGAGAGGTAGACCCCCGCTTCGTCCCCCCGCAGCAGCAGGAAGCCGCGGAAGCCCGGCACCTGCTCCAGGTACGACTCGCGCTTGCGCCAATGTTCCTCGAACTCCGCCGTGCGCTTCGGATCCACCTGGAACTGGTTCATCGCCACGAAGACCGCCATCCGCCGCCTCCTCTCCCGGCGACGTAGCGCCGGTCCGCCGGTAGAGTACGCGCATGCGCCTCCTCCACACCATGCTCCGGGTGAAGGACCTGGACGCCTCCCTCCGCTTCTACTGCGACCTCCTCGGCATGAAGCTGCTACGGCGCCAGGACTATCCCGAAGGAGGGTTCACCCTGGCCTTCGTCGGCTACGGCGGCGAGTCCGACCACAGCGTGCTCGAGCTCACCTTCAACTGGGGTGTCCACGACTACGCGCTGGGCGACGCCTTCGGTCACGTGGCCATCGGCGTGACCGACATCCGCGCCTGCGTGGAACGCCTGCGCGCCGCGGGAGCGCGCATCACGCGCGAGCCCGGGCCGATGAAGCACGGTACCACCGTGATCGCCTTCCTCGAGGACCCGAACGGCTACAAGATCGAGCTGATCGAGACGGCGCGGGGTTAGCCGCGGTGCGCGAGCCGTGGCGCCTCGCCGCTGCAACGCTCATCTGTGTTGCAGCGTGCCGCTCCGGCGCTCCCGCCACCGCGCGGCCGCCCGGCGTGGTGGCATCGATCCCCCCGCTGGCCGCGATCGCCGCCGAGGTGCACCGCGACCCGGGCGCGGTGTCGTCGTTCCTGCCGGCGGGCGCGAACCCCCACGCCTTCGAGCCGCGTCCGGCCGACGTGGCCCGGGCCCGCGACGCCCGGCTGCTGCTGGTGATCGGCCTGGGCTTCGACGACTGGGCGCTGCGGGCGGCGCGCGCCGCCGCCGTGCGCCCGCCGCGAGTGCTGGTGGCGTCGCAGGGCCTGGAGCTGCTGCCGATCACCGGGGAGGAGGCCGCCGCCGAGCCGGGCGAGAGCGCCGATCCCCACCTCTGGCTCGATCCCCGCCTCGCCGCGGGGATCGCCGGGCAGGTGGCCGAGGGGCTGGCCGGGCTGGACGCGCCGCACGCCGCCGCCTACCGGGCGCGAGCCGACGCGCTGGAGCGGAGGCTCCACGCCCTCGATGCCGAGCTCGCGGCGCGCCTCGCGCCGGTGCGTGGAGCGGGCTTCGTGGCCACCCACGCCGCCTGGGCGTACCTGGCCCGGCGCTACGGGCTGGTGCAGGTGGCCGTCCTGGAGGAGGCACCCGGCCGCGAGCCCGGCCCGCGCCGCCTGCTCGAGATCTCGCGCCTCGCCCGCGAGCGCGGCGCCCGCGCGGTCTTCGCCGAGGTTCAGCTCTCCGATGCGAGCGCACGCGTGGTGGCGGAGGAGGTCGGGATCCCCGTGGTGCACCTCGACGCGCTCGGCGGGCCGGGCGTGCCGGGCCGCGAGCGCTACGAGGATCTCCTGCGTTGGAACGTGGAACGCATCGCGGCGGCGTTGCAGGGACGGCCCCTCCCGGGGTCATAGCCGCCCGCGCGAACCGGCGGACGCAGGCGACACGAGCACGCGTCGGCCTTCGATGCGCAGCCGTCCTTCGGCGAAGAGCCGGATCGCCTCGGGCACGAGACGCCGCTCCAGGGCCTGCACTCGCGCCGCCAGCGACTCCGCCGTGTCGCCGCGGAGCACCGGGACGGCTCGCTGCAGGATGATCGGCCCGTGATCGTACTCCTCGTCCACGAAGTGCACGGTCGCTCCGCTCACGCGCACGCCGGCGGCCAGCACCGCCTCGTGCACACGGTGGCCGTAGAAGCCCTTGCCGCAGAAGGCCGGGATCAGCGCCGGATGCACGTTGATGGCTCGGCCGGCGAACTCGCGCGGCTCGAAGGGCGAGAGGAATCCCAGGCACGCCACCAGGTCGACCGGCTGGCGCGCGAGCTCCGCGTGGAGCGCGTCGTTGAAGGCCCGCGGGTCGGGGAGCTCCTTGCGCGCGATGGCGACCGCGCGGATGCCGCGCCGGCGCGCACGGACCAGGCCGCCGGCGTTGCTCTTCGAGGCCAGCACCAGCACCACGCGCGCGGGCAGCGAGCCGTCGTCGATGCGCTCGCACAGGTTCTCGAGGCTCGTCCCCTCTCCGGAGAGGAGGACCGCGAGGCGCAGCGGCGGGCTCATCCTCCGAAGAGGCTCCGATGGATGCGGCGGGTGGCAGGCGACTGGTTCAGGGTGTAGAAGTGGATCCCGGGTGCTCCGTGCGCGAGGAGCTCGCGACACTGCTCGGTGGCCCAGGCGATCCCCACCTCGAGAGTGCGCTCGGGATCGTCGCCGGCCCGTGCGAGCTCGGCATCGAGCTCCTGCGGGATGCGTGCGCCCGAGAGCGTGGTGATGCGCCGGATGTTGGTCGCGCTGACCACCGGCATGATCCCGGGCACGATCGGCACCCCGATCCCCGCCGCACGCGCGCGCCCCACGAAGTCGAAATAGTCCTGGTTGTCGAAGAAGAGCTGCGTGATCAGGAAGTCCACGCCGCAGCCTACCTTGCGCACCAGGTTCGCCAGGTCCTCCTGCGCACTCCGCGCGCGCGGATGCGTCTCCGGATAACAGGCCGCCCCGACGCAGAAGCGCCAGCCGGAGCGCACGAAGGAGACCAGCTCGTTGGCGTAGACGAACCCCCCCGGTACCGGGCGATGGTCGGGCTGGTCGCGCGGCGGATCGCCTCCCAGCGCCAGGACGTTCTCGATGCCGGCCTCGGCCAGCCGGTCCAGGATCTCCCGCAGGTCCTCCCGGCTCGATCCCACGCAGGTCAGGTGCGCCATCGCGGTGATCCCCACCTCGCGCTCGATGCGCGTCACCAGCTCGATGGTGTGGCGCCGCGTCGAGCCTCCGGCGCCCCAGGTGACCGACACGAAGCCCGGCGCGAGCCGCTTCAGCTCGGTGATGGTGCGGTAGAGCGCGGCGAACCCCGCCTCGGTTCGAGGCGGGAAGAACTCGAAGGAGATCACCGGTCGGCCCTTGCCGAAGCACTCGGAGATGCGCATCGGCGTGCAGTGTACCATTGACGCCCCCCGCGGGCGCCGCGAGACTGCGGCCTCCGGAGGCCGCGCATGCCCATCCTGGTCACGGGATCCCTCGCCATCGACCACATCATGGTCTTCCCGGACCGTTTCAAGAATCACATCCTGCCGGACCGCATCCAGATGCTGAACGTCTCCTTCGCCGCGCCGACCCTCCACAAGAGCTTCGGCGGCACCGCGGGCAACATCGCCTACCACCTGCGCCTGCTGGGGGAGGATCCGCTGGTGCTCGCCACGGTGGGGAGCGACTTCGGGGAGTACGCGGCCTGGCTCGATCGCTGCGGTGTACGCCGCACGGCGATCCGCGTGCTCGACGACGCCTTCACGGCGCAGTGCTTCATCACCACCGACCTCGACGACAACCAGATCGCGGCCTTCCATCCGGGCGCCATGGACCGTGCGCACGAGGCGAAGCTCGCGGACGTGGACGAGCCGATCGAGCTCGGGATCGTCGCGCCGAACGGCAAGCGCGCGATGCTCGAGCATGCCGGCGAGCTGCGTGCGCGGGGTATTCCGGCGGTGATCGATCCCGGCCAGGGTCTGCCGCTCTTCTCGGGCGAGGAGCTGCTGGCGCTCCTCGAGGGAGCCGCGGTCTACGTGGTGAACGACTACGAGTGGGCCGTCACGCGAGAGCGTACGGGACTCGACGAGGACGCGCTCTCGCGCCGCGTCGACGCCCTCGTGGTGACTCGCGGCGAGCGGGGCTCCTGGATCCGCCAGGCTGAGCGGCGGCTCGAGATCCCGCCCGTGCGCGCGGAGCGCGTGGTGGACCCGACCGGCTGCGGCGACGCCTATCGCGCCGGGCTCCTGGCGGGGCTGCGGCAGGGTCGGCCGCTCGAGGTGGCCGGCCGCATGGGGAGCCTGCTCGGGGCCCTCAAGGTGGCGCGCCAGGGCACGCAGTCCCTGGCGCTCCAGCCCGAGGAGTTCCGCGCGCGCTTCCACGGCGAGTTCGGCTTCTCCCTCGGATGACGTCCCACGCGCCGCCGCGACGCGCCGGGCGCGCGGGCTGGCGCGACCTCGGCTGGTTCGTGCTGGCGGCGGCGCTGCCGCTGCCCTGGGTGGTGGCGCACAACCTCGAGGGCCTCGGCCTGCCGCCCGAATACTCGGCGCTCCTCTCCGGCCTCTCGATCCTCGGCAGCGCGTTCCTGCTCTCCTGGGCCACCGAGCTGGCCGAGCGCGACATCCCCCAGGCGCTGGCCCTGCTGGTGCTGGCGCTGGTGAGCGTGCTCCCGGAGTACGCCGTGGACCTGCACTTCGCGTGGCGCGCCGGACGCGACCCCACCTGGGCGCCCTATGCCGTGGCCAACATGACCGGCGCGAACCGCCTGCTGATCGGCCTCGGCTGGGCGCTGGTCTGCCTGATCGCGTGTCGCCGCTCGCGCACCTCGCAGATGGCCGTGCACCCGCGGCAGCGTCTCGAGATCCGCTTCCTCTTCCTGGCGACGCTCTACTCCTTCTGGATCCCCTACGGCGGGCACGTGAGCTTGATCGACGCGGCGGTGCTCTTCGCGTTGTTCGCTGCGTACGTCGCGGGTGCGTTGCGCGGCGAGACCGCCGAGGCGGAGCTGATCGGCCCGGCCGCGCTGATCGAGCACGAGTTCTCCAAGGCCGGGCGACGCCTGTGGGCGCTCGCCCTCCTGGTCTTCGCGGCCTACGCGATCGCGATCTCGGCCGAGCCCTTCGCCGACGGACTGGTGCACGTCGGGCGGAACCACGCGATCGACGAGTTCCTGCTGGTGCAGTGGCTGGCGCCGCTCGCCTCGGAGTCGCCGGAGTTCGTGATCGCGATCCTCTTCGCGCTGAAGCGCCGGGGATCGATGGGCCTCGGTGCGCTGATCTCCTCGAAGGTGAACCAGTGGACGCTGCTGGTCGGTGCCGTGCCGATCGCGTATGCGATCTCGTCGGGCACGCTCCACGGTCTGCCGCTCGATTCCCGCCAGACCGAGGAGCTGATCCTCACCTCCGCACAGTCGCTCCTCGCGACGGTGCTGATCGCCGACCTGCGCTTCGCTCGTCGCGAGGGAATGCTCCTGATGCTCCTCTTCCTGGGCCAGGCGGCCCTTCCGAGCACGGAGGTGCGCTGGGGCTTCACGCTGGCGTACCTCGTGATCAGCGCCGCGCTGCTGATCTCGGGGGGAGCCACGCGGCGCCACGCGTTCGTCGGTCTGCTGTGGAGCCGCCCGCAGCGCGGCGGCTCCGACTGAGGTCCCGCGTGCCGGAGGTGGAGGTGGCCGTGGTCGGCGCGGGGATCGTGGGCCTGGCCTGCGCGGCGGCGCTGTCCCGCCGCGGCCGCTCGGTGGTGGTGCTGGAACGGGGCGAAGGCATCGCTCGCGAGACCAGCGCGCGCAACAGCGAGGTGCTGCACGCCGGGCTCTACTACCCGCCCGGGTCGCAGAAGGCCGTGCTCTGCGTCGAGGGGCGTGCCCGCCTGCTCCAGCGGGCGCGACGTCTCGGGCTGCCGCACCGCCTGATCGGCAAGCTCGTGGTGGCCGCGAGGCCGGAGGAAGTCGCGGTGCTCGAGCGCCTCCGCGCCACCGGGAGCACGAACGGGGCCGAGGGCCTCGTCCTGATCGAGGGCACGGAGGCGATGCGCCGCGAGCCCGGCCTGCGCGTCGTGGCGGCGCTCGACTCGCCGGGGACGGGAATCGTGGACGCGCACGCGTTGGCGCTCTCGTTCGCCGCCGAGGCGGAGTCCCACGGCGCCGCCCTGGTGCTGCGCACGCGGGTCGAAGGGCTGGAGCGCGGGCCGGCCGGCTGGCGGGTGGTCGCGCGGAGCCACGACGGCGATGTGGTGACGTTGGATTGTGTCGCCGTGGTGAATGCGGCGGGGCTCGAGTCGGACCACGTGGCGGCGCTCGCAGGGATCGACGTCGACGGCCGCCGCTGGCGCCTCCACCTCTGCAAGGGGGACTACTTCTCGCTGGCGCCCGGGGCGCCGATCCGGCTGGGACGCCTGGTCTACCCGGTGCCCGAGTCGGCGGGCCTCGGCGTTCACGCCACGCTCGACCTCGGCGGCCGCGTCCGCTTCGGGCCCGACACCGAGTACGTCGAGCGCCCGCGCTACGACGTGGATCCCGGCAAGGCCGAGCGCTTCGCCGAGGCCGTGCGGCGTTACCTGCCGGCGATGCGCGCGGAGTGGCTCGCGCCGGAGATGGCCGGGATCCGGCCGCGGCTCGCTGCGCCGGGCGAGGGCTTCCGCGACTTCGTGCTGTCGGAGGAGTCGGCGTCCGGCCTCCCGGGGCTGGTGAACCTGATCGGGATCGAGTCGCCGGGCCTGACCGCTTCGCCCGCCATCGCCGAGCGCGTGGCCGATCTCCTCTTCGCGCTGTAGCGGCGGGGCTCAACGGAGGAGCGCCGAGAGCGGTGATTCCCGCCGCAGATCGCCGGCGGTCCAGACCACCGCCACCGCCACGTTGTCGCCGGACGGATTGCGCCGATGAGCGGCGAGCGCGGTCTCGAGCAGCCGGCGCGTGGCCTCGCGGGCCGCCGCGGCGTGGGCCCCGTTCGCGGCCCCGGCCAGCGCCTCCGATACCGCGGCGCAGGGATCCTCGACGCCGACTCCGCGCTCGGAGAGGCCGTCGGTCGCGAGCACCACCGCACGCGTCGCACGCAGCGACCGCGAGCCCGCGAGCGAGCGCGCCGCCAGGCCGTCGGGGCTCGCGCGCTCGCGGCCGAGGAAGCAGGGCAGCGCGGCCTCCGACGCCGGCAGCGTGAGCTCGAGCACGCCGTTCGCCTCGGCCGCGAAGACCTGGCTGTCGCCGACGGACGCGAAGGCCAGCAGATCGTCGGCCGGCCGCACCAGCGCGAGCGCGAGCGTGGTGCGGGCGCGTCGTCGCCCGGCCTGACGCGCGAGCACCGCGTCGTTGGCCGCTGCGAGGGCCTCGCGCGCGGCCAGCGGCCACGCGACACCGGGCCCCTCGGCGCCGGTCCAGCGCGCGGCCGGGCCGTCGCGCAGGAACTCGAGCGCGCTCTCGGATCCCTCGGCGCCGCCGTGGCCGTCGGCCACCGCCACCAGGAGCCCGCCCGGCCCCTCGGCGAGCAGCGCCGCATCCTCGTTGGGGTCGGTGTGCGCGTAGCGTTTCGGCGCGCCGCCGATCGAGAGGCCGACGGCGGCTCGCGCGTCGCCGCGGCAGAGGGTGGCGCCGATCTCGCAGGTCTCGCGCCCGCGCAGCAGGACGACCTTCACGCGCCGTCCGCTCCTCCGGTCTTCTCGGGTCGCGCGTCGTCGCGGGCAGCGCCCAGCGGGTTGCGCGCGAAGACCAGCTCCTCCACCGCGCGGCCTCCGACCAGGTGCTGCTGCACGATGCGCTCGAGCGCGGCGGGATCGCAGCCGTGGTACCAGGTGCCCTCGGGATACACCACCGCGATCGGACCTCGGCGGCAGATCTGCAGGCACTCGACCTTCGAGCGGTAGACGTCCCCGGCCGGCGCCGCCAGCCCGAGCTCGCGCAGGCGTCGCTTGAGGAACTCCCAGGACTCGAGCGCCCGCTCGCGCGGCGCGCAGTCCCCGCCCACGCAGAGCAGGACGTGGCGTGCGTAGCGTCCGAGACCGCGGGCGCGTGCGATCGGTTCCAGGTCGGCGGCAGCCATGCGATTCCTGGAGTATAACGGGCCGGCGCAGGAGGCGCGGATGGCGGCGGTCGAGGCCGTGGTGGTCGGCGGAGGCATCCGAGGGCGCTTCACCTACGGCGCGTACGCCCTGGCCCATCCCGATCGCCTGCGCGTGGTGGCGGTCGCCGAGCCGAACGAGGCGCGTCGCGCCGCCATGGCGGCCGAGCACCGCCTCGCGCCGGCGCGCGCGCTGCGCGACTGGCGGGAGCTCCTTGAGCGCCCCGCCCTCGCCCCCGTGGCGATTGTGGCGACCGGCGATTCGCTGCACGTGGCGCCGGCGCTGGCGGCGCTGGCCCGTGGCTATCACCTGCTGCTGGAGAAGCCGATCGCTCTCGACGCCGCCGACTGCATCCGTGTGGTGGAGTCCGCCGAGCGGGCAGGGCGCCTGCTCCAGATCGCGCATCCGCTGCGCTACACCGCCTTCTATCGCAGAGTACACGAAATCGTGTCGAGCGGCGCGCTGGGCCGGCCCCTCGCCTTCGACCTGAAGGAGCACGTGGCGCACTGGCACATGACGCACTCCTACGTGCGCGGAAAGTTCCGGAATCGGGAGGTCGCGGCGCCGCTGCTGCTCGCCAAGGCGTGCCACGACCTCGATCTGCTGCTCTGGCTCTCGGGGCGCTCGCCGCTGCGCGTGGCCTCCTTCGGCTCGCTGGCGCACTTCCGGGCCGAGCGCGCGCCGGCCGGCGCGCCGGAGCGCTGCACCGACGGCTGCCCCGTGCAGGCCGACTGCCCCCACGACGCCGCGCAGTTCTACCTCGCGCCCGACGAGGCGCTGGCCCGCCTCTGGCCGTGGGCCGATCTCGGGCTCGACCCCTCGCGCGAGGCGCGGCGGCTCGCCCTCGAGAGCGGTCCCTACGGCCGCTGCGTCTACCATTGCGACAACGACGTGGTGGATCATCAGGTGCTCGCGATCGAGCTGGAGGACGGCGCGACGGCGAGCTTCACGGTCCAGGGCCTCGCCACCCACGAGCGCCGGACGCTGCGCGTGAGCGGCAGCCGCGGCGAGCTGCGCGGCGTGCTCCAGGAGGGACTCCTGGAGGTCACGCGCCACGGCTCCAGCCACACCGAGCGACAGCGCATCGAGGGCTCGCTCCTCGGCCACTTCGGTGGCGACGACGGGCTGCTGGACCACTTCACCGATCGGGTGGCGCGGGGAGCGGACGCGCCGGGGCTCACCTCCGGGCGGAGCGCGCTCGAGGGACACCTGCTCGGCTTTGCGGCGGAGGAGGCGCGACGCAGCGGCGGCGTGGTCGACGTCCGGGCCTTCCGCGCCGCCACGGAGCGGAGCGCACGCGCTTGAGCGAGGCGCGCTCCGATCGCCGCGCACGTCTCCTGCTGCTCGCGGGCGTGCTGACCGGCGTGGCGCTCGCGGCCCTCGGCGTGGTGCGCTCGGGGGCGCCGCCGCCTCCCCCGCCCGACGCCGTGGCGCTGGTGAACGGGCAGCCGATCTCGCGCGACGCCCTGCGACGGCTCGAGGCCGAGGCGCGCGCAACCCGTCCGGACCGGCCGCTCGACATTGATGAGCGTCGGCGCCTGCTGGAGCGCGCGGTCGACGAGGAGCTCCTGCTGCAGCGGGGCCTCGCACTCGGCCTGGCGCGCCTCGAGCCGACGGCACGGCGGGCGATCGTGAGCGCGGTGGTGGCGGCCGTGGGCGCGGAGGCCGGAAACGAGGAGCCCGACGAGAGCGAGCTGCGGGCCTTCTTCGCGGCGGCGCCGGAGCGCTTCGCCGACCCCGGCCGTCTGCGGCTCACGGCGCGCTTCGTGGGCGTCGATCCGGAGCGACGCCCCGAGGCGACGGCGTGGCGAGAGGCGAGCGAGCTGGCGGCGCTACTGCGCGGCGCCGCCGCTCGGGCGGAGGCCGGCCCGAGCGAGGGAGATGCCCTTCCGACGCCGCTGCCGGCGGGCCCGCTCTCCCTCGATCAGGTGCGCCAGATCCTCGGTCCCGCCGCGGCCGTCGCCGCGGATCGGCTGCGATCCGGCGAGGTCGCGCCACCGTTGCGCGTCGCCACCGGCTACCTCGTGCTGCGCCTGGACGAGCGGCTGCCGCCGCAGCAGCCGGCCTTCGAGGCGGTGCGCGATCGGGTGCGTGAGGAGTACCTGAGGACGGCCGGCGAGCGGGCGGTGGCGCGCGCCGTCGAGCGCCTGCGGGCGGACGCGGAGATCCGCGTGCTCGATCCCGAGCTCCGCGCTCGATGACACGCAGTCGGGTCGGCGCCGCCCTCGCGCTCCTGCTGGCGGGGCTCGCCGCCGGCGCCGCACGCGCCCACAGCCGCTCGAGCTCGAGCTCGAGCTGGGAGATCCGGAGCGGGTCCAACCCGGTGGCGCGCATCCTGGTGCGCGTCACCTGGAGCGACCTGGAGGCGGCGATCCCGGCCCTGTCCCGGGTGGGCGGGCCCGGCTCGCCCCAGGCGCTCGTCCTGGCCGACGCATATCTGCGTCGGGAGATCCGGCTCGAAGCGGCGGGCACGCCCTGCGCGCCCGTCGGCGACAGCCTGGGCCTCCCGGCGGCGGATCCCGGCCATCTCGGTCGGGTCTGGCGCGTGGTCTGCTCCGCGCCCGGCCCCCTGGTCGCGGTGGACGACGCCTTCTTCGATGCCTCGCCCGCCCACTTCCACCTGGCGCGCTTCCGCCTGGACGACGCGGAGCCGGTGGAGCGCGTGCTCGTGGCCGGCGAGCGCCGCTTCGCGCTTCCGAAGCCCGGTTCCGGCTCGCGCTCGCTTCGGGGCAGCGGGGTCCTCGAGTACGTCCTTCTCGGCCTGCAGCACATCGGGAGCGGTGCGGACCATCTCGCCTTCCTGCTCGGCCTCCTCCTCGCCGGAAGCACCCTCGGCGAGGTGGCGACCCTGGTGACGGGCTTCACGGCGGCCCACAGCGTCACCCTGGCCCTCGGCGTGCTCGGCGTGGTGCGACCGGCCCCGGCCACGGTGGAGGCGCTGATCGGTCTCTCCATCGCCATCGTGGCGCTGGAGAACTTCGCGGAGACCGTGGGCGCGCGGACGCGGCGCGGACTCGAGCTCGCCCTCGTCCTCGCGCTCGGCGGAGCGGCGCTCGCCGCGGCGGGCGGACACGGCGCGGTGCCGCCTCTCGCCCTGTTCGGCGTGACCCTCTTCTCGGTCTGCTACTTCGCGCTGGTGACTCGCGCCCGGCGGCCGGGCTCGTGGCGCTGGTTCGTCGCGTTCGTGTTCGGCCTGGTCCATGGCTTCGGCTTCGCGGGCGTGCTGATCGAGAGTGCGCTCCCCCCGGGCCGCGTTCTCCGCGCGCTCTTCGGCTTCAACGCCGGGGTCGAGCTGGGACAGCTTGCCCTGGTGGCGATGGCGTGGCCGCTCCTCCGCCTCGCCACGCGCCGCTCGCGCCTCTCGCGGGGGGCCTGGATCCAGCTCGGCTCGACTCCGATCCTCGCGGCGGGGGTCTACTGGTTCGTCTCCCGCGCCTTCGGCTGAGGCCACGCGACGCGCCGCCGTCCCAGCTCGCGCGTGACCGGCGGCCCGCGCCAGCGTAAGATCGCGGCGTGCCGGGTGAGGGGAGGGAAATCCAGCGCGGCCCGTCGGGCAGGGGGCGCGCCGACGTGGCGGCGCTGGTCGTGGCGATCTGCCACGAGGTCGGGAACCTGCTCGCCGCGGCCCGTCTCTCCGCGCATCTCGCGGCGCGCGAGCCGGCGGCTCCGGCCCAGATCGAGGATCTCGCGGCGCAGGCCGGAGCGTTCCTCGCGCAGGTGCGGCCCCTGCTCTCGGGGCGCCCGGCCCGGGTCCGCGTCGCTCCCGAGCAGCTCCTGAGCTCGATCGAGCGCGCGCTCTCGGAGCGTGCCCACGGCGAGGTGCGCCTGGAGGTCAAGGTCCCCGGCGCGCTCCCCGACGTCGACGTGGATCCCGACGCGGTCTATCACGCTCTTCTCACGCTGGTCCTGGTCGCCCTGGAAGCCGCGCGGCCGAGCGGGCGGGTCCGCGTATGGGCGCAGCGGGCGGCGAGCGGCGTCGCGTTCGTGGTGGAGGACGACGCACGGGCTCCCGAGCTCGAGCGCCCGCCGCGGCGGGGGCGCGGCCTCGCGCTCGAGCTGGCCCGGAGGGTGGCGCAGCGCGGTGGCGGCCGCGCCACCCTGCGGCGGCGACGCCACGGCACGCGGATCGAGATCTGGCTCGCGGCGGCGAAGCCGGCGGCGCGCGCGTCGCGCCCGGCCAGCCAGCGGGTGCGGCGCGGCGTCAGGCGGCCCGGCGCAGCTCCGACGGCGAGCGCGGGCGGAGCAGGTGGGCCGGCGGCTCGCGGAGGTCCCAGATCAGGCCCGCGACGGCCAGGCCGCGCAGCACGTAGTAGGTGAGATCGATCTCCCACCAGAAAAACCCCTGCCGCGTGCTCGCCATGTAGTGGTGGTGGTTGTTGTGCCACCCCTCGCCGAAGGTGAGGAGCGCGAGCAGCCAGTTGTTGCGGCTGGTGTCCCCGGTCTCGTAGCGCCGAGAGCCGAAGAGATGGGCGAACGAGTTGATGGAGTAGGTGCAGTGCCAGAGCAGCGTGGTCGAGATCGCGAAGCCCCAGACCAGGCCCTGGAGACCCCCGATGGCGAAGCAGAGCGCCGCGATCAGCGCCGGCGGAGCCACGTGCCAGCGGTTCAGCCACACGAGCTCCGGGAGGCGTGCGAAGTCGGGGATCTGCTCCGTCGGCGTCCGGTCCCAGCGCGAGTCGAAGATCCAGCCCTGATGGGAGTACCAGAACCCCTCGCGCGGCGAATGCACGTCGCCGGGGCCGTCCGAGTAGCGGTGGTGCCGGCGGTGATGCCCGGCCCACCAGAGCGGGCCCTTCTGGGCGGCGGAGGCTCCGATCACGGCGAGCACGAGCTGGAAGCCGCGGCTCGTGCGGTAGCTGCGATGGGCGAAGTAGCGGTGGTAGCCGCCGGTGATCCCGAGCAGACGGACGACGAAGGTGGTGGCCAGGAGCGCGAGCGCGGTGCGTGACACACCGGTGTAGAACGCGAGGAGGCAGCTCGCGTGGATGCTCCAGTAGACCAGCCGCGGCAAGCGCTGCGCGTGCGCCCAGAGACCGTCGGCCCGTGACAAACGGTCCTCCGGCGCACGCTCTCCCGCCGCGGCCGACTCGGCCAGGGGGAACATGGTTTCCTCGGGCATCTGCACGCTCGTGGACCTCCGTGGAAGACGAGCGGGGAGCATAGGGGCCCGATCGACGCAGCCCGCCGGTCGGGCTGTCAAAGTTCGGTAAAAAGCGGACGCGGGCAGGGGCACGCCGCCCCACACGTCGCTTCGCGAGGCCGGCGCGGCTCTGCTAGGGTGCGACGCCCATGCCCGAAGCCCGCAAAGACGTCCGCAACCTCGCGATCATCGCGCACGTGGACCACGGGAAGACGACCCTGGTGGACGGTCTGCTGCGCCAGACCGGCACCTTCCGTGCGAACCAGGTGGTGGCCGAGCGCGCCATGGACAACGAGGACCTGGAGCGCGAGCGGGGCATCACGATCCACGCCAAGAACACGGCCTTCGAGTGGCAGGGCGTACGCATCCAGCTCTTCGACACGCCTGGGCACGCGGACTTCGGGGGCGAGGTGGAGCGCGTCCTCGGGATGGTGGACGCCGTGCTCCTGGTGGTGGATGCCGTCGAGGGCGTGATGCCCCAGACCCGGTTCGTGCTGGGCAAGGCGCTGAGCCACGGGCTCAAGCCGATCGTGGTGGTGAACAAGATCGATCGCGCGGAGAGCCGAGCCCACGCCGTGGTGGACGAGGTCTTCGACCTCCTGGTGGAGCTCGGCGCCGACGACACCCAGCTCGATTTCCCCGTGATCTACGCCTCGGCCAAGGAGGGCGCCGCGGCGCTGGATCCGGAGGCCGCACGCACGGACCTGCGTCCCCTGCTGGACGCCATCCTGGAGCATGCGCCCCCTCCCCAGGTGGAGCTCGAGGGCCCGCTCCAGTTCCAGGCCGTGACCCTCGGCTACGACGAGTTCCTGGGCCGCCTGGTGATCGGGCGCGTGGAGCGCGGGACGCTGCGGCGCGGCGCCACCGTGGTACGCGTGGGCGAGGGCGGGCGCACCGAGAGCTTCCGCGTGACCAAGCTCTTCGGCACGCGCGGGCTCGAGCGGGTCGAGCTCGAGGCCGCGCTCGCGGGCGATCTCTGCATCATCGCGGGGATCGATTCCATCGAGATCGGGGACACGGTCTGCGATCCCGCCGCGCCGGAGGCGCTCCCCCGCATCCAGGTGGATCCGCCGACGATCCGGGTACGCTTCCTGGTGAATACCTCCCCCTTCGCCGGCCGGGAGGGGCGCTTCCTGACGAGCCGCCAGCTCGCCGAGCGGCTGCGTCGCGAGGCGCTCGGCAACGTCTCGATCCGCGTGGAGGCGGGCGACGGCCCGGACAGCTTCGAGGTGGCGGGACGCGGCGAGCTCCAGATCGCGGTCCTGATCGAGACGATGCGTCGCGAGGGATACGAGTTCGCGGTCTCGCGCCCGGAGATCATCCTGCGCGAGGTCGACGGCCGGCCCCACGAGCCCGTGGAGGACGTCGTGGTGGAGGTGCCGGAGGGCTTCGCCGGCGCGGTGCTGGAGCGGCTCTCGGCGCGCAAGGGACGACTTCGCACCATGGAGCAGCGTGGCGGCCGCGCGGTGCTCGAGTTCGTGGTGCCGAGCCGCGGACTCTTCGGCTACCGCGGCGAGTTCCTGACCGACACCCGCGGCGAGGGCGTGCTCCACCGCACGGTGAGGGGCTACGAGCCCTGGGCAGGCGACTTGCCGCGCCGCGGCTTCGGTGCGGTGGTGTGCAGCGAGGGCGGACAGACCACCGCCTACAGCCTCTTCCACATCCAGGAGCGCACGACGCTCTTCGTCGGGCCGGGCGTGCCGGTCTACGAGGGGCAGATCATCGGCGAGAACCGCCGGGCCGGGGACATGGTGGTGAACGCGGTGCGGGCGAAGAAGCTCACCAACATCCGGGCCGCCGGGAAGGACGAGAACACGGTGGTGTCACCCCCGCGAAGGCTTACGATCGAGTCCGCCCTGGAGTGGATCGAGGACGACGAGCTGCTGGAGGTGACGCCTTCCGCGCTCCGGCTGCGCAAGCGCGTGCTCTCCGCGAGCTTCCGCAGGCGCTGAGCGATGGCCGCCGCGCTACCGGGCCCGAGCCGGGAGGGCCTCCGCCTCACGCCCGCCGAGCGGAGGGCCTGGGAGGAGGACGGCTTCTTCGTGCGCTCTCGGGCCTTCGCGGGCGCGGAGCTCGACGAGCTGCGCGACGCCGCCGAGCGGGTGGCCCGGCTGGCGAGCCAGTCGCTCGCAGGCGCCGTGCGCGACTACACCATCGACGGCAACCGCTATGTCGAGGCCTGCGATGCCACCATCCAGCTCGAGCATCGCCCGGGAAGCGAGACCATCCGCGTGATCGAGCCCTTCCATCCGCTGGATGCGCGCTTCGAGGGACTGATCGACGACCCCCGGCTGGTGGAGCCGATGCGCGGCCTGGTGGGGAGCGAATCCGTGAGCTTGTGGACGGACAAGCTCAACCTGAAGCGCCCGCGCGAAGGCTCGGCCTTCCGCTGGCACCAGGATTCGCCGTACTGGGTCTTCGACTGCGGGCACGTGGACCGGCTCCCGAACGTGATGCTCGCGCTCGACGACGCCTCGGAGGAGAACGGCTGTCTGTGCGTGGTCCGGGGTAGCCATCGCCGCGGGATCCTCCCGGGCCTCGAGGGAGAGGGCCGGCTCGGGCCGCTCTTCACCGATCCCCGCGCCTTCGACGCGGCCCAGGCGGCTCCGGCGGCCATGCCCGCCGGAAGCCTCCTCTTCTTCAGCCCCCATACCGTCCATGGCTCGGGACCGAACCGCTCCGGGCGGCCGCGCCGCGCGCTGGTGCTCACCTACCAGCCTGCCGGCCATCGGATGTTCAAGCTGCCGCGCGAGCGCCGGGCGGGGGAAGGGCGCCAGCCGGGAGCGGGTCCGCTCGGCTCCGCCTGACCCCGCGCAACGGGGGACGCTCGCGGGCCGTCGCGGGGCTAGGCGCGCTCCGACGCGCGCTGGAATGCCGCGCGCAGCTCGTCGTAGCTCGTGGTCACGGGGAAGTGCGGGAATTCCCGCACCACGTTCTCCGGCGGGCGGAACAGGATCCCGGCGTCGGCCTCGGCCAGCATTCCGGTGTCGTTGTAGGAGTCGCCGGCCGCGATCACCCGGAAGCGCAGGGCATGAAAGGCGCGCACCGCCGCGCGCTTCTGGTCCGGCATCCGAAGCCGATAGCCCACCACGCGCCCGGCCGGATCCGTCTCCAGCCGGTGGCAGAGCAGGGTGGGCCAGCCGAGCTGTCGCATCAGCGGAGAGGCGAACTCGTAGAAGGTGTCCGACAGGATCACCACCTGGAAGCGCTCGCGCAGCCATTCGAGGAACTCGCGGGCACCGTCCAGCGGGCCCATCCGGTCGATCACCGTCTGGATGTCGCGCAGCCCAAGCCCCTCGCGCTCGAGGATGGCGATCCGGCGCTTCATCAGGACGTCGTAGTCCGGCTCCTCGCGCGTCGTCACCCGGAGCTCGGCAACCCCGGTGCGCTCGGCGACGTTGATCCAGATCTCGGGGACGAGGACGCCCTCGAGGTCGAGACAGGCGATCTCCATCCGCGGGGTGGCTCGGCTACGGCTCCAGGATCGGGTGCAGGCGCTGGGCCGGCGCCGTCTCCCGGAGCTTCTTCAGCGCCCTCGCCTCGAGCTGACGGACCCGCTCGCGGGAGAGGCCGAGGTCCTGGCCGATCTGCTCCAGGGTGTGCTCCTCCTCGCCGCCGAGGCCGTAGCGCAGCCGCAGGATGTGCTGCTCCCGCGGCGAGAGCGTCCCGATCAGCGCTCCCACGCCCGCCCGCATCCGCTCGGAGTCGATGCCTCCGTCCGGCGGCGAAGCGGTCGGATCGGACACGAAGTCCTCGAGCCGCTTCTCGGTGCCGGCCACCGACGACTCGAGCGAGATCGCCTCGCGCGACAGGCGGTCCAGCGCCTCCAGCGAGTCCACGTCCGTCCCGAGCGCCGGCGCGAGCTCGGCGGCGGAGGGCTCACGCCCGAGCTTGCCCGTGAGCTCCGCACGCACGCGCTGGCTCCGCTGGAGCCGATCGTGCACGTGGGAGGGCAGGCGGATGGTGCGCGAGTGGTTCTGGATCGCGCGCACCAGCGCCTGGCGGATCCACCACACGGCGTAGGTCGAGAACTTGAAGCCACGGCGGTGGTCGAACTTCTCGACCGCCCGGATCAGGCCCAGGTTCCCCTCCTGGATCAGATCCGGGAAGGAGAGACCGAGGTTCCGGTAGTCCTTGGCGATCGCCACCACCAGCTTCAGGTTGTGCTCGATGAAGCGGTTCTTCACCGCGGTCATCCGCTCGTGGGCGCGCTCGACGCTCTCGGAGAGCTCGACCAGCCGCTCCTTGCCGACACCGGCCTCCCGCTCGAGGTCCCGCAGGCGCCGCGTGCCCTTGCGGTGACGCCGCATCTCCTGGGCCAGGCGGTGCACCTGGTCGCGCAGCTCGGCCAGCAGGGCGAGCGAGAGCTGCGCCGCGTGCAGCTCCGACGCGACCTTGGCGTCCGCTCGCTTGAGCGAGAGCTCGCTGCCGCCGGTCGTCTCGAGCTTCTCCCGCTGGGCGAGCAACTTGCGCAGGCGTGCTACCGCGCGCTCGACGCGCGCCGCGATCTCGCCGGTCTCCTCGTCGCCCACGGACTCCGAGAGCTTCGCCCCGGTGTGCGAGAGCGCCCGCAGCGCGTCCCACCGCTTCACCACGTGGCGAGCGGAGCACGGGATCGCGTAGAGGGCCCCGCGCAGCTCCGCGGTGGCCGCCTCCAGCTCCTTGGCGAGGATCACCTCCTCCTCGCGCCGCAGGGTGCGGGTGCCGCCGATCTCCTGGAAGTAGGACTCGAGCGGTCGGCGCTCGCGGCCGGGATCCAGCTCCTCGGACGCCAGCACCGGCGTCGCGCCCAGGGGACCCCGCACCGTGTCCTCGTTGGAAGCGGTCTGGAACGAATCTTCGAACTTCACGCCTTCACCTCTCGGGTTCCCAGTGCAGTCCCGCACAATTCGGATACCGCCTGGGGGATTCCGGTTTCAACGATTCCCGTGCGGCGTGCGGCCCTCCGCACGCCGATCCTCGATCCCTCCAAGGCCATGGCCCATCCGCCAAGCCCGGAGCGCCCGCTGCCGGTGGAGCGCGGCGAGGACGTTCGTTGGACGGCGTTCTTCCGCTCGTTGTTCGGGGGGAGTTCGAGCGGCCCTTGAGATTGGGCTTTCTCGCCAGATTTCGCCAGTCTTTTTTCGTGCGCCCCCGAAAAATCCCGAGCCCGCTCCCCCGGACGACCTGTCCGCGGGCGTCGCTCGGCAGGCTGCGCCTCCCCCCGTCCTCCGGAACGCCCCAGCGAGCCCGGTCGGATCAGGAAGCCAGCCACGCCTCCTGGATCGGCCGCCCGCTGGCCCCGCCCAAGGGCTCGAGGTGCCTGCCGGACCGCCGCCGCGCCCGCCATCTCGAAAATCCCCCCGGGGCTCACGGAAGCCCCGCCAACAGCTCAACGGTAAGGTCCGTGACCTGGAACGAAACGTCCGTCACGCGCGCGACGATCCGCTTGCTCCGGCCGGCTGCGATGGGTCCCACCATGACCTCCTGCGTCAGGCTCTGACCCTTCGGCCCATGCAAGGTGAGGGCCAGGCTCCCGGTTCGCAGGCCGCTACTGGTCCCGTTCTCCAGGTCGAGGTCGACCACCACGTCCGTTCCCTCGCGGGCCACCGAGCCGAGGCGCCAGCTGAGCCGGCCCGGCACCGGATGCTCGGAGCGGCCGACCGGGATGCTCGGGAGGGGAGACGGGGAGCCCCCGGACGGCGCTCGGCCGGGCCCCGGGCCGGATGCGCAGGAGAGGAGGGCGAGCGCGAGGAGCCAGCCGGCGCCGCGCCTCATCGGCCGGCGGGAGTGTCGGCGCGGCCCGAGAAGGCCGCCGCCAGCGCCGGAGGCGGCGCGTCGGCGTCCACACCGAGGGTCTCGAGCACGCGCGCCACCAGCATGTAGAAGCCGACCGCCAGCACGAGCTCCGTGACCTCGCGCGGCGAGAGGTGGCGCCGCACCCGCTCCAGCGTGCGGTCCGACACGCGCACCGCCCGGAGACACTCCTCTGCGAACTCCACCACGTCGGTCGCGACGGGGTCGAGCGCGTCGAGCCGGCCGGTCTGCACGGCCTCGATCTCGAGGTCCGTCGTGCCGCAGGCGCGCGCGATGGGCACGTGCTGGGTCCACTCGTAGCTCGCGTGCGAGAGGGCGGCGACGCGCAGGATCGCCAGCTCGCGCAGTCGGGGATCGAGTTGCTGGCGCGCGAGGATGGCACCGCCCAGGCTCATGAAGCCGGGCATGCAGGTCGGCGCGTTCAAGAGCATGCGGAAGATGTTGAGGGGCGCCGGAGCACCCTCGAAGGCGCGGCGGGCCTTCTCCGGCGCGGCGGCGGGATCGGCGTAGGGGATGCGGGCCATGGGACTCCTCGTGTCGCCGGCGATCCTACCAGGCGCCGCGGGGACTAGAAGCGCCAGACCAGCGGGATCAGCAGGACGCTCACGGCCCAGCACAGCAGGTCCAGGGGCAGCCCCACCCGCACGAAGTCCGCGAAGCGATAGCCGCCGGGACCGTAGACGATCAGGTGCGTCTGGTAGCCGAAGGGCGTCGAGAAGGCGCAGCTCGCCGCCACCGTGATCGCGATGACGAACGGTCTGGCATCCACCCCGAGCCGCGCGGCGGTGGCGACGCCGATCGGGAACAGCATCGCCGCCGCCGCGTTGTGGCTGATGCAGTGGGTGAGGACGTTCGTGGCCAGGTAGACCAGCGCCAGCGCGACCACCGGGCTCATGCCGGCGCCGGGGATCAGCAGGTGCGCGGCGGCCTTCGCGAGGCCCGACTTCTCCATCGCGAGCCCGATGCCGAGGGCCGACGCGATCATCACCAGCATCCACCACTCCACGCTGCGCCGCGCCTGCGTCACGCTGATGCAGCGGGTAGCCACCAGGATCCCGGCCCCGAGGAACGACGCGATCGAGATCGGGAGCCAGCCTCGCAGCACCACCACGATCAGCGCCGCCAGGACCCCGAGCGCGACCCAGGCGCGGTCGTAGCGGGGATTCTCGGTCTCGGCGAGCTCGCTCACGAGATAGAAGTCCGGGCTGTTGTGGTGGGCGCGCACGAAGCCCGGCGCCGCCTGGAGCAGGAGGGTGTCACCCGGCCGCAGCACGATGTCGCCGATGCGGCCGCCGACCCGCTCTCCGTTCCGGTGCACCGCGATCACCGCCGCGTCGTAGACCGTGCGGAAGTTCGCCTCGCGGATGCTCTGGTTGACGAGCGGCGAGGTGTGGGAGACCACCGCCTCGATCAGCCGCCGTCCGGGCAGCGACTGGAGCGGCTCCTCCGTGTCGCCCGCCGGCACCAGGCCGCGGATGCGTTGCAGGTCCACGATGGTCGCCACCACGCCGGCGAAGACCAGCCGGTCACCCGCGCGGATCGTCTCGTCGGACGCCACCGGGGTGATCAGGTGGCCGTCCCGGTCGATCTCCACCAGGAAGAGCCCCGGCAGGCGGCGCAGCCCGGCGTGCTCCACGGTCTGGCCGGCCAGCGGCGAGCGTGGCTCCACCTGCATCGCGACGGTGTACTCGCGGCGGCGCTCGCCGTACTCCACCGCCGGGTCCTTGCGCTCGGGAAGCAGACGCCGTCCGGCGAGGAGCAGATAGGCCAGGCCCGCAAGGCACACCGGGAGGCCCACCGGCGCCAGCTCGAAGAAGCCCATGCCGGGCATCCCGGCCTTCAGCATGAGGCCGTTCACGGTGAGGTTCGTGGTGGTCCCGATCAGGGTCACGACACCACCCAGGATCGTCGCGTAGCTCAGCGGAAGCAGGAAGCGGGCCGGGGCGAGGCCGTTGCGCCGGGCCCAGTCGATGACCACCGGCGTCATCATCGCCACGATCGTGGTGTTGTTCAGGAAGGCGGAGGTCGCCGCGATGGGCGGCAGCATGCGCAGGAGCGCCCGGACCTCGCGGCGCGTGCGCCCGAAGATGCGCCCGAAGGTCACCTCCATCGCGCCCGTCTCGCGCAACGCGGCGGACAGCACGAGCAGCGCGCCGATGGTGGCGACGGACTCGTTGGCGAAGCCCGCAAAGGTCTCGCTGGGGGTCAGGATGCCGGCGCCGGACAGGATGAAGAGCCCGCCCGTCACGATCACGTCGGGCCCGGCGACCTCGCGGATCATGGCGACGATCATGACGGCGAGGACCGCCAGTGTGAGCCAGGCCTGCCACTCCACTTGCGCCGCACGATACCCGGACGATCCGGCGCCTCCAAGCGGGTTGGCCCCGGGCCGATGCAAAGAGGCTCGGGGCAGCGCACACTCCCGGCCCGATGTCGCCCGCCGCACCGATCGCGCCGCCGCCCGCTCCCTTCTCCGAGAAGGAGTTCTACCTGCGGGAGTTTCGCGGCCGCGCCGTGGCCTTCGCCGTGCCCGCGGCGGAGATCCGCGATCTCGAGCCACTGCGCGCGGTGACGGCCGAGCTGGTGGCGAACGGCACGCGCGTGATCGTGCTCTCCACCGAGCGGGCGACCCTCGAGTCGCTCCTCGGCTCACGGGTCCTCTCGGCGGCGGCGCCGCGCCTGGAGGGCCAGGTGTGGCGCAGCCTGCGGGAGGGCGCGGCCCTGGGCCTCCTGGTGGCGGGCTCGCTGGCCTTCGCACCGGCCTGCCGGGGGATCGCCCTGCGGCTCGGGCTGGCGAAGCTCGTCTGGCTGGACCGCGACGGCGGCGTGAGCGCGCCGGCGGGCGGGCGGCTCTCCTTCGTCCACCTGGACGAGCTGCGGGCGCTCCTCGCCGCCGAAGGCGCCTCGCTCGGCGCTCGACGCCTGGCCCTGCTGCGGGAGGTGGAGGCGATGCTCTCCGAGGGCCTTCCGGCGGTGAACGTCTGCTCGGTGGAGCGGCTCGCCGACGAGCTCTTCACGTACGCCGGATCCGGCACGCTCTTCACTCGGGAGCGTTACATCCTGGTGCGACGCCTCGGGCTCGACGACTTCGACGCGGCGGACGACCTCATCACCCGCGGCGTGGAGGAGGGCTACCTGGCGCCGCGCCCGCCCGAGGACGTCGAGGCGGTGCTGGCCAGCGGCTTCGGCGCCTTCGTGGAGGGGAGGCATCTCGCGGGGATCGGGGCCCTGCTCGTGGACGAGCCCTCCCGGGCCGGCGAGATCGCCTCGCTCTACACGCTCACCCGCTTCCTCGGCGAGGGCGTCGGCGGGCACCTGGTGAGCTTCGCCGTGGAGTGCGCGCGCGAGCGCCGGCTCGACTACGTGTTCGCGTGCAGCACTTCCGAGCGCGTGGGCGCGTTCTTCGAGCGCCAGGGCTTCCGGGCGGTGTCGGCCGCGGAGGTGCCGCCCGCGAAGTGGCGGGGCTACGACGTGGCGCGCCGCGCGCGCGTGCGCTGCTACCGGCTGGACCTGCGCTGAGCCCGAAGCCAGGCTCCCGCTACCAGGCGCGGGGGAAGCCGCGGAAGGCGCTCGGGATGCGCCGCACGTCCTGCACCAGCTCGCGCACCAGTCCGGGCGGCGTGCCGTCGGGGAAAGAGAGCGCGATCGCGTCGGCGAGACCGCCGAAGCGCCGCTCGATCTCGCCTGCGATCCGTTCGTAGGTGCCGGTCGCCGCGAAGACCTCCACCACCTCGTCCGGGATCTCGGCGGCCATCTCCTTCCAGCGTCCCTCCTTGGAGAGGCGGTGGAGCTTCGCCGCCAGATCGTCCCAGCCGTGGAGCGAGAGCACCCCGGAGTAGGTGCGGGTGGAGCCGTAGAACGCGATCCGGTAGCGCACCCACTCGCGCATGCGCTGCACCGCGTCGGCATCGGCGCCGGTCGCCACGAAGCCGCCGCCCCAGACCTCGAACTGCTCGCGCGACCGGCCGGCCTTCTCCAGGCCCTCCTGCACCTGTGGCAGCGCCACCTCCTCCAGATAGCGCCGGGTACAGAAGCCGTGCAGGCGCACGCCGTCGCAGATCCGTCCGGCGAGCCGCAGCATGTCGCGACCCACCGCGGCGATCGTGACGGGCACCGGAGGCTGGCCGGAGGGCGGCGGCGAGAACTCGGGCGTCATCAGGGTGAACGTGTAGTGCTGGCCGGTGTAGACCAGCGGCTCGCCCTTCTCCCAGCAGCGCCAGATGGCGCGCAGCGACTCCACGTACTCCCGCAGGCGGGCCACGGGCGACGTCCACGGCGTGCTGAAGCGCCGCTCGTTGTGGCCCTTCACCTGCGTGCCGAGTCCCAGGACGAAACGGCCGCGCGAGTGGACCTGGAGGTCCCAGGCCAGGTTCGCCACCACCATCGGGCTGCGCGGGAAGGCCACCGCGATGGCGGTGCCGAGCTGGATCCGCTCGGTGGCGAGCGCCGCGAAGGCCAGGGGGACGAAGGGATCGTTGGCGATCTCCGAGCTGACCACGCCGTCGAAGCCCGCCTCCTCCGCCGCCCGGGCGGCGGGACCGACCGCGCGCCAGTCGCCGAGCGGGACGCTGGTCTCGACACGCATGGGTGTAGGCCTCCAGGAGTGAGGCCAGTATAGACGGCCCGCTCCCGCTACGCGGCCGGCCCGCCGGGTAGCGGGCCGGCCGCGCGGGCGCGCCGGAGCTCCGGGAGCGTGGCCGAAGCTTCGTCTCCCGGGTCCGCGCGGCCGCCCGGGGGCGAGCCGCTGCGGAGTGGCCTGTAAGCCGGGTTCTGTCCGGCGCCGGGTCGCCCCGGCGCCGCGAGGATCATTCGTCTAGGCGCCGCATTGCTGCGGCGCTCGAGCGCTCTCACCCGGATGCCGCCACGGCGCCTCGCGGCACCGTGGGGCGGGCGGGCCACCCGCATCGGCATCCCTATTCGAGCTTGCTCCGGGAGGGGCTTGCCGCGCCGCCGGTCGCCCGGCCGTCGCGCGTGGGCTCTTACCCCACGATTTCACCCTTGCCTGTGCCTCCCCGGCCCGGCCCCTCTCAAGGCCCGGCCGGATCGCCGGCCATCGGCGGTGTGCTTTCTGTTGCGCTTTCCCTCGGGTCGCCCCGGGTCGCCGTTGGCGACCTCCCTGCCCTGTGGAGCCCGGACTTTCCTCCCGCGGGCGGTTGGTGCCCGCCGGCGATCCTCCGTCCACCTCCGACGCTGCCCGACAACCTATGGGCCGCCGACCGGCGGGGCAAGGCGCGCCGGACGCGCGGCCCTGCCGGCGCACCGGCAAGGCCGACACGGATCAAGCGCGGTGTCGGGCATCCCGATACGGCCGGCCATGAGGCCGCCCATCCCCGCCGTCCTGGACGGCGACTCGCTCGCCCTGGCCGCCGGGATCGCCGGGGGCTGCTTCCTCTTCCTCCACGGCTTCGGGGTGTGGCGCCGGGAGCGCACCGTCGAGGACACGCCCACCGCGAGGGTGCGCTCGATGGCCCTCGGCCGGGTGGCCTTGCAGGGCAAGGCCGTGCCCTGGGCATCCGACCTGCTGGCGCCGCTCTCCGGCGTCCCCTGCTGCTGGTACCGCTTCAAGGTGGAGGAGGAGCGGCGCAGCGGGCGCAGCCAGAGCTGGCACACCATCGCGAGCGGCGACTCCGCCGCCTGGGGCTTCTATCTGGAGGACGAGACCGGTCGGGTGCTGGTCCAGCCGGAGGGTGCGGAGTTCGTGGTGAAGGCCGACCTCTCGGTGACGCGGCCGGACCTGGACGGACCGCTCGGCGCGCGGCTCGCGGTCCTCGGCGTCGACACCACCACGCTGCTCGGCCTGCGACGCACCCTGCGCGTCACCGAGTGGCGATTGGTGCAGGGCGATCCCGTCTACGTCCTCGGCGTGGCGCAGGAGCGGCCCGGCCTCTCGGCCGAGCGGCGCGCGAGCCTGGCCGACCGGATCACCGCGTTGAAGCACGACCCGCAGGCGATGGCCCGCCTCGACACCGACGGCGACGGCCAGGTCTCCGTCGAGGAGTGGGAGGTCGCTCGACGCGCGCTGGTGTCGGATGTCACGAGCGCTCCGGTGGAGGACCGCATCGCGGTGGCGCGCGCGCCGAACCGCGAGTCGCCGTTCGTGATCTCGGATCGCGCGGAGCCGGCGCTCGCCAGCAGCTTGCGCTGGCGGGCCTGGGGCAGCGTGCTGGGCGGCGCGGTGCTCGCGCTGGGCTGCCTGGGCCTCCTGCTGGCGCGCCTCGGATTCCTGAGGAGGACCGGATGATGGGCTGGGTGATCCTGGCAGCGATCGGCTTCGCCGTCGTCGGGACGGCGCTCTATCTGATCGGCATCTACAACGGCCTGGTGAGCCTGCGCCACGCGGTGGACCAGGCCTGGGCCAACATCGACGTGCTGCTGAAGCAGCGACACGACGAGCTGCCGAAGCTCGTGGACACCGTGAAGGGCTACATGGCGCACGAGCGCGAGGTGCTGCAGCGGGTGACCGACGCTCGGAGCGCGTACCAGCGCGCCACCACGGTGGAGGAGAAGGGGGCGGCCGACGCCGCGGTACGGGGGGCGCTCACGAACCTCTTCGCCGTGGCCGAGGGCTATCCGCAGCTCAAGGCCGACGCCTCGTTCCGTCAGCTGCAGGAGCGGATCTCCGAGCTCGAGGAGGCGATCGCCGATCGGCGCGAGTTCTTCAACCACGCGGTGAACGCCTACAACGTCCGGATCGAGCAGATCCCCGACGTGTTCCTGGCCCGGGCCATGGGCCTGGCCCCCCGCACCCTGTTCCGTGTGGCGGAGGAGGACAAGGCCGACGTGCAGATCTCGTTCGGGAGCCCGTCGCTAACACGCTGATAGCGGTCGCCTAGCCGACTTGATTCCCGGCCAAGTATCGATAAGATACTGGTCGATGGAGCAAGGCAGCTCTTCGGCGTCGCCTACGCCCGCGCTCCCGACCGCGAGCCCCGGCGGAGCGCCCGCGATCCTGCGCCCGGGCCAGATCTTCTGCCCGGTGGGCCGTGCCCTGGACCGGATCGGGGACCGCTGGACCCTGGTGCTGGTGCGCCACCTGCTGGGCGCACCCCGGGGATTCCAGGAGCTGCGCGAGCGCACCGGGATCGCGCCGCGCGTGCTGTCGGCCCGCCTGCGCGAGCTCGCGGCCGAGGGCTTCGTGGAGGCGGTGCGCGAGAACGGGCGCCCGCTCTATGCGCTCACCGCCCAGGGCCACACGCTCGAGCCCATCGTGGCGGCGATTGCCCGCTGGTGGGTGCTGCACGCCATGGAGGCCCACGTGGCCGAGGCCGGCGGCTTCACCACCACCTCGGCCCGCTCGATCCTGGAGTCGCTGCCCTTCCTGCTGCGGGAGGAGCGGGCGGACGTGGAGCGCACCTTCGAGGTGCGACTCAGCGGGCCGGGCGGGGGCGTCTGGACCGTGCGCATCGACCATCGACGCTGCACGGTGTCACCAGGCTTCGCCGAACGCGCCGACGTCCGTTACACCGCCGAAGCGCGCGTGTGGTGCGCCGTGGCGCTCGGACTGCTCGACGCCCGCGACGCCGTGAAGCGGGGCCTCCTCACCAAGGACGGCGGCCCCGACGCGCTCGACCACTACTTCCACCAGATCGCGCGCCCGCCGCGCGCCGAGACCCCCGCCGCAGCGCGGCGTGCGGACCGGCCGGCCCGGCCCGCACGCCACCCGAAGAGGGAAAGGAGCCCCAAGTGATCTCGTTCGGACCGACCGAGGAGCAGGAAGTCGTCCGCGAGGCGATGCGCGAGTTCGCCGCCAAGGCGATGCGTCCGATCGCTCGCGAGTGCGACGAGAAGAGCGAGCTGCCCGAGGAGTTCCTGCAGGCGAGCTTCGAGCTCGGGCTCACCACCACACAGCTCCCCGAGGCCTGCGGGGGCGGGGGCGAGCCCCGCTCGCCGGTGACGAATGCGATCGTGCTGGAGGAGCTGGCCCACGGCGATGCGACGCTGGCGCTGGCCGCGGTGGCGCCCTCCCTCTTCGCCTTTGCGATCGCCGACCTCGGCACGGAGGAGCAGAAGCGGAGCCTGCTGCCCGCCTTCTGCGGCACGCGGCCCCACGTGGCGTCGCTCGCCTTGATGGAGCCCGGCCCGGGCTTCGACGTGTCGAGCCTGCGCACGCTGGCAGAGCCCAAGGGCGATCGCTTCGTGCTCTCGGGCTCGAAGCGCTTCGTGCCGCTCGGCATGCGCGCGAGCCACTTCCTGGTGCTGGCACGTGGCGCCAACGGGGACGCCAGCCTCGGCGCCTACGTGGTGCCGCGCGACGCGCAGGGCCTGCGCGTCGTCGGGCCGGAGAAGACGCTCGGCCTGCGGGCCCTCGGCTGCGCGAGCCTCGAGCTCGAGCGGGTGGAGGTTCCGGCGGAGGCGCGGCTCGGCGGGGCGGGCGGCACCGACGTGCGTCGCCTCCTGAACGCCTCGCGCGTCGCCCTGGCGGCCGTGATGACCGGGGTCTCGCGCGCGGTGCTCGAGTACGCCGTTCCGTACGCCAAGGACCGGGTGGCCTTCGGCGAGGCGATCGCGCGCAAGCAGGCCATCGCGTTCACGCTGGCGGACATGCGGATCGAGACCGACGCCATGCGCTGGCTCGCGTGGCGCGCGGCGGCCGACCTGGAGCACGGCCGCGACGCCACGCGCAGCGCCCAGCAGGCCCGCGGCTACGCCGCCGAGGCCTGCATGAAGATCGCCGACGACGGCGTGCAGGTGCTCGGCGGCCACGGCTACATCCGCGAGCACCCGGTGGAGATGTGGTACCGCAACGCCCGCAGCCTCGGCGTCCTCGAGGGCGCCGCAACCCTCTAGCCCGGCGGAGCTTCCGACCATGATCGACTTCGAGCCGACCGCGAACGACCGCAAGATCCTCGACCAGGTGCGCCAGGAGGCGCTGGTGGTGCGGAGCTACGCCCGCCACTACGACGAGAACGAGCACGAGTTCCCGCCGGACGAGCTGCCCCAGGCCAAGGACTTTCCGAACGTCTTCGCGCTCTTCGCGGGACGCGGCAAGGAGGACACCGGCATGGGCGTGATGTCGATGCTGGTCTCCGCCGGCCAGACCTGGGGCGACTACTCGGTACGGATGCGCCGCGGCAAGGGAGGCCTCGGCAACGCCGCGCTGCGCGCCGCCGGCACGCCGGAGCAGCAGAAGAAGTGGGGGCACCTGACGCTCGCCATGGCGATCACCGAGCCGGGGTGCGGCTCCGACCCCTCGATGGTGCAGACCGCGGCCGTGCTCGATCCGGCCAGCGACGAATGGGTGCTGAACGGCGAGAAGATCTTCGTCACCACGGGGTGTCGCGCCGAAGGGGTGGTCGTCTGGGCCACCCTCGACAAGTCGGCCGGTCGCGCGGGGATCAAGTCCTTCCTGGTGGAGAAGGGGACGCCGGGCTTCGTCGTGGCCCACAAGGAGAAGAAGCTCGGGATCCGCGCCGACGACACCGCGGCCTACGTGTTCCGCGACTGCCGGATCCCGCGCGGGAACCTGCTGGGCGGCGACGAGTCGATCCCGAAGCAGGGCTCGGGCGGCTTCCGCGGCGTGATGAAGACCTTCAACATGACGCGGCCGGCGGTGGCTGCGATCGGCCTCGGCATCTCCCAGGCGGCGCTCGACTTCACGCGCGAGCAGCTCGAGCAGGCGGGAGTGCCGCTCGAGTACGGGACGGGCCTTCACGGGCTCTCCGCGGCGGCGCAGAAGCTGCTGCGGCTGGAGGGGCTGCAGGAGGCCGCGATGCTGACGGTGCTGCGCGCCGCCTGGCTCTCGGATCAGGGCCAGCCCAACAACACGGAGTCGTCCATCGCCAAGGCGAAGGGCGGAGCAGCGGTGCGCGAGATCACCCAGGGCTGCATCGAGATCCTCGGTCCGATGGGAATCTCGCGCGAGTTCCTGCTGGAGAAGTGGTTCCGCGACGTGCGCATCACCGACATCTACGAGGGCACGGGCCAGGTCCAGCGGCTGATCATCGGGCGGGACGTTCTCGGCTACTCCAGCAGTGAGCTGCGATAAGGCGCTGGCTCCCCCGAGGCGCCTGGGATGCCCGGCCCGGCGGGGGCCGTGAGGCGGCCACGTCGAGGTGGTAGCCTGCGCCGCCATGCGGGCGATCGTCTTCGACGCTCCGGGCGACGAGCGTGTGCTCCGGCTGGACGAGGTGCCGGCGCCGGCGCTCGTCCCGGGATCGCTGCGGATCCGCGTGGCGGCGAGCGGGGTGAACCGCGCCGATCTGCTGCAGCGCCAGGGCCTCTATCCACCTCCCCCGGGCGCCTCGCCCATCCTCGGTCTCGAGTGCGCGGGCCGCGTGGTCGAGGTCGGCGCCGGCGTGCAGGGCTGGACGATCGGCGACCGCGCGATGGCGCTGCTCGCCGGCGGCGGCTACGCCGAGGAGGTGGTGGTCGCGGCAGGCTGCGCGATGCCGGTGCCCGCTCGGCTCTCCCTGGAGGAGGCCGCCGCGCTGCCGGAGGTCTGCCTCACCGTGTTCCTGAACGTGTTTCAGCTCGGTGCCCTTCCCGAGGGCGGGAGCCTGCTGGTGCATGGCGGCGGGAGCGGCATCGGCACCGCCGCCATCCAGCTCGTGAAGGCGGCCGGGGGACACGTCGTCGTTACGGCGGGATCCGAGGAGAAGTGTGCGCGCTGCCTCTCGCTCGGCGCCGATCGCGCGGTGAACTACCGGAGCGGCGACTTCGTGGCCGCAGCGCGCGAGCTCACGGGCGGGAGCGGGGTCGACGTGGTGCTGGACTCGATCGGCGCGCCCTACCTCGCGCGCAACCTCGCCGCGCTACGCGCCGGCGGGCGCCTGGTCGTGATCGGGCTCATGGGAGGCGCCAAGGCCGAGCTCTCGCTGGCCGAGCTCCTGGCGCGCCGGCTCCAGCTGATCGGCTCCACGCTCCGCGCACGGCCGGAGGCGGAGAAGGCCGCCCTGGTGGAGGCCTTCCTGCAGCGCTTCGCCCCGCTCCTGGCCGACGGCCGCCTGCGCCCGGTGGTGGATCGCGTGATCTCGCTCGCCGACGCGGCCGAGGCTCATCGCGCGCTGAAGGCGAGCGAGCACTTCGGGAAGATCGTGCTCCGCACCGACGCCGCCCTCGCCTAGCCTAGGGGTTTCGCCCGAACCGGTTCAGCCGTGCCTGCCGCCGGCCGATGGAGCATCCGTTGCTTCCGCGGCAGGAGTTTCCGATGCGCAGCTCCGGTCCGAGCGGCCCCCAGGATGTCGCCAGCCTGGTCTCGGAGTTCCTCCCGCTGAATCGCCGCCGGTTGCGAGGCAACCCGCCGCTCGGCGTGCGCGAGCTCGAGCGCTGGATGGAGCTGCGCGAGCGACTCGAACGGGCGTTCGGCGCCCGGCCTCCGCTCGAGGCCTCGGGGCGCAGCCGCCGACGCAGCCTGAGGGTGCCCGCGGCGCTGCGGGCGCGCTATCGGGTCGCGGAGGGCTCGGCCTCGAGCCGGGTCGGCGACCTCTCCGAGGGCGGGGCCTTCGTCGCGACCGAGGTCCCGCTCGCACCCGGCACGCCGCTTCGCCTGGAGCTCGAGGACACGAGCGGCGCGCCCACGGTCTCCGTGGCCGGCCGGGTGGTCTGGGCGCGGAGCGCCCGCGATGGCGGTGGCCCCGCCGGCATGGGCGTCTGTTTCGTCGACCTCGACGACGACACCGGAGCGGGGCTGGCCGTTCTGATCGAGAGTGCGCTCGCCCGCCTGTGAGCCGGTGACCGGCCTTCGCGCCCGGCGCCGATTCCCGGCTTCTCGGGGCGTGGCGGGCTGGAGCGGGTGCGGCCGGAGCCGCTACGCTGCGCCCGCCCCGCCGCCCGGGGCCCAGCCGAGGAGTGGCGCGACATGGCGGACGTCCAGAGGACCCTCTCGATCGTGAAGCCCGACGCGGTGGCGAAGGGCGCCACCGGCGAGATCCTGCGGCGCTTCGAGGCCGCGGGCCTGCGCATCGTGGCTCTCAAGATGATCCACCTGACCGAGTCACAGGCGCGAGGGTTCTACGCCGTGCACAAGGCACGTCCGTTCTACGACTCCCTGGTGCGCTTCATGACCTCGGGGCCGGTGGTGGTGAGCGTGCTGGAGGGCCCGGACGCGATCGCGCTCAACCGCCGGCTGATGGGCGCGACGGACCCGGCCAAGGCGGAGCCGGGCAGCATCCGCCGCGACTTTGCCGCCGACATCGAGCGCAACGCCGTCCACGGCTCGGACGGTCCGGCGACCGCACGGGTGGAGATCGCCTACTTCTTCGATGCCACGGAGATCCAGGGACCGGTCGAAGCCTTGGTGGAGTGACCGGCGTCACGCTCCCGGGGCCCAGGCGCACCGGCGGCTGCGCCGCCGGGCTGCGCCCTGCGCGCGCCTTCGGCGCGCTTCGCTTGCGTCAGGCGTAGGCGCGGGCCATCAGGAGCAGGATGCCGACGTAGGCGACGACCAGCCAGAGTCTCTCGTTCTTGAACGCACGAGCCACGAGGCCCCCCCGAATCCCTCGTGTTATCGATGCGCGAGCAGCGACACTTTAGTGATAGCACACACATGGCATGCGCAAGCCGTGCGCAGCTCGTCGGCAGGTCGCGGCGCGTCAGGCGGAGCCGAAACGGGGATCGCGGCGCTCGCGCGCGGCGGCGATGCCCTCGCGGAGGTCGTCGGACTCGAAGCACTCGGCCTGCCGCGCGGCCTCGAAGGAGAGCTGGTCCTCGAGGGAGCTCTCGAGGCTGCGGTCGAGCGCCCGCTTGGTGGCGCGGACGGCGACGGGCGAGGCCGTCGCCACCGCACGGGCCATCCCCCGGGCCTCGGGCAGGGCCTGGCCCGGCTCCACCACTCGGTTCACGAGCCCGATGCGCCCCGCCTCCTCGCCGTCCAGGATCCGCCCGCTGAAGAGGAGGTCGGCCGCGTGGGCGGGCCCCACCAGGCGCGGCACGGTCCAGGTCGCACCCATCCCGGGGTGGATCCCGAGGCGCGTGAAGTTCAGGCCGAGCTTCGCGTCGCGAGCCGCGACTCGGAGATCGCACGCCAGCGCGACGCAGAGCCCCGCGCCGATGGCCGCGCCGTTCAGGGCCGCGATGGTGGGGCAGGGGAGCTCGCGCACCGACAGGAAGAGCTGGTAGAAGGCGCGCATCTCTTCGCGGTTTCGGCGGCGCGCGGCGCCGCCGGGCTCGGCGGCGCCCGCGCGGGCGCGCGCCTCGATCATCCTGAGGTCGCCGCCGGCGGAGAAAGCGCGTCCGGCCCCGGTCAGCACCACCGCCCGCAGCTCCGGATCGGCCGCGAGCGTTGCGACCCGCGCGGTCAGCGCCTCACCCATCTCGCGGGTCATGGCGTTCCGGCGATCGGGGTCGTTGAAGGTGAGGATCGCGACGTCGCCGTCGCGTTCACAGAGGATCAAGCCGTCGGGCATGGCGCGGAGGCTGCCGGAGCGGGTCGCGCGGGGCAAGGCCGCGGCGAAGGGACGCCGGTCCCCTCGCCGCAGCCGGACGGTCTCCGCCCGCTCGGGTCAGTCCGCCGAGCGCCGCAGGAAGGCCGGGAGCTCGCGGTCCTCGTCGTCGGACGCCTTGTCGGCACCCCGGCGCAGGAACGTCGGCACGTCGAGCTCGTCCTCGAAGGGCGAGAGCCACTCGCCGGGTCGAGCCGAGAAGGGCGGCGCCGCAGGAGCGGCCGGCGGCCGCTCCGTCGCGCTCGCGCGCTCGACGATCACCGGAATGCGCTCGGCGCTCGACGACGCCGCCGGCGGAGGGCCTTCGCGGCGGAGCGGGGTCACGTTGGCGAGCTCCTCGGCGTAGCCCTCGCGGCCCCGATCCCGGCGCATGCGGCCGTCGTCCAGGCCGGTCGCGATCACCGTCACCCGGAGCTGGCCGGGCTCCAGCGCCTCGTCCAGCACCGCGCCGAAGATGATGTTCGCCTCCTCGTGGGCGGCCTCCTGCACCAGGGTGGCCGCCTCGTTCACCTCGAACAGCGTCATGTCGGAGCCGCCGGTGATGTTGATGAGCACGCCGCGGGCCCCCTCGATCGAGAGATCCTCCAGCAGCGGGCTCGAGATCGCGCCGCGCGCCGCCTCCACCGCGCGGGTCTCGCCCTGCCCGATCCCCGTGCCCATGAGCGCCATCCCCATCTCGCTCATGATGGTCCGTACGTCCGCGAAATCGAGATTGATGAGCCCGTGCACCGTGATCAGATCCGAGATCCCCTTCACGGCGTTCAGCAGCACCTCGTCCGCCAGGCGGAACGCGTCGCGCATCGCGGTGGTCTTGCCCGCCAGCGCCAGCAGCCGGTGGTTCGGGATGGTGATCAGGGTGTCGACGACGCGGTGGAGCTCCTCCAGTCCTCGCTCCGCGTGCTTCGAGCGGATCCGGCCCTCGAACTGGAAGGGCTTGGTCACCACGGCCACCGTGAGCGCGCCCACCTCGCGGGCCACCTCGGCCACGATGGGGGCGGCTCCCGTGCCCGTGCCACCGCCCATCCCGGCGGTGACGAACACCATGTCGGTTCCGATCAGGAGGTCGCGCAGCCGGTCCCGCGCCTCGAGCGCCGAGGCGCGGCCCTTCTCCGGGTTCGCGCCGCAGCCGAGGCCGCGAGTGACCTCGGCTCCGAGCTGGATCTTGATCGGCGCCAGGCTGTGGGCCAACGCCTGGGAATCCGTGTTGGCGGCGACGAACTCCACGCCGGCGAGACCCGCCCGGACCATCGTGTTGAGGGCGTTCCCGCCCCCGCCGCCCACTCCGATCACCTTGATCGAGGCCTGGAGGCGGGAGGTCTCCTCGAACTCGAGGAGGTCCTGCCCGTCGTCCTGGGGCCCGAGCTCGAGAAGATCGACCGGCTCGCGGCCGGATGTGCTGCTCTCGCCCCGCGTGCGCGGGCGACCGTCATCGTGTGCCATTGCTCACCCCCCGAGAGACTCGCCGGCGCGGAATCTAACATGATCCGGCCGGATTTGTGCGGATTTCGCTGTGGAAGTTGCGAGTGGGCGAACGCCGGGCGGCCGGGCGCGGGCCCCAAGGCCCGGCCCGGCGTCCGGCCGGCCTACTCCCACTCGCCGAAGAACCACTCCCGCATCCGCTGCTTCACCCGTCCGAAGATCGATTCGTCCCGGATCCGGAAGCGGCTCTGGGGCGAGGAGCGCCCCTGGGCCAGGCCGAAGAGCAGGAGCCCCACGCCGGTGGCGTACATCGGGCTCCGCACCACGTCCTGGAGGCCGCCCACGTGCATGGGCGCGCCGCGCCGCACCGGCGCCTCGAAGATCTCCTCCGCGAGCTCGGAGATGCCCTCGAGCAGCGCGCAGCCGCCCGTCAGCACCAGGCCCGACGGGATGCGCTCCAGGAGCCCCGCCTTGCCGAGCTCCTGCCGCGCCAGCGAGAGGATCTCGTCGACGCGCGGCTCGATGATCTCGCACAGGATCTTGCGCGACACTTCTCGAGGTCGGCGGCCACCGACGCTCGGCACGGTGATCACGTCGTCGCTCGCCAGGAAGCGCGCGGCCGCCACGCCGAACTTCTTCTTGATCCGCTCGGCCTCCTCGAATGGCGTGCGCAGCCCGACGGCGATGTCGTTCGAGATGTGGTAGCCGCCGAGGCCGAGCACGCAGGTCTGCTTGATCGCTCCGTCGGCGAAGACCGCGATGTCGGTGGTGCCGCCGCCGATGTCCAGGATGCAGACCCCGAGCTCGCGCTCGTCCTCCGAGAGCACGGCCTCGGCGGAGGCCAGCGGCTCGAGCACGATGTCGATCACGTTCAGCCCGGCCTTGTTGGCGCACTTCACGATGTTCTGCGCGCTGGTGACCGCCGCCGTGACGATGTGGATCTTGGCCTCCAGCCGCACGCCGGCCATGCCGAGGGGCTCGCGGATCCCCTCCTGGTCGTCCACGATGAACTCCTGCGGGATCACGTGGATCACCTCGCGGTCCATCGGGATCGCCACCGCCTTGGCGGCGTCGATCACGCGCTTCACGTCCCCCTCCCGCACCTCGCGATCCTTGACCGCCACGATGCCGTGGGAGTTGAAGCTCCGGATGTGACCGCCTGCGATACCGGTGTAGACGGACGTGATCTCGCAGTCCGCCATCAGCTCCGCCTCCTCGATCGCGGACTTGATCGAGGCGACGGTGGCGTCCATGTCGACGACCACGCCCTTGCGCAGTCCGCGCGAGGGCGCCGTGCCGATGCCCACCACGTCGAGTCCGCGCGCCGTGCGCTCCGCCACGATGGCGCAGATCTTGGTGGTGCCGATGTCCAGCCCGACGACGAGGTCCTCCTTGCGTGCCATCCACTCACCCCCCATGAGTGGGCCGCCCGGTGCTAGCCGGGGCGGCCCGTTCGCGGTGGCGCCCCTCCGGGCGCGGCCGCGGGTCTGGGCGCCCCTTCCGGAGGCGCCGGACTTCGCAGGACCGCCTGGTCCGCGAAGCGAAGATCGATGGTGCCGGCGGCGGCGGTCTCGGGCAGTCGGGCCTCGAGCAGCCGCGCCAGCCGGCCGAGCTTCTCGTCGAGCTCGCCGCTGCCGAAGACCACGCGCGCCGGGGTCTCGGCCAGGCGCGCGGCGAGGCCCTGGGGGTCGCCCGGGGCGGGAAGCTCGATCGCGACGGGCGCCGCGAAGCCTCCCCGCGCGAACGCGCCCTCGAGCTCGACCGCGGAGGCGAGGCTGACGCTGCGGGTATGCGGCTGGATCGCGCCGCGGCTCGCGATCAGATGCGGGAGCCCCGAGACGTCCTCCGGAGCCGCCGGCGCAAAGGCCTCGCCGCTCGCGTCCACCAGCCAGGCGGTCCCCGCCGCGCTCGTGAGCACCACCGCGCGTGGCACCTTCTCGGAGATCGCCAGCAGGACGCGCGAAGGCGGAAGCCGCATCGCACGGGCATCGGCGATCCAGGGCTGCGCGCGCAGCCGCTCCGCCACCGCCTCGGGCCGAACGTCGAGGAGCGAGGTGCCGGCCACCAGTCCGCTCGCCGTCGCCACCTCCGCCGCGGGGACGCGCGAGGCCCCCTCCACCGAGAGCGTGCGCAGGGCGAGCACGTCGTTGCGGATCCAGGCGGCGCCGGCCCGCCCCAGGCGCAGCGCCGCCGGGGTGGCAGCGGCGACGATGGCGAGCCCCGCGGCGACACCCACGAGAGTCAGCATCCGGCGGACCGGGGTGGCGAGGCGCCGGCGCCGCTCGCGCGGCGGCGGCGCGTCCTTGGCCCGTCGCTTCTCCACGGCCTGGTGCTGCCACTCCTGGCGCCTGGCGCGGCGGAGCCGGCGCTCGAAGTCGGTGCGGCGCCGGCGCAGGATCATTCCTTCCTCCCGACGATCCGCACCTCGGTCTCGAGCTCGATCCCGCTCCGCGCGCGCACCGCATCGCGCGCCCGCTCGATCAGCGCCAGCACGTCCGCCGCGCGGGCGCCGGGACGCGTCACGATGAAGTTGGCGTGCACCCGCGAGATCTCGGCCCCCCCGATCCGCTCGCCCTTGAGCCCGGCCGCCTCGATCAGGCGGCCGGCGAAGTCGCCGGGGGGATTCTTGAACACGGAGCCGCAGGAGGGAAGGTCCAGGGGTTGGGTCTCGGCGCGACGAGCCAGCAGCCGGTCCACGTGCGCCTGGACGGCCTCGGGCGTGGAGTGCGAGACCGCGAAGAGGACCGACACGATCACCGCACCCGGCTGGGGGCCCTCGAGCCCGCGATAGCGGAAGATCAGAGTCTCGCGGCCGAGCCACTCGACGGCATCGCCATCGGGCCGCATCACCTCGAGCGCGCGCAAGGCGTCCTTGACCTCGCGGGTGCCGATCCCGGCGTTCATCGCGGCCCAACCCCCGACGGTGCCCGGGATCCCGGCGCCGAACTCGAGCCCGGAGAGGCCACGCTCGACACAAAAGCGGGTCAGGCGGTGGTGGGACACGCCCGCCTCGGCGCGCAGGCCGCCGTCCTCCTGCTCCAGCCGGCGGAGCCGCGAGAGCTGGAGCGCTACCCCGTCCAGCCCGCCGTCCAGCACCAGCGTGTTGAAGCCTGCGCCGAGCACGAGACGGGGCACGCCGTGCTCCGCGCAGACGGCCAGTACCCGCGCCAGCTCGTCGCGGCTCGCCGGCGCCGCCAGGGCGTCCGCCGGGCCGCCCACCCGCAGCGAGGTGTGCCGGGCCAGCGGGACGTCGAAGCGCACCCGTTCGCCCAGGGCCTCCACCAGGGCCGCGCGCGCGGCGTCGGAGATCATGCTCGCCCGCCGAGCGCGGCCAGGAGCCGCGGGCCGAGACCCGTCACGCTTCCCGCGCCGAGCGTGACCACCAGGTCGCCGGGCGCCAGCTCGGGCACGAGCTGCGCCGGGATGGCGTCGAGGTCCCGGACGAAGCGCACGTCGCGATGCCCGTGGGCGCGCACGGCCTCGGCCAGTCGCCCGGCCTCCACGCCGGGCAGCTTCTCCTCTCCCGCCGCATAGATCTCGGTCACCAGCAGCAGATCCGAGTCGTTGAACGCGGTGGCGAACTCGTCGAAGAGATCGCGCGTGCGCGTGTAGCGATGGGGCTGGAACACCACCACCAGGCGGCCGGAGTGGAGCCCGCGCGCCGCGGCCAGCGTGGCCCGGATCTCCGCCGGATGGTGGCCGTAGTCGTCCACCACGCGCACGCCCCACGCCTCGCCGCGCAGCTGGAAGCGACGCTCGATCCCGAGGAAGCTCTCGAGCGCATCGGCGGCCACGCGGAACGGGACCTCGAGCTCGAGCGCCACGGCCAGGGTGGCGAGCGCATTGGAGACGTTGTGGCGTCCGGGGAGACGCAGCCGGACCGCGCCGAGCGGCTCGCCCCGCTGTCGCACCTGGAAGCGCATGCCCCAGCCCTCCGCCTCCACCTCCGTCGCCACCAGGTCGGCCTGGGACGAGAAGCCATAGGTGACCGTCCGGCGTGTCATGCGAGGCAGCACGGCCTGCACGCCCGCATGGTCCAGGCACAGCACCGAGAGGCCCCAGAAGGGGACGGAGTTCGCGAACGTCACGAAGGCGGCTTGCAGGGCCTCGAAGGAGCCGTAGTGCTCGAGGTGCTCGGGGTCGATGTTGGTGATGATCGCGATCACCGGCGCGAGCCGCAGGAAGGAGCCGTCGCTCTCGTCCGCCTCGGCCACCAGGAACTCGCCCCGTCCCAGGCGCGCGCCGGTGGGATCGGTCTCGGACGCCACCACGCGACCGCCGATCACCGCCGTCGGATCGAGCCCGGCCAGCGAGAGCACGTGGGCGACCAGCGAGGTGGTGGTGGTCTTGCCGTGGGTTCCCGCCACGGCGATCCCGTGCTTCAGGCGCATGATCTCGGCCAGCATCTCGCCGCGCGGGATGGCCGGGATCTTGCGCCGTTCGGCCTCGGCGAGCTCCGCGTTGCCCGGCCGGACGGCGGAGGAGTAGACCACCACGTCGGCCCGGCCGACGTTGGCCGCGGCGTGCCCGATCGACACCGGCACGCCGAGGGCCCGCAACCGTGCGACGGTCGGTCCCTCGCGCAGGTCCGAGCCGGTGACGGCGTAGCCCTGGTTGTGGAGCAGCTCCGCGAGGCCGCACATGCCGATCCCGCCGACCCCGACGAAGTGGACGTGCTGGATCCTGCGGAACACGACTCCTCCTCTACGCGCGCGAATCGAGCAGCGCGCGACACTCCTCGACGATGCGGGCCGCGGCGTCGGGCCGCGCCAGCTTGGCTGCCCGCTCGCCCATGCCGCGAAGCAGCTCCGGCGATCCGAGGAGACGCTCGAGCGCCGCGCCGAGGAGCTCCGCGGTGAGCGTGCGGGGGTCGAGGCGCTCCGCGGCTCCGAGGCGGACGAGCTCGCGCGCGTTCGCGCTCTGCTCGTCGTTCGCGGCGAAGGGGTAGGGGATCAGGAGCGCCGGGAGCCCGGCCAGGGCCAGCTCCGCCACGGTGAGCGCCCCCGAGCGGCAGACCGCGAGATCGGCCCAGCGATAGCGGGCCGGCATGTCCGGCTCGAAGGCCACCACCTCCGCGCGCACTCCGGCTCGCGCCCAGGCCTGCGCCACCCGCTCGCGATCCGCGTCTCCGGTCTGGTGGAAGACCTCGACCCGGCCCGCCAGGCGCGGCGCCAGCGCGATCATCGCCTCGTTCAGCTGACGCGCACCCTGGCTGCCGCCGAAGATCAGGAGCCGGAGCGGCGGCGCCGGGGTGCGACGCGGCGGCGCGTCCGCGAACGCCGACACCAGCGCGCGTCGAACCGGCACGCCGACGACCCGCACGCGCTCCGCCGTCCGGCCTCCGCCGAACGCCGCCGCGGCCGCCTCGAAGCCCACGAAGATGCGGCGCGCGATGCGCCCGCAGGCACGGTTGGCGAGGCCCGGCACCGCGTCCGTGTTGACCAGCGCCACCGCCGTGCCGCGCGTCCGGGCGGCCAGCACCGCCGGCACCGAGGCGTAGCCTCCCACCGAGACCACGATCTCGGCGTCGAATTCGGCGAGGAGCCGGCGTGCGGCCAGCACCACGCGGGGCAGGTCGAGCAGCGCCCGGGCGCCGGCCACCAGCCCCTTGCCCTTGACCTGCCGCGCCGGCAGGGTGCGCAGGGCGAAGCCCGCCGCCGGCACCAGCCTTCCCTCGAGGCCGCGCTCCGAGCCGAGGAAGAGCACGCAGTCGCCCCGGGCCACGATCTCCTCGCCGAGCGCCAGGGCGGGCGTCACGTGCCCGCCGGTTCCGCCGCCCGCCACCACCCAGCGTCGGGCGCTCATCGCAGCCCTCGATCTCGCCGCGCGACGGGTGCGCCGTGCGGCGAGCCCGAGCCCTCCCGGCGCGCGATCCCGAGCAGGATCCCGAGCGCCACCAGGCAGACGATGGTCTGCGTGCGGCCGTACGACAGGAACGGCAGGGCCAGGCCCTTGGTCGGGATGAGCCCCGTCACGACGGCGGCGTTCATCGCCGCCGGCAGCGTCAGCAGCATCGTCGTGGCGAAGGCCAGGAAGAGCGCGAAGCGATCGCCGCAGCGGCGCGCCACGCGCAGGCCCGCCAGCAGCAATGCAGCGAAGGCGCCGAGCACGAGCAGCACGCCCACCAGCCCGAGCTCCTCGGCCACCACCGAGAGGATGAAGTCGGTATGGGCCTCCGGGAGATAGAAGAGCTTCTGTCGTCCGGCGCCGAGACCGACGCCGGTGAGGCCGCCGCGGCCGAAGGCGACGAAGCTCTGCACCAGCTGGAACCCCTCGGAGCTCGCCGTGTCCCAGGGATGGAGAAAGCCCACCCAACGCCGAAGCGCGTAGGGGCGCAGGCTCACGTAGACGGCGAGGCCCGCGATCCCGAGCAGTGCCGGCAGCAGCATGAGGCGCAGCGGGGCGCCGGCCAGGAAGATCAGGAGCCCGCAGAGCACGAGGATCAGGGCGGCGTTGCCGAGGTCGGGCTGGAGCAGGAGGAGCGCCGCCGGGATCGCCGCCAGGAGCGCGACCGGCACGAGGTCGCGCAGCCGGCGGCCGACGGGACCGTCGTACCGCGCCAGCACGGCGGCGACCGCGAGCAGCGTGGCCAGCTTCGCGAGCTCCGCCGGCTGGAACGAGATCCCGATCCCCGGAAGCACGAGCCAGCGCTTCGCACCGTTCACCCGCGCGCCGGCGAGCGCCGTCGCCACGAGGAGCGCCACGCAGACGAGCCAGGCAGGGATCGCCCAGCGCCGCCACGCCTCGAGCGGAACCCGCATCGCGATCGCCCCGAGCACGAGGCCGCCGGCCACTCCGATCAGATGGCGCACGAAGTGCGGCGGCACCGCGTGACCCATCGCGAGGGGCGCGGTGGCGCTGTAGATCATCACGATCCCCATGGCCACCAGGAACCCCGCCGCGCCGGCGATGCGGCCGTCCAGGCCCCCGGACCCTCGCGGCTCGCGCGCGGAGAGCGTCTCGCGACGCGATCCGCGCTCGGCGCGACGACCGACCAGCGCTTCCAGGCTCACGAGGCTCCCTCCTGCGAAGACAGCGCCTGCACGGCCGCGCGGAAGCACTCCCCCCGGTGCGCGTAGCTGCGGAACTGGTCGAAGCTCGCACACGCCGGCGAGAGCAGGACGACGTCGCCCGGCCGGGCCAGCCGCGCCGCCCGCGCCACCGCCGCCTCGAGCGTGCCCACTCGCTCGGTCGGCACCGTTCCGGCGAGCACCGCCTCGAGCTTCGGCGCCGCCTCGCCGATCAGCAGCGCCGCGCGCACCCGGCCGCGAGCCGCCGCCACCAGCGGCGCGAAGTCGAGATCCTTGTCCTTTCCGCCGGCGATCCACACCACGGGCTGGCGAAAGCTCTCGAGCGAGCGCACGGCTGCGCCCACGTTGGTTCCCTTGGAATCGTCGATCCAGCTCACCCCCGCTCGCTCGCCGACCGGCTCGCATCGGTGAGGCAGACCCTCGAAGAAGGGAAGGGCGCCCGCCGCCTTCGCCACGTCCGCGCCGAGCGCGAAGACCGCCGCCAGGGCCGCCGTCACGTTCTCGAGATTGTGCACGCCCCGCAGGCGCAGCCCCTCCAGCGAGATGCGCAGCGGCGCGCCGCCGTCGCGCAGGCAGACGCTTCCGGCGTCCAGCCAGGCGCCTCGCGGCACCGGAGCGCGCAGGGAGAACTGGATCACGCGCGCGCGCGCGACGGAGGCCAGGCGCGCCACCCCGGCATCGTCGGCCGATAACACGGCGGTGTCGGCTTCCGTCTGGTTCTCGAGGAGGCGCGCCTTGGCCGCGACGTAGGCCGCGAAGCTCCCGTGGCGATCGATGTGGTCCTCGGTCAGGTTCAGGATCACCGCCACACGCGGACGGAACGCCTCCACGGTCTCGAGCTGGAAGCTCGACACCTCGAGCACTGCGACGTCGAGCGGTCGGCCCACCAGGTCGAGCGCCGCCACTCCGATGTTGCCCGCTGCCTCGGCGCGCAGGCCGGCCGCGCGCAGCAGCGCCTCCACCAGCCGCGTGGTCGTGCTCTTCCCGTTGCTGCCGGTGATGGCGACGATCGGCACCGAGAGCGCGCGGTAGGCGAGCTCGAGATCCCCCCACACCCGTCGCGCGCGCTCGCGGTAGCGCGCCGGCGGCACGCCCGGGCTCGGCACCACGAGGTCGAAGCCCGCGGGATCGGGGAACGGCGCGCCGAGCGCGAGCTCGACCGTCGGGGCGAGCTCGCGCAGCTCGCCGAGCTCCGCCGCCGGCCGCTCGTCGGCCGCGACCACTCGCGCGCCCGCGGCCGCGCAATGGCGCGCGGCGCTGCGCCCGGAGAGCCCGAGGCCCAGCACCAGCACGCGCCGTCCCGCGAGTCGATCGCTCATCGCAGCTTCAGCGAGGAGAGGGCCACGAGCGCGAGGATCGCGGAGACGATCCAGAAGCGCACCACGATCTTCTGCTCGGCCCAGCCCATCTTCTCGAAGTGATGGTGGATCGGCGCCATCAGGAAGACGCGGCGCCCGGTCAGCTTGAAGGACGCGACCTGGATCATCACCGAGAGCGCCTCCACCACGAAGATCCCGCCCACCACCGCGAGCAGGATCTCCTGGCGGATCAGCACGGCGATGGTGCCGAGCGCCCCTCCCAGCGAGAGGGAGCCCACGTCGCCCATGAAGAGCTGCGCGGGCCAGGTGTTGAACCAGAGGAAGCCGAGGCCGGCGCCCACCAGCGCGCCGCAGAAGATCGCGAGCTGTCCGCTTCCCGGCACGTACTTGATCGCCAGGTACTCCGCGATCACGGTGTTGCCCGCGGCGTAGGAGAGCAGCACGAAGGTGCCCGCCGCGATCATCACCGGTCCGATCGCGAGGCCGTCGAGACCGTCGGTCAGGTTCACCGCGTTGCTGAAGCCCGCGATCACCACCGCCGCCAGCGGGATGTAGAGCAGACCCAGGTGGGGCGTGAACCCCTTGAAGAAGGGCACCGCGATGTGGGCGTCGAAGCCCGGGCTGGTGTAGATCGCGATCGCGACGGCGAAGCTCAGCAGGAACTGCCAGAAGAGCTTGGTGCGGCCGGAGATTCCGCCGTGATGACGTCGCTTCACCTTGCGGTAGTCGTCCACGAAGCCGAGCACGCCATACGCCGTGGTGAGGCCCACCACGATCCAGACCATCCGGTTGTCGAGCTCGGACCACAGGAGCACCGACACGAGCAGCGAGAGCAGGATCAGCAGCCCGCCCATGGTGGGCGTCCCGGCCTTGCTCTGGTGGTCGGGGCCGATCTCGCGGATCGGCTGGCCCACGCGCAGCCGCGCCAGGGCGCGGATCACGGCCGGTCCCACCAGGAACGAGATGAAGAGCGCCGTCAGGGTCGCCGCCGCGGTGCGGAAGGTGATGTAGCGGACGACGTTGAAGCCGCCGAAGTCCGCCGCCAGGGGATAGAGCAGGTGGTAGAGCACTCAGGGCGCTCCCTCGGCCAGCGCGGCGACCACGCGCTCCATGCGTGCGGAGCGCGAGCCCTTCACCAGCACCCAGTCGTTTCCCTGCAGGACCTCGCGCACGTGACGGCTGGTGTCCTCGTGGTCGCGGCCGATCCGGACGCGCCTCGGATCCATGCCCGCCTCGAGCGCGCCCGCAGCGGTCTCCTCGGCGTGGTCTCCGAGCACGAAGAGGAAGTCGAGCCCCAGCCGCCCCACCAGCTGGCCTGCGGCGCGATGGGCCGCCGGCGCGGCCTCGCCGAGCTCGCCCATGTCGCCGAGGACCGCCAGCCCGCGGCTGCCTCCCTTGAGCTCGGCCAGCCCGCGCAACGCCACCTCCATCGACTGGGGGTTGGCGTTGTAGGTGTCGTTGATCAGGATCACGTTGCGGGGAAGCGTCATCGGCTCCATGCGCCCGCCGATCGGCTGATAGCGGGCGAGCCCGGTCGCCGCGTCGGCGAGGGAGGCGCCGGCTGCGAGGGCCGCCGCCGCCGCCGCGAGCGCGTTCAGCACCGTGACGGCGCCGAGACCGGCCACGTGGACCGCCGCGCGGCCCTCCGGCGCCACCAGATCGAAGGCGAAGCCCCGTTCGCCGAGCACGCTCACGTGCTCCGCCCGCACGTCTCCCGTCTCCCGCCCGAAGGAGCGCACGCGCGCTGCGCTGCGCCGGGCCTGGGCCAGGCAGCGCGGGTCCTCGGCGTTCAGCACCGCGATGCCGCTGGGATCGAGCGCCGCCACCAGATCGCCCTTCTCGCGGGCGATCTCGTCCTGGGAGCCGAGATTCTCGATGTGAGCCATCCCGACGTTGGTGATCACCGCCACGCTGGGGCGTGCGAGCGCCGCCAGCGGCGCGATCTCGCCCCGGTGGTTCATGCCGATCTCGATCACGAGGCGCCGGTGGGCCTCGTCGCGCCGCAGCAGCGTGAGCGGTACTCCGAACTCGTTGTTGAGATTTCCCTCGGTCCTGAGGCAGGGCGCCGACACCGAGAGGATCGCCGCGCACATCTCCTTGGTGGTGGTCTTGCCGTTGCTGCCGGTGATCGCCACCAGGGGGCCATGGAAGCTACCGCGGTGCCCGGCGGCGAGGCGGCCAAGGGCGCGGGTGGTGTCGTCCACGGCGAAGACCGGGAGCTCGGGCGCGAGGGCGGGCGGGAGCGCGCGGCCGCGCTCCACCACGACGCCTGCCGCTCGCGCCGCGAGGGCCTGGGGCAGGAACTCGTGCGCGTCGTGATTCGGGCCACGGATCGCAATGAAGAGATCCCCCGGCGCGACCCGACGCGAGTCGATGCAGACGGATCCCAGCGTCGCGTCGGGACTTCCCTGGAGCAACGTCGCCTGCATCCAGGCCGCCGCCTCCGCCGCGGCGTAGGGTGCCGTCATGCCGCACCCCGCCGGCGCAGCACCCGCAGCGCCTCGAGCCGATCGTCGAAGGGGAAACGCTCCCGCCCCACGATCTGGTAGTCCTCGTGGCCCTTGCCAGCCAGCACCACCGTGTCGCCGGGTCGCGCCACTCGCAGCGCGAGTGCGATCGCCTCCCGGCGATCCGGGACGACGGCATAGCCCCGCGGCGTGGCGTCCAGGGCGTCGGACGCCACGCGCACGAGCTTGGAGAGGCCACGCTCCACGTCGGAGAGGATCGCCAGCGGATCCTCCGTGCGGGGATTGTCGCTCGTCGCCACCACGCGATCGCTGTGGCGCGCCACCGCCTCGGCCATCAGCGGGCGCTTGCCACGATCGCGATCTCCACCGCAGCCGAAGACCGTGATCAAGCGCCCGCGCGCGAGCGGGCGAAGCGTGCGGAGGAGCTTCTCCACCGCGTCGGGGGTGTGGGCGTAGTCGACCAGCACGGTCGGCGCTCCGGCGAGCTCGGCGCCGACGCGCTGCACCCGGCCCGGCACCTGGGGGCAGGTGGCCAGGCCTCTCGCGATGGCGTCGGGCGCCACGCCGAGCGCGGCGGCGCAGCCCATCGCCACCAGCATGTTCTCGAGGTTGAAGTCGCCGATCAGCGGCAGCTCGACCTCGAGCGGACCCGAGGGCAGGCGGAGCCGCGCATGCGTCCCATCGAGCCGCACCTCGGCGCGCTCGAGGGCGATCGCCGCCTCGCGCCGCGCGTCGCGCGTCACGCCGAGCGTGGTCACGCCGCGCTCGCGCGCCGCCGCCAGGAAGGCCTCGGCCGCGGGATCGTCCAGGTTCACCACCGCGAAGCCGTCGGGCGCGAGGTGGCGCTGGAACAGCAGGAGCTTCGCCTCGAGATAGGCCTCCATGCTCCCGTGGAAGTCCAGGTGGTCCTGGGTGAGGTTCGTCACGGCGGCCACCGCGAAGCGACAGCCCTCCACGCGGCCGAGCGCGAGGCCATGGGAGGAGACCTCCATCGCCACCGCATCCACTCCCTGCGTGCGCATGCTGCGAAGCGTGCGCTGCAGATCGAGGCTCTCCGGGGTGGTGTTGATGGCCCGCCGATGCTCGTTCCCCCAGCGGATCTCCACGGTCCCGATCACGCCCGGATGTCGCCCCGCCCGGGAGAGGATCGACTCCACGAGATAGGTCGTGCTGGTCTTGCCGTTGGTGCCGGTGATCCCCACCAGGGTGAGCTCCGCCGAGGGATCGCCGAAGAAGCGGGCGGCCAGGGGCGCCAGCGCGCGGCGCGAGTCGGGCACGCGGAGCACCGGCCGGCTCCCCGGATCGAGGCCCGCCGGCAGGCGCTCCACCACCAGCGCCGCCGCCCCGAGGCGAAGCGCGTCGGCCAGGTAGTCGTGTCCGTCGTGGTGGGTGCCACGAAGCGCCACGAAGAGCTCGCCGGGCGCCACCGCCCGCGAGTCGTAGCCGACGCCCCGGATCACCGGATCCTCCTGGCTCGCGAGGGGCTGGAGCGGGGTGAGCTCGGGCGGAAGCGCCGCCACGAGGTCGGAGAGGCGCATCAGCCCTCTCCGGCGCCACGGGCGAAGTGGATTCGAACCCGCGTCGCCGCGCCGGCCACGATCGTCCCCGGCTCCGGTTCCTGTGACACGGCCCGCCCCTCGCCCAGGATTTCGAGCGCAAGCGGAGTCCCCTCGGTGAGCCGCCTCACCTGGGTCACCGAAAGCCCGCGGAAGTCCGGAAGCAGCATCCGACCGCCTTCGTGCGCGAGCGCCGACTCCGCCTCGTCGACCGGCGCCTCGGCCGCGGGCGCCGCGGCCACCGCGGTCGCGGGCGTCTCGGGCGTGGTCAGGATCCCGAGCCGTGCCAGCTGAGCCGCCGCCACCCGGGCGAAGAGCGGCCCCGACACCGCGCCACCGGTGTGGGCCAGGCCCTGCGGCTCGTCGAGCGCCGCCACCACCACGAGGCGCGGATCGTCGGCCGGAGCGATCCCGACGAACCACGCCACGTAGCGGTTCGGCGAGTACGCACCCGTCGCGGGATCGAGCTTCTGGGCGGTCCCGGTCTTCCCGGCGACACGGATTCCGGGAAGCGCCGCCCGCTCGCCCGTGCCGCCCGGCCCCACCACCCCCTCCATCATTCCGAGCACGGTTGCCGCCACCTCGGGCCGCACCACACGCCGCGTCGGGCTCGGGGCCTCCGCCTGCCACCGGCCGCCGGCTGCGCGTCGCGCCGCCACCAATCGCGGACGCACCCACACTCCGCCGTTGGCGATCGCGCCCGCCGCGGCCGCGAGCTGCATGCCCGTCACATTGACGCCTTGACCGAACGCGATGTTCGCCTCGTCCACCGGACGCCAGTTCCGCCACGCACGCAGCAGACCGGCCGACTCCTGCGGAAACCCGCTGCCCGTGGGCTCTCCGAAGCCGAACGCGCGCAGACCCTCCCAGTAGGGCTCCGCTCCCAGACGGTAGACGATCTTCGTCGCGCCGATGTTGCTCGAGACGCGCAGCACGCCGGCCACGTCGAGGATGCCATGGGGATGCGAGTCGCGGATCAGCTTGCCCGGCACCTTGAAGCGGCCCATCTCGCAGTCGAAGAGGTCCGCGGGACGGATCGCCGCCGCATTCAGCGCGGTGGAGATCAGGAACACCTTGAAGGTCGAGCCGGGCTCGAAGGCATCGAGGAAGGCGCGCGAGCGGGTCTCCGGGAACCTCTGCTCGCGGAAGCGGTTCGGATCGAACGTGGGCCGCTCGGCCAGGGAGAGGACGTCGCCGGTGTGGGGATCGAGGGTGATCACGAAGCCCGCGCGCGCACGTGTCTCGCGCACGGCATCTTGCAGCGCCGACTCCGCATCGGCCTGGAAGGCCGCATCGAGGGTGAGGGAGACGTCGCCGCCGGCCGTCGCGCGAGGATCCATCCCCGCCTGGGCCAGCAGGTGCCCGCGCGCGTCTCGCTCCACCGCAAAGCTGCGCGCCCGGCCGCGCAGCCACGGGTCCTCCTGCTCCTCCATCCCGCGCACGCCGGTGCCGTCGATGTTGGCGAAGCCGATGAGCTGCGCGCCGAGCTCGCGATGGGGATAGACGCGGCGCGGCTCCTCGACGATCCCTATGCCCGGAAGCTCGAGGGCGCGTACGCGCCGGGCCCGGGCGTCGTCGATCCAGCGCGCGAGGTAGACGAAGGAGCCACCCGCCTTCAGCCGCTCGGCGATGCGCCGGCTGTCGCCGCCGAGGACCTTGGCCAGCGCTCGCGCGGTGCTCGGGACGTCGCCAGTCGCCGAGGGGCTGGCGTAAACCGAGGGCGCCTCCACCGAGAGCGCGAGCTCGGCGCCGTTGCGATCCACCAGCGTCCCTCGCTCCGGCGGGAGGCGGAGCTCCGTCTGCGTCTGGGCGGCGCCGCGTCGCGCCCCGCGTGCGTCCACCACACCGAGATGGGCGGCCCGGGCCGCGACAGCGAGGAAGAACAGGAGAAGCCCGGCGCGGACCCATCCGAGGCGAACCCCGGCGCCGCGCAGGTCGGGCGCCCTCATGGAGCGATCGGCGATCCCACCGGCGGGCGTGCGGCGGGCAGCTCGAGGATGCGTTGGGGGCGAGTGAAGCCGAGCTCGGCCGCGCGCGCGGCCAGCCGCAAGGGATCGCGCAGCTCGCGCACCCGGACGGTGAGCTCGCGCTTCTGCTCGAGGAGCGCCTGCTCTTCGGCCACCGCGCGCGCCACCTGGTAGCGCAGGCGGAGGATCTGTACGCGCAGCGCCGAGAGACCGAGCGCCGCTACCACGCACGCGGCGAGGAGGCCGCCGCGCAGACGGCGCGCCGCCGGCTTCGCCCGGCGCTCGAGGCCCGAGAGGTCCCGCCCGACCAGGTCGAGGGCGCGCCCGGGAGCGATCGGCGGAGCGCGCCGGATCACGCGCGCGGGCGTCCGGGCCCTCGTGGGCCGCAGCACGGGGCTCGCGCTCATGCCGCCTCCTCCAGCCGCTCGGCGGCGCGGAGCCGCGCCGACCGTGCCCGGGGGTTCGCACGCTTCTCGGCCTCGCCGGGCCCGAGCGCCCGGCGCGTCAGCAGGCGCAGGCGGGGCCGCCGGCCGCAGACGCAGACAGGCATCCGCGGCGGACAGACGCAGCCGCGCTCGGCCTCGCGCAGGCGGGTCTTTACCAGACGGTCCTCCAGCGAGTGGTAGGCGATCACCGCCAGACGACCTCCCGGACGCAGGGCCTCGATCGCCGCCTCGAGGCCCTGGTCGAGGGCCGCGAGCTCGTCGTTCACCGCGATGCGCAGGGCCTGGAAGACGAGCGTCGCAGGATGGTGACGGCGTCCTCCGCCGACCCTGGCGGCGCGAATCACCGCCAGCAGATCCGCCGCGGTGCGGAGCGGTGCGCGCCGGCGAGCCGCCACGATGGCGCGGGCCAGGCGGGCGGCGCCGGGCAGCTCGCCATAGCGACGCAGCCAGTCCTCGAGCTGCTCGACCGAGGCGGACGCCAGCAGGTCGGCGGCGGTGTCCGGCGAGCGGCGATCCATCCGCATGTCGAGGGGAGTTCGGGCGGCGGTCTCGCTGGCGAAGCGGAAGCCTCGCTCCGGCGCATCCAGATGTCGCGAGGAGACGCCGAGATCGAGCAGGACCGCGTCGACGCGCGAGAGCCCGAGGTCGGCCAGCACCCGGGCCAGCAGCCGGAACGAGGCGCGTACCAGCGTCACCCGCCCGCCGAAGCGGGCGAGACGGCGGCCGGCCTCCGCGAGCGCCTCGTCGTCCACGTCCAGTCCCACGAGCCTTCCGTCCGGCGCCGTGCGTTCCAGCAGGGCGGTGGCGTGTCCCCCGCCGCCGAGCGTCCCGTCCACCACCAGGCCGCCGGGCCGCAGGGCGAGCGCCTCGAGCGTCTCGCTCAGAAGGACCGGCCGATGCTGGTAGGGCGTGGACGACACCGGGCCGGGCCTCACGAGCGATCGCCCCGCCGCTCACGACGAGGTCTTGGGTGTCCCGGAGCCCCGCACCCCGGGTCGGCGAGTCCCCCCCTGAACGCGCCGCCCCGAGGCGACGGGGACTCCGGGAACACCCAACCTCTCTCCGGAGGAGCCTCTGCTCCTCCGTCCCCCCATCAATCGATCCGCTACACCCGCGACCGGGCCACGACCGAAGCGATCTCGTCGAGACGCGCCTGCGTCCGGGCGAGGTGCTGGTCGAAGCGCGTGCGGTCCCAAAGCTCGATGTGCCGCCCGACGCCGGCGATCGTGACCTCGCGCTCGAGGCTGGCGTGCTGGCGGAGATAAGGCGGCACCAGGATCCGTCCCTGGGCATCGATCGGGCACTCGACCGCGCCCGAGACCATGAAGCGCTGCAGCTCCTGCGCCTCGGGCTGCAGGCTGGCCGCGGCCTGGGAGAGCCGCTCCTCGATCTCGAGCCAGTCCTCGTGCGGATAGAAGGCCAGGTGGTCCTGGAAGTTCGTCAGGATCGGCGGGGCGTCCTTGGTCGGTTGAAGCTGGGCTCGGTAGCTGGCCGGCATGCTGAGGCGCCCCTTGGCGTCGATCGCGTGAACGAAGCGGCCTCGGAACATCGTCTCTTCGCCCCGGGCCGGGAGATGGGAGGAGACGACTTGCTCCTACCACTTCATCCCACTTCCTACCACTTGATCGCCCTTTTATTCCATTTCTTGAGCCCCTTCAATCGGAAAAATCGCGCCCTGCACGAAAAGCGCGATTTTTTTCGCGCGTACAAGATCTGGTGTCGAGGAGCGCGGATGCCCACGAGATGCAGGAGCCGATGGTGAACAAAAGGTGAAAGTCCAGAGGCGGAGCGGGAGCCGCGCCAGGCCGGCAGGCCGGCGCGCGCGTGGGCCGCGCTCCCACTCGGTGCTCAGGCGCTGCCGAGATCGGGGTAGCGCTGGCCATGGACCGCGCGCAGCTGCTCCACCACCTGCGCCAGGACCGAGCCGGCGGGCGGAGGGGGGCAGGGCGCGAGGCCGGGAGTCTCTTCGGCGAGGAGCGCGTCGAGCAGCGCCGACACCCCCTCGTAGAGTCCGGAGGGCGCGTAGCCCCCCTCGAGCAGCACGGCCAGGCGACCGCCGCACAGCTCGTCGGCCAGCGCGCGCGCGATGCGGCTCGCCTCGGCGAATCCTTCGCGCGTCACCTCGAGCGAGGCGAGCGGGTCGTCCTGGTGGGCGTCGAAGCCCGCCGACACCAGGATGAGTTGGGGGCGGAAGCGCTGGGCCACCGGGACCAGGATGCGTCGCAGCGCACCGACCAGCTCCCGGTCGCCCGCTCCCGGGAGCAGCGGCACGTTGACCGTGCTCCCGGCTCCCGGACCCAGGCCGGCCTCCTGCACCGCGCCGCTGCCCGGGTAGCAGGGGAACTGATGGGTGGAGAAGTAGAGGACGTCGCGATCGTCCTCGAAGATGCGCTGCGTCCCGTTGCCGTGGTGGACGTCCCAGTCGAGGATCAGCAGCCGCTCCACTCCCTCCTCGCGGCGCACGGCCTCGGCGGCCACGGCCACGTTGTTGAAGAGACAGAACCCCATCGCGTGCTCGCGCTCGGCGTGATGCCCCGGCGGTCGCACGGCGGCGAACCCCGCCTGCAGCTCGCCGCGCGCGACCGCGCGCGCCAGGTCCACCGCCGCCCCGGCCGCCAGGCGGGCGACCTCGAAGCTCTGCGCCGAGACGTAGGTATCCGGATCGAGGTGCTCGGGCGCGCGGCGCGCCGCGGCCTCGATCCGCCGCAGCAGCGCGAGCGAGTGGACACGGAGGAGCTCGTCGTCATTGGCGGGCCGGGAGGCCAGGCGGTGCAGAGCCGCGGCCCGCTCGGCGATGGCGCGGCCGACGGCGGCCAGCCGCTCCGGCCGCTCCGGGTGCGCACCCGGTCCGCGGTGCTCGCGGTAGCGCGGATCCTCGACCACGCCGACGCTGCGGGTGACGGCCATCCCGGCCGATGGTATGTGAGGGAGCAGAGCGTAGCGAGGCGGCTTGCGTGGCGCGCCTCCTCCCCGCCGGAGCCGCGTTGGAACTCTCGGGCGCGATCGCGATCACCGGACTGCGCAGCTTCCTCGGCACGCGCCTGGCGGAGCGCCTGCTCCAGCGCACGCCGGGCCTGCGCGTCGTCGGACTCGACGTGCGCCGTCCCTACCGCCTCGAGGGGCGCGTGCGCTTCCATCGCGTCGACCTGACCGATCCGAAGGCCGACGCCCGCGTCGCCGAGATCCTGGAGCGGGAACGGGTCGAGGTGCTGGTGCACGCGGCCTTCCGGCGCGACCCCTCCCCCGATCTCGAATACGACCACGAGCTCGAGACCCTCGGGAGCCTGCACGTACTCCACGCCTGCGCGGCGGTGAAGGTGCGTCGGCTGGTGCTGGCCTCGAGCACCGCGCTCTACGGCCCCTGGCCCGACAATCCGAACTTCCTCACCGAGAAGCATCCACTGCGCGGGCACCCCGGCGCCCACAACGTGCGCAATCGCATCGAGACCGAATCGCTGGTGGCGGAATGGCGAGAGCGCCACGCCGAGACCGACGTCTGCGTGCTGCGGACCTGCTGGGTCATGGGCCCCAGCTACTGGGATCGCGTGACCGCCCACTTCGCACGGCCTGCGGTGACGACGCTCCTCGGCTACGACCCGCTGCTGCAGTTCGTGCACGAGGAGGACGCGTTGCACGCACTCGAGAGGGCGACGCTCGAGCGACACCCAGGCGTGTTCAACGTGGTGGGCTCCGGGGTGCTCCCGCTCTCCACGCTGCTGCGCCTGGCGGGCAAGCGCGCCCTCCCGATGCCGGCTCCGCTCTGGTACCGCGCGCTGCGCTGGCCGGTGATGGGCGCGACCGGCGACCCGCCCGAGGCCTTCTACGACTACCTCCGCTACCTGTGGGTGGCGGACGGCGAGCGCGGCTGGGCCGCCTTCGGCGAGCCGGTCTACAGCACGAAGGAGGCCTGGATCTCCTTCGCCTCCGCACGCCGGCTGCGTCGGTATCGCTAGGAGCTTCATGTCCGACGCCGAGCGCCCGGAGACCGATCGGATGCGACGTGCGCTCGCCGAGCTGCGCCGGGAGATCGAGGCGCGCCTCGGCGCTGCCGCACCCGCCGCGGACGCTTCGTCCTCCGTCGACTGGATGGAGCTCTTCGAGAGCCTGCGCCGGCGCCTGAGCACGCTCGGGATGAGCGAGCGCTCGGGCGAGGTGGACGAGTTCGGGATGGACGAGGTGGTGGTGCGTCGCGCGGAGCCACTGCTCGACTTCCTGCTGGAGCGCTGGTGGAGGATCGACCTGCCGGGGATCGACGAGCTGCCGCCGGCGGGGCCTTGCCTGCTGGTGGCCAACGGCTCGGGGCTCCTGCCCTACGACGGTCTGATGATCGCCCACGCGGTGGCGCGCCGGCATCCGGCGCACGTGCGACCGCGCTTCCTGGTGGCGGACTGGCTGATCACGCTGCCCTTCGCGCAGCCCTTCCTCGCCCGCCTCGGCGGGATCCGCGCCTGCCGTGAGAATGCGCAGCGCATCCTGCGAGGGGGCGGCTGGGTGGTCGCGTTTCCCGAGGGCGTGAAGGGCGCGGCGAAGGTGTTTCGTCAGCGCTACCGCGTCCAGCGCTTCGGCCGCGGAGGCGCGGTCCGGGTCGCGATCGAGACCGGCGCGCCGCTGGTGCCCGTTGCGGTGGTCGGCGCCGAGGAGGCGCATCCCGTGCTCTTCAAGCTGCGCCTGCCGACGCGCGCGCTCGGGCTTCCCTTCCTGCCGGTGACGCCGACCTTCCCGTGGCTGGGGCCCCTCGGGCTGCTGCCGCTCCCCTCGAAGTGGTCGATCCGGTTCGGCGAGGCGATCTCGCTGGCGCACCTGGAGCCCGAGGCCGCAGCCGACGAGCTGCTGGTCTCCCGCCTCACCTCGGAGCTGCGCGAGCGCATCCAGGCGCTGGTCGAGCAGGGACTGGCCGAGCGACCGTCGGTCTGGGGCTAGCGGCGTGGGGCGGCGCGCGCCGCTCGCCTCCGTCTCGACGCGGGCGGCTGGCCCTAGGACGAGGAGGGACGGCTGCCGGGTCGCTCGGAGGCCGGGGGCTCGGCCGACGTCGGCTCGACGGCGAGCCCGCGCGCCTCGAGCGCGCGCGCGACGCGCTCGAGATGGCGGCTCAGGGCTTCCAGGTCCGACTGGCGCGGCAGGTCCAGGGTCTTCAGCGCGCGCTCCAGCGCCCGCTCGAGCAGCTCCTCGAACTCGGGGGCGGCGTAGGCGACCCAATCACTGCTGCGCCCGGCCTCGCGCTCCCGATTTCCCATCAGCCGCATCACGTTGGTGCGCAGGCCCCCGATCCCGTCGCTCGCTTCGGCGGCGCCCTTGCGGATCGCCGAGTAGAGCACGTCGCCGCCCTTCTGGATCAGCTCCGAGAGCAGCGAGCCGGGGACCGAGCGGTTCGAACGCTCGTTGTCCACCAGGATCTGGGACAACGTGACGGAGGTGATGTCCTCCCCCGTCTCGTTGTCGATCACGCGCACCTCGCGGCCGGATTCGATCAGCTCCGCGATGCCCTTGAGCGTGATGTAGCGACTCGTCTGTGTGTTGTAGAGCTTGCGATTCGCATAGCGCTTGATGAGGACCGTCATTGGGGGACCTGCTCGCGCGACGCGCGCTTCGAACTCGCGGCCACCCTAGCGCAGCGCGCGCGGTGGCGTCAGCCCTCGACCGGCACGCGCTGCAGCCGAGGCCGCGCGGTCGCATGTCGACGCCGCGTCGGCGTTTCCGCACCCGCGTCGCCGGCGGCGTGCCGACCCTGCGCGCGGCCGCGCGGCGGCTCGCCGCTGCCGCGCCCCTGCTGCGCCGGGCGACGCCGCACGCCGAGCTCCCACAGGATCTCGCGTACGCCGAGGTAGGCCCGCAGCACGGCGCGGGCCTCCGCGTCCTCGTCCGCGCGCTCCTGCCAGCGCGCGATCTCCGCGTCGAGCGCGTCCGCCAGCGCGTTCAGCAGCGATGCCGGCGCGCGCTGCGAGCGCCCGAGTACGCGCACCAGCTCTTCGATCCCGCGGCTCACCAGGCGCAGGGCGAGGTGCGCCTCGCTCGGGGCTCCGGTGGCCGAGAGCGATGCCGCGTCCAGGAGCGCCCGCGCCGCGCCTCCGAGCTCCGCCGCCGCGGCGAGCGCGTGATCCCGCGCCCGGGCGAGCGCCTCGTCCACGCTGGCCGGCGGGGCCTCGCGCCCGCCCGCACGGGCGCCCGTGTCGAGCGGCTCGTCCTCGCGATCCCGGCTACCTGCCATGAACGGCCTCCAGCTCCATCTCGCCGAAGACGTGGCGCGCGATGCGGTCGAGCCCGGCGAGGTCGTGCACGTCGCGCTCGAGCTCGGGCACGCGACGGAAGAAGCAGCCGCGCGCGCGAGCCCGCGCGCGCAGAGGCTCCACCGCCCGGGCGTCTCGTCTGACCAGGGCAGCGTACTCGTTTACCGCGGCGATCGCCGCCCGGGCGGCCTGCTGCGCCGGGAAGCCCGGCGCCTCTCCGGCCGCCAACGCCGCCGCGAGCGCGGCGACCGCGGCCTCCGGGTCGCCCTCCGGCAGCCGGGCCGGTGCGCCCTCGGCCCCGGGCCATACACGCATGCGGTTCACCACGATGCCGGCGAGCGGCGCGCCCGCCTGCTCCAGCCAGCCGAGGAGCGCCTCCGCCTGCTCGGCGGAGCCGTGCGCGGGCCCGGCGGTCAGCACGAAGCCCGTGTCGGGGCCGAGGAGCAGGGCTCGCACCCTTCGCGCCCGCTCCTGGAAGCCTTCGGCCATGCCCTCGAAGGCGAGCAGGAACTCGGAGACGTCCTCGAGGAAGGCCAGCCCCGAGACCCGCTCGATCACGCGCAGCACCTGCCGCGCGCCGCGCTGGAAGATGCGGAAGCCGAGGCGCCCGGCCGCCAGCGCCGGATGCAACAGCAGGTGCACGAGGCGGCTGTCCAGGAACTCGAGCAGGCGCGCCGGCGCCTCCAGGAAGTCGAGCGCGTGCTGGGAGGGCGGCGTGTCCACCACCACCAGGTCGAACTCCCGGCGCTCGGAGAGCTCGTAGACCTTCTCCATCGCCGAGTACTCGGCGCTGCCGGCCAGCGCATCCGAGACGTGCTGGTAGATGCGGTTGTGCAGGATGCGGTCGCGTGCCTCGGGCGAGTCGGCGAAGCGTCGCACCAGGTCGTCGAAGGTTCGCTTCATGTCGAGCATCATGGCGGAGAGGGAGCCCGCGGGCGGCACGCCGAGCGCTTCGAGATGGCGGCGCGCGATCGCCTGGGGCTCGTTGCCGAGCGGGCCGAGCCCGAGGGCATCGGCCAGCCGGCGCGCGGGGTCGATGGTGAGGACCAGCGCGCGCCGGCCGCGGCGCGCGGCCTCGAGCGCGATCGCCGCCGCAGTGGTGGTCTTGCCGACGCCACCCGTGCCGACGCAGACCACGATGCGCCGGGAGGCGAGGAGCCCGTCGGGCGTCTCGGCGCGCCTCATCGCGGCTCTCCGACCGGCGCCTCGAGCAGGGCGGCGCCGAGCACGTCCAGCGCGCGGACTCCCTCGACGCCGGCCGGCAGGAGCGGCAACACCACCAGGGGAAGGCCCGTACCGCGTGCGATCTCGGCCAGGTATTCGCGGTTCAGGGCGAAGCGTTGCCGCAGGTGCGCGGTGCAGGCGGCGAGGACCGATGCGGACGGAAGGCCCGGCAGGAGCGTCTCGCCCGGAAGGCGTGCCAGGCGCTGGTCCAGATCCTCGAGGCCGGGAGGGAAGGGCGGCCTCGCCACCGCATTCACCACCACCCGATCGACCGCGATGCCCGTGCGCTCGCGGGCGCCCGCCACCAGCTCCGCCGTCTCGCGCGCCGGAAGCTCCTCGGCGAGCGCCACCGGCAGCAGCAACGTCTGCTCCGCGTCGGCGATCATCGCCTCCACGAGCGCCGCATGGCGGCGCAGCGGGCCCGCTCGCACCGCGGACACGACGACGCGTGGTACGTCGAGGAACGTGAGGCCGTGGCCCGTGGCCGGGGCATCGATCACCAGCAGGTCGAAGCGCGACCGGCCGTCGGGGTCCTGCATCTGCTCCAGGTGCCAGACCTTGCCGAGCGTGATCAGCTCGCGCCATCCCGGCGACGCATCCATGAGCTGGTGGAATGCGGGGTTGCGTAGCAGGCGCTCGACCAGCCCTCGCAGGCCGAGCTGGAGGCCCAGATACTCCGCCAGCGCGGCGTAGGGGTCGATCCGCATCGCGGTGACACCGGGGTGCACCGGCTGGCCCTCGGGGCCGGGCGTCGTGGTGGCCGCACCGAAGAGCGTCGGGAGCTGCGCCTGCCGCCCGACCTCGGCCACGAGCACGCGTCGGCCGCGGCGGGCCGCGGCCAGGCCGAGCGCGGCCGTGACGGTCGTCTTCCCGGTGCCGCCCTTTCCGGTCACGATCACGAGCCGTCGCTCGAGGAGCGAGGGCAGGCTCGCCTCGGCCACGCCGTCCTCCGCGCCGCCGCAGCGGGCGCATCCGCCCGGCCTGGGTGCCCGCTCAAGCGTCGGAGCGGAGCCGCCGAAAGGGACGGAGTCGAATCGCGTGACCCGCGACCCTAGCACTCGGGCCCCGCACCGCGAGCGCATGGAGCCCGCATGATCGTCACCTGCGAGCGCTGCAAGACCCGTTTCGAGCTCGAGGACGAGAAGATCCCGCCCGCGGGCGCCCGGGTGCGCTGCTCGAAATGCCGCTTCTCGTTCTTCGTGAAGCCCGCCGCGACCGGCGAGGGCGAGACCCAGGTGGTGGCCTCGGGCGCGCCGGCGCCTCGAGGCAAGGCCGCGAAGCCGGCGGCGGCCGCTCCCGCGGAGGACGCGACGCGCGTCCTCCCGGCGCCCGCCGCCTCCGCCGGACGCGCCGAGGGAGGGGACGAGGAGAGCGATTGGCAGTTCAACGAAGAGCCCGCTCGCAAGCCCGCAGGGGCCCGCCGCGCTCCGGTGTCGCCGCTGCGAGAGTTCCTGGCGCCGGCGCGCGAGGAGGCGCCGAGCCTCGAGCAGCTCGGTGATCCCGAGAGCTGGGACCTGGTCGGGAACGACGAGGGTGGTGAGGTTGCCGTGCCGCGGGTTCGCCCCGAGGCGTCGGCGGCCGCCCGTCCAGGGCCGCCGGCGAGCCCGACGCCTGCCCCTGCACAGCCGATCGCCGCAGCCGCCCCGGCGCCGCCCCGGCGGGCCCTCGTCGAGGAGCCGGAGGAGGCGCCGACGGCCGGCGCGCAGCCGCTGGCCTGGGGCCTCCATGCCGCCGGCTGGGCCGCCACGCTGGTGCTGGTCGCGCTGGTGGCGCGGGCGAGCCTTGCGCCCCGGGCTCCCGGCGGGGTCCCGGCTCCGCCGCCGCTCCGCAGCGGGACGTTCGACCTTCGCGACCTCAGCGCCCGGCGCCTCGAGAATGCATTCGGCCAGCGACTCCTCGTGGTGTCGGGTCGCCTGGCGAACGAGGGGGATCAGGAGCTCGCGCCCGCCACCGGCCTTCGGGTGACGCTTCTCGCCGACGACGGATCGGCGCTGCCGGGAGTAGAGGCCCGAGGTGCCACGGCGCCCGGCGAAGATCGCCTGCGCGAGCAGCCCTCGGAGGCGCTGCTGGGGGACGCCGGCTGGAGGGCCTCCATCCTGGCGTGGACGCCCATCGCGGCCCACGGCTCGAGCGAGTTCGCTGCCGTGGTGTTCGATCCGCCTGCGGCGGCGAGCCGCGTCCAGCTCGAGCTCACGCCTCCTCCGCCCCAGCCGCCGCAGCCCGCCCACCCGGCGGTTGCGCCCGCGCCGCCGCCGGAGGCTACGGTCCCTTCCGTCCCGTCACCTCCTCCTTCTTCGGGGTGACGTCGATCTCGTCCTTGCCGGAGACGCCGGCCTTGAAGTTCTTGATGGCCTTGCCGAGACCGGCGCCGACCTCCGGAAGCCGTCGAGCCCCGAAGATCAGAACGATCAGCAAGAGGATCAGGAGGACCTCCGGCAGGCCGAGTCCGAACATGACATGCCTCCGTCCGCGCAAAGCGGACCTCGCGGGCGAGGGTGCCGCCGCGGGAGAGGGTGGTCAAGTCGGCCGGATCGACGGCTCCCGGCCCCTGGATAGAATCGCTTCATGTCGATCTTCAAGGCCTACGACGTGCGAGGGCTCGTTCCCGAGGAGCTCGATCCGGAGCTCGCGCGTCGCATTGGCCGCGCCATCGCCCGATCCCTCTCCGTGCCGTCGCTGGTGGTGGGTCGGGACGCTCGCAGCCACTCGCCGGCGCTGGCTGCGTCGCTGATCGAGGGGCTGCGGGATCAGGGAAGCGACGTCGTGGACGTCGGGCTGGTGGCCACGCCCATGCTCTACTTCGCGGTGGAGGCGCTCGGCGCGGGCGGCGGAGCGATGGTCACCGCCTCGCACAACCCCGCCCGCTACAATGGGCTCAAGATCTGCCGGGAGCACGCGATCCCGGTCGGCGGAGAGAGCGGTCTGGCGGAGATCGAGCGCCTGACCTCCGAGGCGCTCGCGCCCGCCGAGCGGCGGGGCGAGCTCCGCCGCCGCGACGTGGTCGCGGCCTACGCGAGCCACGTGCGGACGCTCCTCTCCGGCGCGGTACCGCCGCTGCGCGTCGCGATCGACTCCGGGAACGGCATGGCGTCGGTGGGCCTCGAGCCCCTGCTCGCCGGCCTTCCGCTCCAGGTGGAGCGGCTCTACTTCGAGCCGGACGGCACCTTCCCCCACCACGAGGCGGATCCCCTCGAGCCCGAGAACCTGCGCGACGTGAGCGCGGCGGTGCAGCGGAGTGGCGCCCACTTCGGCGTCGCCTTCGACGGGGACGCCGACCGCGCGGTCTTTGTCGACGAGCACGGCCGACCGGTCTCCTCCGATCTGATGACCGCGCTGCTGGCGCGGCCGCGCCTGCGGCGCGCCCCGGGAGCGCGCGTGCTCTACGACCTGCGCTCGAGCCGCGCCACGGCGGAGGCCATCACCGAGGCCGGTGGCGTCCCGCAGATGTGTCGCGTCGGCCATGCCTTCATCAAGGCCCAGATGCGCGAGAGCGGGGCGGTCTTCGCCGGCGAGCTCTCGGGCCACTTCTATTTCCGGTTCGCGTCCGGGCTGATCGCCGACGATGGCATCGCGGCGTTCGTCGCGCTGCTCGACGTCCTTGCCACCGAAGGCCGGCCACTCTCGGAGCTCGTGGCGCCGCTCCGGCGCTACGCTGCGAGCGGCGAGATCAACCGCCGCGTGAAGGACGTCCCCGGGCTCCTGGCGACGATCGAGAGGACCCATGCCGGGGCCCCCGAGATCTCGCGGCTGGACGGGCTCCTGGTGCGCTATGCGGACTGGTGGTTCAGCGTGCGCCCATCCAACACCGAGCCGCTGGTGCGCTTGAACCTCGAGGCGGACACGCCCGCGCGCATGGCCGCGGAGCGGGACCGGCTGCTCGCCGTGCTCGATCGCGCGGCCTAGCCGGCGCGGGAAGGCCCCACGCCTCAGCTCGCCTTGGCGGCCTCGGCCGGCGCCTTCGGCGGCGTGACACCGGCGCGCTGCAGCTCGCCGTCGATCACCTTCACGAACTCCTCCAGGGGCCGCGCGCCCGAGAGCGGTACGCCGTTCACGAAGAAAGCCGGAGTTCCGGAGACACCCGCCGCCTCGCCCGCCTTCTCGTCGGCCGCCACGGCGTCCTTGAACTGACGGTTGGCCACGCAGGCCTTGTACTTCTCGACGTCGAGGCCGACCTCGCTCGCATAGCGCTCGCGCGACGCCTGATCGAGCGCTCCCGCCAGGAGCTTGTCGTGGAACTCCCAGAACTTGCCCTGGTCACCGGCACAGGCGGCAGCCTCCGCCGCGGGGCGCGCCTCGGGGTGCATCGGTAGCGGGAAGTGCCGGTAGACCAGCCGGACCTGCTGCGGGTAGCGGTCGAGGATCTGGCGGACGGTGGCCTCGGCCCGCCGGCAGAAGGGGCACTCGAAGTCGCTGAACTCCACGATCGTCACCGGCGCATCGGGACGTCCGCGTGCGGGGCCGGTGGCGGCGACATCGATCCGCGGCGGCGCCATCCGGGTCTCCACCTTCGCGCGTTCACGCAGCGATGCCACGAAGTCCTGCCAGGTCTTCCGGCGGCGCTCCTGCTGCAGGTAGTTCTTGATCCGCGACGCGATGGCCTCGAGGGGCTGGCCGCCCAGGCGCTGGGCGTTCTGATCGTAGAAGGTCTTCACGTCGGCGTCGGTGACCGGCGGGACGTTCGTCGTCTGTTGCTGGGTGAGCTGCGCCGCGGTGACGCCGCGGGACTTCGCTTCGGCCTGCACCAGACGATCGTCGATCATGCGCTCGAGGGCGTCGTGCCGATACTCGTAGAGCTCCGCCGGGCCCTTGCCCTCGGTCTCCTGCCGGTACAGGTCGTCCTTGATCCAGGTCTCGAGGTCTGCCTGGGTGATCGGTGCCCCGTCCACCACGGCCACCACTCCCGCGGAGTCGGCGGCCGTCGGGGCCGGAGCGGACGGCGCAGGCGCGGTCGACCCACCGGAGCAGCCGAGAGCAAGAAGGGTGAGGAGGAGGCCAAGGCGACGCATCGAAGGCTCCTTGTGCGGGGCTTCACCCGTCGAGCCGGCGGACGCTAGCACAGGCGGTCGCGCGGTCAGACGCGCGGTTCTCCGAGCTCGAGGTGGCCACGCAGGAACTGCCACATCGCCTTCAGCGCGGCGCCGGGAAGCTCGCTGTGTCCGCACTCGAACCACAGCACCTGCTTCGGCGGCGCCGCCGCCGCGTGCAGCGTCTCGGCGGCGCGACGCGGAATGCGCTCGTCGCGCGTGGCGTTCACGAAGAGGAGGGGGCGCGGCGCGAATCGGCCGATGTGCGCGGCCGGGTCCACCGCGGCCGGGCCGAAGCCCCCGCCGCCGATCGCGAGCGCCGCCGCGCGCAGCCGCGGCTCCTCCGCGCAGAAGGGCGCACCCAGGATCGTGCCCATGCTGAATCCGGCGTAGGCCACGCGGCCGGCATCGAGCTCGGGAAGCTCCGAGAGAACATCGAGCGCGCGGTGCAGATCCACGACCGCCTGGCGCACGAACTCCACCCACAGGCCCGCCGCCTCTCCTCCGTCGCTGGAGATCGTTCCTCCGAGCGCGGTCAGCACCCGTTCCGTCAGCTTCGCGCTCGTGCGCTCGCCGTGCAGCGGAAAGTCGAGCGAGGCGACGGCGGCGCCCCCGCGCACCCACGGCGCGGCGGCGGCGTCCAGGTACGGCGCATCCTTGGAGCCGCCGGCTCCATGCTGGAGCAGGATCAAGGGAAAGGGACCCCGTCCCTGCGGCGGCAGCAGCAGCCGGCCCGGGACGCGATCGCCGCGGCTCGCGAACTCGAGACGCAGGCGACGCGTACCGGGGAGCGCGCGCGCAGCGTCCTCGCCGATCCAGGGAGAGAGGGGCTCGCGGGGATCCGACGCGAAGAGCGGGCCGGTCATGCGAGCGGAGTCTAGCCGAACGCGCCGCGGGGATGCCTGCGGCATCCCGCGGGTCCTTGGGAAGCTTCGCTCGCCCTGGGGCCCGCAGCGCACCGGCGGCTGACGCCGCCGGGCTGCGCCCTCCGCTCGCCTTCGGCTCGCTGCGCGCTTCGCTTGCTCGCTGCGCGCCGCGGGGATGCCTGCGGCATCCCGCGGCTTGCCTACCGCGCGAGCAAGAGCTTGCGGGCGCGGTAGAGGTTCGACTTCACCGCGTCCTCGCTCTTGTTGAGCGAGCGCGCGATCTCGTGGATCGAGCGGTTCTGGAGGTGATGCAAGCGGAAGAGCCGCCACTGCTCCTCGCTGAGCTCTCGCTCCACCACCCGTTCCATCCGGGCGAGACACTCCTGCGCCTCATAGGCCTGATGCGGATCCGGCTCGCGGCGGACGGTCGTGAGCAGCAGGTCCACGGCTTCGGGCTCCTCGTCGCCGAGGGGCACCACCGCATGGCGCTTGCGCTTGAAGCGGCTGGCGATGGTCCGGCGCGTGAGTCCGAACACCCAGGCACCGAACGGGGCGTCGCCGCGGAACGAGCCGAGCGAGCCGAAGAGGTTGAAGAAGACCTCCTGGACGGTCTCTTCCACGTCGGCCCGGTTCTCCAACCGGCGCTCCACGAAGCGATAGATCCTGGTGAAATAGCGCTGGTAGAGCGCGTCGAAGCCGTTGCGATCCCCTGCAGCGATCCGCGCGACCAGGTCCTCGTCGGTCTCGCCAACGACCAACGGCAGCTCCGCGGCAGCCATAGCGGCCCCCCTTCCCGGTCCAGCCTCAGCTCCCGCCGCGAGCGGCAGGAGTCCCCGATGAGGGAGTGGCCCTGCCGCTGGAAGAGGTGTCAGGATTCGTCACCCGTCGGCCGAAAAATGTCACCGGGGCGGATTCCGCCGCAGCAGTGCTCGCCCCGCGGGGTCAAGCTGTCTCGTCGCTCCCCAGGCCGAGGTCCGCGTCCGTGAGGCGCGAGCGGAAGCGGGAGCGAGGCGTCGCAGGCGGCTCGGACGCGTCGGCTGGTTCCGCCGCTGACTCCGACGGCGGCGGCTCCAGCACGAGCTCGACCGCCGCCGAGCCGGCTGGACGCAGGACCTGCGCGCAGACGAGATCCATGCCTGCGAGCTCCGCCAGGCTTTCGAGGGCCAGGCGAGTGGCGAAGCGGAGCTGCGTCGCGAGGAGCACGACGCGGGGGGCGAGGTCCGCGCGCACGCCCGGAACGAGCTGGGCCAGGTCGCGCCGCCGGCGCTCGATCCACGCGCGCTGCGCCAGTGCGAGCCCGACCAGCTCCAGGTCTCGGTCGGCCTCGCCGACGAGGACCAGCACCAGGCGACCCTCCGGCGTCACGGCGAGGAGATCGATCGGCGCCTCCGCGCCGAGCGCTCCCTCCGCCAGGATGCGCACCGGGCCGCAGAGAGCCGGGAGCCGCGCGCGAATCTCGGAGCGCAGCGTCTCGCGCGAGCGATCCTCGGGAGAGTGGCGATCAGCCAAGCGCCGGCTCGCGCGCATCCTCGAGCAGCAGCTCCGCCACCTCGCGCAGGGTGCGGGCGGCCGGAGAGTGCGGGTGGGAGATCCCGACCGGACGCCGACTCACGATGGAGCGATAGAGGTGGAGGTCGTCCATCAGGAGACCGTAGCTCCGGAGGCCGCGACCGTGGCGCCGCTCCACGTCGAGCGCGAGCCGCTCGAAGGCGTGCGCCGCCTCGGCTACGCGGCGTACACCGTGGATGGTCGCGCCGAGGGCGACGTCCGGCGTCACACGGAGCAGCCGGCCGGCGAGGGCGCTCGCGGCCGCGAGGTCCCGCGCCTCCGCCGTGACCAGGAGGAGCGCCCGCTCGAAGCGCGCCGCGCGCTCGGGCGCCCGGTCGATCCAGCCGGGCGGGAGTCGCACCAGCAGGAGCCCGCCCTCCGCCGTCTCGACCGACCGCTTCTCGGCCAGCCGGCGCGCCGCGGCGAGGAGCGCGGCGGGCCCGTCCGCCCGCGTGAGCACCAGCTCCATGCCCACCGGGCCGCGCCCCGGCGCCGGCCAGAGGGCGCCGTCACCGGTCTCGGGCGCCACCAGCACGACCTGACCGCCGAGCCGCGCGATCTCCACGCCGAGGTTCCAGACATGGGCCGCGCGCACCACGTCGCGCTCGCCCAACGGCACCGCGCACAACGGGAGAGCCCGCGCCGCGCGACGCGCGGGCTCGACGTCCTCCGCCTCGGGGATGAAGTAGTGCAGGACCTCCGCGAGGCTGCGAGCCATCCGGCGGGCTAGCGCGAGGCGACGAGCGGCCGCGCGGCCGAGGCCACGGCGTCGCCGCTCCAGGCCTCGGGCAACGCAGCGTCCCGCGCCGCGAGGGAGGAGCGAAGCTCGAGCGCGAGCACGCCGTAGTCGGCGGCGCCGTTCGAGTCGGGTGCGAGCCGCGAGATCGGCACGCCCCGGCGCGCGGCCTCGCGCAGCTTCACGTTGCAACGCACCACAGTGTCGAAGCAGGCATCACCGAAGAGGGCGCGGATCTCCGCGAGCGTGTCGCGGGCATAGCGCGTCCGCCCGTCGTAGAGCGTGGGGAGCACCCGGACGCGCGGATTCACCCCGAGGCGTTGCGAGAGCAGGCCGATCGTCTCCAGGAGCTTCTGGCCGCCGTGGATCGCGAAGAAGCTGGTCTCGATCGGGACGATCACCTCCTGAGCCGCGCGCAGGGCGTTGAAGGTGAGGAGGCCGACGTTCGGCGGGCAGTCCAGCAGGGCGAAGTCGTAGCGCTCCTCCACCCGGGCCAGGCACGCGGCGAGCCGGCCCGTGCGGCCCTCGCCTCGCTCGGCGGCGAGGCGCTGCTCCAGCGCGGAGAGCACGATGCCGGAGGGTGCGAGGTCGATCCCGGCGCCCGCCGCGATCAGGAGCTCGGCCATCCGCTCCTCTCCGCCGGGCTCCGCCAGCACGTCGTAGAGGTTGCGCTCGATCAGCTCGGGGATCGCGCCGAGGGCCAAGGTGGCGTGGGCCTGGGGGTCGAGGTCCGCCACCAGCACCCGTGCGCCGCCGTCGGCCAGGCAGCCGGCGAGGGCCACCGTGGTGGTGGTCTTCCCGCAGCCTCCCTTCTGGTTCACGATCGCGATCGTGTGCATGGTCTCCCCCTGCCTCGGTCCGCCCTCGGCCCTGGAAGCCGCGGCGGCGGCCCGGCGCTCGGGCTCCGCGGGGAGGTGGTCCAGCTCAGCCCGAGCGCGCCGCTGCCTCTCCTGGCGTGGCCGGCCGCTCCGCCCGCGCCGGCCGTAGCCCGCGTACTTCCCCCCGCCAGCGCTCGATCTCGCGCCGGAAGGCCGCGATCTCGAAGACCCACTCCTGGCCCGAAACGGCCTCGAAGGCGGTGCCCTCGCGGAACACCAGCACCACGTCCCCGGTCGCCACCAGCACGAGCTCGGCCAGCGGGTGCACCACCGTGGGGAGGATCCGCCGCAGCGCCTGGATGGCGCTCCGGATGCGCTGGAGCGAGACGCCCGCGTCGAGCAGGCGCCGCGCGGCCTTGAGCGCCACGAGGTCCTGGAAGGTGTAGCGATGATGGCCGCCCGAGGTCTGGATCGACGGGCGCACGAGGTCGGTCTGCGCCCAGTACTGGAGCTGGCGCCGCGAGACCCCCACGATCTCGCTGGCCTCGCGCGCACGGAAGAGCGAGCGCGGAGCTTGGTCGGCCAACGAACCCCCCCCTCATCGGCCGCCTGCACCGTAGGATCGCAGCTCGCCCGGAGTCAACCGAAAAGCGTCACGATCTGTCTCGCCGGGGAGCAAAACGTCGGTTCGAATCGGGCCTTTCCCCGACGCGTCCCATCCTCGCACGCCCGGTGGCCATCGGTTAGGTTGGCCTGATGCGCTCGCCCAACGAGGAACGCGCCGCTTCCGAGGCTCCGTCCCCGGCGGAGGAGGAGCGGCCGCGCCTGCTGGTGGAGGACGCCGCCGCCCAGCGTCCCTTCATGCGGGGGATCCTGGTGCATTCGCTGATGGCGCGCGGGGTGTCGTTCGAGGACGCCTTCCGCGCGGCGAATGCCGTCCGGGAGCGCTTGCGGGGCACCGGTCGCGTGACGCGCGCGGAGATCGCGCGGCTGGCGCGAGAGGAGCTCGGCGAGGCCGCTCCGAGCGAGGAGCCGCGGGCCCCGCTTCCGGCTCCGATCGGCGTCACCGGGCACGGACGCAAGACCCCCTTCTCCAAGGGAATCCTCTCCCAGTCGCTCCTGGCCGCGGCCATCGACCCGAACGACGCCTTCGACGTGGCGCGCGAGATCGAGGGCGAGCTGCGGCGCCGGGGGCTGCGGGAGGTGGATCGCCGCGAGCTGCGGCGACTGGGCTACGAGACGCTCAAGCGGCGCGCCGGCCCGCGCATCGCGGAGCGCTACCTGGTCTGGCGGCGGCACCAGGAGCCCGAGAAGCCGGTGATCCTGCTGCTCGGAGGGGCCACGGGCTCCGGCAAGACGGCGCTCGCGCTGGAGGTGGCCCACCGGCTGGGAATCCCGCGCGTGCTCTCCACCGACTCGATCCGCCAGATCATGCGCATCATGCTCTCGCCCGAGCTCGCTCCCGCGCTGCACGCCTCCTCCTACGACGCCTACCGGGTGCTGCCCCCGCCGCCGGTCGGCTCCGACCCCGTGATCGAGGGCTTTCGCGCGCAGGCCGAGATCGTCTCGGTGGGGGTGCGCGCCATGATGGACCGGGCCGTGGCGGAGAACGCGAGCCTGGTGCTGGACGGCGTCTCCATCGTGCCCGGTCTCCTGCGCACGGAGCGCTACGACGAGCGCGCCCACGTGATCTTCCTGGTGATCGCGACGCTCGACGTCGAGGCCTTCCGCAGCCGCTTCGTGGCGCGGGCGCGAGACCAGTCGGCGCGCGGTCCGCACCTCTACCTCGAGCACCTGGAGGAGATCCTGCGCATCCAGGATCACTTCCTCGAGCTGGCGGACCGCTACGGAATCCCGATCGTCGACAACGAGAGCTTCGATCGCTCGGTCACCTCGATCATCCGCCACGTGACCGAGACGCTGCGCAAGAAGGGGCCGTTCGATGTGGCCGAGATGCTCTGACGCGGCGCCCGGCGCGCGTCGGCGCCGACGGGCCGCCGGGCTGCTCCTGGTCTCGCTCCTGCCGCTCGCGCTCGCCTGCGCGTCGACCACGATGCCGGTATCGGACGAGCGGCGCCTCGGCGACGAGATGGACCGCGAGGCGCGTCGCGAGTTCGTCGTGATGCGCGACGAGCTGACCGAGGACTACGTGTCCCGGATCGGCCAGGAGATCGTGCGCGCCGCCGGGCCTCAGCCCTACGACTACCACTTCTCGGTGGTCGAGGAGGACGAGATCAACGCGTTCGCGCTCCCCGCCGGCCACGTCTACGTGCACACCGCGACGATCCTCAAGGCCCGGAACGTGAGCGAGCTGGCGGGGGTGATCGCCCACGAGGTGGGTCACGTGGTCCGGCATCACGTGACACAGAACTACCAACGGCAGCAGACCACGGGCGCCCTGTACCAGCTCGGCGTGCTGACGGCGCTCCTGCTGGGCGGGGGCTTCGCGGCGGGCATCGCGAACCTCGGCGGCGGTCTGGCGGCGACGACCTACGTGAACTCCTTCTCCCGCGACGCCGAGAACGAGGCCGACGCCTTCGCGGTCGAGATCCTCCCCCGGGCGGGCTACGACCCGCAGGGTCTGGTCGACTTCTTCCAGACCTTGATCAACGACGGCGGCGGAGGGGGTGGCGTGCCGAGCTTCCTCTCGAGCCACCCGGCCACCGCGGAGCGCATCCAGCACACGTCGGAGCTGATCGCCGCCCTCCCGCATCGCGACGGGCTGCGCGTCGACGACGAGGGGCGGCTGGAGATCATCCAGCGCAGGATCCATCTCCTGACCGATCACTACGGGCCGCGCCGGCGCTAGGCGCCACGGCGGTCGAGCGGAGGATCCATGGGCTCGTCACCCCCGCCCCACGCCACGCTCGGCGCGCTCCGCGCGGCGGGCTGGCGCTCGCGCCCGGTCCGCGAGGAGCTGCGCGACAACCTGGTGGCGCGCATGCGCCGGGGCGAGCCGCTCTTCCCCGGCATCCTCGGCTACGACGAGAGCGTGATCCCCGCGGTGGAGCACGCGCTCCTCTGCGGACACGATCTGATCTTCCTGGGCGAGCGCGGCCAGGCCAAGTCGCGAATGATCCGCTCGCTGGTCGGGCTGCTGGACGATTGGCTGCCGGTGGTGGCAGGGAGCGAGATCCAGGACGATCCCTACGCTCCGGTCTCGGCCGCGGCGCGGGCGCTGCTGGCCGAACGTGGCGACGCGACGCCGATCGCCTGGGTGCCGCGCGAACGGCGCTATGCCGAGAAGCTCGCCACGCCGGACGTCTCCGTGGCCGACCTGATCGGCGACGTGGACCCCGTGAAGGTGGCGCAGGGCCGCTCGCTCTCCGACGAGCTCACGATCCACTTCGGGCTGCTGCCGCGGGCCAATCGCGGAATCTTCTGCGTGAACGAGCTGCCGGACCTCCCGGAGAAGGTGCAGGTGGCGCTCTTCGACGTGCTGGAGGAGCGCGACTTCCAGGTCAAGGGCTACCGCGTGCGGCTCCCCTTGGACGTGCTGGTGCTCGCCAGCGCCAACCCCGAGGACTACACCAGCCGGGGTCGGATCGTGACGCCGCTCAAGGATCGCTACGCCGCCCAGGTTCGCACGCACTACCCCGAGACGCGCGAGCTCGAGCTCGCCATCGCGCGCCAGGAGGCGCTCTGGCCCGCCGCCGACGGCGTCGCGCTCTCGGTGCCTCGCGTCATGGAGGAGATCGTCGCGGAGCTCACGTTGCAGGCGCGGCGCAGCCCCGACGTGAGCCAGAGCTCCGGGGTCTCGGTGCGGATGAGCATCGCCAACTACGAGACGCTCCTCGCCAGCGCGCTGCGGCGCGCGCTCCGCCTCGGCGAGTCCGAGGCCGTGCCGCGGATCTCGGACCTGGCGGCCCTGGAGGCCTCGACCCTGGGCAAGCTCGAGCTCGAGGTGGGCGGCCGCGAACGCGCGGCCGGGGAGATCTTCCAGGAGCTCGTCCGTCGCGCCACCAAGCTGGTCTTCGACGCCAACGTCCCGCTGGAGGGCATCGCCGCCGTGGCGGACGCCTTCCAGCAGGGCTGGAAGGTGGAGGTCGGCGCGGAGCTGGCGGCGGCGGAGCTGCTGGACGGTCTGGAGCAGATCCCCGGCCTGCGCGAGGGCGCCGCCCGGCTGGCCGGCGGCGACTCGGCGGCGCACCTGGCCTCCGCCGTCGAGTTCGTGCTGGAAGGCCTCCACCTCTCGAACCGTCTCAACAAGACCGTGCGCGAGGGCCGCGCGCTCTTCGCCCGGGCATGAAGCGCTTCCTCTACGGGCGCTGGGACGGCACCCAGCGCGAGTTCTCGCTCGACGCGGAGCGGGCGCTGGATGCGCTCTCGGAGCTCCTGATGGAGGGGCTCGATCTGGAGCAGGCGCTCGAGTGGATGCGCTGGCAGGGCTTCGAGCTCGCGGGCCAGGAGATGCGGGTGCTCGGCCTGGAGGAGCTGCTGGAGGAGGTGCGCGCGGAGACCGAGCGGCTCCAGGAGCGCTACCGCATGGACCAGGCGAGCGAGGAGCTGCGGCGCCGCCTGGACGGGATCCTGGATCGCGAGGAGGCCGCCCTCCGGGCCCGACACGGAATCGAGTCGGCGCGCTGGAACGAATTCCGCACCCGGCGCGACGCGGAGGGTCCGCTCTCCCGTCGCATCGAGTCCTTCCGGGACCACGAGTTCGAGGACGCCGAGGCGGGGGAGGAGTTCCAGGAGCTGCTGCACGAGCTCGACGAGCTGCGGCGGCTGGAGGAGTTCCTGCGCCAGCGCGGCGAGCGCTTCCGTGGCGGCGAGGCCGCGGACTACGAGACCGCGCAGGAGGTGCGCCGGCGCATCGAAGCGCTGGAGGACCTCGCGCGGGCCCTGCGCGAGGGCCGGCTGGAGGCGCTCCGGCCCGAGGACCTGGCGGGCCTTCTCGGCGAAGGGGCGCTGCGCTCGCTCGTCCTGCTGCGCGACCTGCGCTCGACGCTCGAGCGCGCCGGCTATCTGCGCTCCCGCGGCGAGGCGCTCGAGCTGACACCGCGAGCGATCCGCCGCCTCGGCGCCAACGCGCTGGCCGCGGTCTACGGCACCCTGCGCAAGGGCCGCCCCGGGCGACACGAGACGCGGGCGCGCGGCGTGGCGCTGCCGCGACCGGACGAGACGCGCCCCTTCGCCTTCGGCGATCCGCTCGATCTCGACGTACCGCGCACGCTCCTGAACGCCCTGCGGCGCGGGGCGGGGCTCCAGCCCGGCGCGCCCGCGGAGCTTCCGCTCCGGCTCGAGGTCGGCGACTTCGAGGTGCGCGAGCTCGACTTCACCACGCAGACCACGACGGTGCTGCTCCTCGACATGAGCTGGTCGATGTCGTGGGGAGGGCGCTTCCCCGCGGCGAAGCGCGTGGCGATCGCGCTGGACCACCTGGTGCGCACGCGCTTTCCGCGCGACCACCTCTTCGTGGTGGGCTTCTCCACGCGCGCGCGGCTGCTCCGGGTGGGCGAGCTCCCCGAGGCGGCCTGGGACATGGGCGATCCCTTCACCAACCTGCAGGAGGGGCTGATGCTGGCCGAACGCCTGATCGCCAAGCATCCGAGCGGAAGCCCGCAGGTGCTGGTGATCACGGACGGCCAGCCCACGGCCTACTTCGTGGAGGGCGAGCTGCGGGTGGAGTGGCCGATGGGGGTCGGCGGAATCTCTCCGCGCGCCGCCGAGGCGACGTTGCGGCAGGTGCGACGGATCACGCGGCGGGGGGTCACGATCAACACCTTCATGCTGGACGCAGCGCCCGAGCTGGTGGGATTCGTCGAGCGCATGACGCGGATCAATCGCGGCCGCGCGCTCTTCACCCGACCGAGCGAGCTCGGCTCCTTCGTCATGGTGGACTACCTCTCGCGGCGGCGGCGGAGCGCGCGATGAGCCTGCTCGAGCCGGTGGCGCGCCTGGCGGGCAACGTCGGGCGCATGCTGCGCCGCGCCTGGCTGTGGGCGGCGGTGCCGCGCCGCGGGGGCTTCTGGCTGGATCTGCGCCTGACGCCACCGCTGGCCGAGCAGCGCCTGCCGGGCTTCGGGCTCGGTCGCGAGCCGGGGCTCTCGCTGCTCGAGCTGCTGCAGGCGCTGGAGCGAGCGGCGCGCGATCCGCAGGTCGTCGGTGTGCTGCTGCGCTTCGAGGGAGCGCCGCAGGGCTTCGCCCGGGCGCTCGCGTTGCGCCGTGCGGTCGACGCGGTCCGCGCGACCGGCAAGCCCGTCGCCGCCTGGGGCGCTACCCTCGGCACCGCGGAGCTGCTGGCGGCCTCCGGCGCCAGCCGGCTGTGGCTACCGGAGTCGGGGGCGCTCCTGCTGGTGGGGCTGCGGGCGGAGGGCCTCTTCCTGCACGGGCTGCTCGAGCGGCTCGGGGTGCGGCCCGAGGTGCTGCGCGTCGGCAGCCACAAGACCGGCGCCGAGACCCTCACGCGCGAGTCCATGTCGCCGGAGCAGCGCGAGCAGACCGAGGCCCTGCTCGACGACCTCTACGAGCAGCTGGTGGCGGCCGTGGCCGGCGGCCGGGGGCTCGATCCGGCGGCCGTGCGCGCGTGCATCGATCGCGGACCCTTCACCGCGCCCGCGGCGGCGGAGGCCGGACTGATCGACGCCTGCCTCTACCCCGACGAGATCGACGCGGCGCTCGAGGCCCTGGCCCCGACGCCGCCGCCGGAAGGTCCCGGCGCGCATCGCGTGCGGCGGGTCGCCGGCTCCACCTACTGGGCCCTCCGGGCGCGTGACACCGCGTGGCGTCCCCTGTGGCGCGGCCTCCCGCGCCTCGCCTACGTGGTGGCGGCGGGTCCGATCTGGCACGGCTCCGGGCTGCGGGGGGTCGCGAGCGAGCGCCTGCGGGGCCTGCTCGAGCGGCTCGGCGAGGACGAGGGCGTGGCGGGGGTGGTGCTGCGGCTCGACAGCCCGGGAGGGGACGGCGTGGCGTCGGACCTGCTGTGGCGCGCGGTGCAGCAGCTTCGCCAGGAGAAGCCCGTGGTCGTCTCGATGGGGGAGGTGGCGGCCTCGGGCGGCTACTTCCTGGCGGCCGCCGCGGACGCGGTCTTCGCCGAGGCGTCGACGCTCACCGGCTCGATCGGCGTGCTCGGCGGGAAGCTCAACCTGGAGGCGATCTACGAGCGGGTGGGGGTGCGCAAGGAAGCGGTGGAGCGGGGCGCCCGGGCCGGGATGCTCTCGGAGACGCGGGGCTTCACACCCGACGAGCGCGGCGCGCTGCGCGAGCAGATGCAGAGCCTCTACGAGCGCTTCGTGCGCAAGGTCGCGGAGGGCCGACACCTCGAGGTGTCAGCGGTGGAGCGCGTGGCCCAGGGCCGGGTGTGGAGCGGCCGCCGGGCCCAGGGCCTCGGGCTGGTGGACGCCCTCGGCGGGCCGCTCGAGGCCCTCCGCGAGCTGCGCCGGCGCGCCGGGCTCGCCGAGGACGAGCGGGCCCTGGTGGAGGTGCACCCGCGCCCCCCGCGCTGGGCGGGCCTGCGAGCGCTGGCCGGGCTCGTGCTCGGGCCAGGAATGGGCTGAGGGCCTCTTTGAGCCGCACGCTCAAGCGCGACATCCCGGGGATCGACTGGCGACTCTCGCCGCTCGAGCTGCCCGGGCGCCTCGCGGCCGGCGGCTGGGAGGGAATCTTCGCCGGCGACGTCCCCGCGCCGCTGCGCCTGGTCCTCGAGATCGGCTTCGGCCGGGGTGAGTTCCTGCTCGCCCTCGCGGCCGCGGACCCGAAGAGCGCGTTTCTCGGCGTCGAGTACTCCGCGAAGCGGGTGCTCAAGATGGCGCGGCGGCTGGCGCGCAGCGAGCTGCGCAACGTGCGCCTCCTGGAGGCGCGCGGCGAGGCGGTGCTGCAGGAGCTCCTGCCCGAGGCCTCCCTGGCCGAGTGCTGGATCAACTTTCCCGATCCCTGGCCCAAGAAGCGACATCACCGCCGTCGCCTGATCCAGCCGCCGTTCCTGCGGAGGCTCGCCCTGCGCCTGCGCCCGGAGGGGCTGCTCCACCTGGCCACCGACCACGTGGGCTACGCCGAGGCGATCGACGCCGCGCTGCGCGGCGAGCCGCTCCTGGAGAACGTCTTCGGGCCCGAGCCCTTCCTGCGCGAGGTCTCCGGGCGGCTGCCGACGGCCTACGAGCTCGAGTGGCGGGCCGAAGGCCGTCCCCTCCACTTCTGGTGCTATCGTCGGACCGCTGCCGAGCCCTCGGCCCACCCGACATGACCAGCCGACCCGCCCCCGACCCGCGTCCGCACCTGAAGGACCTCCCGATCGAGGACCTCCGGGCGCGGCTCGCCCGCGAGGGGCTCGCCCCCTATCGCGCGGACCAGATCGCCGGCTGGCTCTACGCGCGGGGCGTCGACGATCCCGCCGCCATGTCGGACCTCGCTCTCGAGCTGCGCCAGCGCCTGGGCCAGGCCTGGCGCACTCGCGCCCTCGAGGTGGAGCGCGTCGCGACCTCGCGCGACGGCACGCAGAAGGCCCTGCTGCGCGCGGCGGACGGCGCCGGGGTGGAGGCGGTGGCGATCCCGGACGAGGACCGCACGACCCTCTGTCTCTCCACCCAGGTGGGCTGTCCCCTCGAGTGCTCCTTCTGCGCCACCGGCGCCCTCGGCTTCACCCGCAACCTCTCCACCGCCGAGATCGTCGATCAGGTGTGTCGGATGCGCGAGGTGCTGGGTCCGGCGCGGCGCGTCACCAATCTCGTCTTCATGGGGATGGGCGAGCCGCTGCTCAACCTGCCCGCGGTGGTGCGCGCCATCCGGATCCTCCTCCACCCGAAGGGCTTCGGCTTCGTCGGGCGTCGCATAACAGTGTCGACTGCGGGCGTCGTGCCGAAGCTCTCCGCGCTGCTCGACGCGGTGCCGGTGAACCTGGCGGTCTCGCTTCACGCCACCACCGACGCGCTGCGCGACGAGCTGGTGCCGCTGAACCGGCGCTTCCCGCTCGCCGAGCTCCTCGGCGCGTTGCGCCGGCTGCCCCAGATCAGCGAGCGGCGGCCGGTCTTCTTCGAGTACACCCTGCTGCGGGACGTGAACGACGCGCCGGCGGACGCCCGGCGGCTGGTGGAGCTGCTGCGCGGGCTCCCCTCCAAGGTCAACGTGATTCCGCTGAACCCGCATCCGGACGCGAGCCATCGGCCGCCGGAGGAGCGCGTGGTCGACCGCTTCCTGGGCGAGCTCGCCCGGGCGGGCCTCACCGTGACGCTGCGGCGCAGCCGGGGTGCGGACATCGACGCGGCCTGCGGCCAGCTCGCGATGCGAGGCGGCGCCGCCTGAGGCGCGCCGGCGTGCGGCCGCGTCAAGACGCAGCATCCGCGGACCGATGAGTCCGCGGGGAGCCTCGCCCGCATGCTCTACGCCATCGGCGACATCCACGGCGAGATCGGCAAGCTCGAGGCGCTCCTGGGGACGCTTCCCCTCGCGCGAGGCGACCGCCTGATTTTCCTCGGCGACTACGTCGATCGCGGTCCCGACAGCTGCGCCGTGGTGGAGCGACTGGTCCAGCTCGCTCGCGAGGTGGCGTGCGTGTTCCTGCTCGGGAACCACGAATCCATGTTCCTCGACTTCCTGGGATGGCGCGATCCGCGGTACTTCGCGGGCGATGCGTTCCTGCAGAACGGCGGCGCCCGCACCCTCGCGAGCTACGGCTACTTCGACGCCGCCGATCCGCATCCCAAGCGCTTCTCGCTGCCTCCCTCCCACGAGGCCTTCTTCCGCTCGCTGCGCTCCTGGCATCTGGAGGCCGATTACCTCTTCGTGCACGCGGGCCTGGGACGCGACCACCTGCGGCAGAGCGATCTCGAGTGGGCGCTGCGGCGGGCGCGCCCGGAGGACCTGCTGTGGAGCCGCAACACGGGCGACCTGCCGCATCGGCTGGGCGTCACGATCGTGTATGGGCATACCCCGAGCGCGGACTGCTCGGTGCGCTGGAACCTTCCGTTCAGCGTGGGCATCGACACGGGCGCGGTGTACGGGGGGCCCCTGACCGCGCTGCGCCTGCCGGACGAGACCATCTTCCAGGCCTGACGCAGCCGACGCCAACGACCTGCTGCCGCCCGGGAAGGGATGCGGGTTCCCTCCCGCCGGCGGGGTCCGGTAGAGTCGGTCCATGGCCCGTCCCACGAGCGCCGATCGCACCCACGCCGCGGCCATGCTGCTCGCGGCGTTGGCGACCGCGATCTACTGGGCGCTCTTCTTCGGCGCAGGGCTGGTGCAGACGGCCCACGATCCGGCCTACCTGGCGTTCGAGCGGGCCTTCCCGCTGGCCGACGGCTACATGGCCTTCTGCTTCGTGGTGTCGGCGCTCCTGCTCTTGCGGGGGAAGCTGGCCGCCGTGCCGTGGGGGATCGCGGCGGGGAGCGCCATGCTCTACCTGGGTGGGATGGACGTGCTCTTCAATCTCGAGCACGGGAAGTACGCGGACCACGGGCCCGAGATGCTGCTCGAGCTGGCGATCAACGCAGCGTGCCTGGGCTTCGGGCCGTTCACCATGTTGCGGCTCTGGGGCCGTCGCCAGCACCTCGGCTCGATGTTCGGCCGCTAGCCCGCGCTCGCCTGGCGGAGCGGCGGGCGCGAGCCGCGGAGCGAGCTCTCGCGGGCCTCCGCCAGCGGCCGCTCCGTGCGGCCCGAGGCGGGAATCCGCAGACGCTGGCCGGAGCGCAGCGCCTCGCCGTCGCGCAGGCCGTTGGCGGCCATGAGCTGCCGAACCGACACACCGTGGCGACGCGCCAACGACGAGAGAGTCTCGCCGCGTCGTACCCGTACCCAGCGCACCGCGGGCCGCTCGACGGCCACCGGCTCGCTCCGGGCGCTGGCCGGCGGCGGCAGCTTCAGGCGCTGGCCCGGCCGCAGCTTGTGCCCGTCGCGCAGGCCATTCGTCGCCATCAGCGCGCGCATCGACACTCCGTGGCGTTGAGCCAGCCCGGAGAGCGTGTCCCCGCGCTTCACGCGGATCCAGCGCACGGTCGTCACCGCCCGCGCCACCCGCTCCTCCGAGGCGCGGGCCACGCGCGTCGCGGCCTTGCCGCGACCGCCGCGCGAGGCGAGCCGCGGCTCCGGCGGCGTCGGCGCCTCGGGCATCTTCGCCAGGCGTTGGGCCACCGTCTCCGCCGGCAGGCGGTGCCCCGGAATCCTCAGCACGTAGCCCGCCGGCGCGGCCATGCGGCCGCGCCAGAAGGGCTGGCGCAGCGCCAGGTTCGCCATGCGCAGCGTCTCGAGATCGAGCCCGAGCGCCCGCTGCAAGGCCGTCACCGAGTAGCGATGCCGCAGCACGAGCTCCGTGTGATCGAAGGGCGGGTCGCGCTCGAGCGCACCGAAGTAGCGCTCGGGCTCGCTCGCGATCTCGTGGGCCGCCAGGAACTCGGTGTAGAAGTTGCGCGAGGCGAAGCCGAACCCCGGGCCGTCCCAGTGCCGGAGGACGGCGCCGACGTCCGTGGTGCCGAGGGTCTCCACCGCTCGCACCATGCCGCCGGTGCCGGAGTTGTACCCCGTGATCGCCAGAGGCCAGCTTCCCGTCTCCCGATAGCCCTCGGCCAGATAGGCCGCCGCCGCGCTGCTCGACTTGAAGGGATCGAAGCGCTCGTCCACCACCCGGTCCACGCGGAGGAAGCGTCGGCCGGTGCGGGGCATGAGCTGCCAGAGTCCCGCCGCTCCCGCGTGCGAGTAGGCCTGCGGGTTGTACGAGGACTCGACGTGGGGGAGCGCAGCCAGCTCCTCGGGAACGCCGTGGGCGCGCAGCGTCCGCACGATCTCGTCGTGCCACGCCCCGGAGCGGACCAGCCCGTCGCGGAAGCGATCGGCCTGACCGAGCTGGAACCGGATGTTCTCGGCCGCGTCGCGCAGGGTCTCGGGGGTCACACCGCTCGGCCACAGCCGCAACACGCGCTGCGCCTCCGGGTCGAGCCCGTCGTCGCTCGTCCGGTCCGCGAGACCGAGGAGCATCTGACGGTAGTGCTCGCGTGTCGCGTCGATCAGCTCCTGTTGCTGGCGCTGGGTGGCGCCATCGGGGAACTCGATCTTCGCGTAGATGACGTCGAGGTAGCGCGAGTCGTGGATGAGGCCGCCGCCGCTGTCCACCTCGCTGTAGATGCGCTTCCAGAAGCGCACCTGGGGCTCGAGGCCGTAGGGCAACGGAAACAGCTCGTCCGCGAGGGCATGCGCCCCCAGGATCAGGCACAGAAGGGCGACGGCGCTGGCGAGGAGTCTCCGCATCGGCTCGTCCTGATTCGGCAACTAGAATACGGAACCTGAGGGGGCACCTCGCATTGTAAGTGGCCTGGCGCGGGCCACAAGTGACGGCGGTACCCTCCCGCGAGCGGCGGGGCGCTTCCTACTTTCTTCGACCCTTTCTGCGGTCCTTGCGCTGCTGCTTGCGCTTCTTCTTCAACGCCGTGCGCGCCCGCTCGTCGCGGCGGCGCCCCGGCGTCCCGCCACCGGCGGAGCCCGGGGCCGCCAGGCCGCCCGCCAGCGCGGCGGGGTCCAGGTTCGCGAGGCCCCGCAGCTGGGAGAGGCGCCCCAGGCCCGGGACCTTCGAGAGCAGCCCGCCGCCGCTCCCGCCCAGGGCCCCCATCAGGTCGCGCATCTGGCGGAAGCGCTGCACCAGCTCCATCACCTCGCGGCTGCGCCGACCGCTGCCCCGCGCGATCCGGGCGGCGCGGCGCTTGTCGATCCGATCGGGATCCGCGCGCTCGGCCGGTGTCATCGAGCGGATCAGGGCCTCGATCCGCACCATCTCCCGCTCGTCCACCTGGTCCGCCATGCCACCGAAGACCGGGAGCTTCGCCACCAGCTCGCGAAGCGGGCCCATTCGCTGGATCGTCTTCAGCTGGGCGAGCAGGTCCTCCAGCGTGAAGCGGCCACGGAGCATGCGCTCCGCCTGCTCCTCCGCGTCCTTCTGGTCGACCACCGCCTCGAAGTCGCGGACCAGCCCGACCACGTCCCCCATGCCGAGGATGCGCGAGGCCAGGCCCTCCGGGCGGAACGGCTCCAGGCGATCCGTCGTCTCGCCCGTGCCGAGGAACTTGATGGGGACACCGGTGACGGCCTTCACGGCCAGCGCCGCGCCTCCGCGGGCGTCGCCGTCGAGCTTGGTCAGCACCAGGCCGTCGAGCTGCAGCCGCTCGCTGAAGGCCTTGGCCACCTGCACCGCGTCGCGTCCCATGAGGGCATCGCACACCAGGAGGGTGTTGGCGGGGCGCGTGCCGGCCGCGATCTTCTCCAGCTCCTCCATCAGCTCGTCGTCGATCGCCAGTCGCCCCGCGGTGTCGTAGACCACGGCGTCGTGGCCCTCGGCGCGGGCGCGGGCCGCGGCCGCGGCGCAGATCGACGGCGGCGATTCGCCCGCCGCGCCGGCGTGCACCGGCACGCCGATCGTGCCACCGAGCTGCTGCAGCTGGAGCACGGCGGCGGGCCGGTAGACGTCCGCCGCCACCAGCAGCGGGCGGCGCCCCTGCGCCTTCAGGTGTCGCGCCAGCTTGGCGGCGACGGTGGTCTTGCCCACGCCCTGGAGCCCGACCAGCATCACCGAGATCACGCCGTCGGGCCCGGCGGCCAGCGAGGGATCCACCGGGCCCATCAGGGCCGCCAGCTCCTCCTCGCAGCTCGCGATGAAGTGCTGGCCGGGCGTCACCCGCAGGACGCGACCTTGCGCGTCCTTCACTCGCGTCTCGACCTGGGAGCCGAGGGCGCGTTCCTTCACTCGCTGCAGGAACGCCTTCACCACGCCGAAGTCGACGTCGGCCTCGAGCAACGAGACCCGCACGTCGCGCAACGCCTGCTCGACGTTCGCCTCGTCGAGCTGGCGCACGCCTCGCAGCCTCTCGCGGGCGGCGGTGAAGCCCTGGGTGAGCGTCTCCAGCATCGAAGCCTCCGAGCGCGCGAGGGTAGGGGAAGCACCGCGGGCGGGCCAAGTCGGTTGCTCGCGCTTCGCGGCGCGTGCTATGGACCGGCCGTGTTCCGCCGGGTCCTGGTCGCCAACCGGGGAGAAATCGCGCGGCGCGTGATCCGCGCCTGTCGCGCGCTCGAAATCGAGACGGTGGCGGTCTACTCGGAGGCCGATGCCGACGCGCCGCACGTTCGCGAGGCGGACGCTGCGTTCCCGATCGGGCCCGCTCCGGCGCGGGAGTCCTACCTGCGGAGCGACTCTCTGCTGCGTGCCCTGGCGGCCTCGGGCGCGGACGCCGTGCATCCCGGCTACGGCTTCCTGTCGGAGAACGCCGCCTTCGCGGCGGCGGTGACGGCGGCCGGGGCCTGCTTCGTCGGGCCGCCGCCCCACGCCATCGCGACGATGGGCGACAAGGCGACGGCTCGCCGCCGGATGAGGGAGGCGGGCGTCCCGGTGACGCCCGGCACCGGGGTCCTGCCCGACCTGGCCGCCGCCGAGCGGTCCGCTGCCGAGCTCGGCTATCCGGTGATGCTCAAGGCAGCGGCCGGCGGCGGCGGGATCGGCATGGTGCCGTGCGAGGACGCTGCGGCGCTGCGGCGCGGCTTCGCGAGCGCCGCCGCGCGGGCGAAGGCGGCCTTCGGCGACGGCTCGCTCTATCTGGAGCGGCTGGTGCACGGTGCGCGCCACGTCGAGGTGCAGCTCGCGGCCGACCGCGCGGGCGCAGTGGTCCACCTCTTCGAGCGCGAGTGCTCCGTGCAGCGCCGACACCAGAAGGTGATCGAGGAGGCGCCGAGCCCGGTGGCGGACGCCGCGCTCCGCGAGGCGCTCGGGGCGGCGGCGGTGCGCGCCGCGCGGGCCATCGGCTACCAGAACGTGGGCACCCTCGAGTTCCTTCTGGCGCCGGACGGCGCGTGGTACTTCATGGAGATGAACACGCGACTCCAGGTGGAGCATCCCGTGACGGAGTGGACCACCGGCGTCGACCTGGTGCAGCTCCAGCTCCGGCTCGCGGCGGGCGAGCCGCTTCCGTTCGGCCAGGCGGATCTCGCGCAGCGCGGCCACGCAATCGAGCTTCGGATCTATGCCGAGGATCCTGCGCGCAACTTCCTGCCCTCGCCCGGCGCGCTAACGAAGCTCGTCTGGCCCTCGGGCGAGGACGTGCGGGTGGAGGCCGGCGTGGAGGAGGGCGCCCGCGTGACGCCCTTCTACGATCCGCTGCTGGCCAAGATCGTGGTGCGCGGCGAGACGCGGGAGCGCGCGATCGAACGCGCGCTCGCCGCCGTGGACGCCACGATCGTGGAGGGCGTGAAGACGAACCTCGCGCTGCACCGTCGCGTGCTCTGCGATCCGGCGTTCCGCCGCGGGGAGCTCTCCATCCACTACCTGGCGCGGCTGCTCCAGCGCGCCGTCGAGGGCTAGTGAGGGGCGGAGCGCACGGCGAGCCGACGGCGAGGGGAGTCCGGACAGACGGGAGGGCGCGAGCCGGCGGCGCAGCCGCCGGCGCCCCCGGGAGGAGCGATGCCGACGCGGGTCGAGGCCCAGATCACCGGGAGCGTGTGGAAGATCGAGAGAGCGGTCGGCGACCAGGTGGCCGAGGGCGACGTGTTGATCCTCCTCGAGTCCATGAAGATGGAGATCCCGGTGGAGGCGCCGTGCGCCGGGCGGATCGCGGAGATCCGGGTGCAGGAGGGAGCCAGCGTCGAGGAGGGCGCGGTGCTCGTGGTCCTCGAGTGACGAGGCCCTCGTGAGCGCACCGCGAGCCGCGGTCGCGGCGAGGCGGCTCGGTCCCCGCGACCGCGACGCCGCCATTTCGCGCGCGGCGCGGGATCCGCTCTCCAATCTCTTCCTGCTCGATCTCGCGGCCGGCCTCGGACGCCCGCCGTCGCCCGGGGACGCGGCACCCGAGCTCGCCGGACTCTTCCGTGGCCGCGAGCTCGTGGCTCTGGCTGCGCTCCGTCCCTGCATCGTCCTGGAGCGCGACCTCGACCCGGGGACGCTGCAGGCGCTCCTTCCGTTCCTCCTCGAGGTGGAGGGCGGACTCGTGAAGAGCGCGGTGGCACCGGTAACCGCTCTCTGGCGAGCGCTCGCGGCCGACGGCCGACGCGCCGTGGTGGATCGCCGCGAGACCGCCTATCGCCTGGAGCGGCGCCAGCTGGTCGCGGCGAGCGCGGCGCCGGGCGCGCGCGTGCGGCCGGCCAGCAGCGCCGACCTGGAGCCCCTGGTCCAGGCGGCGCGCGCCAGCCTGTGCGAGGAGGGGCGCCCGGATCCGTTCGACGGCGACCCGGAGGGCTTCCGTCGCTGGGTGCGCGGCCGTGTGACACGCGCGAGCGTCGTCGAGACGGCGGACGGGATCGCCTGGGTCGGCTACGCAGACGTGCGGCGCAGCGAGGGCTGGCTGCTGCAGGGCGTCTACACCTTCCCTGCCGCGCGTCGCCACGGCCACGCGCGGGCGGGCGTTGCGGCGCTCTGCGGCGAGGCCTTCGCCGCCGGCGCGGACCACGTCCAGCTCGCGGTGGTCGAGGGCAACACCGCGGCGGAGCGCCTGTACCAGGGTCTCGGCTTCCGTCCCTTCGACGTGCTGCGCACCATCCTGTTCGAGCCGGGCGACGGCCGCGGGGCTTGATCGGCGAATCGAGCGTCGGCTAGAGTCGCCGCACTTGAAGGAGAACCCCCATGGCTCTGCTCGACGGCAAGGTGGTGATCGTGACGGGCGCGGGCGGCGGCATCGGCCGCGAGCACGCCCTCGCCCTGGCGCGCGAGGGCGCGCGGGTGGTGGTGAACGACCTCGGAGGCGCGCGCGACGGCACCGGCGCCTCCCACAACATGGCCGACAAGGTGGCGCAGGAGATCCGCGCCTTCGGCGGGCAGGCCGTCGCGAACTACGACTCGGTGGCGACGGTGGCCGGCGGTGAGGGCATCCTGAAGACCGCGCTCGACACCTGGGGCCGAGTCGACTGCCTGGTGAACAACGCCGGCATCCTGCGAGACAAGACGCTGTCGAAGATGGAAGAGGATCTGTGGGACGTGGTGATCCAGGTGCACCTGAAGGGCACCTACTGCTGCACCCGGCCCGTCTTCAACTGGATGCGCGAGAACAACGTCGCCGGCTCGATCGTGAACACCTCCTCCACCTCCGGTCTCGAAGGCAACTTCGGACAGACCAACTACGGCGCGGCCAAGGCCGGCATCGCGGGCTTCACGCGCTGTCTGGCGCTGGAGGGCCAGAAGGCGGGGATCCGGGTCAACGCCATCGCTCCGGTGGCGCTCACGCGGCTCACCGAGGATCTCCCGTTCTTCCAGTCCGAGGAGATGAAGGCGCGCATGGATCCCAAGCTGGTGTCGCCGCTGATCGTGTTCCTGGCGAGCGACCTCTCGAAGGCCGTGACCAAGCGGATCTTCTTCGTGGGCAGCGGCACCATCTCCGAGATGCGCATGGTCCGTACCCAGGGCGTGACCAAGAAGGAGAATGGAGGCCTCTGGAGCCCCCAGGAGATCGCCTCGAAGATCGATCAGATCCTGGCCTAGCACCGGCGGCTTCGCGGCCGGGCCGGCGGCCCGTTCGACGCCCGGCGGCTCCGCGCCGCCGGGCGCGCGCGTTGCCCGCCGCGCGCCCCGGTGGTACCCAATCCGCGATGCCGGACCGATCCCAGCCTCCGGCTCCCGTTCGCGCCGCTCCGCCGGAGCTCGCCGACCCGCGGTCGGCGATGACGCCGCGCTTCAATCTCTTCTTCCGCTGGTTCGCCCACCGCTTCTTCGGCCACTTCGACCTGGACGAGGCCACGGTCGCGCAGCTCCGCGAGCTCGAGAGCCGCGGCGCCGTGGTGTACGTGATGCGCTACGCGAGCAGGCTGGACTACTTCCTGTTCAATACGCTCTTCCTGCGCGAGGGACTGAGGCTCTCGGGCTACGCCAACGGCGTGAGCTTCTACTACTACCGTCCGCTGCTCGAGGCCTTGCGCCTGCGGCTGGGTCGGCTGCGCCGCCCGCGAGCGGCAGCGCAGGGCTGCGAGCGCGCGCTCGCGATGGCGGGCCAGTCGTCCTTCCTGTTCCTGCGCACCGCGCGCATGGCCTCGTGGCTCGGCGGAAGGGAGCGCGCACTCGAGGCCGGCAAGCAGGAGCTCGACCGCCTCGACGAGCTGGTGGGCGCGGTGTGGGACTCGGGCTGTCCGGTCTATCTGGTCCCGCTGGCCCTGTTCTGGCGCAAGGGGCCGCGGGCCGAGCGGCGCTTCCTGAACCTGACCTACGGCGCCTCCACCCGCCCCTCGGACCTCACCAAGGTCGCGTCCTTCCTCACCACGTACCGCGGCCTCTCGGTCAAGGCGGGGGAGGCGATCGATCTGCGGAGCTTCCTCGACGAGCGCCGCCACGAGGGCCGCGAGGCCCTGGTGCGCAAGGTGCGCCGCTCGCTCCTGATCTTCCTGTACCGGGAGGAGAAGGTGGTGGAGGGGCCGACCCTGCGGCCCCGCTACAAGGTTCAGGACATGGTGCTCGGCGACCCGCAGGTGCGCGGCGCGATCGAGGCCCACTCGTTGCAAAAGGGCGTGCCGCTCGAGGCATCGCGCGCCGAGGCGGAGCGGATCTTCCGGGAGATCGCCGCCAACATGAACTCCACCTTCCTGGCCGGGCTGAACCTGGCGGTGAGCTTCGTGTTCCGGCGGCTCTTCGCGTCGATCGAGGTGAACGGCCTCGAGAAGGTGACGGAGTACGCCAAGCGCCACCCGATCGTGTTGCTCCCGAGCCATCGCTCGTACTTCGACTTCCTGATCCTGTCCTGGCTGTTCTACGGTCACCATCTGGTGCCGCCCCACATCGCGGCGCGGGAGAACATGGGCTTCGGCCCGTTCGGGGTGATCTTCCGCCGCGCCGGCGCCTTCTTCCTGCGCCGCTCCTTCGACGCGCCGCTGTACAAGGACGTCTTCCGTCGCTACGTGGCCTATCTGGTCAAGGAGGGCTTCACGCAGGAGTTCTTCATCGAGGGCGGTCGCTCGCGCACGGGCAAGACGCTGCCCCCGCGCCTCGGGATGCTGTCGTGGGACGTGGAGGCGTTCCTGGCCGGCGCGCGACGGGACCTCTTCCTGGTACCGGTGGCCATCAGCTACGAGCGCCTGGTCGAAGAGAGCGCGATGGTCCACGAGCTCGAGGGCGGGGGAAAGGTCCAGGAGAGCACCCTCGGCCTGCTGCGCGCCCGCAAGGTGCTGCGCCGACGCTTCGGCAGCGTCTTCGTGAACTTCGGCGAGCCGATCTCGCTGGCCGATGCCCTGGGGGCGCGCCGCGCCGTGCTCGCGGCCCCCGCCTCGCCCGAGCTCGAGGAGCAGAAGCGGCACTTCGTCGAGCTCCTGGGCGAGCGGATCGTGGAGCGCATCAACTGGGCGACGGTGGCGAACGCCACCTCGGTGGCGGCCTCGGCCCTCCTGGGGGAGCGGCGCCGGGGCCTCTTCCGGCACGAGCTCACGGCGCACATGCGCGAGATCGTGGAGCTGCTGCGCCTCCAGGACGTGAAGCTCTCGCCCGCCCTGGCGCGGGACAAGGGAGATTTCCGCGACGCCATCGCGTTCCTGGTGCGGAGCGACCTGATCCAGATCGCCCAGGATCCGCGCGGCGAGATCCTCTACTTCGAGGAGAGCCGGCGCCGGGCCCTCGACTTCTATCGCAACGGGATCCTGCACTTCATCGCGGTGCCGAGCTTCCTGGCGCGGCGGCTGCTGCGCGGCGCGACGCTCCGCGAGCTGCGCGAGGATCTGTCGTTCTGGCTCGAGCTCTTCCATCGCGAGCTCTTCCTGCCGCTCGGCGAGGTGATGGCCGCGCACCTCGACGCCTTCGTCGACTACTTCGAGCGCACCGGCTGGCTGGAGCGGGACGAGGAGCGGATGGTCGCCACCGACAAGGGGCGGCCAGGCTTCGGGTTCCTGGCCGAGCAGACGCGCACGCTCCTCGAGGCCTACTATGCTGCGACCGGCGCAGTGCTCGCCAGCGAGGGTGCGGTGGGGGCCGGAGAGCTCGAGCGCGCGGCCGCCGAGCAGTTCGAGCGCTGCGCGCTGATCGGGGAGGTGACGCGGCCCGAGTCCGCGAACCCCGTCACGCTGGCGAACGCCCTCGACGTGCTGTGTCGCCGGGGGATCCTGCAGCGCGGGTCCGGCCACGGCCGGGAGAAGCTCTATGCGCGCGGTCCGGGCTTCGACGAGTGTCGCCGTCTCCGCGAGCGGCTGGCCTCGGCCCTCGCCGACCGCTAGCCTCGCGGGCCGCCATGGACCTGCTCGACCAGCTCGACTTCCAGAAGGGGGGCGGCCTCGTCACCGCCATCGCCCAGGACGCCGACACCGGAGAGATCCTGATGGTGGCCCACATGAATTCCGAATCGCTGCGCCGCACGCTCGAGACCGGCGAGGCTGTGTACTGGAGCCGCTCGCGGGGTCTGTGGCACAAGGGCGAGGAGAGCGGGAACACCCAGCGCGTGGTGGAGCTACGAGCGGATTGCGATGGCGACGCCGTCCTGCTCCGGGTGGAGCAGCGTGGCGGCGCCGCCTGCCACACCGGCCGGCGCAGCTGCTTCTTCCGGCGACGGGACGGCGACCGCTGGGTGGACGACGGTGTGCAGGTCTTCGACCCCGCACGGGTCTACAAGAAGTGAGCCCGCCGCTGCGCATCGGGCTGCCGAAGGGCAGCCTGCAGGAGACCACGCTCAAGCTGCTCGGGCTCGCCGGCTGGCGCGTGCGCGTGTCGGAGCGCTCCTACTACCCCGAGATCGACGATCCCGAGATCGAGTGCATCCTGATCCGGGCCCAGGAGATGGCGCGCTACGTCGAGCATGGCGCGATGGACTGCGGCATCACCGGGATCGACTGGGTGCTGGAGACGCGGGCCAAGGTGAAGGAGCTGGTGGATCTCAAGGCTCCCTGGCCCAACTACCGCACGGTCCGCTGGCTGCTGGCCGTGAAGGAGGGCTCGCCCTTCCGCAGCGTGAAGGACCTGGAGGGACGGCGGATCGCCACCGAGGTGGTGGGCCTCACGGAGCGCTACCTGAAGAGCCACGGCGTGCGCGCCGAGGTCGAGTTCTCCTACGGCGCGACCGAGGTGAAGCCGCCGCTGCTCGCGGACGCCATCGTGGACGTGTCGGAGACGGGGTCGAGCATCCGCGCAAACCAGCTCCGCGTGCTCGACGTGGTGCTCGAGAGCACGCCGCGCCTGGTGGCGAACAAGGAGGCCTTCGCCGACCCCTGGAAGCGACGCAAGATGGAGCAGCTCGCTCTCTTGCTGCGGGGCGCGATCGCGGCGCTGGACCGCGTCGGACTCATGATGAACGTGCCGCGCGAGCGACTGGACAAGGTGCTGGCGCTCCTGCCCGCGCTCGCCACGCCGACGATCTCGGCGCTCGCGGACGCGCGCTGGGTCGCGGTGAACACGGTGATCGAGGAGCGGATGGTGCGCGAGCTCCTGCCCCAGCTCTCGGAGGCCGGCGCCACCGGCATCGTGGAGTACCCCCTCAACAAGATCGTGGGCTAGTGCAGGCGAAGCGCGCAGCGAGCCGGAGGCGAGCGGAGGGCGCAGCCCGGCGGAGCGGCCGCCGGTGCGCCTGAGCGTGGCGGGCCGCGCCGCCCGCCTCGCGGGCGCCCTGCCGTCGTACGCCCGGCTCGCCTGGTGGGGCCTCGCTGCACCCCGGCTCGCCGAACGACGCCCACTCGTCGTGGTGCAGGCGGTGATCCTGACCGCGGAGGGCGTGCTCCTCGCCGAGCGCAGCGATCTGCGCGGCTGGGAGCTCCCGGGCGGAACGCCGCTCCCGGACGAGCCCGAGGAGGCGGCGCTGCGCCGCGAGGTTCGCGAGGAGACCGGGCTCGAGCTGGCGGTGCGACGGCACGTCGGGGACTACCTGCGGAGCGGGTTTCGTCCCCACACTGCGCGCGTCTTCCTGTGCGAGCCCGTCGGCGGCCGACTGCGGCCCGGGGACGAGACGATCCGCCTGCGCTTCTTCGATCCCGGCGCTCCGCCTGCCACGCTCTTCCCGTGGTATCGGGCGCCCCTGGCCGACGCCCTGGCCGGCGGTCCTCCGGTGCACCGGCGCGAGCACCAGGGGCTGCGCGCCATCTGGGCCGGCCTGCGCATCGATCTCCGGATGCGTGCCGGCGAGGACGCAGAGGCCTAGCCACGGGCGCGCCCGAAGACACGAAGCCCCCGCCGGGGAGAGACGTCCGGCGGGGGCCCGTGGGCTTCGCGAGTTGCGAAGGGGGATCAGCGGGGAACGTCGCGCAGGCCGCTCGCCTCCCACTCCTTGCTGAGCTGCTGGAGCTTGCGCGTGAACTCCTCGAAGTTGTCGTCGAAGGAGAGGATGATCTCGGTGGTGCGGGGGATGTCGTCGCCGTTCAGCAGGCCGCGGTAGCGGTTCAGGTTCGCCAGGATCGCCTCTGCGACCTTGAGCGCGCGCTTCTCGGTCTTGATCAGCGGCGACTGGAGCGTATACACGTTGTTGCGTCCCCAGAGGCTCTCGTCGCGCACGATCGCGATCTCGCGGTAGACGCCGTTGATCGGGTCGAAGTTGTACTCGACGCGGACTTCCTTGAAGATGTCGGAGTTGCCGGTGTAGAAGCCGCGCTCCTTCTCCACCTTTCCGAGCTGTCGACAGCGCGGGCAGTAGAAGGTGTCGCCGTGGTTCAGGAGGAAGACGCCCTTGGCGTAGTCCTCGCAGTCCGTGTTCTCGCAGTACCCGACGCCCCGCTTCATGCTCGACATCCTGTCCGACTGCCTCCCAGGCCCGGTCCCTTCCCGTCCGCCTCTCCGGCTGCTCCCGCGCTCGAGCGGGTCTCCCCGGGCCTCTGTGGGGGAAGACCCTTGGCAAGCCCCGTGCCACGCGGAGGGTGGGGGGCCGATCGGGAAGGACCTACATGCGGTTGCGAGCGCCGCTGCCCGCGGGCCGCTGCCTCGCGGACTCGCCGCCGGAGCGGCGCGGCACCCTGTTTTTCCTCCATCTTGAGTACGCGGCTTCTCTCCACCGAGCTCGACCCGGCCTGCCCCGCAAGTTCCATCGGCCCCCGCACGTCCCTCACGTGCCGGAGCGGGCGAGCGGAGCGACCAGCCGGAGCCCTGCGGCGGCCTGCAGCCGGGCGGCGTCGCCTGCGACGGCTCCCGGGCTGCGCGCGCACACCGCCCCCTCAGGGGGTGGGGTAGAAACCTTTCAGACGCACGAAAAGTCGAACAACGGCTGGAACTTACAAGCACACTACCTATACTTCCGTCGACCCCCTGCTGTCAACCGCGATTTTGCCGCGAGAGGCTCGTCCGGCGGGTCTCGAGGCGTCGGCGCCGCACGGCCAGGCGTGCGGCGTAGAAGGCGAGGGTGAGGCCCACCAGGGTGTAGGCGGCGAGGGCCCAGGCCACGCTCAGCCCTCGGCTCGCGCGTGGGCCGCAGCGGCCGCCTCGGCCTCGAGCTCCGCCACCTCGACCCGGCGCAGCCAGAGGTGCAGGAAGGCCAGCAGCGCCGTCCCGACGCCAAGGCCGAAGGGCAGGCCCATCCCGGCTCCGAGGCTGCCTCGGGCGAGGTTCTCGGGGTGGATGGCGCGCCCTCCGAAGAGATCGATCGCGAAGTAGTTCAGGGGCACCGCGAGCAGCCCCACGATCCCGTAGACCGCAGCGAAGCGCGCCGCGCGCTCGCTGCCCTCGGTGAAGCCCCGCAGCAGCAGGTAGGCCAGGTAGACGAACCAGAGCAGCAGCGTGACCGTGAGCCGGGGATCCCAGGACCACCAGCGTCCCCAGGTGCCCCGGGCCCAGATCGGACCCGTCAGCAGCACGAGGGTGCAGAACACGACGCCGACCTCCGCCGCGGCGGCGGCGGCGCGGTCGAGACTCGCCTCGCCGCGCCAGAGGTAGAGCGCGCCCAGGAGCGCCGTGGCGGCGAAGCCGAGATAGGCGGCGAAGGCACAGGGCACGTGCAGGTACAGGATCTTCTGGATGGGCCCCTGCACCGCGTCGATCGGCGCCGTCGCCACCACCGCCCCGTAGGCCAGCAGCGAGGCCACGAGGAGCCAGCCGCTGGCGCTCCGGGCGCCCGACACTGCTCTGCGATCGTTCGCCAGCATCGATCTCACTCCTCGAGAACGAACTCGAACAGGACGAAGGAACCTATCAGAAACACGGCGTCGGTCACCGCGAGGAGCCGCAGGGGGCCAAGCGGGAGCGCGCCCGACGCGAGGAGCGCGGCGGTGGCGCGCACGGCGCCGAGCAGCACCGGCACGAGCACCGGGACCAGCAGGAGGGGCAGCATCACCTCGCGATAGCTCGTACGCACTGCGACCGCGGCGAAGAGCGTTCCCATCGCCGCGAGCCCTGCGGAGCCGAGTGCCAGCACCGACGCCAGCGGGAGCGCCACCGGGCCGAGGGGAAGGTCGAAGCCCAGCGCGAAGGCCCCGGCGGTGATCGCCTCCACCACGAGGAGCAGCAGCCAGTTCGCGAGCGCCTTGCCGAGGAAGATCCAGCCCCGGTCCGCCGGCGCCAGGGCCAGCCCCGAGAGCGCCTCGTTCTCGAGCTCGATCGCGAAGGCGCGGTTCATGCCGAGGAGCGCCGCGAAGACGTAGGCCGCCCACAGCAGTCCCGGCGCCACGGCCCGGGTGGTCTCGGGCGCGTCGTCCGGCAGCGCGAAGTGGAACACCACCACCACGAGCAGCGAGAAGAGGAGCATGGAGACCACGCGATCGCGGCTCCGCCACTCGGTGAGGAGGTCCTTCCACAGCACCGCCAGGAGGACGTTCACCGGGCCACTCCCGCTCGAGCCGTCACGCGACCTCGCCCACGGCGGCGAGGTACGCGGCCTCGAGCCGCGCCGGCCCGAGCTCTGGGCCCTCCGCCGCGTGCACCACGCGCCCCTGCGCCAGCACGATGGCCGCGTCGGCCAGGCGCGCCACCCGGCCGAGCTCGTGGGTGACGAGGACGAGCGTGCGACCGCCCGTCCGCAGGCGCGAGAGCTGCTGCGTCAGGCGTTCGGCGGCGGCCGGGTCGAGCCCGGTGAAGGGCTCGTCGAGCAGCAGGACGTCGGGGTCGTGCACCAGCCCGCGGGCGATCGAGAGGCGCTGCGCCATGCCGCGCGAGAAGCTCCCCGCCGGCCGATCCGCCGCCGCCTCCAGGCCCTGGGCGGCGAGCAGGGCGTCCGCCCGCACTCCCGGGTCGCGAACGCCGTGCAGCCGCGCGGCGAAGATCAGGTTCTCGCGCGCGGAGAGGGCGGGGTAGAGGAAGGTGGCGTGACCGATGTAGCCCACCCGCCCGCGCGTGCGACGCCGATCCGTGTCGCCGTTCCCGATGCGCAGGCTCCCGGCCGAGGGCCGGGCCAGGCCCGCCAGCAGGCGCAGCAAGGTGGACTTGCCCGCGCCGTTCGGCCCGAGCAGGGCGAGGGCACCCCCGGCCGGGACGTCGAGGTCCACGCCGCGCAGCGCCGCCACCGGGCCGAAGCGCTTCTCGAGCCCGCGCGCGGCGATGGCCGCGCCGTTCACGCCGAGGCTTCCCGGCCCGCCGGCTCCGTCAGCCGCGCGCCACAGCCGGCGCAGAAGCGATCGCCGCTGCGCGGCGTCGCTCCGCAGGCGGGGCAGCACGGCGACTCGAGCACGGGTAGCGACGCGGCGGAGCGCGGCTGCGCCTCGCGCTCCTGCTGGAGCAGCAGCGCCGCCCGGGCGCGCAGGTCGTCGCGCAGCGTGCGATAGTCCTCCTCCGACACCTTCCCGGTTTCGAAGTCCTGCTCGAGGTCCCGCAGGGCCGCATAGAGCGACACGCGTTCGCGACGGGCAGCGGGCTCCGGCTCCTCGGTCTCCGTCTCCGCCCCCGCGCTGCTCCGCAGCGGCCCGGTCAGGAAGCCCACCGCCGCCGCGGCGGCGAGCGCCACGAAGAGCGCGTCGCCCACGCGGCCCGGCGCCGTGCGCGCGGGCAGCGGGCTCAGGCGCAGCGACACCGTCTCGCTCGGCTCGATGTCGAATCCCTCGAGGTAGAGGTACGTCCGGTCCTCGGTGCGGACCGGTCGGCGGCGGTGCAGGCGCTCGCTCTCCACCCGGAGCCCGCTGTCCGCGACGAACACCGACAGCAGCGGCAGCGGCTTCTCGAACCGCCGCTGCAGCGTCACCGAGCCGTCGTGAAGCGGGAGGCGGTACATCAGCTCGAGGGTCGATTCTCCGGGAGGCACGGGACCCTGGAGCACGAGCCCTCCGTCGTCCGCGGACGCCAGGCCGAGAGCCGAGTCCTCGCTCGCGAAGCGCAGGTCGCTGGCCTCCTCGGGGAGCGACAGGTTCAGCAGCTCGCTCCCGCGCGGCGCCACCACCGGCGTGTCGCCCGCCACACGCAGGTGGTGCTCCTCCCGCACCAGCAGGCTCGCGCCGTCGAGCTCGAGGAAGACGCGCGACTCGTCGAGCGAGAGGGCGTTGGCGTCGGTGCGGGCCGGTGGCAGCGCCACGGCGAACGCGAGCGTGGCGCCCGGGGCCAGCCGGCCGGCGTCGAAGCTCCGGTATTCGTGGCCCTCGAGTGTGGTCTTGCCCGCCGACCGCAGGGTCTCGCCCTGGACCTGCATCCCGCTGCTCGGCAGCAGCACGCGGGCGTCCTTGGTTCCGCTCGGGAAGGGCTTCCGCAGCGCTCGCGCCGCCTCCTCCGACACCGTGTAGTGGAAGCTCAGGTCCTGGTCGCCGGGATAGATCGGGCCGTAGAAGGCGATCTCTCGCCCCTTGACCTCCAATCCCTCCGGCTTCACGCCGAGCGGGAAGGCGAGATCGCCGGCCCCTTCGGGCAGGGTCGCGCGAAAGCCCGGCGGTGTGGCGCCGCGCCGGGCGGGCGGCACGTAGTAGACGCGCTTGCTCGCGCCGCGCAGGCGGTGCGATTCGTCGACGCCGACCTTGGTCCCGGCCCGCTCGAGCCGCAGGCTGGAGGAGGTGACCTCGATCCCGCGCGGATCCGTCGTCGCGTCGGCAATCCGCACCTCGACCGCGTGGTCGGTCTCGCCCGCCGCGAAGATCACGCGTTCGCCCGGGAAGGGGACGTCGCCGAAGCGGGCGCCCACCAGGTACGCCACCGAGGGATCGTTGGAGATGCCCTCGAAGCGGAACTCGCCCTTGGAGTCGGTGGTGCCGCGTCGCACGCCGGGAACGCCCGAGGCGGGGAGCGCGTAGAGCACTACCTCCACGCCGGCGGCGGCCGCGGGCCGCTCCAGGTGCACCACCCGGCCGTGGATCGTCGCGGGTCCGCTCGGCACGTCGGGCACGCTCGCCTTCACGTCGGGATGGGGCATCTGCGCCCGCAAGGGCGCAGCCAGCAGCACGACGCCGACCAGCCCCAGCAGCGTCCCTCGCACGATCGCGGTGCCCCGGCTGCGGGCGGCCGTCCCGCCACGTCTCATGCGCGGGGGGGCTCGTCGCGCAGCGGGGGATGGGGCCACAGGATGGCCAGCGTGCCCAGCACGAAGGTGAAGCCCCCGATCCAGATCCAGTTGACCAGGGGATTGCGGTAGATCTTGAGCGTGGCCGAGCCGTCGGGCTCGACCGCGGTGAGGGTCACGTAGAGGTCCTCGCGCAGTGTCGAGTGGATGGCCGGGATCGAGGCGGGCTGCTGCTCGAGCCAGTACATCCGCTTCTCCGGCGCCATCACCGCGAGAGGCTTTCCGTCCTGGAAGAGCGCGAGGCGCGCCACGGCGCCGCCGTAGTGCTGCTTCGGCAGCGCTCGTGCCGTCAGGTACTCGAGCGTGTAGTCGCCCATCCGGACCGTGCCGCCCGGGCGCACGTTTTCGAGCTTCTCGCGATTGAACGCCGCGCCCGCCGTCCCGATTAGGATGAAGACCACGCCGAGGTGCACCACGTAGCCGCCGTAGCGGCGCTGGTTCTTGCGCAGGAGCGTCGTCAGCGCCTGGAAGGCCCCCTCGCCGTGGCGCATCCGCGCACGGATCGCCTGGCCGTACTCCTGCAGGATCGTGCCGGTCACGAAGGCCCCGAGGCTCCACGTCATGAACGGGTAGAGCCCGGTGCGCCCGTGCATCACGGCCAGGAAGAGGAGGCCCATGCCGAGGCCGCAGAGCGCCGGCAGCAGGAACTGGCGGCGCAGGCTCAGCCAGGACGCCCGCCGCCACGCGATCAGCGGCCCGATCCCGGTCAGGAAGAGCAGCAGCAGGGCGAGCGGCGCGTTCATCATGTCGAAGAAGGCGGGACCCATCGCGATCTTCTTCCGGCTCACCGCCTCCGAGACCACGGGGAAGAGGGTGCCCCAGAACACCACGGCCAGGATGCCCATGAAGACCCAGTTGTTCACCACGAAGCTCGCCTCGCGGGAGAGCACGGACTCGAGGCGGTTCTGGCTGCGCAGGCTCGGGCGTCGCCACAGCAGCAGCGCGAAGTAGGTGGTGGCCACGGCCATCACGTAGGCCAGGAAGATGAATCCGAACCAGCCGGCGGCGGTGAAGGAGTGCACCGAGGCCACGACACCGCTGCGCGTCAGGAAGGTGCCGAAGAGGCACAGCGAGTAGGTGAGGCCGATCAGCACCAGGTTCCAGGTCTTCAGCATGTCCCGCTTCTCCTGGATCATCACCGAGTGCAGATAGGCGGTGCCGGCGAGCCAGGGCATGAACGAGGCGTTCTCCACCGGATCCCAGGCCCAGTAGCCACCCCAGCCCAGCACCTCGTAGGCCCAGCGTCCGCCCAGCAGGATTCCGATCGAGAGGAAGAACCAGGGCACGAGGGTCCAGCGGCGCGTGGCGCGCAGCCAGGCGGTGCCGAGCTCGCCCGTGACGAGCGCGGCGAAGGCGAACGCGAACGGCACCGCGAAGCCGACGAAGCCGCTGTAGAGCATCACCGGGTGGGCCATCATCGCCGGGTGCTGGAGCAGCGGGTTCAGCCCCGCGCCGTCCGAGAGCACCTGGTCCGGGGGCAGCTTCTCGAAGGGATTGGTCACGAAGTTGACGAGGACCAGGAAGAAGATCGCGTTGGCGAGGAGCGACACGCAGATCCACGGCAGCAGCGCGCGACTGCCGCGGCGATGCACCCACATCGCCACCGCCGAGTAGACGGTCAGGATCCAGAGCCAGAGCAGGAGCGAGCCCGCCTGGCCGCCCCAGAGCGCCGCCATGCGGAAGGGCAGGGCCATGCTGCGAGCCGAGTGCTCCGCCACGTACGCGAGCTGGTAGTCGCAGGTGGCGAAGGCCAGGAAGAGCGAGCCGATGGCGAAGCTGGTGAAGGCGAAGACCAGCCACACCGCGCGCAGCGCCACCTGCGTCCAGGCGGGAGCCTGCGGGTCGCGCCGACGCAGCCCCGCCAGCAGCGCCACGCCGAGGCCGAGGACCGCGACCACCAGGGCCAGCCGGAGCGAGAGGGAACCCAGGTCGGACACGCGCTCTCCTCTCTCGATCGACGCCGCCCGGGCTCCGGCCCGGGCGGTGCGGCGCGCACCGGCCGGGCGGCGGCCGACGGCGCGCTCAGAAGGCCGCGGCTTGGGTCGCCTTGGCCTGGAACTTGGAGGGGCACTTCGCGAGGACGTTCGTCGCCTGGAACACGGCGGTGTCGCCGTGTCCCTGGAGGCGGCCCTCCACCACCACCTCGGCCCCGTCCTTGAAGAGATCCGGCAGCTCGAGCGAGGCATACGAGACGGCGAGGCCCTCCCCTTCGGCTCCGGACCGATGGGGAGGATCGTTCTGCACCGCGAAGCGCACGGACTTCGTCTGGAGATCGCGCTGGATCGAGCCCGGCACCACGTAGCCGTGCACCCGGGCGTGCTGCTCGGGCGAGCCCGCCGCGCGGAACTCCTTGAGCGTCTGGAAGTAGCGGAAGCTCGCGCCGCCTCCGTTCGCCGACCAGGCATACCAGCCGAGCAGCGCCGCGATCGCGAGCGCGCCGAGCGCGATCTGCACACCCTTGGACATCTGGCTCGGGAGCTCTCCGTCGGTCCGGCCGGAACGTACTTTAGCGGTGCGGGTGTGTCAAAGCGCCCGCAGGTGGGAAAGCCTCCGGAATCCAGCGACTTGCGCGGCCCGGTCGCTTGACACGCCGGGGGCGCGCGGCTACTTCGCGGCGATGGCCCTCCGCTTCGCGCCCCGTGCCGCCCAGGTCGAGCCCTTCCTCGCGATGGAGGTGGTGGAGCGGGCCTTCGAGCTGGAGCGAGCCGGCGCGCGGGTGATCCACCTCGGAGTGGGCGAGCCCGATTTTCCGCCGCCGGCCGCCGTGATCGAGGCCTGCGGCCGAGCGCTCGCGGCCGGCGAGACCCGCTACACCGACAGCCGCGGGCTCCTGGAGCTGCGTCAGGCGATCGCGGCCGATCTCGGGCGACGCTTCGGCGTGACGATCGAGCCCGAGCGCATCCTCGTCACCAACGGGACCTCCTCGGCCATGCTCCTGGTGTTCTCGCTGCTGGTGGGGCCCGGCGACGAGGTGGTGATGGGGACGCCCCATTACCCCTGCTATCCGAACTTCGTTCGGGTCTGCGGGGGCACCCCGGTGCTGGTGCCCACGCGACCCGAAGACGGCTGGCGCCTCGATCCCGGCGCGGTGCGCCGGGCGCTCTCCTCGCGCACCCGCGCGGTGGTGGTGGCGTCACCGGCCAACCCGACCGGTGCGGTGCAGGACGCGGAGGTGCTGCGCGGGCTCGCGGCGCTCGGCGTGCCGCTGGTCTCGGACGAGATCTACGACGGGCTGCTGTACGACGGGGCGCGGGTCACCTCCGCGCTCCAGGTCTCCGCGGAGGCGTTCGCGCTGGACGGTTTCTCCAAGCGCTACGCCATGACGGGCTTCCGGCTCGGCTGGGTGGTGGCGCCGCCGGCGGCGGTGCGCCCGCTGCAGGTGCTTCAGCAGAACCTGTTCATCTCGGCCAACCGCTTCGTCCAGCACGCGGGCATCGCGGCGCTCGAGCACGGCGCGCCGGCCGTCGAGCGCATGCGCGCGGCCTACGGGGAGCGGCGTCTGCTGCTGGTGGACGGGCTGCGACGCCTCGGCTTTGGTGTGACCGCACCCCCGCCCGGCGCCTTCTACGTCTTCGCCGACGCGCGGAAGTTCGACACGGATTCGCGTCGGCTGGCCTTCGGTCTGCTGGAGCGCGCGCACGTCGCGACCACGCCGGGCATCGACTTCGGCGAGGCGGGCGAGGGCTTCCTGCGCTTCTGCTGCGCCGCCTCCGAGCCCGATCTGGGGGAGGCCCTGGAGCGTCTCGGCCGCGCGCTATGAAGGTGCTGACCGCGGCGTTCGAGACGGCTGCGGCGAGCCCTTCGACACTGCCGCGCGACGACCTGCCCGAGCTGGCCTTCCTCGGCCGCTCGAACGTCGGCAAGTCGAGCCTGTTGAATCGCCTGGTGGGGCGGCGCGGGCTGGCCCGCACCAGCGCCACCCCGGGAAAGACGCAGCTCCTCCAGCTCTATCGCGTGGATCTCCGCCGCGAGGACGGGAGCGAAGAGCGGCTTCGCCTGCTGGACCTGCCGGGTTACGGCTACGCCCGGGTGCCGAAGCAGGAGCGCGCGCGCTGGCGCGCCCTGGTGGAGGGCGCGCTCGTGAGCCGTCCGGCGCTGCGGGCGGCGCTCCTGCTCCAGGATCTGCGGCGCGAGGTGAGCGAGGACGAGACGCTCCTCCTGGCCTGGTTGGCGGAGCGCGGCATCGCGAGCCTCGTGGTCCTCACCAAGTGCGACAAGCTCCCGCCGATGCAGCGGGCCCGCCGCATGCGGGAGCTCGAGCGCGCGATCCCGCTCCCGGCCGATCGCGTGATTGCGACCTCGGCCGAAACCGGCCTCGGCATCGACGCCCTGTGGGACGCCATCGACGCGTTCCTGTGACGGAACCATCCCCGGCCCGCGCGGGGCCGAGGCTCAGCGGAAGAGGTCGTGCTTCGGATCGCGCAGGAGGTCGCGACCACTGCCTTCGCCGTCGGGGCTCAGGCCCTCGACCCAGACCGCCGGCACCCCCGAATCCTTGACCATCAGCAGTCCCGCCGCCGCGGCGAGCTGATCCGCGGTGGCGGTCGCCGTCACCTGCAAGGTGCGGCCGGTCAGGTCGGGGCGGCCGCGCAGATCGGCGATCGGTGCGATCCCGACGCAGCCGAGCGCCACGTCGACCAGTCCCTCGCGCCATGGACGCCCGAACGTGTCGGAGACGATCACGGCGATACGTCGCGCGCCGGCCTTGACCAGCGCGTCGCGCAGCCGGCGAGCGGAAGCGTCGGGATCCTCGGGCAAGAGCACCGCGACGTCGTGCCCTGGCGCATTCGAGAGATCGACGCCTGCGTTGGCGCACACGAAACCGTGTCGGGTCTCGCAGATCAGGACCCCCGGCCCGCGCCGCACGATCCGCGCGGACTCGCGGAGGACGAGCTCCACGTGGCGCGGATCCTTCCCGTCCTCCGCGGCGATCCGTGCCGCTTCGGGCGAGGGCTCGATCTCGGAGAGGCGGACGATGCGCCCTTCGGCCTTGGAGACGGCCTTCTGGCACACAACGAGGACGCCGTCCTCGAGCGCCACGTCGGCGAAGCGGGCGGCCGTGAGGAGCAGCGCCGCCAGGTCGTCGCCCGGTCGTACCAACGGGATCCCCTGGAGCGGCACCAGGCGGAGCTCGCGCGGCGGCCCGCTCAGCATGCGGCCTCCAGACGAAGCTCTGCCAGCGCGTGGCGCGTGCGGGTGCCGCCCCGGCCCGCGCTGCGGAACTCCGCCACGTCCTCCGGCCGGTCGAGATCGAGCGCGAGACCCGGGAGCTCGAGCTCCGCCAGCGGCACACCGGCGTCGCGGGCGAGCGCGCGATGGGCGGCGGCGCTCTCGGGACCGAAGCGACTCGGGATCACGTCGTGGGGCGCGCGCAGCAACGCCGCGGTGCCGCCGTCGCGCGCCGGAGCGAGCACGACGCCACGGCCGCCGAGCTCCGCCAGCGCGGCGAAGAGCCGCGCCACGTCCGGCGGCTCGATCCCCGGAACGTCGCCGAGCACCACCAGGAGCGCGCGTGCGCCCTCCGCGGCCAGCGTGCGCGCCGCCGCGTCGAGCGACGGGTTCAGCCCCGCGTCCCGGCGCAGCAGCGCCTCGGCACCGGCCGCACGGGCCGCGTCGGCCACCGCCGGATCCTCCGTCACCACCGCCACCCGATCGATCTCGCGCGCCGCCCGCAGCGCCGCGAGCACGTCCTCCAGCATCGCCAGCGTGAGTCGCTCCAGCGCCGCTCGGCCCAGCAGCGGAAGCAGCCGCGACTTCGCGGCGTGCAGGCGCTTCACCGGCACCAGCGCCACCCTCATCGGAGCTGCTCGGCGAGCTCGAGCGTGATGCGTGCCAGGCAGGCGGCGGCGGCGCGATCACGCATGATGGTGTCGGTGACGAGGGCGCGGAGCCCGAGCGCCTCGACGTCCCGCGCCTGCGGGGCGTCCCGCTCGTCCAGCACGTAGCCGCGGGCGAGCTCCCGGTACAGGCCGGCCACCCCGCGGGCGCTCACCTCCACGCCGATCCCCCGCAGCAGCCGGTCCGCGGGCCCTTTGACCGGCGCGCCGCCCACGATCGGCGAGACCGCCACCACCGGCGCCCCCGAGGCGGCGATGGCCGCGCGCACGCCTTCGAGCGCCAGGATCGGCCCGATCGACACCACGGGGTTGCTCGGACACACCAGGATGACGCGGGCGGAGCGCAACGCTTGCAGCACGCCCGGCGCGGCCGGCGCGCCCCGCGCCGCCGAGAGGTCCACGCCGCGAACCTCGTCGGGAGCGCCGTCCCTCGCTAGATACTCCTCGAAGTGTTGCCGGCGTCCTCCCTCCAGCTCCACCAGGGTGGGGCAGGGCGCCTCCGACATCGGGAGGATGCGCGTGGCCACGCCGTAGGCGCGGCGCACCTCGTCCGCCACCTGGGCCAGACCGGCGCCGCTGCGCAGGCGCAGGCTGCGGTGGAGCGCCGTCGCGAGATCGCGATCGCCGAGCCGGAACCAGGTCTCGTGGCCGAGGGCGGCGAGGGCCTCCAGCACGGCGAAAGAGTCGCCGGCCAGGCCATAGCCCCGCTCCGGATCCACCCGACCCGCCAGCGTGTAGGTGACGATGTCGACGTCGGGCGAGACGTGGACGCCGTAGAACTCGTGATCGTCACCGGTGTTGACCACGGCGACCACGTCGTCGGGCGGGACTACGCCGACCAGCCCCGCCAGGAAGCGCGCGGCGCCGACGCCCCCGGCGAGCGCCACGATCGGTCCCCGCCCCGCGCGCGGCGTGCTCACGACCCGTCTCCTTCTCGGGGCGAGCGCCCCCGACCGTCCGACCCGCGACGCGCTCCCCATCCCGGCGCTGGCGCCGGGCGACGCGCCCTAGGGCGTGGCCTGGTGCGCGCGCTCCTCCTTCAGCCGCGCGAGCTCGGCCTGGAGCTTCGGCAGGCGGTGGGCGATCTCGCGAAACGGGGGCCGATCGGGCAACAGCGGCGCCCCCGGCTTCTGCTCCTCGCTCAGGAAGTTCTCGAGCGCCGACTGATCGCGGCTGATCTCCTGCTCGAGGGCGGCGATTCGAGCGTCGAGAGCTTCCGGGCCGGTGGGAGCGGCCGCCGCCATCTCTCCTCCCGCGGACGCGTTCGGCGCGGCGGGCGTGCCGACGGGGGTCGCGGGCGCTGCGTCCTGCGACGGCCGCCCGGTCTCGCGGGGCTCTCCCGCCGGCGGGGCCGGCTCGCCCGCCGGCGGCGGGCCCGCCGCAACGTCGGGCGCCGTCGGCTGCGGCTGCGTCCCCGGCTCTGCGCTCGGCGGACTCGTCGCCGTCGCTGCTTCGCGCACCTTCTCGCGTACCTCGGAGGGCACGCGATCGAGATGCGTGGTGAAGTGCGGGATCCCATCCGCGTCCACCCACTTGTAGACGACGGGGCCGTCGGCAGACGCCGCGGCCGCGGGAACGGCGAGGAGGGCGACCGCGAGGACCGCTCGCACGGCGGGACGAGCGCGCATCGCAGCGATTCTTCTCGACGTGCCTCGCGCCGTCAAGCAGCGCCCGCCGTGCCCGGCGGTTCGCTGGCGTCGGTGCTCGCTGCTTCACGCTGTGGCCGTGCCCACGCGCAGCCCGCAGCGGAAGTGCGCGTCGTGACGAAGCCTGCCGGCACGTCACCGCGATGCAATGTGTGGCACGACGCTTGCTCCCTGCCACTGCATGCGCGTGCTCCACTTCGTCGCCCACTCCGCCGCACTCGGCGCGGCCGTCGCGCTGCTCGGGCTCGCGGCCTCCGGACAGGAGCCGGGGGCGTCCCCCGCGAGCGGGTCCGCATCGGCCGGGGCTACCGCGGTCCTCTTCGAGCCGGGTCCGCCGCCGACACGATCGAGTGCGATCGAAGCCGTGGCCTGCGACCCCGCGAGCGGTCGCCTCGCCGTGGGCGGAGCCCGCGGCGCATGGCTGCAGGAGCGCGACGGTCGCATCGAGAGCGTGAGTCCGCGCGGCGCGGTGCGCGCTCTCGCCTTCGGCGCCGAGGGCGCGCTCTGGCTCGGCACCGCGAGCGGACTCCTGCGCCGCGACCGGGAAGGGCGCCTCGTCGATCGAACGCCCGCGCCGGGCGCGGCGGCGCGCGCAGTGGCGGCGCTGGCGGTGGCGTCGGGTGTGCTCGCCGTCGGCTCGGGCGATGGCGTCCACGTCTCGAGCGACGGCGCCACCTGGCAGCGGATCGCCGGAGCGACGCCCGATGCGCCGGCCGCCGGGCTCGCCTTGCGGGCGCGGGACGAATCGTTCGAGCTCTGGTGGACCGCGCACGGCGCGGTCTGGCGCGCGCGTCTGGCGCGCGAAGGACCGCGCTTCGCGATCCTGGAGCGGCTGGAGGAGCACCCCTTCGGCGGGGTCTCCCACGGCGATCCTCTCCACGTGGTGACGGATCTGCCCGGCGTTGACGTCGCCGTGGTGTCTCCCGACACGATCGCGTGGCGGACCGAGCCCGGTGGAGACTGGCGGACGGCGTTGCTGGCGGGGGTGCCCGGGGCCAGTGCCCGACGCCTCGCGGCCGCGGCGGGGCGGCTGTGGCTGGCCACCGAGCGCGGGCTGCTGGAGGCGCCCCGCCCGGAAGGCCCGTGGCGTCGCGCGGCGCCGCCGGCCGGCGCCGAGGAGGCGTTCGTGGTGGTGGGCGATGCGCGCCGCGTCTTCGCGGGCACGGCGGGAGGTCTCCTCGAGGGTCGGCTGGCGGAGCCGGTCGCGCACCCGGTCCTGGATGCGCTCCCGCTGGCGAACCCGCGACCCGGCGAGCCCTCGGTCGGCGACGTGCAGCGCGCGGCGCTGCTCTATCTGGACCTCGGGCCGGAGCACGTGCGTCGCCTGCGCCGCGGCGTGGCGCTGCGCGGCCTGCTTCCGCTGGTGACTCTCGACTTCGACCGCAGCCGAGGGCAGAACGCCAGCCACGACTGGGACCAGTCGTTCGTCTCCGGCGACACGCGACAGCTCTTCGATCACGGCCACAGCCGCCGCCACGACAGCTCGGCGACGCTGCGCTTCACCTGGGACCTCGGCGACGCCGCGTACCAGCCCGAGGAGATCGATCTCTCGAAGGAGGCACGCGAGCTGATCGAGCTCCGCGACGACGTCCTGGACGAGGTGACACAGCTCTACTTCGAGCGCCGCCGGGTCCTGCTCGATCTCGCGGCCCTCGGCCCGGGATCGGTGCTCGAGGTGGCGCGGCTCCAGCTCCGGGCGGATGAGCTCGCAGCGCAGCTCGACGCCTGGACGGGCGGCTGGTTCGGCCGCCGCGCGCCGTCGCTCGCCCCCTGACGCTTCACCCCGTGGGAGAACGCAATGCCCTTCCTCTCTCGTGCCTGGCCCGCATGGACCGCGGGTCTCCTGGCCGGCGTAGCGCTTCCGGCGGCGGCCACGCCGCTGCTCTCGGAGGTCTTCTACGACGCCGTGGGAGCCGACAACGGCCTTTCCTTCGTGGAGCTCTACGGTGCCCCGGGAAGCGTCCTCGACGGCTTGCAGCTCGAGGGCGTGAACGGGGGCGATGGGGCAATCGGTCCGTCGCTCGCCCTCTCGGGCGCGATTCCGGCCGACGGCCTCTTCGTGGTCGCCGACGACCTGGGCGACGGTACCACCAGCGTGCCGGGCGCCGACCTGGTGCTGAACTTCGACTTCCAGAACGGACCCGACTCGATCGTCCTGCGCGCGGGTACCCAGGTGCTGGATGCGGTGGGCTACGGCGTGTTCGCGGCAGGCGAGGTGTTCGCAGGCGAGGGCAGCCCCGCGCTCGACGCGCCGGCCGGGAGCTCCCTGGCCCGACGCTTCGCCAACGTGGACACGGGAGACAACGCGCTCGACTTCCTGGTGCTGGACGTGCCCACGCCTGGCGCCGCGACGCTCGCCGCCGTGCCTGAGCCCGCCAGCGCGCTCCTGATCGCGGTCGGCCTCGTCGCGCTGGCGCGGGCCCCGCGCCGGCGGCTCGCCGGCTGATCCACGGGCGGCGCTCCCGCGCCGCCTGGGGCCGCCCCCCGGCGCCCCGGCG